>JAZKDK010000024.1:0-13120 GCA_040387615.1 Pseudomonadota bacterium | reverse complement strand
GTTTGCAGCGATTCAACGAACGACTCGCCGTCCCCGAACGCCTTTGCCTCGAACCCGTCAATGCGCAGCAACAGCAGAAGGGCATCGCGAACCGAGGGATCGTCATCCACGACGACGACGACCGGGGCATCCCGTGTCGAGAAAGGCAGCATCTGACCCATCGGCCGGCTCCTTGCGGTGCACTACATCCGTAATGCAACTTTTACGTGTATACGCTGATTCGGCTCATCTGCCAACCCAAGCAAAGGTTTGCGGGAGTTCGGATGCGAACGATCGCGGACCGGGCTAAGGTCGCAACCGGACGTTGACCACGGGCATGATCCCGAAAAGCGGGACCCGGTTTTCGGAGAGGATCATGCCAAAACGAAAACAGGCGAGTTTCGATGCTGCATGACTGGGGCGTGATCGCAGCCGCTTTCGGCTACATCGGCCTTCTGTTCGTTGTCGCGAGCTATGGTGAGCGGCTGACGCAGCTACAGCGTGGCCGCCTCGGCACCATCATCTATCCGCTGTCGCTCGCGATCTACTGCACGTCCTGGACGTTCTTCGGCTCGGTCGGACTTGCGACGCGAACCAGCGTCGAGTTTCTCGCGATCTATGTCGGCCCGATCCTGATGATCGCGTTCTGCACGCCGCTGCTGATGCGCGTCATTCAACTGGCGAAATCGCAGAACATCACCTCGATCGCCGACTTCATCGCCGCACGTTACGGCAAGAGCCAGGCCGTCGCCGCCACCGCCGCCGCCATCGCCATCATCGGCTCGGTGCCCTACATCGCGCTCCAATTGAAGGCCGTCGCGTCATCGCTGGAAACGATCCTCAATCAGGATCAGGACGTTTCCAGCATCCCTTATGTCGGCGACATCGCCTTCATCGTCACCATTACGCTCGCCGCCTTCGCCGTGCTGTTCGGCACGCGTCAGACCGACGCCACCGAACACCAGCACGGGCTGATGCTGGCAATCGCGACGGAATCGCTGGTCAAGCTGGTGGCCTTCATCACAGCGGGCGTGTTCGTGACATTCATCATGTTCGGGCCGACCGAACTGATCGAACGTGCGATGAAAACGCCGGAGGCGGTGCGCGCCATTGAGGCCACGCCGTCGATCGGCAACTTCCTCGCCATGACGTTGCTGTCGTTTCTGGCGATCATGCTGCTGCCGCGGCAATTCCACGTCAGCGTCGTCGAGAACTCGACCGAGGCCGAGGTGCGCCGCGCGCGCTGGCTGTTCCCGCTCTATCTGATCGCGATCAACCTGTTCGTGATTCCGATCGCCATCGCCGGTCTCGTCACCTTTCCGTTCGGCGCATCCGACAGCGATATGTACGTGCTGGCACTTCCGGTCGAGGCCAAGGCCGTCTGGCTCAGCGTGATCGTGTTTATCGGCGGCCTGTCCGCCGCCACCGCTATGGTGATCGTGGAATGCGTCGCGCTCGCCATCATGGTGTCGAACGACATCGTGGTGCCGCTGGTGCTGAAACGGCGGCCGTCGTCGTCGCAGGGCGGCAAGGCGAACTTCGGCGGCTTCCTGCTCAAGGTCCGGCGCGTCGCGATCTTCGTCATCATGGCGATGGCTTACCTGTATTATCACGCGCTGGGGAATGCGCAGCTTGCCGCCATCGGGCTGCTGTCATTCGCCGCCGTTGCCCAACTCGCGCCGGCATTTTTCGGCGGATTATTCTGGCGGCGCGCGACCGCGCGCGGCGCGATGGGCGGCATGCTGGTCGGATTCGCGGTATGGGCCTACACGCTGTTTCTGCCGAGCTTCGCCGACGTCGACCCGCGCGGCGCGGTCTGGCTGAAAGAAGGACTGTTCGGCATCGCGGCACTTCGGCCCCGCGCATTGCTCGGCACCGAAATGGCGCCGCTGATCCATGGCGTGTTCTGGAGCCTTTCGCTCAACCTCTTGACCTACATCGTGCTGTCGCTGCTCCGCCAGCCGACATCGATCGAACGGGTCCAGGCCGACCTGTTCGTGCCGAGCGAACTGGCGCCGATTGCGCCGAACTTCCGGCGCTGGCGCACGACGGTGACGGTGCAGGATCTGCTCAGCACCGTCGCGCAGTATCTCGGTCCCGAGCGCGCGCTGCTGTCGTTCGAAACCTTCGCCACGACCCATCACATCAATATCGATCGCGCGGCTCCCGCCGATTTCCGTCTGCTGCGCCACGCCGAACATCTGATCGCGTCGTCGATCGGTGCGGCCTCCTCGCGCCTCGTGCTGTCGCTGCTGCTGCGCAAGCGCGCGGTGTCCGCCAAGGCCGCGCTGAAACTGCTCGACGATGCGCACACCGCGCTGCATTTCAACCGCGAGATGTTGCAAACCGCGCTCAACCACGTCCGGCAGGGTATTGCGGTGTTCAATACGGAGCTTCAACTCATCACCTCGAACCAGCAGTTCGGCGAGATTCTCGACCTGCCGGCGCAGTACTCGCAGATCGGTATTCCGCTGGTGGAGATTCTCGAATTCATCGGCAGCAACGGACAGCCGGATGCGGCCGCCGATCCAGCGGCGCTGCAACGGCGGCTTATCGCCTACACCACCGAGGGCGAGCCCTATCTGGAGCGGCTGATTGATCGCAACATGGTTGTGGAGGTTCGCGCCAACCGCATGCCGGGCGGCGCGCTGGTCATCACCTTTTCCGACATCACGCCGAGTTTCGAGGCGGCGGAGGCGCTGGAGCGCGCCAACGCCACGCTCGAGAAGCGCGTCCGTGAGCGCACCGAACAGCTGACCCGGCTCAACAGCGAGCTTGCGCTGGCCAAGAGCACCGCCGAAGAGGCCAACATCTCAAAGACCCGCTTCCTCGCGGCCGCCAGCCACGACATCCTGCAGCCGCTCAACGCAGCGCGCCTCTATGTCACCAGCCTGGTGGAGCGGCAGGACGGCGGCGAAGACGCCCGCCTCGTCGGCAACATCGACGACTCGCTGGAGGCCATCGAAGAAATTCTCGGCGCGCTGCTCGATATCTCGCGGCTGGATTCCGGGGCCATGACGCCGTCAATCTCCAGCTTCCGCATGAGCGACCTGATGCGCTCGCTTGAGGTCGAGTTCGCGCCGATCGCGAAAGCGCGGAAGTTGAAGCTGACCTTCGTGCCGTGTTCGCTGCCGGTGTCGTCGGATCGCGTGCTGCTGCGCCGGCTGTTGCAGAACCTGATTTCAAACGCCATCAAGTACACGCCGAAGGGGCGCGTTCTGATCGGCTGCCGCCGCAAGGGGACATCCCTCGAGATCGCAATTTACGATACCGGGGTCGGAATTCCGGTCCAGAAGCGCACCGAAATCTTCAAGGAATTTCACCGGCTCGATCAGGGCGCGCGAATCGCACGCGGACTGGGCCTCGGACTGTCAATCGTGGAGCGACTCGCCCGTGTGCTGGACCATGGCATCGTGGTCGGGTCGAACCACAGCGGCGGTTCACATTTCTCCGTGACGATGCCGATCGCCAAGACCGTGACGCATACGGGCGCGCTGGCCGGCGCTAACATCTCTTCGAAGGCGCCGATGAGCGGCACTCTCATTGTCTGCATCGAGAACGATCGCGCCATTCTCGACGGCATGAAGACGTTGCTGACCGGCTGGGACGCCAAGGTGATCGCCGCCGTTGATCCGGCCGCGGCCGCGGAAGCGATCGCGGCGACCGACGAGCGCGTCACCGGTCTTCTGGTCGACTATCATCTCGATCGCGGCAACGGCATCGCGGCGATCCGTGACATCCGCCAGAGATTTGGCGACGCAATTCCCGCGATCCTGATTACTGCCGACCGTAGTCCGCATGTTCGTGATGCCGCGCGTGAGGAAGGCATCGTCGTGCTCAACAAGCCGGTCAAGCCTGCGGCCCTGCGGGCGCTGCTCGGACAATGGCGAGCGCAGCAAATGGTGGCGGCGGAATAGAGAGCGTTTGTCGACGCACTCAGAGATCAGGCAAGCGTCAGTCCCGTTGCCGCTTCCAGTTCTGCGATGGCTTGAGGACCGTCGATCACCTTGATGGTGGTCATGCCCATCTCGCGCGCCGGCTTCAGGTTGACGCCGAGATCGTCGAGATAGACGCAATTCTTCGGATCGACGCCGAGCGCATCAACCATCATCCGATAAATGCGCGGGTCGGGCTTGCGCAGGCCGATCTTTGCCGACTCGATGACATGATCGAACAGCGCCATCGTCTCCGCGACGTAGAGCGCACGGCCACTGGAACTGCCGATAGCGTTGGCGGGGAGATTGTTGGTGATGCAGCCGGTCTTGAAATGCTGCTTCACCCGCCGCAGCGCTTCGACCATCTCCGGACGTGGATCGCCGGACAGCAGCGGCACGACATCGCGGCCGCGCACCTCGGCGCCAAGCGCAAGCGATTCGGCGGCGAACAGCTTGTCGAAGGTGTCGAGATCCACTTCGGCGCGCTCGAATTTCGCCCATGCATTCTCGAAGTGGTTCGCAGCGTTGGTGCGCCGGATAATATCGGCGGGAAGGCCGCGTTCCTTCTCAAACCGCGCGAAGGCCTCAAACGGCGACGTGGTGAGCACCCCGCCAAAATCCCAGATCACCGCCTCAACCATGATCGATTGCCTTCAACTTGGTGTTTTGAGTGTCGCGGATACAGAAGCGGCCTGGCCGCGCCGCTACCTTGCCGGGTCGGACTGCTTCCACTCTCCGCCCGCGATCTTGGCGGCGGCGATCACCGCCTGCGTCCGGCTTTCGACACCGAGCTTCTGCAGGATCGCGGAGACATGCGCCTTGATGGTGGCTTCCGAAACACCGAGTTCGTAGGCGATCTGTTTGTTGAGCAGGCCTTCGGACAACATCATCAGCACCCGGACCTGCTGCGGCGTCAGCGTCACCAGGCGGTCGCGCAGCTTCGTCATGTCGGGGTCGGCTGCCACGGAGAGATCGACGTCGGCCGGTACCCAGACGTCTCCGTTCATCACCTTGCCGATGGCCTCGCGCAGGGTCTCGACGCCAAACCGTTTCGGGATGAAG
The DNA here is from genome assembly GCA_040387615.1 of Pseudomonadota bacterium. Classification (GTDB taxonomy): domain Bacteria; phylum Pseudomonadota; class Alphaproteobacteria; order Rhizobiales; family Xanthobacteraceae; genus Afipia. Next base: position 8,144 of record JAZKDK010000024.1, on the reverse strand, counting down.
CCGGACGCCCCGAAGTCCATCGAGCGGCGGATGGTTCCAGCGTCGTCGCTGGCGGACACGATGACCACCGGAATCGCCGGGAACTGAGCACGCAGATAGATCAGGCCGGAAAAGCCGCTAATTCCCGGCATCGAAAGGTCAAGCAGGATCAGATCGACGTCGGATTCGCGGTCGAGCAGCGCCGTCAGTTCCTCGAACGATCCCGCCTCATCGATCCGGGCCGTCGCGACGACGGTCGCGACCGCTTGTCGCAGAGCATCGCGAAAGAGAGGGTGATCGTCGGCGACGACAAGATGCGTGCTGGCAGCGCTGGTCATTTATCCCGCTTGCAGAATGCTGAGTAAGCCTGACGGCTTCGTTGGTTTTTCCAGTGTTTACTGTCGTGTTTAGTCTTGCAACCCATGGTCTGAAACGAAAAGCGGTCCGTGTGCTTAACGCGAAGATTGTGCACTGCAAGGTGCCACCCTTTCGCTGTTTGCTGGGCCAAAAGTCTTATAGGGCGAAGTTTCACGCCGATGTTACCTTGTTTGCGAACTTCTCGCGCTTATGAGCCGGCCAAAGAACGGCGCGCAGGGGCGATTTTACCAGCAACGTTTTTTTGGGGAGCATCGAAATGGCCACTATGACTACAACCTCGCCGCGGACGGGCGGCATGACGAAGGACGAACGTTTCGTCATCTTCGCGTCATCGCTCGGCACAGTCTTCGAATGGTACGATTTCTACCTCTACGGCTCGCTGGCCGCGATCATCGGCGCGCAGTTCTTCAGCGCCTATCCGCCAGCCACCCGTGACATCTTCGCGCTGCTTGCGTTCGCCGCAGGCTTCCTGGTTCGCCCGTTCGGCGCCATCGTGTTCGGCCGCATCGGCGACATCGTCGGCCGCAAGTACACCTTCCTCGTCACGATCCTCATCATGGGCCTGTCGACCTTCATCGTCGGCCTGCTCCCGAACGCAGCCACCATCGGCATCGCGGCTCCGATCATCCTGATCATCCTGCGCCTGCTGCAGGGCCTCGCGCTCGGCGGTGAGTACGGCGGTGCAGCCACCTACGTCGCGGAGCACTCGCCTCCCGGCAAGCGCGGCTACTACACGTCGTTCATTCAGACCACGGCTACGCTCGGCCTGTTCCTGTCACTGCTCGTCATTCTGTTCACCCGTACGATCCTGGGTGAAGCAGACTTCGCAGCATGGGGCTGGCGCATTCCGTTCCTGCTCTCGGTCGTGCTGCTCGGCGTTTCCGTCGTGATCCGGCTGAAGCTGAACGAATCGCCGGTGTTCCAGAAGATGAAGGACGAGGGCAAGGGCTCGAAGGCGCCATTGACCGAATCCTTCGCGCGCTGGAGCAACGCCAAGATCGTGCTGATCGCATTGTTCGGCGGCGTGATGGGCCAGGGCGTGGTCTGGTACACGGGCCAGTTCTACGCGCTGTTCTTCCTGCAATCGATCCTGAAGGTCGACGGCTATACCGCGAACCTTCTGATCGCGTGGTCGCTGCTGCTCGGCACCGGCTTCTTCATCGTGTTCGGCATCTTGTCGGATAAAATCGGCCGCAAGCCGATCATCCTCGCAGGCTGCCTGATCGCGGCGCTGACCTTCTTCCCGATCTTCCGCATGATCTCCAGCAACGCCAATCCTCAGCTGGAAAAGGCCATCGAAACCGTGAAGGTTTCGGTTGTTGCCGATCCGAAGGGCTGCGGCGATCTGTTCAACCCGGTCGGCACCCGCGTGTTCTCGGCACCTTGCGATCTTGCCCGCGACTTCCTTGCGAAGTCTTCGGTCAAGTACGACACCGTTGCCGGTCCGGCAGGCTCGCCAGTCGCGATCAAGATCAACGGAACCGACGTGCCTTACACCACGCCAGCAGCATCTAACGCTGGCGCGACCGCAGCCCTCCAGGCTGCCGGTTATCCGAAGCCCGGTGCAAACCCGACGCTTGTGAAGATGTCGAACCCGTTCGATATCTTCCGGCCGCAGGTGGCGGCCATCATCGGACTGCTGTTCGTCCTCGTGCTCTTCGTCACGATGGTGTACGGCCCGATTGCGGCGATGCTGGTCGAACTGTTCCCGACCAAGATCCGGTACACGTCGATGTCGCTGCCCTATCATATCGGCAACGGCTGGTTCGGCGGTCTGTTGCCCGCGACATCGTTCGCGATCGTGGCATCGACCGGCGATATCTACTCAGGTCTCTGGTACCCGGTGATCTTCGCATTGATCACCGTGGTGGTCGGCTTCTTCTTCCTGCCGGAAACCAAGGACGTCGACATCACCAAGTAACGATTGAAGGTCAGGCGGCACGCGCCGCCTGACCTTTCCATCCAAACACATCGGCCGCGGATCGCTCCGCGGCCGATTTTGTTTCGAACTGCATTCGCTCAGATCTTTTCGGACAACCGCTTCTGAAGACGAACCGCCATCTCGATCAGGCGATCCCAGACCCGGTCGATCAGCGCCAGCAGCTTTTCGTGCTCGGGCGGCAATTGCAGCTCGATCTTCCGGTCGGGCGATGCCTTGCTGTCTGGCGACGCCTGCGCGCTCTTTTTTGAATCTTCCTTCGCGAGCGGCGCGTCGGTCTTACCGGTGACGGAATCGCGCTGGGCCAGTTGCTCACGCAATTGCTTGTTATCGGCCTGAAGCCGGCCGATTTCGGTATCGAGCGCAGCACGCTCGTCCGGCACCAGCCGGCAGATCCAGCCGCTCTTGTTGGTGCAGATCGACACCACACCGTTACGCGTATCGAGCCGGAGGAATCCGTCCGTGACCGGTGACAATGTGTAACGGCCATTCTCGGTATCGGGCGCTGCCTGCGCACGCGCGTCGTGACCGAACATCAACGTCGCCGCCAATGCCATCACAGCAAAACCGGTCGTACGGATCGCGGTCGTGGCGAAGGCTTCAACAATCATCTTATCTGGACGCATGAGCTCGGCCCTCCCGCGCAATCGTCCCCGTCTTCGTCTCAGACGTCAGAGGTGTAGGCTTTGCGGCCGGATTTCAACGCGTCGGCGAGCAATTCGATCCGGTCCTGTCCCCAGAAAACCTCGCCGTCGAGAACCCAACAAGGTGAACCAAAGACGCCAGCCGCTATGGCATCCTGGCGGTTCTGCTCATAAGCAGCGCCGATCTCGTCCGAGACTGCATGGGCGACAAGCTTCTCCCCCGGCAGCCCAGCTTCATCGGCAATCCTGGCCACGGTCACCGGATCCGCGAGATTGAGTTCCTGCTCCCATAAGCCCGAAAAGGCGCGTCGCATAAACGGCTCGGGATTAAGTCCTGCGGCCACGGCGGCAACCGCGACCCCATCGGCGAGCCGAGGGTCGCCCGGAAAAAACTTTGGCTTGTAGTTGAACTTGAGACCGCGTTTTTCTCGCCAGCGCTGCAACTCCACCATCCGATAACGCTGCCGTGCCGGATGACGCTTCGCCAGCGGCAAACCGCCCGTCTCGGAAAAAACTTCGATCAGGAGAACCGGCCTGTAGTTGACCTTCAGCTGATGCGTGGCCGCGAGGTCCTGAAACAGCGCATGTCCGATGTAAGCCCATGGCGATTGCAGCGAAAAGTAATAGTCAATCTGGCGCGCCATCGGTCCTCCGGCTGCACGATTTCAGGAGGCTTCGGTCTTATCACAACCGCGCCAAAGCGCACCGAGAGGCGCAACATTGTGTGTCACGATTATCGCAGTGCGGCGAGTGCGCACAGCGGTTGGATTTTTTCTCAGATTTCGCAAGTTATTTCAAAGCGATACCTGTCAATCAGCCAATCTTGACTTGACCGTATGCCGTCAGTATGGTCCGCGCGGTTTCCGTGGGTGGCGGGGCGTTTTTCTCTGAAATCGCGCGACGGGGGTGGGTGTCGACAGCAATGGCGAACGGCACGCACAACAACGGTCGCGGCGAGGGGGAACGAGACAAACCGCCTGCCGACGAAGCTGCGCTCTCCGCAAGGCTCGCCCGTCTGAATCATCGGCTTTCCGACCTCCGGAAAGATCGCAAGAACCAGACAGATCAGTCAGGAAGCGGGGCAGCCTCCGCCAACGCATCAGCGATGGCCCGGGGGTTTCGCCTCTCCTCCGAATTGATTGCAGGTGTCGTTGTCGGAGCGGTCATTGGCTGGGGCATCGACCGTCTCTTGTCGACTTCCCCCTGGGGTCTGATCGTGTTTTTTCTGCTCGGCTTCACCGCCGGCGTGATCAACGTGATGCGGGCAGCCGGCGTTGCAAACCGCGACGCGTCCGATCGCTCCTGACAAGGTCCCGCGACCGGTCCTGGGAATCGCTTTGAATTTCAAGCCAGTTCGCTGGCGGGTGTTACTGTCCGGCACGCCGGCAAAGATGAAAGACGAACGTGGATGGCCGATCCGATCCATCAATTTGAGATCCACAAGATCTTCTCGCTGGGCCACATTGGCGGGCAGGAGATCGCGTTCACCAACTCATCGGCCTACATGTTCGGCGCGGTCGCCGTCGTATCGCTGCTGATGATCGGTGGCAGCGCCGGACGCCTTCTCGTTCCGAATCGTTTCCAGTCCGTCGCGGAACTGTCCTATGAATTCGTCGGAAACACGCTGAGAGAAAGCGTCGGCGACGAAGGCATGAAGTTCTTCCCCTTCGTGTTCTCGCTGTTCATGTTCATTCTGACCGCGAACATGATCGGCATCATTCCCTACACCTTCACCGTGACCAGCCACCTCATCGTGACGCTGGCGCTGGCGCTGATGGTGTTCCTGACCGTGCTGCTCTACGGCCTCTACAAGAACGGCTTCAAATTCTTCAAGCTGTTCGTGCCCTCGGGCATTCCGCTTTATATCCTGCCGCTCATCATGGTGATCGAGGTGATCTCGTTCCTGTCGCGGCCGGTGTCCCACTCCGTGCGTCTGTTCGCGAACATGCTGGCAGGTCACATCACCCTCAAGGTGTTTGCGGGATTCGTAACGTCGCTGAGCGCGCTCGGCGCTGTGGGCATTTTCGGTTCGATATTGCCGCTGGCGATGACGACCGCGCTCACCGGCCTCGAAATTCTCGTGGCTTTCCTGCAGGCCTACGTCTTCACCATCCTGACCTGCATCTACCTCAACGACGCACTTCATCCCGGACACTGACCTCAGACACTGGCCGGATTTTACTCATCCACTGACACCAACATCCCAAGAAGGAGTTTCACCATGGATCCAGTTGCAGCAAAGTACATCGGCGCCGGCATCGCTTGTCTCGGCATGGGCGGCGCAGGTATCGGCGTCGGCATGATCTTCAGCCAGTTCCTCAACGGCGCGCTTCGCAACCCGTCGGCATCGCAGGGCCAGTTCGCGAACCTGATTTTCGGCTTCGCCGTGACGGAAGCGCTCGGCATCTTCTCGCTGCTCGTCGCGCTGCTGCTGCTGTTCGCCGTCTGATTTCAGATGATGCGTACGCCGCGGGGCCGTTAACGCACCGCGGCTGACGCCAACAGGAGACGCTCATGGCGACGGGTCAGGGCACTGCAAAGGGCACGACCGCCCACACCGCGGCAGACGGACATGGCAAGGCGGGTTTTCCGCCTTTCCAGAAGGAGACGTTTGCCTCGCAGCTGGTGTCGTTCGCGATCGCCTTTGCGTTGCTTTACTTCATTGTGTCGAAGTTCGCGCTTCCGCGCGTCGGCGGCATTATCTCGAACCGCGAAGGCGTGATCGAAAACGATCTCGCCGAGGCGCAGAAGCTGAAAGACGAGTCCGATCAGGCTCTGAAGGCTTATGAAACCGAGCTTGCCGATGCGCGGGCGCGGGCTCAGGCCATCGGATCCGAGACGCGCGACAAGCTGAACGCGCAGGCCGAAAGCGACCGCAAGGCGCTGGAGACCAGCCTCGCAGCCAAACTGGCCGATGCCGAAAAGACCATCGCCTCAACGCGCGCAACCGCGATGGGCAACGTCCGCTCGATCGCATCGGACGCTGCAACGGCAATCGTTCAGCGTCTCACCGGCGTCGCGCCCGACAGCAAGACTGTCGATAGCGCCGTCGATGCGTCCTTGAAGGGATAACGACGATGTTCCAAGCAGAATTCTGGGTCGCCGTCGCTTTCGTCCTCCTGATGGGCGTGTTCGGCTACTTCGGTGTCCACCGCACCATCCTGCAGGCGCTCGATCACCGCCGCGATCGCATCAAGAAAGAACTCGACGACGCACGTCGCCTCAAGGAAGAGGCCACGAAACTTGTCGCCGAGTATCGTGCCCGCCGCGCCAGCGCCGAGCGTGAAGCGCAGGACATCATCATCAACGCCAAGGCCGAAGCCGAGCGCATCGCGGCCGAAGCCAAGGTGAAGATGGAAGATTTCGTCGCCCGCCGCACCAAGACGGCGGAAAGCAAGATCGCCCAGGCCGAAACCCAGGCGATTGCCGATGTCCGCGCCGCCGCTGCCGAAGCCGCCGTGACTGCCGCGTCCTCGATCATGACGCAGTCGGTCAAGGGCTCGGTCGCCGATGGCCTGATCGCCAAGGGCATCCAGGACGTTCGCAGCAAGCTGAACTGACAGCTCACACGATCACAACAAAAAGCCGGCCCCGTTCATTCGAGGCCGGCTTTTTGTTGTCCGATCATGTGGCGCGTTATTTCTTCCGCTTGCGCCCGGCGGGCTCCGGCTTCAGGGCCGCCGGATCGAACCCGATATAGAAGATGTATTTGTCGTTGGCAGCTTCGGTCGGCGCTGGATAGACAATGTCCTCGGCGACGAGGCTGAATTCGGTGTTTTCGCCTTCCATCGTCACGGTGGTCCGGAACGCCTTGGTGACGATGACCTTCTCCGGCGCACCTTCTTGCACAACCGCGACGCGCATCGGCACATCGACCGTCGGCGGCGCGCCCGCAGGCCCGGAGATGATCCGGCCCATAATGCCGATTCGCACCGTCACCTGGCCGTTCTGCAAGTTGCAGTCCCGCGCGGTGCGGGTGATCGATCCCTGATAGCGCAGATCGTTACCGGAGGCCGGCTTGCCGGGCGCACCGACACTGAGCGTGGACGCGCCGAAACGGATCGCGACGCTGGGACACGTAAGATCGCTGTTCTGCGTCGTCTGCGTTGACGGACTGGAGGCCGTGCTGGCTTCCTGCGAGTTCGAGCCGAACATCTGGCTGAACTTGCTGCCGATCGAACTTGACGAACCGGTCGATGAACTGCCGGACGACCCGCCGAACATGCTGCCGCCGCCGCAGCCGGACAGCGCTGTCGTTGCCGCCACGGCCAGCGCAGCCATTGCTGCGCGCTTCAAACGCCTGCCACCCGCCATCATTGCTTCCAGTTGGCCCAAAGATCAGAAAGGAACCTAGTGTCCTGAATCCGAAGTTCGCCTCGATGCGTACTTGCGAACCACCACACGAGACGGCCTTATAGCAGGGCAAAGGCGGCGAACCAAAGGCGCAAGGCCACGCTTCGGCACGCTGGTTAACCCCGGAAATCCTCATCCAGCAGACCGTACAGACAATGGTCCTGCCAGACCCCGTTGATACAGAGGTAACGCCGCGCCAGCCCCTCGCGGGCGAAGCCGCATTTCTCGAGAACCCGGATCGAGGACTGATTGGTCGGGATACAGGCGGCCTCGATGCGGTGCAGGTTGAGCTCGCCGAACAGGGTCGGCAGCAGCACCCGGAGCGCTGCGGTCATATAGCCCTTGCCTGCATGAGGCTGGCCGATCCAGTAGCCGAGAGTCCCTGCCTGAACGATCCCGCGCCGCACATTGGCAAGCGTGATCCCACCCACCAGCGCGCCGTCATTCTCGCGAATCACCAGGAAGGGATAAGCCCTGTCCTCGGCGATATCCTCGGCGTAGCGCCGCAGCCGGCGGCGGAATCCCGAACGGGTCAGGTCATCGGACGGCCAGATCGGCTCCCACGGCGTCAGAAACGTCCGGCTGATCTCGCGCAGTTCGCTCCACTGCGGATAGTCGGGCATTTGTGGCGCGCGCAGCAGCAGCCCGTGCCCGCGCGGGGCAAGCGCCGGAGCCGTCGTCGTAGGCAAGCGAAACAGGGCCATGCCGAAACCCTTCTTCCCGTATCCGGATGCGGTGCATCCACGTACCTATTCTAGCACAATTTGCCGGCTATTCCGATCCGGCAGAAGTGCGATCGAACCCTAGTAGTGGAGTGGATTTGACATTCGCTCCCCAGCATCCGCGAGTGC
>JAZKDK010000023.1:0-103130 GCA_040387615.1 Pseudomonadota bacterium | reverse complement strand
CTTCGGAGGGCAACGCTCTATCCAGCTGAGCTACGGGTGCGGCGCATTCCATTTAGCCGATTGGCCCCGCGCGGGCAACGGTCTGAAAGGCCTTGAAAGCTCGATTTGGAGCCTGTGTTGCCCTGATTCAGGCGACGGTCACACGTTCGAATCGTGTCGGGTGCGCCGGAAATAGCAGTGCCGGATGTGCCGGAAGTGTGGCGCATCTTCGGGCTATTGTCGGAGCAGCGTAACTGTAGCATCGTTGCGGCATTGCTGGTGACCCAGCCACCCCTGTCAGCCTTAGCTTCCAGATCGCGTGCCCAGCGCTCAGCGTCGGAGCGTTTGTCGAATGATTTGGCCCGAGGGGGATCGGGTCAAGGACAACCGGGCATCAAGCTCGCGATCAATGCGCCGGACGCGTTGCCGTGGTGAGGCAAGGCTCTGTCGCAGCTTGATTGAGATTTTGTGCGATATGCTCCGCGATATTGCGCGCATGACGCGCCAAATCCGGCGCTCCCATCAATTCGCCGAAGGTGCCGCGCGCCAGTGGCCCTGCCACGAACAGGGTCTCCGAGACATGCCCGTCGCGGCCAATGACATGGCTTTGCAGGTCGACGTCGATGCCGAGACCCAGCGGATCGGGGCGGACGAGGCCGATATCGCCGATCTGGGCTAGCAGGGGGATTGTTTCGAATATCGTGCCGTGCGCGGGACCCGTTGCCATCACGACCGCGTCGAACGTCTCGCGACGCCACTCATGACTGCGGCGCGGGCGCAGGTCGACGGCATTGCCATTTCCCTGCGTTGCGCTCGCGCGGATCGATGCGGCACCGACTGTCAGCGTGCCATCCGCCATCCGGCGCTTGATAGTGTCATCGACCTGCGGCGCGATGCGAAAGCGGTAGGTATCCCAGAACGGGCGCAGACGATGAACTAGCTTGGCGCGTTCGTGCAGCGACAGCGCGCGCCAGATTTCGGTGCCTTGCAGGCGCAATTGATCGAGCACCGGATGCCACGTGAGGCCTTCCTGTGATGCATCCGCGATGGCGCGGCGAACACGGCGCAGCAGCGCCAGCGTGCTGTGTTCCGGATCTTCGATGAAATCGCCGAATGGCTCCATCTGCGACGTGGCGTGCGGTTGCGAGCGCAGGCCACGCCGCGAGACCGCGGTGATGTGGCCGCGATGTCCTTGACGATCAAGCGAGGCGACGATGTCGGCCATCGTCAATCCGGTGCCGACGATCAGCACGCGATGCTCCGGCGCGATGCCGCGCAGGGCCTCATACTGCCAGGGGTTGGCGATGAATCGTGAGTGGCCCTGCAATGGCGCGAGCGATGCGGGAACCTGCGGCGGCGTGTGGCAGACGGCGAGGACTGCGACGTCAGCGTGAAGGTTGTCGCCATTCTCGCAGACGATGCGATAGCCGCCTTGTTCCGGAATAACGGCGCGCGCCTTTGTCTTGATGTGCGTCACCGCGCCGCCAAGCTGCCTGATATGCGCGTTGACGTAATCGCCAAAGGCCGCGCGGGTCGGAAATAGTGCGCCGGGTAACTGCGCGGCTGGATCGCGGGCCGGGTATCCCGAAGCAATCAGCCATTGCTCGAAATGACCTTCATCGTCGAAGTCGAGGTTCATCTTCAGTGCAGGCACATTGATGCGATGCGCCGGATCTTGGCTGTCATAAGCAAGGCCACGCCCGATCTCGTCGCGCGGCTCAACGATGATGATGTTGTGCCGGTGCGGCGCGGCGTTATGCAGATGCCACGCCAGCACCGCGCCCGAATATCCTCCGCCCACGATGACAACTGTCGGAAGCTCGCCGGTAACGGAACGCTCGGTCTGGATCATAAGCCCATCAAGACCTTATGGCGCGTTCGGCGTCCAGATCTTGACAGCGGTGGTGTCCAGTTTTTTCGGAATCAGCCCTTCGCCGAAGAACGCGTCGGCGATCTTCTGCTGCTCGGTGAGACCCGGAGGCGTGACTGCGCCGACACCGTAGCTGCGGTGGCTATTGGCTTCTTCGACCGTCGCGGCATCGATGCCCCAGAGACCGGCGAGCAGCGCGGCGGCTTCCTTCGGATTGGCCTTCACCCACTTGCCGGTGTCGCGCAGCTTGGCGAACACGATGTTCAGCACGTCGCTGCGGCGGTCGGCGAAGGTCTCGGAGGCGAGGTAATAGCGCTTGTAGCTGGCGAGGCCGTTACTGCCGTCGCTGAGAACCTTCGCACCGGATTGCCGTTGCGCGCTGGTGAGAAACGGGTCCCACGCCACCCAGGCATCGACATTGTTGCTGACAAAGGCCGCTCGTCCGTCGGCCGGCGCAAGATAGGCGGGCGAGATATCCTTGAAGTTCAACCCGGCCTTGCCGAGCGCAGCGAGCAGCAGGTAGTGGCTGCCGGCGCCTTTGGTCACGGCGACCTTCCTGCCCTTGAGGTCGGCCAACTCCTTGATCGGTGAATTTCCGGCCACGAGAATGGCCTGCGCAGCGGGCGAGGCGCTTTCCTCCGCGACATAGGCAAGCTTCGAGCCTGCCGCCTGCGCGAAGATCGGCACGGTGTCGGCGACGTCAGCTCCGAAATCAAGATTGCCGACGCCCAGCGATTCCAGCAGCGGAAGGCCGCTGGAGAACTCATGCCACGAGACTTTCACGCCGAGGGGCGCAAGAGCCTTATCCAGTTCGCCGTTGGCACGCAGCACCGCGATCAGCGTCGATGACTTTTGCAGTCCGATGCGGATCTGGTCAGCGGGCTTGTCCTGCGCGAACGATGTCGTCGCCGCGAGCAGAAGTGAAGCCGCGGCGAGCAACCCAGCGATTGGCCTCGGTCCAAATTTGTTGGCGTGTTGCTTCATGAGTTGGTGTTCCCTGATGGCGGTGAGTGCTTCAATTCTTCGACGCCAACTCTAGGAAACAAGCCGGATAATGAGTTGCCAAAGTTATGATGTTCTTCGCGCGCTTCATTCTCATTTTGTCTCGCTGTATGAAATGAATGCGCGAGGAGGATTTCACCGGCTTCACACGTCTGTGAGTGATTTGAGTTTCCGCCGAGCTGGTTCTCCATCGTCGATGCAGGTGCGACCAAAATCTGTGCAGAAGATCGGCCTGCAATCGGCCTGCTTCCGGAAATATTTCTATTGATGGTACGCATAGCCGCAGTGTGGGCATCGCTATTTTTGCGCGGCACTCGACACCACCAATTCGCATGACCATCATCCTGCATCACGAGCGCGGCATCTGAGCGCATTCGATTTTCGGGAGACGGGCATGGAGCGGCGGAAATTTCTGAAACTGTCGACGGCGGCAATCGCTATCGCGGCGTCATCGGGCGCATCGCGTGCGCAGGCTGTCGCGAAGGAAGTTCGCATTGGATATCAGAAAACCGGCGTTCTGGTGATTGCACGCCAGCAGGGCACGCTCGAAAAGCGGTTCGCCGCGAGCGGCACCCAGGTCAAGTGGGTGGAGTTTACGTCCGGGCCGCCGATGATGGAAGCTATCAGCAACGGCAGCGTGGATTTCGGCGCGGTCGGCGACTCGCCGCCGATCTTCGCGCAGGCGGCGAACGCCAACGTCGTCTATGCGGCTGCGTCGCCGATCAGCAACGGGCAAGGGATTCTGGTTCCGCAAAATTCATCCATCAAGACGATCGCAGACCTCAAGGGCAAACGCGTCGGCTTCACCAAGGGATCGAGCGCGCACAACATCGTCGTGCAGACACTGGAGAAGGCCGGGCTCACTTACAATGATATCACGCCTGTCTATCTGACGCCGCCGGACGCTGGCCCTGCTTTCGCCAACGGCAGCATCGATGCCTGGGCAGTGTGGGATCCGTATTTCGCCATCGGCGAGAAAAAACAAAATGCGCGCATTCTGATCAATGCCTATGAAGTGGCGAAGACCAACGCTTTCTTTATAGCGAATCGAGATTTCGCCAACCGGCAGCCCGGCCCGCTGCGCGAAGTGATCGCGGGTCTGGCGACAGCGGCAACGTGGGCGGAGAAGAATCGCGATGCGGTCGCGAAATCGCTGCACGAGATCACCGGCGTGCCGCTGGATATTCAGACGCTCGCGGCGAATCGCGCGTCCTTCGCCATCGGCCCCGTGACCGAGGGCATCATCGAAACCCAGCAGGGCGTCGCCGATCGCTTCCACAAGATCGGGCTGATCCCGAAGCCGATCGCGGTTCGCGACATCGTCTGGAAGCCGGCGCAGACCTGACGCGTCATCATTCCCCAACGGCTCTCTTTCCAAGGATATTTCCATGCACACACGTCGCGCGTTTACAAAGCTCACTCTGGCGGCTTCGGCCGCCGCAGCGTTGGCCCTTACGGCGCTCATGCCGGTCACATCGGCACAGGCGCAGGACAAGGTCGTCCGCATCGGCTTCCAGAAGTATGGCAAGCTGGTGCTGCTCAAGAGCAAGGGCTCGCTGGAGCCGAAGTTGAAGGCGCTGGGCTACAGCGTGGTTTGGACCGAGTTTCCATCCGGTCCGCCGCTGCTCGAGGCGCTCAACGTCGGCGCGATCGACTTCGGCAACACCGGCGAAGCCCCGCCGATTTTCGCGCAGGCCGTCGGTGCGCCGATTCAGTATGTCGCCTATGAGCCGCCCGCGCCGAAAGGCGAGGCGATCCTCGTTGCAAAAGACAGTCCCCTGAAGACGATCGCCGACCTGAAAGGCAAGAAGGTCGCGCTGAACAAGGGCTCCAATGTTCACTACTTGCTGGTGAAGGCGCTGGAGAAGGCGGGCGTTAAGTACTCCGAGATCACGCCAGTGTTCCTTGCACCAGCGGATGCGCGCGCGGCCTTCGAGAAAGGCGCGGTCGATGCGTGGGTGATCTGGGATCCGTTCCAGGCCGCCGCCGAAGTCGCGACGCAAGCCCGCACACTCGCGGACGGAACCGGCATTGTATCGAACTATCAGTTCTATTTCTCGTCGCAGAAGTTCCTGAATGCCGATCCGAAGATCGTCGATCTGGTGCTGGCGCAGCTCAGCGAAGTGGACGACTGGGCGAAGGGTGACATCAAGGCTGTTGCCGAGCAACTCAGTCCGTCGGTGGGGCTACCCGTGCCGGTGCTCGAACTGGCGCTGAAGCGTCAGTCCTACGGCATCAAACCGATCAACGACAAGGTGATCGCCGAACAGCAGCAGGTCGCGGACACGTTCTTCGCGCTCGGTCTGCTGCCGAAGGCGATCAAGATTTCCGACGTTGCCAGAAAGTCCGGATCATGAGTGCGAACACAACTCCCGCAAATATCCTCTGGTTCCTGCCGACCCACGGCGACAGCCGCTATCTCGGCACCACCACAGGCGGACGCGAGGTAAACTTCAACTATCTGCGCCAGATCGCGCAGGCCGCCGATCAGCTCGGTTACTTCGGCGTGCTGCTGCCGACCGGGCGAAGCTGCGAGGACTCGTGGGTGGTGGCCTCGGCGGTCGCGCCATGGACCGAACGGCTGCGTTATCTCGTTGCCGTGCGTCCTGGCCTGCAATCGCCGAGCGTCGCCGCGCGCATGACCGCGACGCTGGATCGCGTCACCAACGGACGACTGCTGATTAACGTCGTGACCGGCGGTGATCCGGTCGAGAACAAGGGCGACGGCATCTTCCTTAACCATGACGAGCGTTACGAAGTCACGCGCGAGTTCCTGAACGTCTACAGCGATCTGCTTGCGGGCAAGACCGTGAACACCCAGGGCAAGCACATCTCGATCGAGGACGGCCGGCTGCTGTTTCAGCCGGTGCAATCGCCGCGTCCGCCGCTGTATTTCGGCGGTTCGTCGGATGCGGGCATCGATGTCGCGGTCGACACCGTCGACAAATATCTGACGTGGGGCGAGCCGCCGGCGCAGGTCGCGGAGAAGGTCGCGCGCGTGAAGGCGGCTGCGGCCAAGAAGGGCCGCGAGTTGTCCTTTGGCATTCGGCTGCACGTCATCGTGCGCGAAACCAACGAGGCGGCCTGGCGTGCAGCGGAGGAACTCATTCAATACGTCACCGATGACACCATCGCGGCGGCGCAGAAAATCTTCGCGAGGATGGATTCAGTCGGCCAGCAGCGCATGGCGCAGCTTCATGGCGGCCGCCGTGACAAGCTCGAAATCAGCCCGAATCTCTGGGCCGGTGTCGGTCTCGTGCGGGGTGGCGCGGGCACTGCGCTGGTCGGTGATGCGCAGACGGTCGCGGCGCGCATCAAGGAATATCAGGACGTTGGCGTCGATACCTTTATCATGTCGGGTTATCCGCATCTTGAAGAAGCCTATCGCTTCGCCGAGCTGGTGTTTCCGCTGCTCAACCTGAACCAGTCAAATGTCACGCAGCTGCGCGTCAACACCGGACCGTTCGGCGAAACCATCGGCAACGACTATCGTCCGCAGAAGCAGGCATCGCAGTCATGAGCCTCGCCGAATCCGTATCGCCATCCCGCCCGCGCCGGTTTCGCATTCCGCGCGCCGATAGTCTGACGCAGTGGATCGTCCCGCTGTTGATCTTGCTGGTGTGGCAGATCGCCTGCGTGACTGGCTTCGTCTCGGCGCGGGTATTGCCGGCGCCGACCGATGTAGCGCTGGCGGGATGGAAGTTGCTGCAGTCCGGCGAACTCGGGCGCAACATCTGGGTCAGCTTCTGGCGCGCGAGCGTCGGCTTCGCCATCGGCGGCGGCATCGGCTTCGCGTTCGGTCTTGCCAACGGCCTGTCGCAACTCAGTAACAAGCTGACCGATACGACATTGCAGATGGTGCGCAACGTGCCGCATCTGGCGCTGATCCCGCTGGTGATCCTGTGGTTCGGCATCGACGAGTCGGCCAAGCTGTTTCTGGTCGCGCTTGGCGTGTTCTTCCCGATCTATCTCAACACCTTGCACGGCATCAAAACCGTGGACCCTCAGTTGATTGAAATGGGCCGTATCTACGGCATGAGTAACGGCGAGTTGTTCCGCCGCGTGATTTTCCCGGGCGCGCTGCCATCGATCTTCGTCGGCCTTCGTTTCGCGCTCGGCATCATGTGGCTGACGCTGATCGTGGCGGAAACCATCGCGGCATCGTCAGGCCTCGGCTACATGGCGATGCAGGCGCGCGAATTCATGCTGATCGATGTCGTGGTGCTCAGCATCCTGATCTACGCGCTGCTCGGGAAACTCGCCGACTCGACCGCACGTGTCCTGGAGCGGTTCACGCTGTCCTGGCACCCCGCATTCCAGAAACATTGAGAGTGAACATGACGCAGGCATTTCGATTTGCTCCAGCGGATGCAAAAGCGGTGAACGCCGCCGCCGACCTGATCCGAGAGGCTAAAGTGGCGCGGGACGGAACGCGCGATCCCTCGCGCGCGCTGTCGCTGACCATTCGCGGTCTTCGCAAGTCGTTCGGCGACAATGAAGTCCTGCGCGGCATCGACCTTCATATTCCGGCAGGACAGTCTGTCGCTATCGTCGGCAAATCGGGCTGCGGCAAGAGCACGCTCTTGCGCCTGATCGGCGGATTGGATGAGCCAAGCGCGGGGACCATTGAGTTCGGCGACCACGAAGGCCGGCCGAGCGACCATGTCCGTGTGATGTTTCAGGAACCGCGCCTGCTGCCGTGGGCGCGGGTGCTGGCCAATGTCGAAGTCGGTCTTGGCCGAGATCGTCATTCACCCGATGCGAAAATTCGCGCCGACGACGCCTTGAAGGAAGTCGGCCTCGACGAGAAACGGGCTCAGTGGCCGGCGGTTCTGTCCGGCGGGCAGAAACAGCGTGTCGCGTTGGCGCGCGCGCTGGTCAGCCATCCGCGCATACTCGCCTTCGATGAGCCGCTTGGCGCACTCGATGCATTGACGCGCATTTCGATGCAGCGACTGCTGGAGAACGTCTGGCGAGATCAGGGATTTACGGCCATTCTGGTGACGCACGATGTCGCCGAGGCGGTCGCGCTGGCGGATCGCGTACTGGTTATTGAAGACGGGCGCATCGTGCGCGACATCGCTGTCGATCTGCCGCGTCCGCGCCAGCGCGGCTCCGCTGATCTTGCGGCACTGGAAGGAGCCATTCTGCGCGAACTGCTGAAAGAGACCGGCGATCCGGTCGGTGCGTGAGACCGACATGAATTCACTGGTTCGGAACATTCGTGAAGGCAGCATCGACGCGTCGGCGTCGGCGGAGAATTTCCGCAGCGCCATGCGATCGCTCGCGGGCGGTGTCAGCGTGATCACCGTGGGGCGGGGCAACGATCTGTCTGGCATGACGGTGACATCGGTGTCGTCGCTGTCGGTAGAGCCCGCAACGCTGATCGTCAGCGTCAACCGTCAGTCGTCGTCATGGCCGCTGCTTCAGAAACATGGCGTGTTCGGCGTCAACATTCTCGGCTCCGATCACGTGAATGTTGCCGAGCGGTTTTCCGGCATTGGCGGTCTGAAGGGCGCGGCGCGATTTGCTGGCTCCGAGTGGATAAGCCTCGCCTCCGGCGTGCCGCTGCTGGTCGACGCGCTGGCGGCATTCGACTGCGAGGTGGAGCATGTGATCGAGCGCCATTCTCATGCGATCGTGATCGGACGTGTGCTGGATTTGCGGGTGTCGTCGGGCAAGGCGGCGCTGACTTACTGGCAGGGAAAATACGTCGCCCTCGAAAAGGACGGAGACATTTTCGATGTCGTTCCGCCAACCGCGCGAGCACTTTGGGCAGTCTAGTCGCGAGCGGCTTGTGGCGCGGCTGTGCCGATTGCGAGATTTTCCAACGCCTAGGAATCGCCCAGCCCTAATTGCGAAGCATATTTGCCAGGAAATCTGGGTTTTCGTTGAAAACGTATTCAGCTTCGGAGGGCACCGGTCCATTCGGTGACAGAAAAAGCAGACCGCGTTTGGCGGTCTTTGAGGAATTAGATTAATGCTCGCGCAGTCCGCATGATGCGCTGCACCAACGTCAAAAGATGTTGGACCTTGAGCCTTGCAACGCTTGACCTGGTATCGAGCGGCCTCGCACAATGAAAAAATTGGAATAGCCAAGGGAAAATTTGAATCCCTCCTAAAGCTGCATTGTAGAACCGAGGAACGACTGTTCTGCGAATTTACTTTGGAGGATTTTATGAAGCGGTCGGCAATCCTAAGCGTTGTCGCATGCGGCGCAGCGGTTTCACTGGCAGGTATGAATTCAGCTTTTGC
Source organism: Pseudomonadota bacterium (assembly GCA_040387615.1). Lineage (GTDB taxonomy): Bacteria > Pseudomonadota > Alphaproteobacteria > Rhizobiales > Xanthobacteraceae > Afipia. The sequence continues at coordinate 94,024 of JAZKDK010000023.1, read as the reverse complement.
GCTCTCCCAAGAACAGGCGAGGGAAAACTGCCGTAACACAGTTGGCCGTCCGATCGTTCAAGCGTGCATGGCCGGTCAGGGAAAAGCCCCGGATGCAGAGCAACGGCGCGAGGCTTGCCGAGCACAGGCAACGCCTAAGGTGAAGGCTTGTGTGCTCTCTGCGTTGAATGCAGCGAATGGGCGAGCAAACGTGCCAATCGCGCTCCACAAGGACGGCAAACCTCAGAATGACGGCATTGCTCCGGGTAATGCATTGCCGGCAGGTTTCGTAGCGCCGCCCCGCACAATCTCAGATATCGCAGCGATCCTTGATAGCGAAAAGCCTGATCCAACAACGTTAGCGAAGTTGAAGGAGGACGCAGACGACGAGCCTGAAAAAAATGCATCCCAATCGGATCTCGCGGATTTCTATCTTGAGCGTGGGACTGCTAGGGCCCTGCTGGGTCGAAATAATGAGGCGCGGAACGATGGAGAGAAGGCGCTGGCGGCTGCCCGTAGTTCCGGCGACGCCTATTTCAGCCAGCGCATTCGAATTTTTATCGGACAGCAGAAGATGGCGCTCGGCGATATAAAAGGAGCGCTGCAGATTAGCCAGTTTATGGTCAAAGATGCCGATCGGCCGGGGCAAAAGGGCTATCGATTTCTAGCGTTGCGTTCTTCCGCGCAAATCTTGGTTCAGCTTGGCGATATTCCGCAAGCGGAGGGCTGTATGCGAAACAGCCTTGCCTTGATTCAGGAGGCAAGGACGAGCGGCCTTCCAGGATGGCGGACAAGTTATTCACAGAAAGGCCGGAACTGGGAGGGGGAGGTCGAATCTCTACGTGCCACGATTTTTGAAGCGCGCGGCCAATTCCGGGAAGCAGAGGCGGCCTATGCAAAAGCGCGCGAGTGGAAGCTCGCATCAATTCCTGATTTCAAAAATCAGGAACACGTGCCGCCAGAGAGCCAATTCAGGTTGGCCGCAGATACCGATCTGCTGAATGTTGCTCGGATGAAGGCGAAGCAGGGCCGCTTAGCTGAAGCGGAAGTTGACGCACGTAAAGCCTTGTTGGGCCGCCTGAAAGACCAGGGCAAGTTTAACCCTCTGACCACCCGATTTGTATTAGGCCTCGCTAGCGTTCTCGTCGATGAAGGCAGGTATTCCGAAGCTGAGAAACTTACGGTAACGGCACTTGATATTCAGCGGACTTTAAAGATTGGCGACGACACCCAGTTCAGTGGACAGATACTGTCACAGCTCGGCGCTGTCCTCACCCTGCAGCGGAAGCTGCCGGAAGCGGCCGCGGTTTACGCGCAGCTCGATAAAGCCATTGAAAAATGGGAGCCCCGCCGCCGCGAAGTCCTGGAGTTAAACGGCTCGCGCATCGATGCGCTGTTCGCTTCCGGGCAAATCGAGGCTGGCCTCGCTGCTGCGCAAGCATTGTTGAAGCGTGAAATTGCCCGGATAGGCGAAAAGCATTTTGACACAGCATCGGCACGCGGTGTGCTCGCGGTCGGCTATATGAAGGCAGGCCGGGCTGCGGATGCGGTCCGAGAATTCAAAGTGGCTATTCCGGTGCTGCTTGCCGCCTCTCGGGAGAACTCCGACGATGACGATTCAACGGTTGTGGTCGGCCGCAGCGAGCGGCTGAGAGGCATCGTCGAAGCTTACATTCAGCTACTTGCGAGTGCATCAGCTGCGAGCTCCGATGTCGCGGTAGAAACCTTCAATTTGGCGGATTCTATCCGGAGCCAGTCTGTTCAAAAGGCTCTTTCTGCATCGAGTGCCCGCGCTTCGATCAAGGATCCGGCTCTTGCTGGACTCGTGCGCAAGGAGCAGGACCTTAGTAAGCAGGTCAACGCACAGCTTGGTCTACTTACCAATATTCTCTCTTTGCCGTCCGGAGATCGCGACGAGAAAAGTGTGAAGGGTGTCAATGCATCGATCGCAAAGTTACGGACAGACCGCGATAACGCATTGCTCGACATCAATAAGCGGTTTCCGTCGTATGCCGATCTTGTGGACCCTAAGCCGCCAAGCGTCGATCAGATCAAGGCTACGCTCACTTCTGGCGAGGCGATGCTATCTTTTTACTTTGGGCGTGACGCGGGTTTTGTGTGGGCCGTTCCAAAGAATGGTCCTGTAGCTTTTGCCGTCATTCCAATGACTTCCGGCGAGTTGGAATCAAAAGTCAGAAAGCTTCGGGAAGCGCTCGAGCCGCAGGCGGCGATGATTTCGGATATTCCAGCATTCGATCTCAAGCTAGGATACGAGTTATACGCGTCGCTTTTGAAGCCGGTCGAAACCGGATGGAAACAGTCCAAAAGTTTGATTGTCGTGACAAACGGCGCGCTCGGATTGCTACCGCTGTCGCTGCTTCCAGTCGCGCCCGCCGAGATCAAAGCCGATGACGATCCGTTGTTCGCGAGCTATCGCAACGTGCCATGGCTTGCGCGAACCCATGCCGTGACAATGGTGCCATCGGCCGCAGCTTTGCGCACGTTGCGTCAGTTGCCGCCCGGTAAACCGAGCCGGAGCGAACTGATTGCCTTTGGCGATCCTTATTTCAGCAAGCTGCAGGAAGTAGAGGCGGCGCAGGCGGATCGCAAAATCAAACTGGCCGACGTAAGTGCCGGGGCGATTACGACCCGAGGGTTACCGCTGAAACGTCGCAGTAGCCCAAAGCTCGAAGGTGTCGATAGTGCGGAATTGGCGATGTTGCCGCGGCTGCCGGACACAGCAGAAGAATTGAGGTCAATTGCGTTGGCGTTGCAGGCTGACCCCGCGAAAGTTCTCAATCTCGGAAAGGACGCAAACGAAAAGTCTGTGAAGACCATGGATCTGTCCGGTTTCAAGATACTGGCCTTCGCCACGCACGGGCTGGTGCCGGGGGAGTTGAACGGCTTGACGCAACCCGCTCTCGCACTTTCCGCGCCTGACGTTTCCGGTGCGGAGGGAGATGGCTTGCTCACAATGGAAGAAATCCTCACTTTGAAGCTAGATGCAGATTGGGTTGTGTTGTCGGCTTGCAATACCGGTGCGGGAGCAGGTGCGGGGGCGGAGGCTGCATCCGGTCTCGGACGGGCATTCTTTTATGCAGGAACACGCGCGTTGCTCGTGACAAATTGGTCGGTGCATTCGCAATCGGCGCGTGAACTCGTGACTGATTTGTTCAAACGCCAGGCTGATGACGTTAAACTGACACGTGGTGAGGCATTACAGCAGGCAATGATGGCACTGGCGGATGGTCCGGGATACCTGGGATCCGACGGCAAAACTGAGTTTGCTTATGCTCACCCACTATTCTGGGCACCTTACAGCATCATCGGTGATGGTGGTGCAAGATAATCATCGGCGAGCAGAGCGTGGTGCGGTCCGGCGCAACTCGGTCTGTTGACGATCGCCGCCGTTATCGGTTCGCTGGCACTACAGAATTGTCAGAAATCAGTTTTTCGGCCTCTCCCTCCAGATAGCTCTCCGAAAGGTCGATTTTATTCCAATGAACTTTTTCGGAGATCAATCCAAAGATATCGCCCGACGTGAACTCGGCCTGTTGCTCCGGTTTTTCAAACAGTGACGGTCCGTATTTGGTCGAGATGTCCCGCGGGCTGAAACCGAAAAGATCGAGAAGCGTCGGCGCAATGGCGAAATGACTGGCGTGGCCCCAATTCATCGTGGCGCCGGCCGAGAGTCTCTCGCGCAGTGCAGAGTTCTCGCTAATGGCAAAAAGCGGGACAAGAGCTTCGCGCGGGTCGGCGTCTTTTACGGAGCAATGCGACAGCGCGGTACTCGACAGATTTTGCCCGTGGTCGGACGTATAGATGATGAGCGTGTCATCGAGCGGGACACTGTCGACGAGACGTTTCAGAACGCGGTCTACCGACCATCGTACCGCATTCCGATACGAGTTGATCAAGGCTAGCCCGTCGTTGCGGGAGCTCTCGCTCATCGTCGGCCGGAAAATTTGTTGCGTCGATGGATACCCACGGTCGTAAGGGAAGTGCGCGCCATTCTTGATGGCGTAAACAAACGTCGGCTGCTCGGATTTGAGCGTTTCGGCGAGGATGTCGACAAGCCTGTCGTCAAGGTCGGGCGGCGCGATAGTCTCTTCGACGGCATTGAATGAGTCGATCTCTCTCTTTTCATCCGCCGTCATGAAGTTCTGAAGTTTGCCCGGTCCGCGCAGGAAGGCCGCCTGGGCATCGATGAAGACGGTCCGAAAGCCGGCAGTCTTGGCATAATCCCAGATTGTCGCGTTGCTCGCGACGGAATGCATGACATCGTGGCGCGTCGCTCCAAATCGCAGGATTGCATTGGAGTAGGAGCTGCAATTGCCTCCGGAAACCGCATGTCCAAAATTGACGATGCGATCCTTTAAGCTGGCGATGTCCGGGGTGAAAGGATTTCCGGGGCGCCAGTCGATATAGTCGCCGCGAACGCTTTCATCGACCAGCAAAACCACGTGCCGGATTTTTCGCCCATCGGCGCGCCATGTCACCCGCTCACGGGGAGGCGTCGTTTTGGTTGCGAGCCTTGCACCGGATAAAGTTGCGACAGACAGCGGAGCGAATTGCATCGACATGCCATAATGTCCACCACCGTCCTTTGCATAGATGACTCCGGCGAAAAGCGTGATCGTAAACGCCGGTGCCCATGCAGAATATCGTAACAGGCGTTGCAGAGGCGTTCCAAGCCCGACCGATGGCGCCGCGATGACGATAAATCCGAAGACGAAAACCAGCGCGCTCCAGGCCATCGCCGGGCCGTAGAATTCGAGGGCGCGGCCGAGCTCATGACGCGCAGCCCATAGCGATGCGATATCGAACATCGATAGTTCCGCGCCGGAAACGAGATAGAACGCGAAGCCTGACGCGCTCGAAAGCGCGATGATCAATGCCCAAGCCGATCTGACCCAGGGATTAACCTGGAAAGCCGCGATCAGGATGGCGGTGAGGGCGCAGGCCCAGAGGCTGAGGTAGACGACCAGTGTGAGCCATCGCTCCTGTTCGATGTACTGGCCGGCCCACGTCAGGGAGTTTGGGTTGGTCACAGCGACAAACGTCAGGATGCCGCAGAGTTTGAGTCCGATGATCGCTGTTGCTCTGTCGACTCCTGACGTGCCGCTATCTGAGCGCACAGGCGCTGCTCCATGCTTTTAGATTTGGCAGAGCCTAAAAATCGATCTGCTGATGCGATATTTTCTGGATCGTGAGCTCGCTCGATTCAAGCGGGAGAGGTTCCTAGGGTTAAGAATTTGGATCATTGAAGCTGGCGAGGCCGAGATTCATCCATGTGAACGCAGGTAACGAGGCACCCTCATGGTCCCCGATCGACCGATACGAAGATTGCGAATCCAATTCGGAGTAAATCGCGCGGCACAGGTAATGAGGCACCTCACGATTGGTGCGTGCCATCCATGGGCCCATGCGGGCAACTGCCCGCACGGGTTTAGGAGAGGCGGCGTGTGGCGGCAAAGCTCACGCGCATCTTGTCAGGTTGCTTGAGACGTATGTTCGTCAGGCGGTCTCGACGGCGAACTGCAGACCGGCATGATCGACGAGTCGCTTGATCAGGCGGTCGCCCAACGCCGCGCCCGGAGTCCAGATGCCGCCGGCAACATCCGTCGCATCGCGCACGAGACAGACGGCGCATTCGGCGATCATCTTGGAGGTCGAGCCGTAGCCCGGATCGCGATCGCCTTTGACCGACGCGCGGATCTGCCGGCCGTCCAGCGACACGCCGACGAACAGGATATCGTAGAGACCCGTCTCGCGCTCTTCCTTCGAGGGGCCTTCGCCGGGCTTCGGTCCACCGGGGCCGCCCATCGACGCGTTGGCTGCAACGATGGCCTTGGCGGTGGCTTCGCCCTTCTCGCCGGGACCAGCCAGCATCATCTCGTCGTAAATGAAATCCTGACCATAGGGGAATCCCATCAGGAGATTCGAGCGGTGCACGTTGCGGGTGTTGATCGTCGCCATCACGAACGGCGCGACCCACATGCCGAGTTCGTCGTCGTGGAGCGGCTTGTTGCCGGGCGGCTGTTTCGGGCCTTCGAAGCCCGGCGTCAACGCGAACGGATTCTTGAGCAGCGGCACGATGCTGAGATCCTTCGCTGCGGCCGCGTAAGTCGCTTTCAGGCTTGCCGCGGTGCCGCCGGAGAATGTGCCCTTCATTTTTCGCACGCGGCCCTTTACGCGGTGCACGGCCGCGCCGAACTGTTTCTTCGCAACATTCTGCAGGAAGAACACGCCGAGTTCGAACGGGATCGAATCGAATCCGCAGGAAAACAGGATGCGGGCGCCGGTGGATTGCGCCTTGGCGTGATGGGCGTCGATCATCTGGCGCATCCATGCCGGCTCGCCGCAGAGATCGAGATAGTCGGTGCCTGATGCGGCGCAGGCCGCGACCAGCCCAGACCCGTAAAGCTGATAGGGGCCGACGGTTGTGAGAACCGCCTTGGTCTGGCCGACCAGCGCCTTGAGCGAGGCGGGATCGCTGGCGTCGGCTTCGATCAGCGGCGTGTCTTTCGGTGCGCCGATCTCGTCGCGGACGGCCGCGAGCTTGTCGCGGCTGCGGCCCGCCATCGCCCATTTGAGATTGCTGCCGGGGCCATAATGCGCGGCGAGATATTCGGCGACGAGCCTGCCGGTGAAGCCGCTTGCGCCATAAACAACGACATCGAATTTCGGTTGGGTCATCGCAATATCCTTTTTCCGTTCGTCGGGCACTACCGGATCATGCCAGCAGTTTCCGTAACTCCGCCTTCGCCACTTTTTCAAGCGTCGAACGCGGCATGTCTTCCACCAGATGCACCTCGCGCGGCACCTTGAAGTCGGCCAGCGCGTTCTTGCAGGCGCTCAGAATATCGTGCTGAAGCGTGGGCGGCGCGGCATTGACGCCGCTGGTTGGAATGACGAACACCACCGGCACCTCGTCCAGCATCGGATGCTTTTTCGCGACCACCGCCGCTTCGCGCACACCCGCCACCGTGATAACGACCTGTTCGATCTCGGAGGCTGCAACGTTCTCGCCACCGACCTTCAGCATGTCCTTGGCGCGGTCACCGAACCGCAGGAAACCGTTCTTCAGCAATTTTACACGGTCGCCGGTGATGAAGTAACCGTGCTCATCGAAGCTGTCGCGGGTGGCCTTTTCATTGTGCAGATATTCCTTGAACAGCGACAGGCCGGGAATGCCGCGGATCAGAAGATCACCGGTGCCGCCAACTTGCGTTGGTGCACCGCTCTCGTCGACAACGCGGATCTCGTATTCCGGCGCGGCGCGGCCGATGGCGAGCGGAACGTTGGGCTGATGGGGTTCGCCGACAATGCCGTGGGTGATGGTTTCGGTCATGCCCCACCAGCCGATGGTTTTCACACCGAAGATTGCATCGGTCGGCGGTTCGCAGATCGCGCTGCCCCACAGCCGGAAGTGATGCGCCTTCGGGACTTCGCGCTCCATCAACGCCTTGACACAAAATGGCACCAGCGATGTCCAGGTGCAGCGATGCTCCAGCGCCGCAGTCCAGAACCGGCTTCCGGAAAAGCGCGGCTGGATCACCGCGGTGCCGCCGACCCACAGCGTCGACAGCATGGAGTAGGCCAGCGCGTTGGTGTGAAAGAGCGGCAGATAGATAAGATGGGTATCGTCGGGCCGCAGATCCTGATGCACGGCGTTGACCTTCGCGCCCCACAATGCGTTGGCGTGCGTCCACAATACTGCCTTCGGCCGCGATGTGGTGCCGGAGGTGTATTGCACGCTGCACGACGCATGCGGATCAGCGGGACGGCGCGGCCGATCCGCACTATCCGCAAACAGTGCCTCGAAGCTTTCGCTCTTCGGCGGTGTGTATCCTTGCGCAGGCGTTGCGCCCGCGTCGTGAGACGTTACGGCGAGCCAGCGAAGGTTGCGGCAATGCGCTGCAATCAGTTCGGCGTAGGCCGGCTGGGTGATCGCAGCGACCGCGCCGCAATGACCCGCGAAATATTCCATCTCGGCGGGTGCGGAGCGGGTGTTGGTCGTGACCGCAATAGCGCCGAGTTCGACGCAGGCGAACCACGTCAGCAGCATCTCGATGCAGTTGTCGAGATGGATCAGCACGCATTCGCCGGGCTTGATCCCGCGTTTCGCAAGACCCGCGGCCAGTGCGCCGACGCGCTCATGAAATTCGCCGTAGGTCCAGGGGCGCGATGGCGCGTCGAACGGTGCCCAGATCAGGAACGGATGATCCCGCCGCGTCTCGGCGCGCAGCCGCAACAGCCACGGCACGTCCAGTCCGGCGAAGGGGCCGACACGGCTAGGAATTTGGTCCCGAATTTGGCCCGGCGCGAGATCGGTCTTGTGCATGTTTTCTCCCGGTCCCGCTTTAAGTGCGGGTTGTTGATTGCTTGTATGACGGGGTGAGCGGAGTCAACTGTTCGGCATCCGCCACCGCGTCGTGAACTTGTCGCAAATCCTTCGGCTCACAGTCAATTTCCGCGGGCACCCTTCGTCGTGATTCGGCGAAGGATGAACGATGGCGGTGACAGTTCGCGGCAGCAGGAATTCGACGCGGCGTCAGTTCCTCGCGCGGTCGGCATCGACGGTCGCACTGGCGGGGTTCGGCGGCATCGCCAGACCTTATCTTAGCCGCGCCGCCGATCGCCCCCAAATTGCATGCGGGCTTCAGTCGGGCGATGTTTCGGTCGATTCCGCCGTGGTCTGGGCCCGCGCAGACAGGCCGGCGCGGATGCAGGTAGATTTCTCAACGGTCGAGAGTTTCAAAACGATCTTTCACGCGATGTCGATCGATGCGCTGCCAGACGATGATTTCACTGCGAAGCTGCTGATCGAAGATCTGCCGGCGGGACAGGACATTTTCTATCGCGTTCAATTCCATGACATTCAGGAACCGGCGATATCCGGAGAAGCGCAGGCCGGTCATTTCCGGACGGCGCCTGTTGACCGCCGCTCGGTATCGTTCGTCTGGTCTGGCGATACCGCGGGGCAAGGTTGGGGTATCGATCCATCCCGTGGCGGCATGCGTACCTACAAGACGATGCTCGACAATCGACCGGACTTTTTCATTCATTCCGGCGACAATATCTATGCAGATTGTCCGATCGAGAGGGAGCTGAAGCTGTCAGATGGCGGGATCTGGCGCAACGTCGTGACCGATGAGAAGTCCGCCGTCGCGCAGACGCTGGCGCAGTTTCGCGGAAACTATAAATACAATCTGCTTGATGAAAATGTGCGCGCGTTCAACGCGGAGATTCCCATTCTCGCGCAGTGGGACGATCATGAAGTCACCAATGATTGGTCGCCGGACGGCACGGTGGACGCCGCAGGGTATGCGAAGGACGGAGCGTCACGGCTGGTGGTGCGCGCCTGCCGCGCGTTTCACGAGTACATGCCGATCCGGCAGCTCTCGGCGCAACCCGGGCGGGTCTATCGCAAAGTGGCTTACGGGCCGCTGCTGGACGTCTTTCTGATCGACATGCGCAGCTATCGCGATTCGACATGGAACAAACGCGACGATCGGAGCGATGCCTGCCTGCTCGGAGCGGCTCAAATGGCGTGGCTCAAGCGATCCCTCGCCGGTTCAAACGCGACATGGAAAGTCATTGCCGCGGATATGCCGATCGGGTTGGTCAGCGAGGACGCCATTGCCCTGGGCGACGGGCCGCCCGAGCGACGCGAAAGCGAGATCGCCGATCTGCTGTCCTTCATCAAGCATGCCGGTGTCAGGAACACGGTCTGGCTGACGGCCGACATGCACTATACGGCTGCGCACTATTATGATCCCAACCGGGCGGTGTTTCAGGAATTCGAGGCATTCTGGGAATTTGTATCCGGTCCGCTTCATGCGGGGACGTGGGGGCCGGCACCGCTCGACAACACGTTTGGCCCGGCAGCGGTGTTTCAAAAGGGCTGCAGCGCGGAGCAGGGTGAAAACCTGGCACCCTGTTACGGGCTGCAATTTTTCGGCCGTGTCGATATCGACGGGGACTCCCGGATCATGACCGTCACTCTGAAGGACGTCGACGACCAAGATCTCTGGTCAGTCCAGATCGAGCCGCAGCCGGATGCGAGGTCTGGAAAAATCCTGACTGAGAGTTACTAGTCCTGAAAATGCCGGCTCATCTTCGTGACGGATATTTGCCAGACTTCGCGACTTTAAAGGCTTCGCGACCTTAAAGGTTTGACCGCCTCAAGCCGGCACGATCGTCTGTCCGATCGGCCAACGCGATCCCTGCGAGTTTCAAGCCGCGGACAGCGTCACGCGCAATCCGTCCCTGGGTTTCGGGATCGGCCACATCTGCCATGCGGGCACATAGCCCGGCTCCATGCTGACGCTGAGATTCTGCAGGAAATGAAACGCGAAGCATTTGGCCTGCATGTAGGCGAAGTGCACACCGATGCACATATGCGCGCCGCCGCTGAACGGAACGTAAGCGAAGCGATGCCGCGCGCGCTGCGCCTCGTCGGTGAAGCGCAGCGGATCGAACGTCTCGGGATCGGGCCAGTGCTCGCTCATGTGATGGGTGAACAGCGGATTCATGCTGACCAGTGTGCCGGCCGGAATGTCAAAGCCCTTGAAGCTGAAGTCACGCGTCGCACGGCGCGGGATCGACGGCACCGGCGGCTTCATCCGCATCGCTTCCTTGAACGCCATTTCGGTGAGCGGCATGGCGTCGAGTTTCTCGAACGGCAGCGGGGCGCCGGGTTCGATCCCGAGCGCCGAGATTTCGTCGCGCAATCTTGTCTGCCATTGCGGATGCGCCGCCAGCATCGCGACGAACGATGTCAGCGACGATGTGAGCGTGTCGTGCGCCGCCATGATCAGAAAACTCATGTGGTCGACGATATCCTGCGTCGACAGCAGCGCGCCGTCTTCGTGGGTCGCGTGGCAGAGCTGCGAGAACAGGTCGTCGCCGCCGTTTTCGCGCCGCAGGGGAATCTGCTGCGAGAAATAGGCGACGATGCGCTGGCGCCCCTTGACGCCGCGCGCCATCTGGGTGCCGGGCCACGGCTGGCGGACGACGGCGACGGAGGCGGCGATCATGTCGACAAAGGAGCGCGTAACCTCCTCGACATCAGGACCGATATGGGTGCCGAGAAACGACGTCGCGGCGAGATCGAGCGTGAGCTGTTTCATTGCTGGATAAAACAGCAGTGGGCCGGGCGCTGCGCGCCACTCGCTGACCCGTGACGCAATTCCGTCGTCGAGCTGCGCGAGATAATTCTTCATCGGTCCCGACTTGAACGCGACCGACATGGCCCGGCGATGAAGGCGGTGCTCCTCGAAATCGAGCAGCATCAGTCCGCGCGGAAACAACCGCCCGAGGATCGTTTCCCATCCATTGGTCGATGAAAACAGCTTGGTCTGGTCGAGCAGCATGAATTCGTTGGCTTCGGGGCCGAGCAACGAGACACTGGTTTCGCCGAGAACCCGCGAGCGATAGATGAGGCCATACTTGCGAGCCATCGCATCGACTTCGCCTTTCGGATCGGCAAGGACGTTGAGTGTCCGCCCGATGAACGGCCAGCCTTCGTCGCCGGGAATATGAGCAAGCTTGCTGCGGTCCACCATGAGAGGCGGCTTGACCGCAACCGGTGATGTCAGGCTCTGAATCGACATAGCTATTCCCCGGAAAAGGTGTCGGAGGACGTCGGCGAGCGGGCGGCATCCGATCAGAATTATTGCCGAGTTGGCGGGTGCCGACAACTCCGATCACGGCTGGATCGGAGAGTTGTGATGGTGCGGTGCAGTTGATCGCTTGAGATGCGCTCACGACACGGCGTCACGGAACCGGATTGCCGGAATCAGCCGCCGCCTTCGCCATGGCCGCGATGCGTTTGCGGAATGATCGCGGCGATTCTGCAAACACCCGGCCGGCCAGCAACCGCGCGCGGTCGAGGTGAAACCGGCGCCGGCTTTCGATCGGCGGCGTCAGGCGCGAGCGCCAGTGCGCCAGCAGTTGGTTCGGTTGCGTCAACAGGCCGAGCGCGACCAGATCGTTGCTCTTGCCGAGTTGCATCCGCACCCTTTGCACTTCGTCAATGAAGGCGTGCCACACCTTCGGCCACAGCGGCGCAATAAGATCCAGCTGATAGCGAAATATCACGATGGCCTTGCGGAAATCATGAACGTCCTCTGGATCCGCATCCTCCCATTTGCGCGGAAGACGACGGCGGGCGCGGCGGTAGGATTGTGCGAGCGCGGTCACGATGTCTTCGAAAGGGATGCGCTCGAGCGGCCAACTCGCGAGACAAGCCGACGCACGCGCAAGTCCGTCGCGCAGGCGTTGATGAACCTCTGCGTTGAGCTGGGCGGCCTCGGAGGCCTCTCGCGTCTGTTGCAGCCGCCGGGTGAGGGTGGCTTCGGTTCGCTTTGACATCGCAGGCGCCTCGGCAACCCGCTGTTTGGCGATGTCGGCCAGCGCGTCGAGAACGCTCTGTGCATCGCGGCTGCGGCCAAACGCACGGGCGAGGAGGCGCGCCTCGTGGCGCAGAACCATGGCCTCGTCACCGATTGAATCCTCCAGCAGTCGCAACAAAGCCTGCCAGCGCTTGAGCGCAACGCGAAGTTCATGAATGGCTGTGTTAGGTTCGCCGCCATTAAGAGGCGCCTGGAGTTGCTCTTGCGCGGCCCGAGCCGTCGCCAGGATGTCATCCGCGACCTGACGCAGCGAATGCGCAACCGGCGGAGCCTGTGGGCCGTGCATCATCGGCGTCTGTCCAGAACCCTTCGCGAAAGACTATGGTTTCTCCGCGCCGGTGAAAAGCCGCCATCCAGTTGTACCGCGAATGCGGGATGCCGCACGTTCTGGCAAACGGACTAGGCTGGAACGATGGTCTTGCCGATCGGCCATACCGCGATGGCGCCGAGTTTCAAATGCGCCCATGCGAACGGAATCCCGATGATCGTGATCGCGAGCAGGAGCGCTGTGAAGAAATGGCCGAGTGCCAGCCACCACCCGGCAAGGATGAACCAGATCAGATTGCCGATGAACCCGAAAATGCCGGTGCCGAAATCACGCTGACCGATATAGATATCGCGCGAAACGGCCTTCTGGCCGAACGGAAACAGCGTGTAGATGGCGATGTTCCAGGCGCCGCGCGCCCATGGAAGACCGATGATCGTGATTGCCATGATGACAGCGGCGAGCGCCCAGCCGGCCGCCATCCAGAAGCCGCCGAGGACGACCCACAAAATGTTGAGCATCAAAGAGACGGGGGACATCGGAACTCATTCGCTGGAGGTCACTTGATCCAGTGTAACACTTTCCGGCGACGCCGTGGTGAAAACCGGTAGCCAATCCGGAGCCGGTGCCCATATAGAGTGGGACATCAAGGAGACATCAATGCCGAAATTCAATTTTGCGTCAGCCACGGCAACTCTGGCAACTGTTGCCGTTGCGGCACTCGCCATCACGCTTGGCTCCGCAGCGCCGGCCAAGGCCGATGCGCCGTTTTGCTCGGAGAACTACAGCCGCACCGGCATGGGCCGCGTTTGCGCCTATTATACCTATGACCAGTGCCGCGCGGCCACCAGCGGCGTCGGCGGTTCGTGCAGCGCCAATGCGTGGTACCAGCCCCGCGAATATTATGAGCCCGCGCCGCGCCGGCATCGCCGGCACCGGAATCACGGCTGAGACCATTCCCGGTCCACGCAGTGCCTTCAGATATCCTCGGCGCGGGGGCTCTCGCGCCGATAATTGTTTGTGGCGGATGTTGAACCCGTATTGCTGAGCGTCCGTATTTTTGGAACGCTATCCTGCAGCACCCGCGCCTGAGAAACGGCAAGGCAATGGTCATGAATGTAGCGGACGGCCAGAACGCAGACAGCGGCGGTGGGGACACCTTCTATAGCGCCATGCCGGTGTTTCGCGGCTTCGCCAATCTGATGGACCCGTCGTTGTATCAGCGGGTGCCCGACGGATGGCTGATCGGTGTCGCCGATATCGTGCAATCGACCAAGGCGATTGCGGACAACCGCTACAAGGCCGTGAATATGGCGGGCGCATCGGTGATCGCGTCGGTGACCAATGCGCTGGAGAATCGCGATTTCCCGTTTGCCTTTGGCGGTGACGGCGCGAGCTTCGCGGTGTCGCCGCAGGACGCTGAACTGGCGCGCGAGGCGCTGGCGGCCACCGCCACCTGGGTGAAGGAGGATCTTGATCTCTCCTTGCGCGTGGCGCTGGTGCCGATCGAGACGATCCGCGCAAAGGGTCTCGACGTGCGGGTCGCGCGCTACGCGGCCTCGCCCCACGTGTCCTACGCGATGTTCTCGGGCGGCGGGCTGGCGTGGGCTGAAGCTGCGATGAAGCGCGGCGAGTTCACCGTGCCGATGGCGCCGCCGGGCGCGCATCCTGATCTCACCGGACTGTCATGTCGTTTCTCGGAGATGCCGGCGGAGCGCGGTCTCATCCTGTCGTTGCTGATCGTGCCGGCATCCAGCGACGGCGCCGCGTTCCGCCGCCTCATCGAAGATGTTGTTGCGCTGGTTGAGAAGAGTCCGGGTGCGGGACGGCCGGTGCCCGCCGCCGGACCGTCGCTGCGCTGGCCAACACCGGGCGCCAATTACGAAGCATTGACGCAGCGCCGCGGACCGCTGTTCGTGCGCCTGCTCAGCGTGCATGCTTGGACGCTGTTCCTCTTTGTGTTGTTCCGCTTCGGCATCTCGGCGGGCGGATTCGTGCCGTCTGCCTACATGCAGCAGGTGGTCGAGAATTCGGACTTCCGGAAATATGATGACGGCCTGCGCATGGTGCTGGACTGCAAGCCCGAACTGGCTGACGCGCTGGAAAGCCGCCTTGCGGCTGCGGCGGCCGCCGGGACGGCACGCTACGGCTTGCACCGCCAGGATGCAGCGATGATGACATGCTTTACCCTGGCGGCGTCGCGGCCCGATCATTTTCATTTCGTCGATGGTGCACGCGGCGGTTATGCGTCCGCCGCCACCGCGCTGAAATCAACGCTGAACTAAGCTAGACGAACCAAGCTAGACGTCTTCTGACGGTCATTGAAAAGAGACGCGGAAAACGGCACCATCGCCGGACTTTCGCGGGCGCGTTCATATCAGTGAGCCGTAATGGGAAGAATCGATTCCAGGGATAAGCGCCGGCGTGACCGGACACCGTTTCGCGGTGTCGCGCTCGGCCTGCTTGTCGTCTTCGGTTGTCTTGGCCCGGCGCATGGCAACGACGATGACGATGATGAGTCATCCAGCGCAGGCCCGAAGCAGCCGAACATCTACCTGGACTACAACACGGCCTATGCGATCGTGCCGCCCAACACGCTCGCGATCGGGTTCAGGAATTTCGTCTCGCCGATTCCGGTGGGGTCGCAGAGTGTGATGCTGAACGCGCCGCTCACGATCGATCTCACCGACCGGTTCTCGCTGTATGGCGGCGTCAGCGCCATCGCATCGCGGTCCGATATCTCGCCGTGGTCGTCGATGATCCTCGACAGCTGGAATATCGGGTTCAACGCCGACGTCATCCGGCAGGAAGGCGCCACCGTCACGGTGATCTCGACCGTGACGCGATCGATCAACAGCGCGCCGGGACTGGGATCGACATCGAACCAGACGGTCATCGAACTCGATCACCCGCTCAATGAAGATGAAACGCAGGGCTTGCTCGCAGGCACGCGATTGACCGCTGTCTGGGTGGATTCGGCGCTTGCGAAAGTCGAGCCCGCATTTGTCGGATATCTCGGCGGCTATTATCAGTGGCCGAACAACTGGAAGCTGTCCGGCCGCTTCGGCATTCAGAACTTCGGCGGGGCCCAAATCTTCGGCGGTCTAATCAGGGCAAAGGCGTTTACCCAGCCGACCATGCGGATCGACCTCGAGCGGATGGACGACAATGACAACCGGCTGTTCGGCGCGACGATCGAGGTGTCCTGGATGCCCGAGCCGTTTGTCCAGTTCACATTGCGAACGCCGCTCTATGCGGTGCGGAATTGAGGTTCACGAACAGTGCAGCAGACGCGCTGAACCAGAACGTATTCATTGAGAGGAGCGGACATGGACATTCACGGAGGACAGAGGCAACGCCTGGATGTGAAGGGTTCGGACATTTCGGGATCGTCCTTCGACGATGTGAACATGTCGGGATGCACGGCGCACGACGTCAACCTCAGCGGACTGCGGATCGATTACGCAAATCTCGCGGGCCTTCATGTCAACAATGCGAACATGGCCGGCGCCTGCCTCACCGATTGCCGGATCGAAGGGATGACCATTAACGGCATCAAGGTCGAAGACATGCTGGCGGCTTACAACAAGCAGAAGCCGGCATAATTTTCGCGGGAGCCGCCCGTATTGTGCGCTGCCCATCGGCGATGGCCGTCATGCTGCAGATGCACCAGCCAACCGTATCGCTGCTGCGATCTTGACGCCCCTCGCGGTGCGCCTAAGCTGACTTTGCTCAAGTGCCAAAAGATTTACGTCTTGATCCATGTCAGGAGAAAATCATGTCAGTTGCACGCGTCACCGAGCTTATTTCCGCATCCCCAAAAAGTTTTGAAGACGCCGTCCAGGTCGGCGTCAAGCGCGCCATCAAGACATTGAAGAATGTCGAAGGTGTGTGGGTCGCCAATCAGAAATGCGTCATCAAGAACGGCAAGATCGCGGAATATCGCGTCAATCTGAAAGTGACATTTATCCTCAAAGACTAGCGATATCCGGGCCGGATCGTCGCTCCGAGACGTGTACGGAGCGTTGATCCGTCAATGGCCGATCTGCAGGGTATCGTCGTCATCCTCACCGGTGGCCTCGACATGGTCAAACATCGTTCGCCAGACCGGCAGCGATCGTGACGGATGCTGCGCGGCCGTGAGTTGCCGGATCGCGATCCGGATATTGGCGCGGGCCATGCGATCCGTGGCGGCGTGCTGCGAGTCCGGCGATGCTTCATTCATAATAGCTGCCACGATTTGCTTCTTGGCCGCGACGGCGTCGGCATGGCCATGCCTGTCGAGCAATTGCTGGAATGCGTCGTGTCGCGTTGCGTCGAAAGATTGCGCCGCGCCCAGCGCATCCTTTATCGGATGCGCCGGATAGAGGTGCGCGCAGGGAATCCAGCCATCCGGGACCGGTTCTGTCGCCGGATGGGTGCGGCGGCTCTTCAACAGTTTCGGCAGCACGTGGGTGTGCGGGCCTTCCGGGCTCTTCCCGGTGGGCGGAGGAATCGGCTGATAGACCTCGACGCGTCCGGCACGGCTGATGAAGACGCGATGGGGACTGGCGGCCAGAATGATGGACATCGCCGGATTGTCCGGCTCGAACACAGGACGGTTCAGATAGGGCCGCAGGCACGCAATGACGTTGGCGTCCCTGATCCGGACGCACAGATCGGTTTGAAGCGCGTCGAGCCCGAGATCGAACAGCACGCCGTCGCGATCGTCCTCGCGCAGCGCGTCGCCGTCACGGTTCAACTCGGTGAGCACCGTGCGCCGGTTCATGCCGCAGGTATTCTGCGGCAGACACAGCGCGACCCGATGGCTCCAGTCCTTTCGGGTGATGCTCTCGGAGGCGAACGGACGAAGATCGTCACGGATCGTGATCGCAATGCCGCCCCGCGCTGTGACCGCCGACACAAGACGGTCCGATGTCGTCAGCGTCACCGGTTCGTCGCGGTCCCGGGAAAATTCAGCGATCCCGCCGAACGTGCCGAGACTCCACTGGGTATCCGGGTTGGAGATCTGCTCCGTCAACAGCTCCACGATGTTCGCCGTCTGCGCCATTGTTGCTTGTGTCCGGATTGGATCGGCGGCTCGCGATATGTGCTCTGCTCATCGGCCACTATGCCACCCGGCGCAGCAAGAACAAGGGTGATGGCTGCGTTGCGTCGTAGCCCTCGACAGGCTGCGTCCGGCGGGCTTATCCTTACCTTATGAGTGGACACGATCACGACCATCACGACGATCATCACCATGGCCATCATCACCATCATCATGATGATGATCATTCCGAATTGTCGGAGACGGAATTGCGCGTGCGCGCGCTGGAAACCGTCTTGACTGAAAAAGGCTACGTCGATCCCGCCGCGCTCGATCTGCTGATCGAAACCTATGAAACCAAGGTCGGGCCGCGCAACGGCGCACACGTGATCGCAAAGGCCTGGGCCGATCCGGCCTTTCGCGCGCGCCTGCTGGCCGATGCTACGCCCGCGATTGCCGAACTCGGTTACTCCGGACGTCAGGGCGAGCATATCGTTGCGGTCGAGAACACTGCACATCAGCACAACATGGTCGTCTGTACGCTGTGCTCCTGTTATCCGTGGTCGGTGCTCGGCCTGCCGCCGGTCTGGTACAAGGCCGCGCCGTACCGGTCGCGCGCGGTGATCGATCCGCGCGGCGTGCTGCGCGATTTCGGTTTCGAGCTTCCGGCCGACACCGATATCCGCGTGTGGGATTCCACCGCGGAGATTCGTTATCTGGTGGTGCCGCAGCGCCCCGCCGGCACCGAGGGCTGGAGCGAGGAGCAACTCGCCGAACTGGTTACCCGCGACAGCATGATCGGGACCGGTTTCGCGAAATTACCAGAGCCTCGCATCCCATGAACGGCGCGCATGACATGGGCGGTGTGGATGGCTTCGGTCCGGTGATCCCGGAGCCGAACGAGCCGGTGTTTCATGGCGCGTGGGAGCGGCGGGTTTTGGCGATGACGCTGGCGATGGCGCGGCCCGGCGGCTGGAACATCGATATGTCGCGCTTCGCCCGCGAGGACCGTTCGCCCGCGGACTATCTCAGCAAGACGTACTACCAGATCTGGCTCGTGGGTCTGGAGCGGCTGATGCAGGAACGCGATCTGATCGCGCCGGATGAAATCGAGGCCGGCCGCATGCTGCATCCAGCCAAGACGGGTGTCGCTGTTCTGGCTTCAAGCGATGTCGATGCCATGCTGCGCCGGGGCGCGCCGACGGAGCGCGCG
Organism: Pseudomonadota bacterium; assembly: GCA_040387615.1. GTDB lineage: Bacteria > Pseudomonadota > Alphaproteobacteria > Rhizobiales > Xanthobacteraceae > Afipia. The sequence continues at coordinate 75,119 of JAZKDK010000023.1, read as the reverse complement.
GCAACGTCGAAGCCGCTATTCGCTATCGGCGACCGCGTGCGCGCGAGGAACATTCATCCGGCAGGTCACATCCGGCTGCCGCGTTATGTCCGCGGCCATGTCGGCGTGGTGGAGCTACTGCACGGCGCGCATGTCTTTGCCGACAGCAATGCGCGCGGCGTCGGGGAAAATCCGCAGCAACTCTACACCGTGCGCTTTACAGGGCCGGAGTTGTGGGGCGAACGCGCCGATCCGCGCACGGCGGTTTCGGTCGATGCCTGGGAATCCTATCTGGAGCGCGCCGAATGACCATCGACCAGCGCGCCGCGTTGCAGGCCACGGCGAGCGTTCCCGGAATTCCGCGTGACGACGAGGGGCCAGTGTTTCGCGAGCCATGGGAAGCGCGCGCCTTCGCCATGGCGCTGGCGTTGCATGCGCGCGGCCTGTTCACATGGACGGAATGGGCGGACGCGCTGGCGCAGCAAATCAAGCTCGCGCAGGCCGAAGGTGACGCTGATACCGGCGAAACCTATTACCGGCACTGGCTCGCGACGCTTGAGAAACTGGTGGCGGCGAAGAACATCGCACCGGCGAGCGAACTGCACCGCTATCGCGAGGCTTGGGATCATGCCGCCGACCGCACGCCGCACGGCCAGCCGATCGAACTGACGCCCCAAGATTTTTAACTATAGAGACTTCTAAGAGATTTTTGACCGCGTATCAGACGCCGTCGTTCAGGAACGGATTGGTCATGCGCTCGTGGCCGAAATTCGAACCGGGGCCGTGGCCGCAGATAAAGCCAATGTCGTCGCCGAGCGGCAGCAACTTGTCCTTGATGGAGCTGATCAGCGTGGCGTGATCGCCGCCGGGCAGGTCGGTGCGCCCGACCGAGCCGCTGAACAGCACGTCACCCACGATCGCGAAACGCATGTCCTTGTTGAAGAACGCTACGCTGCCCGGCGAATGTCCGGGGCAATGGTAGACGTCGAACGTGAGGTCGCCGATCTTGAGCTGATCGCCTTCATTCAGCCAGCGGTCCGGCGCGAAGTTGCGTACGCCGGTCATGCCGAAATTGGCGCCGCTCGCGACAACATTGTCGAGCAGATATTTGTCCGCGACGTGTGGACCCACGATCGGTACTTTCAGTTCGTCGCGAAGTTCGGCCGCGCCGCCGACGTGATCGATATGGCCGTGCGTGATCCAGATCTCGTCGACCGTGATGCCGGCCTGCTTGATCCCGGCAAGGATATCCGGAACGTCCCCGCCGGGATCGATCACGACCCCATGCATGGTTGCTGCGTTCCACAACAGGGTGCAATTCTGCTGAAACGGCGAGACCGGCACGATCAGGGCGCCGGCTTTGGCGGCATTCTTCAATTCATCTGTCATGCGGGCCACAATGCTGATTTTTTGCGCCGCGCCAAGTGGATTCCGACGAATCCTGCCGATGAGAGGGTTGCGCGCCGCGGGTGCATTCGCTCTGCGGTCAGGCCACGCGCAGGTTTGGTGTGACGGTCGAGACCATGTCGAACGGTTCCGGCCTGCCGACACCGTAGCCTTGTGCGTAGTCGACCCCGATCTCGCGCAGCGCCAGGAGGATGGCGTCGTTTTCCACGAATTCGGCGATGGTCTGCTTGCCCATGACCTTGCCAATGCGGCAGATCATTTCGACCATGGCGCGGTCGATCGGATCGTCGAGCATGTCCTTGACGAACCCGCCGTCGATCTTGAGATAGTTCACCGGAAGATGTTTCAGGTAGCCGAACGACGACATGCCGCTGCCGAAATCGTCGAGCGAGAACCGGCATCCCAGTTTCTGCAGCACGCCGATGAAGCGGTTGGCGTTGTCGAGATTGGCGATCGCGCTGGTTTCGGTGATCTCGAAGCAGATCATCGCCGGCGGAATGCTGAAAAGCTCGAGCTGTTCGCGAACGTAATCAACGAAGCCTTCGTCGCTGAAAGTAGCGCCTGACAGGTTGATTGCGCAGGTGGCGATGCTCTCCGGTGCGATGCCGCCGAGCCGCGCAGAGATAATCTCGAAAGCGTGACGCACGACCCAGCGGTCGATCAGGGGCATCAGGCCGTAGCGTTCGGCGGCGGGAATGAAATCGCCCGGAGGAACCAGATTGCCGTCCTTGTCGCGCAGCCGCAGCAGAAGCTCGATATGTGCGCCAGTATGTCCGGCGTTGTGCAAGGCGACGATCGGCTGCGCGTAGAGACAGAAACGCTCTTCCTCCAGCGCGTCGTGAATGCGTTGCACCCACGCCATTTCACCGAAGCGATGCAGCAGTTCGGTGTCGCTCGGATTGTGGATCTGGATCCGGTTGCGGCCCTTCTCCTTGGCAAGGTAGCAGGCGAGGTCCGCCGTGCGCAGGGTTTCATCCTTGGTGGCGTTCTCACGCATCTGGACGAGACCGATGCTTGCCGTGACCGTGAACGGCCGCCCGTTCCAGACGAAATTGAGATCCTGCACGGCCTGCCGCAGCCGCTCCGCGACAATCGCCGCGCGTTCGAGGTCGCCGTTCCCGAGCAGGATCGCGAACTCGTCGCCGCCCAGCCGCGCCAGCAGGTCTTCGACCCGCAGATGCAGTTGCAGCGCAGAGGCAACCTCGCACAGCAGCTTGTCGCCGGCAGCGTGACCGCAGGTATCGTTGATGATCTTGAACTGGTCGAGATCGAGGAACATGAGCGCGTGCGGCCCATCCCGATGGTGGTCCTGATGCCGCAAGGCTCTTTCCAGCCTGTGCTCGAATTCGCGCCGGTTGGCCAGCTTGGTCAGGCTGTCGTGTGACGCCTGCCATGACAGGCGGGCGATGTATTTCTTTTCGCCGGTCATGTCGTGCAGCACCAGCACGGCACCGGCGACGGCGCCTTCCTTATAGAGCGGCGTTCCGATCATGGAGACCGCGACGGACGTGGAATCCGGTCGTTGCAGCAACTGCGGACGTGTGCTGGTGGCGAGGTCGCGGCCGTCCAGAATCTGTTCGATTTGGCTTTCACGCTGTTGTCCGGTCTCTTCGTCGAGAATTTTGAACAACGCGGCGACCGGCAGCCCTCTGGCTGCCAGAGCCCGGCAGGCGACCAGCCGCTCGGCGGCCGGATTCATGTATTCGACGTTGCCCTGTGCGTCGGTGCTGATGACGGCGTCGCCGATTGCCGCCAGGGTAATCTGCGCGCGTTCCTTTTCGGTGTGCAAGGCATGCACAAACCTGCGGCGCTGCGCGAGGAAATAGCGGGTCATCGCCAGCAGCAGACCCACCAGCAGCGCGGCAACGAGCAGATTGGCGATGGTCAGGACGAGCTTGACCTGCCGCGATCCGTTGCCGAGGCTTTCGACGTAACCTGTCGCCTCCGGCGCGATGCGGGCGTTGAACTGGTCGATCCGCTCGCGCAGCGAGTTGAGTTGCGACGGCGAAACCGGCGTGCCGTTCTGTTCGGTCTGGATTTGTTTCGCAAGGTTGGTGAGTTCATCGAGTATCGGATCGGTGTTGACCCAATGCGTGATCGCCTTCTTGAACGGTGGCAACTCGCGGAAATGGCGATACAGCCAGATGACGCCGTCGATGTCGTCGGGATGAATTCCGCCTTGCAGAAAGCCGTCACGGGCGGTTGCGAGGTCTGGCGGGTTTTGTTCAAGCGCGAGACGCGCGGTGCGGTCGCCCAGCGGTCCGGCGATGGCTTTCTCGTATTGTTCGAAATGCCGGTCGTCGCCGGTTTCGCCGTAGAGATAAAGATGTTGGACGGCGTCCTTCTGGCCCTTCGACCACAGACTTTCGCCGCCGACATAAGCGCGCACGGACGACAGGACGCTCAGGCTCATCCCAGCTAGAAAGGCTTGCAACAGGACAATGGCGATGAAGGGCGAAACCAGCCGCAGCAGACGCATTTTCGCGGATACAAAATTGAACTTCATCGGACGCCGTACGCCCCCCGCCTGCCGTTTGACGTGAATTCCCTGTCTGCCAGTCCCAGTCCAGCGCAGGCGGCGCGGCTCTTGGGCCCCGTCCGTCATGCGTGAGGTCCAACACTGGCGGTAACCGATTAAGAACGCGCGAATGATGCCCCTTCCGGTTGCGGAACCCGAAAGTTGCGTGAATCGCGCGTAAATTTTCAGGGATGCTTTGTAACTGCGTCCGGCGAACCGGCCGCTTGAGAGGGACGGCGGCCGGCCAATCGCCCTGAAACGGGCCCATGGCCGGCCGGGAACTCGGAACAAACTTATCGTTTGGTCTGGGCTTTCAGCGTGTCCTCCACCGCGCGGTCGAACGACGAGATCTTGGCGGGCGAGGTGCTGCGTTTCTTGTCGGCGACGTAAGCATCCCGCTTCTGCACCAGCGTTGCGAGTTTCTCGTTCAGTGTTTTGCGCGACAGCGTTCGCCGGTCGAGTTCGGCCTTGCGCTGGTCGGGCGAGAGTTTGCGCAAGTCGTCGGGAAGTTCCTCATCCTTGACGCTGCCGAGCGTCGCGCGGCCGGACGCAACAGCGCTGACAAGATCGCCGTCGCCGGTGACGGCTTCTGACGAGAACTTGGAGCGCTTGTTGAGATAGCTCGCCATGTCGGACGCCTGCGCCGGTGCCGCAGCCGCGACCTGCGACAACTGCCGGGTTTTTTCCTCGACGCGTTTCTGCAACTTCATGGGTCCGTAAGGAATGACGGTGCCGTTGATTTCCTTCTGCAGGATAATGATCTCGTCGTCGTAAGGCGTCTCGATCACCACCACCTCGCCGCCGTCCTGCGGAATCGGAATGAAGCGGCCGTCGCCGAGTTGCGCGATGTCCTGCCAGACGCGCTCGGTATCGCGCGCGCCGCCCGCAAGCACGGCGTTGACCACGATGTCGCGCTGCTTGGCCACTGCGAGCGTCTTCGGATATTTGGTGTCCTGCGCGTAGTCCATGTGCGGCGGCGCGTCGCCGACCAGAAACACGATGCGCTTGGCGTCGCTGCCCTTGGTCCATTGCAGCTTGTTGACCGCCACATCGAGCGCTTCGTTGACGCTCTCCGGCCAGTCGCCGCCGCCGCGCGCTTTCAGTTCGAGCAGGTTGGCGTAGATGTCCTGAATGTCGGTGGTGAGATCGAAAGTCCTGGTGACGTATTCGTCGCCGATGTCGCGATAGGCCACGAGGCCGATCCGGATGTCGGCGCCGGGATTGGTGTCGACAACACTCGTCGCAATCGACCAGATTTTTCGCTTGGCGCCTTCGAGCAGGCCGCCCATCGAGCCGGTGGTGTCGAGAATGAACGCGACTTCGACGGTGGGTTTCGCAACGGCTGGCGAGAGTGCTGATGTGATCGGCAACGAGAGAACGGCAAGTGCGAATGCAGTGCCGCCGAATTTGAATCTGTCGGTGATGCGCGAGACCATTTTCCCCCTCCAAGGGCTGAAACCATGTTCGCTCCCAGCGGAACCGATGGTTCCCAAGCTTCGCGACGGCTCGGGGTCCGAATTGTGTCGCGCCGCGTACGCTTTTGGGGCTGAGGGGTCTTTGCTTTTCTGCTACCCTCGCCGGAATCATGCATTCACCATTTCGCCATATCGAGCCGAGTCTGCCGCCGGATCGCCGCCAGTCCGACACGGCGTTGGCGATTGCGCGCGGCACCTCCAGGTTTTTGAGATCGCTGGGTTTTTCATGCGTCAGCGAGCTGACACTGCCGTCGGGCCGGCGCGCCGATCTGGTGGCGATGAATGCGCGCGGCGACATCTGGATTGTTGAAATCAAGTCGTCGGTCGAGGATCTGCGCGTCGATCAAAAATGGCAGGACTACCGGACGCATTGCGACCGGCTGTTCTTCGCCTTCACGCAGGATCTGCCCTGCGAGCTGTTTCCGCCCGACACCGGATTGATCGTTGCCGACGCCTACGGCGCGCATCTGCATTGCGATGCGCCCGAGCATCGGTTGCCCGCCGCGACACGCAAATCGATGCTGATCAGTTTCGGATTACTGGCGGCGCAGCGCATGCATCGGCTGGCCGATCCGCAGGGCTATCCGGGTGTCGGCGAGTAGCCGTCGCTCTTGCCGGCGCGGGTGAAATCCACGACGACGTTTGCCATCGGCCTCAGCGCAGTCTCGAACATCGCGAACGCGGTCTCCGCGCCACGCACCACGCCGGCCGTATCACTCTGCGCGACGGGATGGGTTTCCAGCAGGGTCAGAAAGCTCGGCCAGAACCGTTTGCCGAAGCCGTGACGAAGATAGGCAGTGGCGTTCATCGCATCCGAGTCGGGGTGCTCCGCAAGACGCGCAAGCATCACGCGCGCGCCCATCCGCGAGGCTTCAAGCACATAGACCGCGCCGAGCATTTCAGCCGGCGACCCGAAGTCGGGAGCAGGCAGCGGATTGCAGGTGATGTTCAATGTCGCGAGGTCGCGCTCAAGCGCCGGCGTGCGAATACGTAGCGTCCAGTCCGGAATCAGGCTTTCAATGCCGCCGGCTTCCAGAGCCGTTTCGATCGGGAACAATGCTTCGGCCTGGCTGCGCAGGAAGCCCTCGTAATAAAGGGGGATCGCGAGGTCGAGCTTCGACAGCGCAACATCGAGACGGCAGTGCGACGTCTGTGTCGCTTCGCGGATCGTATCCCAGATTGCGGCGCCCATGATGGTTTCGCCCTTATCTTGCGCGCGAACGCGCGCTGAGTTTACGTCACCACGATTTCGCGGGAGGGAACGAGCGGCTCAAGCAGGGTTGTCACATAGTTGCGGGTGACCTGAACCGGATAGGCCTCTCGTCTGCGGACGGTGATGCGCGGCGCGCGCAGGCTCGATCCGGCTGGCCAGTCGATGCGATAATCCTCAACCAGACCAAACTGTTTGGTGACTTCGAGCCGGGACGAGATTTCGATATGTCGCGCTTTTCGCATCTGCTCTCGGCGGCGTGGCCGCTCCCTTTCTGATGGTCCTGCGCTGATAACGCAGGGCCGATCACAAAAGTTCCGCGCCGCAGAGCCGCGTTTAGCGCGGGGCGCGCTTGGCCAGGATGCGTTGCAAGGTCCGGCGATGCATGTTCAGGCGGCGCGCCGTCTCGGACACATTGCGATTGCACATTTCATAGATGCGCTGGATGTGTTCCCAGCGGACACGATCGGCCGACATCGGGTTCTGCGGAAGCTGCGACTTGTCGGTGCCACTTGCGAGCAGCGCGGCGACAACGTCATCCGCGTCGGCGGGCTTCGAGAGATAGTCGACCGCGCCCATCTTCACTGCGGTGACGGCGGTTGCGATGTTGCCATAGCCCGTCAGCACAATGGCGCGGGCATCGGGCCGCTGACGCTTCAGCGCCGACACCACGTCGAGACCGTTGCCGTCGCCGAGCCGCAGATCGACCACCGCAAACGCCGGCGGCGTTTGATCGATGTGATGAAGTCCGTCGGACACATTGTCGCAGGTGCTCACCGCAAAGCCGCGGGTTTCCATGGCACGCGCCAGCCGCTCGAGAAATGCCTTGTCATCCTCGACAATCAGCAAGGAACGGTCGGCAATCTCGGTCAAATCGGCAGTTGCGGTCACGGTTTGCGCCTCCTGATGTGTCTTATGATGTGTCTTATTGATATGGCGCGTCAATCGGGCGATGCCAAGGCCGGCGCGGCTTTAACCATATAAAACAGCGCCTAAACCGCCGTGCGGACCACATTAAGTCAGTGTCTCTGACGGAGTTTCCGAGGTCTCGAAGCTGCTGCGGGGCCAGACAATCGTGACGATCGCGCCGTGATCGGGGAATGTGCGGTTGGTGAAAGACACCCGCGCCCCGGTCCGCTCCAGCAGGGTGCGTGCGATGAAAACGCCGAGGCCGAGGCCGCCGCCGGTGGCGTCGCTGGGGCGCCGCCGCGTCAGATAGGGTTCGCCGATCCGCTTGAGAATGTCCGGCGCGATTCCCGGCCCGTCGTCGGATATGACGATCTCGACCGCGTTCGCATCCCACCACGCATTCACCTCGACGCGCTCGCGCGCGAAGTCGACGGCGTTCTCGAGAATGTTGCCGACGCCGTAGAGGATCGCCGGATTGCGCATGCCGACCGGCTCGGCGTTCTGCGCCAGCGCGATGCGCACCTTGATGGCGATGCCGAAGTCGCGATGCGGCGCGACCGTCTCTTCGATCAATGTCGAGAGCAGCATCCGGTCGAATGGCGCGCCGTGCGACGACAGTTGCGTGATCTTTGCGAGAATTTCGCGGCAGCGCTGTGCCTGCTCGCGCAGCGTCTTCAAATCGTGGCGGGCGTGTTCGTCGAGACCCTTGGTCTCGATCGCTTGCTCCAGTTCGCGCGAAATCAGGAAGATGGTGGACAGCGGCGTTCCCAGTTCGTGGGCTGCGGCGGCAGCAAGACCATCGATCTGGGTCAGATGCTGTTCCCGCGTCAGCACGAGTTCGGTCGCGGCCAGTGCGTCGGACAGCTTGCGCGCTTCCTCGGTAACCTGAAATGCGTAGAGGCTGGTGACGCCGATCACCAGCACGATCGAAATCCAGACCGCGATCATGTAGGTGCGCGGCAAGACGAGAGGCTCTTCGCCATTCCACGGCAACGGCAGATGGTAGAATCCGAGTGCCGTGGCGCAGGCCGCGGCGAAGATACCGAGTCCGATCGTGATCCGCGTCGGCAGCGCGGTCGCGGAGATCAGGACCGGTGCAAGGAAAAGAAATGAAAATGGATTCTGCAAACCGCCCGTGAGGAACAACAGCGCGGCAAGCTCCGCGATATTGAGGGTGAGAAGTGCCGCGGCATAGCGGGGCGCCAGGCGGTGAACCGGGTTGAACCTGGTCTGCAGCACGAGATTGAGAAGAGACGACAGCCCGATGATGACCACGCAGGGGATCACCGGGACTTCGAAATCGAGCCCCTCGGAGACGATGAAAATCGTCGCCAGCTGCCCGAGCGCGGCCAGCCAGCGCAGCCTCAGGATGGTATCGAGGCGCACATAGCGGTTCGGATGGCGGAAATCGGTCGCAAGATCGCTCATGGGATAGTCTTAGCGTCCGGCTACGCCGATCACAAACCGGCGCCAACATTTAAGGGTTGCATATCCGGCCCTTGCAGACAGGCCACGGTTGGCTCAATGAACGCCTGTCATGAGAGCTCCGCTTCAAGCCCACGTCACGCCACCGGCCGGTCCGGCCTTGCCCGATGCCGCGATCCGGCTCGACCGGCTGGTGAAGGACTACAAGACCACGCGCGCCGTGGACGATATTTCGTTCACGATCCCGCGCGGTTCGGTGACCGGGCTGCTCGGCGGCAATGGCGCCGGCAAGACCACGACCATTTCCATGATCATGGGGCTGGTGTCGCCGACCTCGGGCCGTGTCAGCGTGCTCGGATGCGCGATGCCGGAACAGAGCGCCGAGGTGCTCGGCCGGATGAATTTCGAAAGTCCTTACGTGGATATGCCGGGCCGCCTCACCGTGCGGCAGAATCTCATTGTCTTCGGCCGGCTCTACGGGGTGGCGCACCTGAAGGACCGGATCGTTTCGCTCGCCGCCGATCTCGATCTCGGCGAGTTTCTCGATCGTCCCAGCGGCAAGCTGTCCGCGGGCCAGAAGACCCGGGTCGCTTTGGCGAAAGCCCTGATCAACGAGCCGGAACTGCTGCTGCTGGATGAGCCGACAGCGTCGCTCGATCCGGACACCGCGGACTGGATCCGCAGCCATCTCGAAACCTACCGCAAGGAACGTGGCGCCACGATCCTGCTCGCCTCGCACAACATGCTGGAAGTCGAACGGCTGTGCGACCGCGTCATCATCATGAAGCGCGGGCGGATCGAGGACGACGACAGTCCGTCCGCGATTCTCGCGCGCTATAACCGCACGACTCTGGAGGAGGTCTTTCTCGATGTGGCGCGCGGCCGCGTGCAGCAGGCCGCGTCATGAGCGGGATCGAGCTTCGTCGCAGCAATCCGCAGATGATAGCTCCGCATCGCATCGGCGCGATGATCCTGCGTCACTGGTATCTACTCACGTCGTCATGGCCGCGACTGCTTGAACTGGTTTACTGGCCGGTGCTGCAACTGATCACATGGGGCTTTTCGCAGGCCTATATCTCGCAGAACGCCGGGTTCTTCGCCAAGGCCGGCGGCACTTTCATCGGCGCGGTGATCCTGTGGGACATTCTGTTTCGCGGACAGCTCGGCTTCTCGATGTCGTTTCTCGAAGAGATGTGGTCGAAGAATCTCGGCAATCTGCTGATGAGCCCGCTCAAGGTCAGCGAATACCTGATCTCGCTGATGGTGATGAGCGTGGTGCGGCTGGCGGTCGGCGTCATTCCGATGACGATCCTCGCCATCGCTTTCTTCGGGTTCAACCTGTTCGGGTTCGGCTTCGCGCTGGTGGCGTTCTTCTGCAATTTGATCTTCACCAGCTGGTCGTTCGGGCTGATCTCGTCGGGGCTGGTGCTGCGCAATGGCATGGGCGCGGAGGGGCTGGCGTGGACACTGATGTTCGCGCTTCTGCCGCTGACATGCGTTTATTACCCCGTTTCGGTGTTGCCGGAGTGGCTACAGGTGGTGGCGTGGATGCTGCCGCCGACCTACGTCTTTGAGGGGATGCGAGCGCTCCTGATCGATGGCGTGTTCCGTGCCGACCTGATGATCCAGGCGTTGGCAATCAATGTGGTGTTGTTTGCCGCCTCGACCGTGGCCTTCCTGTTACTGCTGAAAAGCGCCCGAAAGCACGGATCGCTGGTCCAGAGCGGTGAATAGGTTGGTGAATAGGCCCTGGAAAACGGTTCCATCCGTTAATTAACGGTCTGTCCTGTAGGTTGATCGGATTGACGCTTTGTCGCAGTCCCGACAGTATGCTGCGCCGCGAAACTCGTGATCCGGTTTTGACATTCGTATCATTTCCCCGGCCGACACCTTGTTACGAATGTCAGAACCGAAAGATCACTAGAATCACAATTGCGAGTGTCCTTTCGTATCCGACGTTCGTTCGGAAGGCGCTGCAGAGTGAGGCGAACGTCGGATACGGGACACTAGGATCGAGGAATCACTATGCCGATAGGCGAATTTGGCAGGCCACCTGAACTGCCGTCCGAAGTCAGTCCTGCGCTGACCACGCCCATGTACTGGATGTATGAGATGGGCCAGGCCTCGCTCAATCCGGCGCGGGCGATGGCGGACATGATGAAGCTGTGGGCCGAGAACCCTTTCAATCCGCTCGCTGCAACCCAGTTCGGAAAATCGATGGCGGCCGGTTGCGAGCTGTTCGAACGCACCACGCGCCGTTACGGCAAGCCGGAATGGGGTCTGCACGATACTGAAGTCAACGGCATGCGGGTTCCCGTCGAGATCAAAACAGTCTGGGAAAAGCCGTTCTGCCGCCTTCTGCATTTCGAGCGCAAGCTCACCCAGCCGCTGCGCGCGCCGCATCCGCGTGTGTTGATCGTCGCCCCGATGTCGGGACACTACGCGACGCTGCTGCGCGGCACGGTCGAGGCTTTCCTGCCGGCGCATGATGTCTACATCACCGATTGGGCCGATGCCCGCATGGTGCCGGTGGCGCAGGGCCGCTTCGATCTCGACGACTACGTCGATTACGTTATCGAGATGATCCACGCGCTCAAGGGCGACGTGCATGTTGTGGCTGTGTGCCAGCCGTCTGTGCCTGTGCTGGCGGCCGTTTCCATCATGGAAGCCGAGAAAGATCCTTACTTCCCGACGTCGATGACGCTGATGGGCGGACCGATCGACACGCGGCGCAATCCCACCGGCGTGAACGATCTCGCCGAGCAGAAGGGGATCGACTGGTTCCGCAACAACGTCATCACCAAGGTGCCGTTCCCGCATCCAGGATTCATGCGCGACGTCTATCCGGGTTTCCTTCAGCTCACCGGCTTCATGAGCATGAATCTCGACCGTCATGTGGACGCGCACAAGAACCTGTTCAGCAACCTCGTCAAAGGCGACGGCGACCTCGTCGACAAGCATGTCGAGTTCTACGACGAGTATCTGGCGGTGATGGATCTCACCGCCGAATTCTATCTGCAGACCGTCGATCTGGTGTTCGTGAAGCACGCTTTGCCGAAGGGCGAGATGAAGCATCGCGGCAAGCCGGTCGATCCGTCGAAGATCGAGCGTGTTGCGCTGATGACCGTCGAAGGTGAGAACGACGACATCTCCGGTTTGGGTCAGACTGAAGCCACTCATGGCCTCTGCAGTTCGATTCCGGACGTGCGGCGGGTGCATTATGTGCAGAAGGGCGTCGGCCATTACGGCGTGTTCAACGGCTCCCGCTTCAAGTCGGAAATCGTCCCGCGTATCTCCGATTTCATGCAGTCGTCGGCCCATACCAAGCGGGCGCTGGCAGCCGCGGAATAGGTCTTTTTCGGCCTTTAGGGCGAAAAAGCCCGGTTTTAGGGGGATTCTGGGGCTTTTCGCTCCCGAGTCTCCCATCAACGTCCAATCCTTTGATTTTACTATCGATTTTTCCTTCTGCAATTGCGGCGGAGGAGTGAATTCCTGCGGCACTTTCAGAAGCCGGTTCCGGCTTAGAAATGAATCAAAATTTCATGTTCCATCCCCCCGCATGTAGAGGCTAAGTCCTTAAAACTACGATATATTGGGCAAATGATTTGTTTTTGCGCCGATGAATTTCAATGGCGGCGGATATGGCAGAATCCCGGCGAATTCCTGCTGTCCGGACCCGCTGACATGGCATTTCGTGCTCTCCTTTATCGCCGCCCGACCGAACCGCGCACGCTCGCGGTGAAAATTGGCTCATCGATCTACACGATTCAGTTGCGGCGGCATCGTCGCGCGCGCCGATACACGTTGCGCATTCATCCGAGCAGGCGCGAAGCCATTCTCACCATGCCTCCGCGTGGAAATCTCATTGAAGCCAAGGACTTCGCGCAGCGTCACGGCGCCTGGATCGCTGCACGCCTCGGTGGTTTGCCCAAAGCCGCGCCATTTTCGCCCGGCGCATCGGTGCCGTTGCGCGGAAATCTGCACCGGATCGTTCATCGTGCCGGCGTGCGTGGAACCGTGTGGCCGGAAACACGCGATAGCGGCGACAAGATTTTGTGTGTCGCAGGTGACGCCGAGTTCATTGATCGCCGCGTTCATGACTTCCTCAAGCGCGAAGCGCGCAGCGCGTTGACCGAAGCCTCGCATCGCTATGCTGAGGTGCTCGGCGTCAAGGTAAAGCGGATCACCATCCGCGATCAGTCGAGCCGGTGGGGATCATGCACCTCCGCAGGCGCGCTGTCGTTTTCGTGGCGACTCATTCTCGCGCCGCCTTATGTGCTGGATTACCTTGCAGCACATGAGGTTGCGCATCTGGTCGAGATGAACCATTCGCCGCGGTTCTGGAAAGTCGTGGCCAAAATCTGTCCGGCGACCGAACGCGCCAAGCGGTGGCTCGACACCCATGGCAACGATCTTCATCGTTACGGCATCGACGAATAACATCTGATCCGAGCGAGATGTAGCGAGTCTGATTCAGTAAGTCTGAATCAGACTTCAGTTTTGCGCGCGATCAACGCCGTCCGCCGAAAACGCGATCGATCAACCAGCCATCGAGACCTGCCGCCGCTTCAGGGCGGCCGGATGTTTGCGTAACGGGCGGCTGACTTTGTTGCGAAGTGCGCGCCGGTACATTCGGTGGCGGGAAATCCTGATTGTTCGACTGTTGCGGATAAGCCTGCGCAGGGTACGGCTGTTGCTGTGAAGGCGCGCGCGAAGTTCCCGGGAACAGGTTGGACAGGAATCCGCCCGGTGATTGCATCGAGCCCGGCAATGGTGATGCCGGCACATTCTGATGTGCGACCCGCATGAATCGTGTCCACACCTCGACCGGTAGTCCGCCGCCGGTTGCCTTCCTGGTTGGAGAGTTGTCGTCGTTGCCGAGCCACACCCCGGTGACAAGGTTCGCAGTGTAACCGATGAACCAGGCATCGCGGAAATCCTGGCTGGTGCCGGTCTTGCCGGCCGCCGACCAGCCCGGAATGTCCGCCTTCTTCGCGGTTCCGGTGACCAGCGTCTCGTGCATCATCACATTCATCATGCCGACGGCATTCGCGGCGATCACCCGCGTCGCCGGATCGTTGCGGCGCGCATACAGCACCTTGCCCTCGGGCGTGCGGATCCTGTTCACCACATGAGGCGAGGCGGCGAGGCCGCCATTGGCGAAGGGCGCGTAAGCGCCCACCAGTTCATTGAGCGAGACTTCCGACGTGCCGAGCGAGATCGTCGCGTTGGGCTCGAGCTTGGAGGCAATGCCGAGCCGATGCGCGGTACGCACCACATTGGCCGGGCCGACTTCGAGGCCGAGACGCACGGCGACGGTGTTCAGCGACATCGACAGCGCCTGCGTCAGCGTCACCGGGCCAAAATATTCGCGGCTGTAGTTCTCCGGCCGCCAGCCCTTGACGTCGAGCGGAGCATCCTGCCGGACCGTGTCGGGCGTCATTCCGCCTTCGACGGCGGTGAGATAGACGAACGGCTTGAACGCCGAGCCGGGCTGGCGTTTCGCAGTGACCGCGCGGTTGAACTGGCTTTCCGCATAGTTGCGGCCGCCCACCATGGCGCGCACCGCGCCCTCCGGCGTCATTGCCACCAGCGCGCCCTGCGTGACGTTGAACTTCACGCTCTTGGTGGCCAGTTCGTCGATGATCGCGGCTTCAGCGACACTTTGAAGTTTTGGATCGATCGAGGTTTCCACCACGATGTTCTGGTCGATCTGGCCGACCAGATCGTCGAGCACTTCGCCAATCCAGTCGGCGACGTAGTTGATGGTGCCGGCGCCGACCGGCCGCACGGCATAGGACGGTTTCTCGATTGCGGCCTTGGCCTGCGCGTCGGTGATGAACTTCACGTCGGCCATCGCGCCGAGCACGATCTGCGCTCGTTTCTCCGCGCCTTCCGGATTGCGGTTGGGCGCGAGCCGCGACGGCGACTTGACGAGACCTGCGAGCATCGCGGCTTCGGACAGCGAGACGCTCTTGGCTGATTTGCCGAAATACTTCTGCGCCGCCGCTTCGACGCCGTAAGCGCCGGAGCCGAAATAGACGCGGTTGAGATACAATTCCAGAATCTCGTTCTTGGAATATTTGCGTTCCAGCCAGAGCGCCAGTTCGAGTTCCTGCAGCTTGCGCTGGAAGGTGCGCTCCTGCGTCAGGAACAGGTTCTTGGCGAGCTGCTGGCTCAGGGTCGAGCCGCCCTGCGAGACGCCGCGATGCATGAGATTGGCGAACGCCGCGCGCGCGATGCCGGTGGGATCGACGCCGAAATGCGAATAGAAGCGGCGGTCCTCGATGGCGATAAACGCCTTCGGCAGATGGGGCGGCAGATCCTTCAGCGAGACATTGGCGCCCGGCATTTCGCCGCGTGTGGCGATGACGCTGCCGTCCATGCCGGTGATCTGGATGGTCGGCGGGCGTTTGGGAATTTCAAGCGACTGGATCGCGGGCAGATGCGCGCCGACCCAGATGACGACACCGGCGCCGGCGATGATCGCCCACAGGCCGAGCACCGCGCCCCAATACACGACGCGGCCGAGGCCAGACCGTGAGCGTCCCTTCGCCTTGGCTTTACTTTCCTTGCGAGCTGATGCGCGGGTCTTGCGCGGACGGCGTTCGCGGGGAGCATCGTCCTCATCGTCATCGACAGGACGGCTTTTCGCCGCGCGCCGCTTCGGCTTGACGTCTTCGTCGTCCTCTGGCCCACCGACGCGGTCCCACGGATTGAGGCGGACGCCATCGAGCGATGCGGCGCCGTCGAACTTCGGCTCCTTGCGCCCGCTCTTCTTTTTACGCCCCAACGCCATCCAAACCCGTGCCGGCAATGCTGATTGTGCAAGGCGTGCAGGCTAGCGGTGGCGGTTTAAAGGCGCGTTACGCAAAGGTTAACGAGGGATTAGATGTTCCGCCGTGGGGCATGGCTGAAATGCCGGTCGGGAGCTATCTTGACCTCGCTTGGCGGATCGACAGAGTCTGTCGGCCAATTCCATGCACAAAGGTAAAGATGATGACCGGCCATATCGACCCCACCAAGGACGTCTTCGCGGCGTTCCGCGCCAACGATCGTCCCGGTCCGATCCAGATGCTGAACCTGGTGCGGCTGCATGCGCAGGCGAAATATCCTGACGGCCGTACGGCGACCGGCGCGGAAGCCTATGCCAGTTACGGGCGCGAAAGCGGACCGGTGTTCACCCGGCTCGGTGGCCGGATCGTTTGGCAGGGTAAATTCGAACTGATGCTGATCGGCCCGTCGGAAGAACGCTGGGATCACTGCTTCATCGCGGAATATCCGAGCGTCGCCGCGTTCGTGGAGATGATCCGCGATCCGGTTTACCGCGAAGCGGTCAAGCATCGTCAGGCCGCGGTGGAGGACTCGCGGCTGGTCCGCACCGCGCCGATGCAGGTCGGCGCGACGTTCGGCGAAATTCCGGATTAGGCCAAGGATTCGCCCAGGCATGATCCCGAAAAGTGGACACCGGTTTTCGGAACAGATCATGCCCTCAATAAGGGCGTCGCGACCTCAGGTCGCTACACGGCCAGCCAGAGGAGAATCAATGCGACGGCGGCGGGAAGCGCCTGCACGATGATGATCCGCTTGCTGACCGAGTAGCCGCCGTACAGTCCGGCCACGATCACGCACAGCAGAAAGAACACCTTGATCTGGAAGCCGAACGCGGGATTGGGGTGGAGCAGGCCCCAGATCAGCCCGGCGGCGAGGAAGCCATTATAAAGACCCTGATTGGCGGCGAGCACCGCGGAGGCCTGCGCCTTTTCGATGGTGTTGCCGAATGTCGCGAGGCCCTTCGGCTTGGTCCAGAGAAACATCTCCAGCACCAGGAAATAGATGTGCAGCGCCGCCACCAGCGCGACCAGACCATTGGCAATCAAGCTCATCGCAATCTCCCCCAGAAAGAGGGGAACCTAGCAGCAAGTGCGATGATTGCCGAGGCCCAGATGTTGTCGGAAAACGGAAAGACTTCCGGGATCGCGGCGGCCATGATGGCCGAAATTCAGGATCACGGAAGCCGGACATGTCTGCAAAGCAACCACACCGATTTCATCTCGACCGGCTGGACACGCCGATCGGCACCGCGCTGCTCGTGACCGACGATCAGGGCTTTCTTCGCGCGCTCGACTGGATCGACTACGAGGCGCGGCTGCACCGTCTGCTGCGGCGGCACTACGGTGATTATGTTCTGGAGAAAGCACCGGTGCCGAAGGACATCATCGCGGCGCTGACCGGCTACTTCGCCGGCGATCTCGGCCAGCTGAAAAACATCAAATGGCGGACGAACGGCACGCCATTCCAGCGCAAGGTGTGGAACGAGTTGCACAAGATCCACGCGGGCAAGACATCGAGTTACGGTGCGTTCGCGTCGCGGCTGAACGTGCCGAATGCGGCCCGTGCGGTCGGTCTCGCCAACGGCGCCAATCCTGTCAGCGTCGTGGTGCCGTGCCATCGTCTGATTGGCGCGGACGGCTCGCTCACCGGTTATGGCGGCGGCCTCGCGCGGAAAGAATGGCTGCTCGCGCATGAGGGCGCTGCATTCAAACGCCCCGAATAATGACCCGTGCATGATCCTGCAAATTCAAGGATCATGCCCGATCAGGACGCGCCCTAGCTTTGAGTGTTCAGCAGCTTGCCGACGGTGCGATCGATTTCGTCATACGCGCCTTCGCCGGCATGGCTGTAGACGATGCGGCCGGACTGATCGACGATGTACTGCGCCGGCCAATACTGGTTGCGGTAGGCATTCCATGTCGCTGAGTTGTTGTCCTGCGCCACCGGATAGGTGATGCCGTGCCGCTTTAGTGCTGCTTGCACATTGCTGGCGGAGCGCTCGAACGGAAATTCCGGCGTGTGGATACCGACGATGACGAAGCCCTTGTCCTTGTACTTGGAATAAAGCTGCGTGACATGCGGCAGGGTGTTGACGCAGTTGACGCAGCCGTAGGTCCAGAAGTTCACCAGCACGACTTTGCCGCGCAGGCTGGCGAGTGTCAGCGGTGACGAGTTGAACCAGTTGCCGAGG
The DNA here is from genome assembly GCA_040387615.1 of Pseudomonadota bacterium. GTDB lineage: Bacteria > Pseudomonadota > Alphaproteobacteria > Rhizobiales > Xanthobacteraceae > Afipia. The sequence goes on along the minus strand of JAZKDK010000023.1, from coordinate 57,171 downwards.
CCGGTGAATTCGGGCGCGGCGGATTTTGTCTCCGTCATCTGGATCGGTAGGGTTGCGCTGTTGGCGTCATCGCTGCGGCCGGGCAGGGTTGAAGCGGTCAGCGCAAGCGCGATAACCGGAATGCTCATGATGAATCGGCGCATGGAAATCTCCTTTGGCGTTACAGGCCGGTTTGGCCGTTTGGATAAAACTGGGTCAGCCACGCAACGGCGAGCGTGTCGTATTGAAAGTAGGTCGCGGCGGCAAAGGCGACCACGATCACGCCGAAGCCCTGCTGCAAGCGCGGCGCGATCCGCGCGAGACTGCGCACGCGCGCGGTGACCGCCTGTCCGCCATAGGCAATGGCGAGCATCGGAATCGCAGCGCCGATGGCATAAGCCACCAGCAGCAGCGAGGCCCATGCGGTGTCCTTCGATGTTGCGATGACGGTCAGGATCGAGCCGAGCACCGGCCCGGCGCACGGTGTCCACACCAGGCCCAGCGTGGTGCCGAGAATGAATCCGCCGAGCAGGCCCTGACGATCGCGCGGTGTGGTGTCCTGTTGCGTCAGACCGGCAAGCCGGATCGACAGCCATTCAAATGGTGCAGGCCAGATCATCAGCAGGCCGAAGATCGCCAGCAGAACGGCCGCGGCGTCGCGCAACACGCTCGGATCGAAATCGAAGATACGCGTCAGCGCGCTGAGCGCCAGCGCGACAACCGAGAATGCGACCACGAAACCGGCGGCGATGAACGCCGGGCGAAGCCGGCTGGTTTGGCCCATCGACGCGCCGAGCAGGATCGGCAGCACCGGCAGTGTGCAGGGGGCCGCAATGGTGACGACGCCGGCCAGCGCTGCGAGAAGAAGATTGAACACGATTCAGGTCCGCCGAAATTCTTAAGGCAGCCGCGCGCATGACGCGGCGGCCGCAAGATGGGTTCGGGGGAGTCTTCGGATGAGCCGTCTATGGTGTTACCGGCGCAGCGTCACGTGTTCGTGACATCGGCGTGGAAGGCAATCACGCGGCGGCGAATGCCGTTAACGCATGAAAAAGCGAACTGGCACGGTAAAGCTCGCAGAACTTTGCGTCATTTCCGCTGGGAAAGATGGCAACGGTTGGGCGCGGTGGATCATCGCCATGGTTTCGCCATCCAGTGCCGCCGAGCCCGAGGATTTGGACAACCGCGCACCCGTCACAGAGCCGTTGCGGTTGACGGTGAAGCTCAGCATCGCGACACCCTGTTCGCCGGCCGCTTTCGCTCCCGACGGATATTGCTTGTAGCGCTGGAGATGTGCCGAGAGCATGCCGTTGTAGCTCGCGCGCGCGGCCTGTGCGGCGCGCGGCGTTGCCGTGGTCTGCGGCGCGGGATTTTCGGTCGGCTTCTTCGGCTTCTCGACGACGGGCTTCGGCTTCTGCTTCACCGGCTCGGGTTTGGGCTTCGGCTTTTCGGGAGGTGCCACGACCTCGGCCTTTTCCTGAAGCGGCGTCGGCGCGATCTGTTCCTCGACAACGTCGGGCTGCTTTTCAGGCTCGGGGGCGGGAGGCTCGGCTTCCTGCATCTGCGGACCGGGAGCGATGTCCTGCTGCACCGGCTCTGGCGTTTGCGGCGCGGATTCCAGATCGAGCATGATCGGTTCCGACGCCGTGCCGATCGCGTCCGGCATGGACGGCGTGTACAGCACGAATCCCGCGACCAGCGCCACATGCGTCGCCACGACCAGCGCCGCCGCGAGACCCCAGCGGCGAACGTCGGAAATATCGGGCGGTCCGTGCAGGACGAGTGTGTTCATTGCAACGAGGCTCTCTGCCGTCAGTTTCTTGCGTCGAGCCCGACGAGCGCCACCTTGAGGTAGCCCGCGTTGCGCAGCAGGTTCATGACGTCCATCAGTTCGCCGTAGGGTACGGTCTTGTCAGCGCGCAGAAAGACCGGATCGGCTTTCTTGCCGCTGGTGGCGACATCAAGCGCGCCGGTGAGGCCCGTGCGCGGAACGATGTTCTCGCCGACCGCAACCGAAAGATCAGGCTTCACGGTGATAAAGACCGGCTTGTCGGGCCGCGGCGGCGGCGTCGCCGTGGAAGCGGGAAGCTCGACGCCGATGTCGACCGTTGCCAGCGGTGCGGCCACCATGAAGATGATGAGAAGCACCAGCATCACGTCGATGAACGGCGTGACGTTGATTTCGTGGGTCTCGGTCAGATCGTCATCCGAACCGCCGGCTTTTCCGCCCAGACGTGCGCCCATGATTTTACTCCGCCGCGCGCGCGAGGCGCAGTGAGCGGCGGCCCTGGTCGCGGCTGATGAGCAGCATCACCTGCGCCGTCGCATCGCCGAGCAGCGCGCGGTAGGCCGTGATCATGCGGACGAGGTGATTGTAGATCACCACCGCAGGAATGGCCGCGATCAGGCCCATCGCAGTGGCGAGCAATGCTTCGGCGATGCCGGGCGCGACAACGGCAAGGTTGGTGGTGTGAGCTTCGGAAATGCCGATGAAGGAGTTCATGATACCCCACACCGTGCCGAACAGGCCGACAAACGGTGCGGTCGCGCCGATGGTGGCGAGCATGCCGGTGCCGCGCGAAATCCGCCGCGACATCGCCGCTTCAACACGGCTGAGCCGCAGTTCGACGCGATCCTTGAAGCCCTCATCGTTGACGGTGTCTGACAGCGCGGCTTCCGCGGCTGCGGATTGCACCAGCCGCGATACCGCATCCTTGCCGCTGCGCGCGTCACGCTCGGCTTCCATCAGCGAAATGTCGTTGCCGAGAACCTTGATGCGCTTTTTTGCGCGCCTGGTCTCGTGGCGCAGTTCGAGAAGCTTCGCGACGCAGATCGTCCAGGTGATGAGCGATGCGAAGGCGAGACCGATCATCACGATTTTGACGACGATGTCCGCGCCCATGAACATGCCCCACGGGGACAGGTTATGCGGAAGGTTGGGATTTTTTGCGGTCTGGCCAACAACGGGAGCCTGCGACGTCGGCGCTTGCGTGGTGGGCTGCTGCGCCACCGATGCTGGAGCGGTTGGCGCGGTGATCGCCGGAGCAGTCGGTGTTTGTGCAAGTGGGGTTGGCGACGCGGGTGTTTGCGCGAAAGTTTGCGCGACCATCAAAACCGTCGCAGCGGCAAGCAAGACCAATGATCCGGCAGCCTTTTTTGTAGTGGTCATGTGCTCTCCGCTTCTTCAAATCGCGTTTGCAGCCGACATCGGGTCAACGTCGGATGGCTTGCTGTTTCGCAGTTTTCGCCGTCTTGCAGTTTTTGTCCGGGGCTCTCGTCGGCAAATCCGCGGCGAGGCACCGCGGCCCTGGCCATTGCCGAGAGGCAAGTTTCATTTTCAGAATAGTGCACTGCGATGTCCTTGTCGCCACCGGGGACCGCAATTTCGCCAAAACTGGAACGATTCCAGAGTTTCCGCCCCGTTAGAATCTCACATTCGTGAACAGCCGCACGCCGAGGCCGGGCTGCAGAACCTCGGCTTTCTTGAACGAAATATGGTTGCGAATCCGCTCGTTGAGCAGGTTGTCGCCGGCAAGGCCGATGGTCATTTCGCGGGGTCCGCTGTCGGTCCTGCTGAACGTATGCGTATAGCTCACCTCTGCCTTGAGCAGATTGTACCCGTCGGTGGGCGTCTCGTTGAGCCCGAGATCGTTCTGCGCGAACGCATGCAGCAGGCCGACTCGCGTGTACCATTCGGCGCTGCGCCACCAGACGCCGCCCCCGGCGCGCATCGGCGCGATGCGTGGCACGTTGGTTCCATCGGTGAAGGTCGCACGCACAATGTCATACTGTCCGTCGATACCGAACATGCCGTCGCCGAGCGGCGTGACGTCGAGTTGGGCTGCGACTTCCGCGCCCCGGAAGATCGCATCGCGCTGGCCGTAAGCGACCTGCGTCAGCGGACCGGCAGCGCCGCAGGTGGCGAACGTATCGGTGCAGAAATTTCCGGTGACCTGCTTGAAGATGAAATCCTGATAGCGCGTGTAGTAGAGGCTGGTCTCGAACCGCAATTGTCCCTTGGCGCGCTTGAGGCCGATTTCCGCGGTCTGCGCGGTCTCGATCTTGAGATCCGGATTTCCGATTACGAAAGTTCCTGACGCGCCGTCGGAGCCGCGTGAGAAAAGTTCAGGTGCTGCGGGCGCGCGCTGCACATACTGCGCGTTGAGCGTCGCCACCATGTCCCAAGGCAGGTTCTTCAGCACACCGAGGCTGGCGCTTTTCGGCGTGAAGGTTCGCCGTGCTGGTTCTTCCGAGAAAGTGTTGGGCGGCGGCAGGAAGTCCGCCGGGAAAGACGGCGCCAGTCCCTTGACGATATGGTTCTCGATGCGAGCCGCGGCCTGCATGCGCAGCGTGTCGGTGAATTGAATCTGTTCGAATGCAAAGGCTGCGGCGGTGTTGGTTTTGGTCGGTGCCAGCAGGCCGCCGAGGCTGCCGTCGGTGCCGAGGTCGCGCTGGCCGAATTGCGCGCCCCATGTCCCGGTTAGCGCGCCCACAGCAGTTGCAACCGCCGCGTGGTCCAGCTCGAAACGGCCTTCGACTTCGCGGTTCTTGATGATGTTCTTCACGCCATCGACGCCATTGCCGTCAAGGCCGAGTTCATTGTGCTTGTAGTTGCTGGCGCCGAAGGTGAAACGCACGGCATCGATGCCGTCGACTGGCGCGCGCAACTCTCCCTTGCTGGTCCATTTCGTCTGTTCCATGCCGATCCGTAACTTCTGCTGCGCATCGATCACGCCGGGGATGTGGTAGAGGCTGGTGATGTGCTGCACGGCGGTGCCGATAAAGCCGCCGTCGAAAATGTAGGAGCCGCCGACGGATTGACCCTCGCTCTGCAGCCGGGTGTTGGCCTGCACGCCGCCGGGGATCCGGTAATCGCCCGCGCGCCGGCCGTAGGCGTCGGCATGGATCGCAACGTTATTGTCGCTGGCGTCGAGGCTGACCGCGCCGTCGAGACCGTTGTCCACCGACGATGCGCCGCCCTTGAACCGCGCGCTGAAACCGTCCTGCACCAGCTTCTCGGGAATGCGGTTGTTGGTGGCGCTCACCACGCCGCCGATCGCCTGCGATCCGTAGCGCAGCGTCGCCGGTCCGCGGATCACCTCGACCTTGTCGGCACTGAGCGGATCGATCGGCACGACGTGATCCTGACTGAAGTCGGATGCGTCCTGGGTGCCGATGCCGTTTTCCTGCACGCGCACGCGATAGTCGTCGAGGCCGCGAATGTTCGGACGGCTCGCGCCCGGCGCGAAGGTCGATGACGAGACGCCGGGCAATTCGGACAACAGATCGGCGAGCGACGCCGCGTTGCTGCGCTGGATCTCGCGGCCGGCAATTGCAGTGGTCGATTGAAAGGTGTCGTCGATGATGTTGACGGGGCCGCGCTGCAGACCGTCGTTAGATGTGTTTGCTGTCGGGGCAGGTGCGGACACCGCGATTTCGGGAAGGACCTCCTGGGCTTGACCGTACCCCACACCCGCCGCAGTCACCGATACGCAGGCCATGCCCGCTGCGGAAACCCATGATTTCAAACGCATTTCGCCCCCAACGCTACGCAACTCGCAAAGGTTTGATAATGCAAGTGCGAACTATTCGCAACAGGTTTTTGCGATTGATTCTCAATAAGAGAGTGACGCGGGAGTTAGGGAGAAATGGGCGCGAGATTTCGAATCTCGCCGGAGGCGCGCGAAGCCGCGCCCGGCCAGTGGCAGGATAATATGTGTCAGGTGGTTGCGATTATTCCGCGGGTGCGGCGTCGCCGACGGGGCGCGGCGATTTGTTCGACCCTGTATGCGGCGTGTTCGTCTTCATCAGCGCGCGCTGACGTCGCTGGCGCAGCCAGACCAGAATGCCGGTGACGCCGAGCACTGCCGGCATGATGCCGCTCAGGAACACGACGAAGCGCCAGACTTCGCCCGAATGACTGCCTTCGTGCAGCCAGCGGATCCATGACGCGGTCCGGTCTCCCGACAGCGGCTGAACGACGCTCACCTCGCCGCTGCGATCGTTGATCATGATCGTCACCGGTTCGGTCTTGCCGTCTTCACGTAGCCGGACGCGCCAGGCGCCGGTTTGCGGGTTTGGATAGAAGATCGCATCGACGGCCGAGTTCGGCCGTGCGAACGCGGTTGCGAAAATCTCCGACGGAGAGCGCGTCGGGTTGGCCATGACCTGGCCTCGCGGGCCGCCGCGCTGCTGCTCGGTCATCTGCGCGATTGACGACAGGACTTCGCGGCCCTGTTGCGGCCACGCCAGATAAATTCCGGTCAGCGAGATCAGCGCCAGCGGAAAGCAGATCCAGAACCCGGTCATGTAGTGCAGGTTGGACGACGTCGCCGGGCTGCGCCGCCACACGAAAGCGCGCGACCACTGGCCGCGCCGCGGCCACCACAGATACAGACCTGTGAGCGACAGGATCAGCATCGCAACGCCGGTCCATCCGACAATGCTGCGTCCGTAATCCGGAATGGTCAAATTCTCGTGGAACACGTGCATGAAGCCGAAGAACGTGTTGCGGAAGTTGACGATGCTGAGCACGTGCGCGTCGTGACGATCGATGGTCGCGGTGAGGCGCACCGGACGTTCGCCCTTCGCTGCGGGCCCGCGCAACGCGATCGTCAGCGGGACGCGGTTGTCTTCGGGAAAACTGATGGACATCGGCGTGAAGCCATCGCCCGCGGCCTTGCGCGCATTATCGACAGCAAGTGCGATGTCCGTCGGTTTCGACGGCGCGACCGCACCGCGCGGCGTGCTCATGAATTCGCCGATGTCGTCGTGATAAACGAGGATCGCGCCGGACAGTGCAATGGGCACGAGCAGAATAAACAGGCCGATGCCGAGCCACAGATGAATGTTGCGCCAGAGTCGCTTCAGCGATCCGCGCCGGAGTGTTGAAACTGCGTCTGACATTTAGACCGGTTCTAAGCTTTGCTCTAGAGAGATTCTAAAGAGGCGCAACGGCAATGCGCATGATCTACTTCTTCTAGTCGCACTGCGCATATCGCTGCAATTGCCGAACGCGCCAGATCTCGCAGTTTGCAGAAGTTCTAATTTCAAAGGCTTGCCCTGCCCGTCTGCATTTCTCAAAAGCTGCCTTGAAAACGCCGTTCAAATGAACGCGGGGCGAATTCGAGTATTGGGGCAAGCGATGCGTCGGAACAGATTCAACAAAGTCATCAAGTCGAAGAAAAACCAGAAGCCCGACGGCGTTGCCGCCGCGCCGCAGATTGCGACTTCGTCGTCGCCCTTCATTCGCGCCTCGGTGCGAAAGCCCGGAACGGCGATGCTCGGCCTTGCCTCGGTGATGATGGCGACAAATGCGATGGCGCAGGAAGCGCTTCCGACCATCGACGTGCAGGAAACCGTTAGTAACGGTGGTGCTGGAGGTTATCAGGCATCCGCTCCGCAGGTTTCGCGCATTCCGACTCCGTTGCTCAACACGCCGCAGACAGTCAACGTCGTCACCCAGCAAGTGCTTCAGGAACAGCGCCTCACCAGCATGGAGGATGCGCTGCGCACGGTACCAGGCATCACCTTTGCGGCGGGTGAAGGCGGTAACCAGGGCGACACTCCGATTATCCGCGGCTTTGCCGCGCGCGGCGACATCTTCCGCGACGGTATCCGCGATCCGGGTTGGTACACGCGCGATCTGTTCAATGTCGATCGCGTTGAAGTTTACAAGGGGCCGTCGGCATTCGCGTTCGGGCGCGGTTCGACTGGCGGTGCGATCAACCTCGTCACCAAGCTGCCGACCGGCGTGCCGTACATCGAAGGCTTCGTTACCGGCACCACTGCAGGTGGTTATCGCACCGAACTCGATGCCAGCGGCAAGAAGGACAACGTCTCCGGACGCATCGCCGCGATGTATCAGGACATGCCCACTCCGGGGCGCGACAATGTCGGCGTCAAGCGCTGGGGCGTTGCGCCGTCGATCAAGGTCGATCTGAATCCGGAAACACGTGCAATCATCAGCTATATCTATCAGGGCGAAGAAAGCGTTCCTGATTACGGCGTGCCGTATCTTCCGGCTCCGGTGCGAAACTCAAACGGTGTGCTGACAAGTCAGGGCTATTACGGCAACGGCCAGCCAACAACGCCAATACCGGTGCCGCGCAACACGTGGTACGGCGTCAAGAACGGTCCGCTGGCCGATATCGTGCAAACCAATACGCACATCGGCACGGTCAAGCTCGAGCGCGACCTCGCGCCCGATCTCAAAATCAGCAACGCAACGCGTTACGTGAGCAACGATCGCTTTGCGATCAACACCGCGCCGCGCTCCCTCGGTAATGCTGCGAACACGCCATTTCCGGGAACTCTCCCTCCAGCTTCTTACAACTACCCGGTGGACCAGATGACCATCGGGCGGCAGCACTTCCAGATCGAAACCGACAATACGTTGCTGACGAACCAGACCGACATTGGCGGCAAGTTCTACACCGGCTCGTTGTTGCACACGTTCTCGGCCGGGCTCGAAGCCACGCGTGAAACACGCTACCAGCAGCGCGCCAGAGGATCTTCGGCGAGCAATCTCTGCGATCCAGCCATTCCGGCTGCGCCTAACCCGCCCAATACTGTGCCGCTTTGCCGAACCAATGCTTCCTATCCGATCGATACGTCATACGGCGGCGTGTTCAACGGGTACAACACATCGCTTTCGACCGAGACCGTCACGCTGGCGGCTTACGCGTTCGATCAGATCAAGATCAATGAGTACTTCGAGGTGCTCGGCTCGATCCGGCAAGATCATTACGAGGCCAAGTTCGGAGACCCTGGCAATGCCACGCCGGCCAATCGTAACCTCTCTCGTACAGACGATATGACAAGCTGGCGCGTGGGCGGTGTGTTCCATCCGACCAAGAATTCCAGCGTGTACGCAGCTTACGGTGTGTCGTTCAATCCATCGGCGGAATTTGGCGTGCTCTCGAGCGCAACGAACAACGCCGCGAATCCTCTGCTCGCTCCCGAGAAGAACAACACGATAGAGGTCGGCGCCAAGGCTGACTTTCTCAACAACAAGCTCAGCCTCAGCGGAGCAATTTTCCGCATCGAGAAGACCAACCTTCGCATTCCGCTCGATGCGTCGGTCTCCAGCGCGAATCAGGTGCTGGTGCTTGATGGCCTCGCGCGTGTCGATGGTGTCGAATTCGGTATTGCTGGCGCGTTGACCGACAAATGGCAGATTTTCGCAGGCTACAGCTATCTTCAGTCTGAGATTGTTAATACCACCAACGGTGCCGAACGCGGCCGTGCTTTGCCAAACACGCCGCATAACAATTTCAATCTCTGGACGTCCTATGCCATTACGCCGGACCTTACGATCGGTGGCGGTGTGCAATACCAGGACGATGCTTTCGTGAACACCACCAACACGTCCTATGTGCCGTCGTTCTGGAAGTTCGATGCGATGGCCGCCTACAAGGTCACGCGCAATTCGACGCTGCAGCTGAACGTCTACAATATCGGCGATGCGATGTACTATGCCCAGTATTATGCCGGTCACGCCGTTCCGGCATCCGGCCGGTATGCATCGCTGACCTACCGCATCCGGTTCGAGCCGGAGCCGGCGGTGGTGCCGGTCGTCGTCAAGTAAACGGCGTATGCTGTTATACCTGCAATGCGGCCGCCCGATGGGGTGGCCGTTTGCTTGCGAACGGGGCGGGCCTTTGCGAAGGGGCTTGGACGAAACGTGTTTCGGCGCTAACGAAGTCACGTCAATGAGGGAGCCGACGCCATGATGCTGCACATTCCCAATGTGCTGACGCCCGAGCAGGTCGCGCGCTGCAAGGATGTCATGACCAGGGCCGCGTGGGTCGACGGCAATGTCACCGCCGGTCATCAGTCGGGCAAGGTCAAGTTCAATTTGCAGCTGCCTGAAGAATCCGCTGAGGCGCGCGAGTTGGGCGATATGGTGCGCGGCGCGCTGTCGCGCAATCCGCTGTTCATGTCGGCGGTGCTGCCGATGCAGATCTTTCCGCCGCTGTTTAACCGCTACGACGCCGGCATGACCTTCGGATCGCATATCGACAATGCGATCCGCACCCATCCGCAGCAGCCGATCCGGATTCGCACCGACGTCTCGACGACGCTGTTCATCTCATCGCCCGAGGATTACGACGGCGGGGAGCTTGTGGTCGAAGACACCTATGGCAGCCACAGCGTCAAGCTGCCCGCGGGTGATGCCATCATCTATCCTGCCACCAGCGTCCACCATGTGACGCCGATCACGCGCGGCTCGCGCATCGCGTCGTTCTTCTGGACCCAGAGCATGATCCGCGACGTCAGCCATCGCGCGATGCTGTTCGATCTCGACATGGCGATCATCCGGCTGAACCAGGATATGCCCAATCATCCATCGATCGTTTCGCTGACGGGCTTCTATCACAACATGCTTCGGCAGTGGGCCGAACTGTAGGGCGGCTGCGCGACGTAGCTCTTAAGCGGATTTCGCCTGCGCGGCGATGAACGCGCGCCAGCCACCGAACGATGTGATGTCGCGTGCGCCTTCGACCGCCGCGGCCTCGACCAAAAATCCTTTCGCGGCGGAACCGTCTACGAGACGCACGGTGCCGATCGACAGCGGAGAAGGGATCGCGGCGACGAAAGCGCCGAAGGCCTTTGTCGGCAACGCCCATACTTCAACGGCGATAGCCGCACCGTTGCCGGGATCGACACGCAACATTCCCGGTTTGGGCGGCACCGTGCCCTTCAGCGCATAGAGTTTGTAGTCCGGCGTGGTCGATGTCGCCTCGATCAGGCGTCCGCCGAGCGACAGCAGTTCGTGGTTCAGCGCCATGCCCGACAAATGCGCGCCGACCGCGACAATCGCCACTTCATCCTTGCCGGGTTCTTTCGACACTGGCGTGAGCGGCCGTTGCGTCACGCCCTTCGCGCCAGTGCGCAGTTTGGTGTCGGCATGAAATACCCGGCCGATGCTCGCGAGCTGCGCATCACGTCCGGCGGGTGCGAGCAGCGTGATGCCGAACGGAATGCCGTCCGCGCGCATCGCGGCAGGTATAGCGAGGCCGCACATGTCCAACAGGTTGACGAAGTTGGTGTAGGTGCCGTTGCGGCTGTTCAATTCGATCGGGTTCGCCAGCACCTGTTCGACGGTGTAGGCAGTCGGCGCTGTCGGCAGCACCATGGCGTCGATGGAGTCGAAAGTTGTGCGGCTGATCTGCCGCATCGCCTCCAACTTGTAGAGCGCAGCGAACGTATCGGCTGCGGTCAGCTTCTCGCCCTGAAGTGTGATCTCGCGCGTGACCGGATGCACCGCATCGGGGTCGGTCGCGAGCAGATCGCGGATCACCAGATAGCGCTCCGCCACCCATGGGCCTTCATAGAGCAGCCGTGCAGTCTCGTAGAACGGCTCAAGATCGAATTCGACCGGAGTGGCGCCGAGCGCGATCAGCCGTGTCACTGCGGCGTCGTAACCTTTTTCCGAGCCAGCGTCGCCGAAGAACTTCAACTGTCCCTTGCGCGGAATGCCGAGCCGGATGCCGGGCGGGAAAGCCGTCACCGGACCGACAAAGCGGTCGCGCGAATAAGGATCGGCGGCGTCATATCCGGCCATGACGTTAAGCGCGGTCATGGCATCGTCGACATTGAGCGAAAAGATCGAGACGCAGTCGAGGGTGCGGCACGCGGGCAGCACGCCGAAGGTCGACATCAGCCCGAGCGACGGCTTGAGGCCGATGATGTTGTTGAGCATCGCCGGTACCCGGCCGGAGCCTGCGGTATCGGTGCCGAGCGACAACGGTACCAGGCCCGCCGAGACCGCAACGGCGGAGCCCGAACTCGATCCACCAGGAACGAGATCACTGTTCACGGCATTCTTCGGAATGCCATAGGGCGAGCGCACGCCGACGAGCCCTGTCGCGAACTGGTCGAGATTGGTCTTGCCGATCACGATGGCGCCGGCGGCGCGCAGCCGCGCCACGGTGTTGGCGTCCTGCGTCGGCTTGTACGAGAAGGCAGGGCACGCGGCGGTGGTCGCAAGACCCGCAACGTCGATGTTGTCCTTCACCGCGATCGGCACGCCGTAGAGCGGCAATGACGTGTTGCCCTTCGCCGCCAGCGCTTCGGCTTCGGCAATCGCCTCGGCCTCATCGCGCAGGCTGATGAAGATCGCGGGATCGCCGTGGTCGCGGATGCGCTGGAAGCTGCGCGCAACGGTCTTCGCAGGTGAAGTTGTCCCCGCGCGATGCGCGGCGATGATCTCGGCAACAGTCTCGGTCACAAATCGCTTCCCGTCATTTGTCGTTGATCTTATTCAGCCGGCACGGCTGCGGGTTTTGGCATCGCCGCCATCGCCGCGCCGGATCTGGCATAGGCGAAGAAGCCCGCAGCGACCAGAGCATAGGCCAGTGCCACGCCCGGCGTCACGCCGATACCGACCGCCGGTCCGTGCATGAAGCCGAAGAAGGTGAGAACGGCACCGGCGACTGCGAAGGCGGAGGCCTTAACGAAATCGCGCTCGATCACGAACACCGCCATCGCCGCCAGTACCAATCCTGAGAGGATCGAGCCTTCGCCGAGGATTTCGAGTCCTTGATAGAGCACGCCGGTCGCGCCGAGCTTGTCCATGCCGACGGCGGCGGCGCTGGTGCCGGCCGCGGCGAGCGCGCCGTCCACCAGCGTCTTGCCCCAGGCGGCGAGATGCGGCGTCAGCGCGAGTACAATCGCAGGTGCGTGACTTGCAGGCGTTGCCTGAAACGCCTGCGCGCCGACCAGCATGCCGATGTAGAGCAGGATCGGCAGGATCGCGACAACCGGCACCAGATTGAGCAGCAGCGAAATCACGCCGAGCCATGCCAGCACGATCACCATGATGCCGGTGGCGGCGGAATAGCCGATGCGGCCGCCCATCGCCTTCCAGCCAGGATGGCCGATATAGACCGCGTTGATGAAGGGATTGCCCATCAGCGCGCCAATGAGGCTGACGACGCCGTCGGCGGTGAGCACGCGCGTGGTCGGATAGTGATCGCCGGCGGCCTCCGCGCTTTCCACATTGTCCATCGCCTCGACCAGATCGTAGACGCCGAACGGAATCGCGGTGACGAGAATGATGCCGATGAACTCAAAGCCTGAGAACACGTGGCCGATGGCGGGGATCGGCAGCGAGAAGCCGATGTTGCTGAACGCTGCGCCGAGCTTCGCCAGGCTCATGCCGCCGATGTTGAGGCCGAAGAGGTTCGAGCCCCATGCGATCACGGTGCCGACGAAGATGGCAACAAGACCCGCCGGAATGCCCTTCGGATACTTCACGCCGCCGAACCAGCTTGCGAGAATGACCGCAAAGCATGTCAGGCCGATCACCGGCGTCATGAACATCTCGAACGCCGGACGCATCGAGATGAACGCGACAGAGACGCCCGCCAGCGTGCCGAGCAGTGCCGCCCGCGGCGTGATGCGTTGAATCCATGGCGCGATGAAGCCGCCCGCCATCAGAATGAAGCTTTGGATGAACACCCACGTCAGTCCCGCTTCCCATGCCTTGATCGGGTCATTCGTTTTGAGCAGGATCGGCAGCATGATGACGAAGGTGACGATGAACATGTGCGGCACGCTGACGCCGGACGGCAGCGCGCAGACGTCGCTGCGTCCGGTCTTCAATGCGAGGCGATAGGCCAGCCACGCGTAGTACATCGTCGAGAGAAACATCATCAGCCCGAGGGCGGGGAGGATGCGGCCGAACACCAGCGAGTCCGGCATTTTCAGCACGAAGCGCAGCAGTGCCGTCAGCGTCAGCATGTTGACAAGGATGTTGGTGCCGAAGCCGAAGAAGGCGTTCCAGTCGCCGGGTGCCCACAGGATCGGTTTGGTCGTCGATGTCGCTGTCCCTGAAGTGCTCATCACGCGCCCCTATGCAATCATTTTCGATGGTTCGGAATTCAGTGCCGCTAAAACCTCTGACGATGAACTGACCCAGCCGAAGATGCCGCCCTGCGCCTTGATCATGCGGAGGCCCATCTCGTGAAATTCGGGGAAGTAGGATGCGCAGCAATCCGCCAGCACGACACAGCGGTAGCCGCGGTCGTTGGCTTCGCGCACCGTGGTGTTGACGCAGACCTCGGTGGTGACGCCGCACACCAGAAGATTTTCGATGCCGTGCTGTTTCAGAACATCGTCGAGTTCGGTGGCGTAGAACGCGCCCTTGCCGGGCTTGTCGATGACGATCTCGCCCTGGATCGGATACAGCGCGTCGACGATGTCATGGCCCGCTTCGCCGCGAATGAGAATGCGGCCCATCGGGCCCGGATCGCCGATGCGCAACGACGGTGCGCCGCGTTCGATCTTGGCAGATGGCGCGTCGGACAGATCTGGCAGATGACCTTCGCGCGTGTGAATGACCAGCAGACCCGCCTTGCGGAATGTATCGAGCACATCGGCGCAAGGTTTCACGGCGCTCGCGAGTTGCGCGACATCGTTGCCGAGCGTCTCGCCGAAGCCGCCGGGCTCGAGGAAGTCACGCTGCATGTCGATGATGATGAGCGCGGTCTTCGCCCAGATCACGCTGACCGGGGCCGGTTCGGCAGCGAGCAAATTTTTGATTGGCAGCATCGGCGTCACCCCGTTCTCTGTCTGAACGAAGCAAGCGGTGTGCCATTGTGTACAAGGCGCGATGCGATCCGCGGGCCGGGCGATTACCGCTGCAGAACAAGAGGTTGATGCCAACTGACAGGACTCGCCGGGCTGCGAAAGCAATGCGCTGCCTTTGGCGTCAGACTAAATTTTAGGCGTCATGCTGCCGCAGCCGCGGAGCGCGGACGGCGATTGACACGTTCTAAACAATCTGCATTATATTGCATCAGTCGCCGAAGAGCGGCAGGAAGAACTGCATTATTATGCTAAAGTTGCAGTCGCCAAGGGGAGGGAAGCCGATGCCTGCGTTCGCAGAACCTGCGGCGGAAGAAATGCTGGCTGGCGCGCAGCCATGACGGCCGCCGCCGCTCATCGTCAGGCCAGCGCGCAGGCTTTGTTCGCCGCGCCCAATATCGTGGCCGAGCGCAAAACCGACGGCAGCATCTGGCTGCGATCGGCGACGCCGTTGCAGCCGTTCGCGCGCTGTGTCGGCGACTGGCTCGAGCAATGGGCGCGCGACACGCCCGATACCGTTTTCCTCGCCGGGCGCAGCAGCGCCGATGCGCCGTGGACCAAGCTGACCTATCGCGAAACGCTGCGGCGGGTGCGCGCGGCGGGCGCCTGGATTCTGGCGCAGGACATGAGCGCGGAACGTCCGCTCGTTATTCTGTCCGACAACTCGATCGACCATGCGGTGTTCATGCTGGCGGCGATGCATGTTGGTGTGCCGGCCGCGCCGGTGTCGCCGGCCTATTCGCTGGTCTCGAAGGACTTCGACAAGCTGAAAAGCATGATCGCACTGCTCGATCCCGGCGCGATCTATGTTTCCAGCGCGAAAATGTTTGCGCCTGCGCTCAATGCCATCGCGCCGCTGCATACCGCCATCGTTGTCGCCGGTGATCCGGATGGCTTCGACAGCGCGATTTCATTTTCGTCGCTGACGGCTGCTGCGGAAACGCCGGATGTGGCGCGCGCCTTCAAAGCAGTCGGTTACGACACCATCGCGAAGTTTCTTTTCACGTCCGGTTCGACCGGCACGCCGAAGGCGGTCATCAACACCCAGCGCATGCTGACCTCCAACCAGGCTGCCAAGATTCAGACCTGGCCGTTCCTCGGTGAGCCCGATCTCACCACGCTCGACTGGCTGCCGTGGAGCCATACGTTCGGGGCCAATCACAATTTCAACTGCGTGCTGCGCAACGGTGGCACGCTTTACATCGACAGCGGCAAGCCCGCGCCCGGCCTGTTCGCGCTGTCGCTCGCCAATCTGCGCGATGTAATCCCCACGGTGTATTTCAACGTGCCGCGCGGCTACGACATGCTGATCGCGGCATTACGCGACGATGACGAGTTGCGCCGGCGCTTCTTCTCCAATGTTAAGCTGCTGTTCTATGCAGGCGCGGCCCTGCCGCAAAATCTCTGGGAGGCGCTGGAAGCCTTGTCGATTGCGACCGTCGGTCATGCCGTGCCGATGGTCTCGTCATGGGGCTCGACCGAAACCGCGCCGCTGGCGACGGACTGCCATTTTCAGGCGCCGCGCTCGGGCAATATCGGTGTGCCGATCCCCGGCACCGAGATCAAGCTGGTGCCCACAGGCGACAAGCTCGAGGCGCGGGTGCGCGGCCCGAACGTGACGCCGGGATACTGGAAAGCACCCGAGCAGACCGCGAAGGCATTCGATGCCGATGGCTTCTATCTGATGGGCGACGCGATGACGTTCGCGGATGCCGCGCGCCCCGAACTCGGTCTGTTTTTCGATGGCCGGGTCGCCGAGGATTTCAAGCTGACCTCCGGCACCTGGGTCAGTGTCGGCACGCTGCGCATCGCAGGCATCGCGGCACTCGCGCCACTGGCGCAGGACATTGTGGTCACGGGGCATGACAAGGACGAGGTCCGCTTTCTGGTGTTTCCGAATATTCCGGCCTGCCGCGCGCTGGCGAAACTGCCCGATGCCGACGTTACGGACGTGCTGCGCGCTTCAATTGTGCGCGAGGCGGTGGCGCAAGGACTAGCACGCCTGAAGGCGAAGGGCGGCGGCTCCTCAGGTTTCGCCACCCGTGCCTTGCTGTTGGCGGACCTGCCGTCGGTGGACGGCGGCGAAATCACCGACAAGGGTTACATCAACCAGCGCGCGGTATTGTCGCGCCGCGCCGCGGACCTCAAAAGGCTCGACGACGATGGATGCGGCGATTGGATCGGGTGTCCGGCCTGACGGGCACAAGGCCGATCTTGAAAACAGCGGGCCATGCATGCTGCAATCGGATTCAAATATAAAAACGAGAGGGAGACGTCTATGTCCAAAATATTGAAAGTGAGCCGCAGGACGCTGTTGTCCGGCGCGGCAGGAGCCGCGACGCTCGCCGTGACGCCGCGGCTGTTCAGTCCCGCGATCGCGCAGAATGCGCCGCTCAAGGTGGGCCTGATGCTGCCTTACACCGGCACCTTCGCGAAGCTTGGCCAGTTCATCGATAACGGCTTCGAGCTGTATTACCAGCAGAAGGGCCTCAAGCTCGGCGGCCGCGAGGTGACGTTCGTCAAGGTGGACGATGAATCCAAGCCGGAAGCCGCGACCGACAACATGAACCGCCTGGTCGGGCGCGAGAAGGTCGATGTTGTGGTCGGCACGGTGCATTCCGGCGTCGCTATGGCGATGGTCAAGGTGGCCCGCGACACCAAGACCATGCTGATCATTCCGAACGCCGGGGCCAATGACGCCACCGGCGCGCTGTGTTCGCCGAACGTGTTCCGCACCTCGTTCTCGAACTGGCAGACGACCTATCCCGCCGGCAAGGTGCTGTTCGATGCCGGCATCAAGAACGTCGTCACCATCACCTGGCGCTACACCGCGGGTGCTGAAATGATCAGCGCGTTCTCGGAAAACTTCACCAAGTCCGGCGGCAAGATCGTCGAGGACCTGACGCTGCCGTTCCCCGAAGTGGAATTCCAGGCGCTCATTACCCGCATCGCCACCTTGAAGCCTGATGCGGTGTTCTCGTTCTTTGCTGGCGGTGGTGCTGTGAAGTTCGTCAAGGACTACGCGGCGGCGGGTCTCAACAAGACCATTCCGCTATATGGCGCGGGCTTCCTCACCGACGGCACGATTCAGGCGCAGGGCGAGGCCGCCAACGGTATCAAGACCACGCTGCATTACGCCGACAATCTCGACAACCCGGCCAACGTCGCCTTCCTGAAAGCCTTCAAGGCGAAGACCGGCCTCGACGGCGATATCTATGCCGTGCAGGGCTACGACGCGGCGGCGCTGTTCGATATCGGCCTCACGGCGGTCGGAGGCGACGCCAAGGCGCAGGACAAAATGATCGCGGCGATGGGCGCGGCCAAGATCGACTCTCCGCGCGGGCCGTTGTCCTTCAACAAGGCGCACAATCCGATCCAGAACATCTATCTGCGCGAGGTGCGCAACGGCCGCAACGAGTTGGTCTCGATTGCGCAGTCTGCCGTCGACGATCCGGCGCGCGGCTGCAAGATGGCGTAAGACAGCTTCTGACGTGGATCGCTGAAGGCCGATCCGCGCACGATGTGTCATGGCCGGGCTTGACCCGGCCAACCATCTAAAGAGAAGAATTCGTTTGGGGATGGATTGCCGGGTCAAGCCCGGCAATGACAGATACTATTGCTTAAAGCGCTCAACTCGTATGATTGCCTCGACAGGACTCTCTCGATGGATCTCGTAACCCTCGGCGTTCAGCTTCTGAATGCTATCCAGTATGGGATGGTCCTGTTTCTTGTCGCCAGCGGCCTGACGCTGGTGTTCGGCATTCTCGGCGTCATCAATCTCGCGCACGGCGCGTTCTACATGCTGGGCGCCTATCTCGCCTACTGGATCGCGGCCTATACCGGCAGCTTCTGGATCGCCGTCGTCGGAGGTGTTGCTATCGCCTTCATCGTCGGCCTGCTGCTGGAAAATGTTTTTATCCGCCGGCTCTATGGTCGCGATCACCTGGCGCAGGTGTTGCTCTCGTTCGGCCTGATCCTCGTCATCGATGAAGTCCGGCAACTGCTGTTCGGCAAGGATGTGCATTCGGTGCTGCCGCCGGAAGGATTGCACGGCGCGATCCAGCTCACCGACAACCTGTCCTACCCGGTCTATCGCCTTGCGATCTGCGCATTCTGTCTCGTGGCTGCGGCGATCATCTTCCTGGTCATCACGCGCACGAAAATAGGGATGATCGTGCGCGCCGGTGCCGAGAACCGCGAAATGACCCGCACGCTCGGCATCAACTTCGACACCGTGAACCGTTACGTGTTCGCGGTCGGCATTGCGCTCGCCGCGCTCGGCGGCATCGTCGTCGCGCCCATCTCGACCGTTTATCCCGGCATGGGCGACAGCATGCTCATTCTCTCCTTCGTCGTGGTCGTGCTCGGCGGCATCGGTTCGGTCGGCGGCGCGGCAATTGGTGCGCTGCTGATCGGCCTCACCGATACGTTCGGAAAGGTGTTCTTCCCGAGCGTATCGAGCGTGCTGATTTACGTGCTGATGGCGGCGGTGTTGCTGTGGCGCCCGAACGGCATACTCGGTCGGCGGGAGATTTAACGTGACGTCTCGCCCCTCACCGCGCGTATGGCTGGTGCCCGGCGCGCTTCTGGCGCTGGCGATTGCGCTGCCATTCGTCGCGCCGACCTACTACGTGCAGTTCATCAGCAAGGCGCTGATCATGGGCATCCTTGCGATGTCGCTCAATCTCGTGGTCGGCTATGGCGGGCTGGTGAGCCTGTGCCACGCCGCTTTCTTCGGCATCGCGGGCTATGTGCTGGCGCTGGCCTCGCCGAAATACGATCCCGCCTCGCTGTGGTGGACGCTGCCGCTTGCGGTGGCTGCATCCGCAGCCGCTGCCGCAGTGATCGGCTCGCTCGCGCTGCGCACGCGCGGCATCTATTTTATCATGGTGACGCTGGCGTTCGGCGAAATGCTGTTCTTTTTCTTTCATGACAGCAAGTTCGCCGGTGGCTCCGATGGCGCCTTCATTTACAACAAACCGTCGATGATGCTGGGCAACATCACGCTGCTCGATCTCGAAAAGCCGCTGGTCTATTACTTCGTGGTGCTGGCCGTGCTGGTGGCGGTGATCGCGCTTCTGACCATGATCGTGCGCTCGCCGTTCGGTCATGCGCTGGCGGCAGCGCGTGACAACGAACGCCGCGCCCGCGCGCTCGGCTTTCCGGTGTTTCGCGTGCGGCTGACGGCGTTCGTGATCTCGGGCGCGATTGCGGGCATCGCCGGATATTTCGCTGCTGCGCAATTCGGCTTTGTCGCACCGCAGATGCTGGGCTGGCATCTGTCGGCGACCGTGCTGGTGATGGTGCTGATCGGCGGTCAGCGCTCGGTCGCGGGGCCGCTGGTCGGCGCGCTGGTGCTGATCGGGCTTGAGGAAGTGCTGAAGGCGACCACCCCGCACTGGAAGCTCGCGGAAGGCCTGGCTGTGATCCTGATCGTGCTGATGCTGCCCAACGGCGTGCGCGACCTGATGAAGATGATGCTGCCCGCATCAGACACGCAATCTGGCGCAGAGTCGTCACCCGTCATTGCGAGGAGCGTAGCGACGAAGCAATCCAGCTCTTTATCGGACGCTTCTGGATTGCTTCGCTCCGCTCGCAATGACGATGCGAAGGAGGCGGGTCATGGCTGACAACGCAGATATCGCGCTCCGCGCGGTTGGCCTGAAAAAGCATTTCGGCGGCCTCACCGCCGTGTCCGATGTGTCGCTCGATGTTCACACCGGCGAAATCCATGCCGTGATCGGGCCGAACGGCGCCGGCAAATCGACGCTGATCAACCTGCTGTCCGGCGATCTCACGCCGAGCGCTGGCGAAATCATGTTGGGTGGGAATGATATCACGCGCCTTCCGCCGGATCGCCGTGCCCGTGCGGGCTTGGGCCGCTCGTATCAGAAGACCACGATCTTCCCGCAGTTCACCGCGCAGGAGAATGTGCGGCTGGCGGCGCAGGCCCATGCCGCGTCACCACTGAGAATGTTCGGCAATGTCACTTCCGACGCGGACGTCAACCGCCGCACCGGCGAGGCGCTGGAGCAGGCGGGGCTGGCAGCGCGTGCGCAGATGACGGCGACGCATCTGTCCCACGGCGAGCAGCGCCAGCTCGAGATTGCCATGGTGCTGGCGACGCAGCCGCGCATCATCCTGCTCGACGAACCGCTCGCGGGTATGGGTCAATCGGAAGCGCGCAAAGTTGTCGATCTGATCGCGTCGCTGAAGAAAGGCCGCGCGGTGCTGGTGGTCGAGCACGACATGGACGCAGTGTTCGAGCTGGCGGATCGCCTCACGGTGATGGCGGACGGTCATGTCATCGCCAGTGGCCTGCCGCAGGATGTCCGCGTCGATCCGGCGGTGCGGCTCGCCTATCTCGGCGTTGAGGAGGACGCGGCATGAGCGCGCTGCTCGATGTCCAGAAGCTCGAAGCATTTTATGGCGCGGGCCAGGTGCTGCACGGCGTCGCGCTCTCGATTGCGCGCGGCGAACAGGTGGCGCTGCTCGGCCGCAACGGCATGGGCAAGACCACGCTGTTGCGATCACTGATGGGGCTGGTCGCCGATCGGCGCGGCCAGATCAATCTCAACGGCCGCGATATCATGCGGGCAGCGCCCGAGACCATCGCGCGCGCGGGCGTGGCGCTGGTGCCGGAAGGCCGCGGCGTGTTCGGCTCGCTGTCGGTTGTGGAAAATCTCGTGATGGCTGCGCGTCCCGGCATTGATGGACGCCAGGTGTGGACGCTGGAGAAAATCTACGAGCTGTTTCCACGCCTTCATGCCCGCCGCACCAACGGCGGACAGCAATTGTCCGGCGGCGAACAGCAGATGCTGACCATCGGCCGCGCGCTGATGACCAATCCCGATCTGATTCTGATCGACGAGGCGACCGAAGGGCTTGCGCCGCTCGTTGCAAAAGATATCTGGCGCACGCTCGGCATCATTCGCGGGGAAGGCGTTGCGACCATCGTGGTCGACAAGGATTTCCGTTCGCTGTCGCGGATCGCCGACCGCATGGTGATGCTGTCGAAGGGCACGGTGGTGTTCGACGGCACGCCGGCCGAACTGGCGCAAAAGCAGGATCTGCTGGAGCAGCATCTGGGGGTTTAGTCGGCCCGAGGTATAAGAGCCGCGCGAGCCACAATCGGACTGGCTTGTCGGCATTGTCCTGCTATCGTTGCTGCAAGCGGGGGCTGACGCACATGTTGATCACCGACGTTCGCGCACACCACATCCGTATCCCTTATGACGCCGGCGTGGCGAGCTTTAAGCAGGGCGCTTCGGCCATTGCTGCGGTCGATATCGTTCTTGTCGAAATCTCAACCGACGCGGGGCTGACCGGCTGGGGCGATGCCTGGGGTTACGTTTGTCCGCGTTCGACGGCGACGGCCATCGACGAGATGATCGCGCCGCAAGCGAGGGGCCTTGAAGTCCCTGATGCGGTAGGCATTCCCGCTTTCATGGAGCGCATCCAGCGTAACCTGCATCTGTTCGGCCGTTACGGCATCACGATGTTTGCGATCTCCGGCCTCGATATCGCGTTGTGGGATCTTGCCGCGCGGGTGCAGGGCGAGCCGCTGCATCGCCTGATCGGCGCGCGCAAGCGAGCGCGCATTCCCGCCTACGCAAGCCTGCTCAAGATCGGTAAGCCCGATCTCGTTGCCAAGGAATGCGAGACGGCGCTAAGTCGCGGCTACCCGGCAATCAAGCTCCATGAGACAACGGTGCCGCCGGTCTTCGCGGCGCGGCAGGCGATCGGCGCGAATATTCCGCTGATGGTCGACATGAATTGCCCGATGGACGGAGACACCGCAATTGCGTTCGCTCATGAATGCCAGGCGGCTGCGCCCTTGTTTCTTGAGGAGCCTGTCTGGCCGCCGGAGGATTTCACGACGCTGGCTGAGGTCCGCAGGAAGGGTGGACTCGATCTCGCGGCGGGCGAGAACGCTTGCACCTTTTATCAGTTCCGCCAGATGTTGGCGGCGGGCGCGGTCAGCTTTGCGCAGCCCTCGGTCATCAAGGTCGGCGGCATCACGGAATATCTGAAAGTCGTCGCGCTGGCCGATGAATTGGGCGTCAAGCTCGCGCCGCATTCCCCCTATTTCGGGCCGGGCTTTCTGGCGACGCTCCAGCTGATGTCGCTGCGCGATGACGGGACGTTCGTGGAAGTCTTTTACATGAACCGCGCCGCCTGCCTTTGGCGAGGCCATATCGACGTCGATGCCAGTGGCACGATCGCGGTGCCCGAAGGTCCGGGGTTGGGCTACGAGCCGGACAAAGAGATCATGGAGCGTTATCGGGTGGCGTGATACGCCATTCGGCTTTCATGCGACAATGGTGAGATCCGGACAGTTCGCATCGCGAATGTTCTGTTCGAGCGGCTGCGGCCATTGCACGATGAGATGTCCGATCAGATCGGAAAGACCGTCCTCATCGAATGCATCGTAGAACACCGGCGTATGGGCGCGGGCGATGAAAGCGTGCAGCAGATGCGCGGCGTCGTAATCATAGACAATGTCCGTCGGCACGATGCCTTCGCGCCGCATCAGGAAGCGGCGAAAGCCTGTCAGCTTCGCGCGCCCATCATCAAGCGCGGCGAACGACAGCACCAGCGCGCCGTGCGCGATGCGAGGTCCGTCCTGCATGCGGTCGAGCATCGGCAGCGCGTTGGCCGCAATCACATCGGCGAGGGTGCGGAAGTCGCTCGACATATCGTCAATGTGCAGTGTGTTGCGGATCGCAACGATGTTCGCCGTGTCGAGGCCACGCGCGGCAAGCAGATCCGCAAGCGTGCGCTCAGGTCCGGCCACCGTCTTCGATGAAGCTGCGATGGCGTCGAAAGCCGCGTTCATTGCGCGGCGACGGCGCGGGGCGCGAACGTCAACGACTGCTTCGCCAGCACCGGCGCGACGGTATCGGCCAGACGTTTCGCGGCTTCATCGATATCGAGTCCCGCGGTGTCGACCTGTGCTGCCGCGCGCGCATAGAGCGGCTCGCGGCTGAGCAGAATGGTGCGCAGTTCCTGCATGGCGGAGCGGTCGTCGGCCATCGGCCGCAGATCGCCTTGCTTGCGCACGCGTCCCATGTGCTCCTCAGGCGTAGCCTTCAGCCAGATCGTGTAGAACGACGACAGCACCAGATCGAACGTCACCGGCTCGGAGACGATGCCGCCGCCGGTCGCCAGCACGATCGGCTCGTTGCGCGCGAGCAATTGCGCCAGCGCCGCCTGCTCCATACGGCGGAATCCTTCCTGACCGTAGAGCGCGATGATCTCGGCGACCGACAGACCGTTCTGCTGCTCGATCTCTTTGTTCAGTTCGACAAAGGTCCAGCCGATCTTTTTCGCCAGCATCTTGCCGAGCGTCGATTTTCCCGCCCCGCGCAGGCCGATCAAGGCGATGCCTGCAAAGGTATTGCCGTGCCGTGAAGCTCCGTTGCCGGAGAGAATCTCTTTGGCGTGTGCGATCTGCGGTGGCGTCGCGTTGCGCATCAGGTCGCGGATCACCAGCCAGTCCGGCGAGGTGTCCGTGGTCGGGATCAGATCCTCGACATGCGCGCCCATGGCCGCCGAGACCCGCCGCAGCAGCACGATGGAGACGTTGCCTTTGCCGCTTTCGAGCTGCGCGATGTAGCGCTCGGAAATTCCCGAGACCTTCGCCAGCACTTTCCGCGACATGCCGCGCAGCGCGCGCATGGTGCGGACGCGCTGCCCAAGCTGTTCAAGGAACTGATTTTCCGGTTCTGCCTGCGGGGTCATGCCGTTTCGACTCGTGAAGGTACCTGAAACATAGTGCCGGAAAAGGTTGACAGCAAGCTCAGGTGGTGACTTTATATGAATTATAATTCTAAAAACTAATCAGCGGGAGAGCGTCGTGCGGGTTGAGGGCGGACTGGGCACCGGCCCAGAATCGAAGTCATGAGCGATTTGTCCGGCGGATACAATGCCGTGACCTATCTGCTCGACCGCAATGTGGCGGCGGGGCGCGGCGGCAAGGTCGTGTTCAAGGACCCGGTCTCCGAGATCACCTATGGCGGGTTGCAGGTGCAGACGCGCCGGCTCGCCAACCTGCTGCGGCGTCTCGGCGTGCGGCGGGAAGAGCGCGTCGCGATGATGATGCTCGACACGGTGGATTTCCCGATCGTGTTTCTGGGTGCGATCCGCGCCGGCATCGTGCCGGTGCCGCTCAACACCCTGCTGACGTCCGAACAATATGCCTATGTGCTGGCGGATTGCCGCGCACGGGTGCTGTTCATTTCGGAAGCGCTGCTGCCGGTGGTGAAGGATGTGCTCGGCCGGATGCCGGACCTTCAGCATGTCGTTGTCTCTGGCGCGAACGCGAACGGATATCTGCTGTTCAAGGATGAACTCGCGAAAGAGAGTGACCAGTTCGAGACCGCCGCGACCCATCCGGATGAGCCCGCGTTCTGGCTCTACTCGTCGGGTTCGACCGGCATGCCGAAAGGTGTGCGTCACTTGCACTCCAATCTCGAAGCCACCGCCGAAACCTATGCCAAACAGGTTCTTGGCATCCGCGAGGACGATGTCGGTCTGTCGGCGGCCAAGCTGTTCTTCGCCTATGGCCTCGGCAATGCGCTGACGTTTCCGATGTCGGTCGGTGCGACCACGATCCTCAATCCCGAACGTCCGACGCCGCAAGTAATGTTCGAACTGATCCGCAAGCACGATCCCAGCATCTTCTTCGGCGTACCGACGCTGTTCGCTGCGATGCTGAACGACGAGGCCTTCAAGAGCGAACCGCGCACCAGGCGCTTGCGCGTCTGCACCTCGGCGGGCGAAGCGTTGCCCGAACTGGTCGGACAAAGCTGGCAGCAGCGTTTCGGCGTCGACATCCTCGACGGTGTCGGCTCGACCGAACTGCTGCACATCTTCCTCTCCAACGCGCCGGGCGACATCAAGTACGGCACCTCGGGTAAGCCGGTGCCGGGCTATGCCGTGCGTCTTGTGAATGATGCGGGCGCAGATGTCGCGGACGGCGAGGTCGGCGAGCTGATCGTCAATGCACCGTCGGCCGGCGAAGGCTACTGGAACCAGCGCAGCAAAAGCCGGCAAACGTTCGAGGGCGGCTGGACCCGCACCGGCGACAAATACACCCGCGACGCGGATGGCCGCTACACCTACTGCGGCCGCTCCGACGATATGTTCAAGGTTTCGGGCATCTGGGTCTCGCCCTTTGAAGTCGAGAGCGCGCTGATCACGCATCCGTCGGTGGCGGAAGCCGCCGTAGTGCCCGCCGAAGATTCCGAAGGCCTCCTCAAGCCGAAAGCATTTGTCGTGTTGAAGCAGGGCGCATCGGTGAGCGATCTCAACGGCGCATTGAAAGAGCACGTCAAGCAGAAGATCGGCCCATGGAAATATCCGCGCTGGATCGAGGTGGTGGAGAGCCTGCCGAAAACCGCGACCGGAAAAATCCAGCGCTTCAAGCTGCGAGATGGAGCGAAGTCATAGCGCCGTCATTGCGAGCGAAGCGAAGCAATCCAGAAGCAACAAGCAAGACTGGATTGCTTCGTCGCAAGTGCTCCTCGCAATGACGAACTGAAGTGGAACGACGATGAGGAATCAACAATGACGACCCTCCACCCCGCCGGCACGCTCACCATTGGCTCCAGCGATCTCGAATATCGCATGATTGGGCCTATGCCCGACAAGGCGCCGACCATCGTGATGCTGCATGAAGGCCTCGGCTCGGTCGGACTGTGGGGTGACTTTCCTGAAAAGCTGCAGGCCGCGACGGGCGCCGGCGTGTTCGTCTATTCGCGCGCGGGTTACGGCAACTCGTCGCCGGCGAAGCTGCCGCGGCCGCTGAACTTCATGGACATTGAGGCGCTCGACGTGCTGCCCAAG
Organism: Pseudomonadota bacterium; assembly: GCA_040387615.1. Lineage (GTDB taxonomy): Bacteria > Pseudomonadota > Alphaproteobacteria > Rhizobiales > Xanthobacteraceae > Afipia. The sequence continues at coordinate 30,747 of JAZKDK010000023.1, read as the reverse complement.
GTGCTCGACGCCATCGGTTTCCGCCGCGGGTTGCTGCTCGGTCACTCCGACGGCGCGTCGATCGCGACGATCTATGCCGGCGGCATCCAGGATCACCGCGTACGCGGCGTCATGTTGATCGCGCCGCACTTCATGGTCGAGGAATTCGGGCTCGTCTCCATCGCCAAGACGCGGCAGAACTACGACACCGGGGATCTCAAGCCGAAGCTCGCGCGCTGGCACAAGGATGTCGACAACGCGTTCAACGGCTGGGCCGATGTCTGGCTCGATCCGAAATTCCGCGAGTGGGATATTTCGGAAGCGCTCGCGTATGTGCGCGTGCCGGTCGAGATCATTCAGGGCGCGGACGATCAGTACGGCACACAACGTCATATCGAGATCGCGCAGGCCGAATGCTACTGCCCGGTCGATGCCACCATCATCCCCGGCGCGGGCCATTCCCCCCACCGTGAAGCGCCCGACGCGACGCTGAAAGCGGCGGCGGATTTCGCCAATCGCCTGTTGTCGCTGCATGGCGAGGGTGCTCTGGAGCGCGCTGCCTGACATGCACAAAAATGCAGGATTAGTGCATTATTAAGCTGGACAGGCTCTAAGAGCTGCATTATTGTGCATTATAATTCAGATTTCAGCCGGATCGAGGGTGGCCGATGGCCCAAGCAGACAGAAAACTCGCCAACAGCGCGACCTTCATCGACTTCCAGACCGAGCCTTTGAGGTACCGGCACTGGAAGCTCGATGTGGCGGGCGATGTCGCCACCCTGACCATGGACGTCGATGAGAACGGCGGCCTGTTCGAGGGCTATCTGCTCAAGCTGAATTCCTATGACCTCGGCGTCGATATCGAACTGGCGGATGCCGTGCAGCGGCTACGGTTCGAGCATCCGCAGGTGAAAGTGGTGCTGCTGCGATCGGGCAAGAACCGTGTGTTCTGCGCCGGTGCCAACATCCGCATGCTCGCGGGCTCGACCCACGCGCATAAAGTGAACTTCTGCAAGTTCACCAACGAGACCCGCAACGGCCTCGAGGACTCGTCCGAGAATTCCGGCCAACGCTTCATCTGCGTGGTCAACGGCACCGCCGCCGGCGGCGGTTACGAACTCGCGCTCGCCGCCGATCACATCATCATGGCAGACGACGGTGCTGCTGCCGTAGCACTCCCCGAAGTGCCGCTGCTCGCGGTGCTGCCGGGCACCGGCGGTCTCACGCGCGTCGTCGACAAGCGCAAGGTGCGCCGCGACCACGCGGATTTCTTCTGCACCATCGAGGAAGGCATCAAGGGCAAGCGCGCCGTGCAATGGCGGCTGGTGGACGAGATCGTTTCCAATTCCAAACTCGAAGCCAAGGTCGCCGACCGCGCCAAGGAATTCGCAAGCCAGTCGAAGCGCGCAGGCGAGGGACAGGGTGTTACGCTCAAGCCGCTGAAGCGCAGCTTCACCGAGGACGGTATCCGCTACGGTTTCGTTAGCGTCGATCTCAATCGCGCCGGGCGCATCGCGACCATCTCGATCAAGGCGCCGGACAACGATCCGCCCGCAGATGTCGCTGGGCTGACGGCGCAGGGCGCGGACTTCTGGCCGCTTCAGGTGGCGCGTGAACTGGACGACGCCATTCTGCATCTGCGCATCAACGAACTTGAAACCGCGATGCTGGTGTTCAAGTCCCACGGCGAACGCACTCGCGTACTGGCCTATGACGCGTTTCTGGAAGCCAACAAGGCAAACTGGCTGGTCAACGAAATCCGACATTACTGGAAGCGCGTGCTCAAGCGCATCGACGTCACCTCGCGCACGCTGGTGACGCTGGTGGAGCCCGGCTCCTGCTTCGTCGGCACGCTGGCCGAACTCGTGTTCGCGGCGGACCGCTCCTACATGCTGATCGGCGAGAAGCAGGGCGACAATCGCGCGCCCGCCGAGATCATTTTGAGCGCGGCGAATTTCGGTCCCTATCCGATGAGCCACGGCCTGACCCGGCTGGAATCCCGCTTCCAGGCCGATCCGTCCGATGTCGACACCGCGAAAGCGAAAATCGGCGAGGCGCTCGACGCCGAAACCGCCGAAGAACTGGGCCTGGTGACGTTTGCCCTCGACGACATCGATTGGGACGACGAGGTCCGCGTGTTCTTCGAGGAACGCGGCAGTTTCTCGCCCGACAGCCTCACCGGCATGGAAGCGAATTTGCGTTTCGCCGGGCCCGAGACCATGGAGTCGAAAATCTTTTCGCGTCTCACCGCGTGGCAGAACTGGATCTTCCAGCGCCCGAATGCGGTCGGCGAGAACGGCGCCCTGCAACGCTACGGTACCGGCGTGAAGGCGCAATTCGACATGACACGGGTTTGAGTTTTTACCCTCGCCCCGCGACGCGGGGAGAGGGTGGTGAGGACCGAGCCGTGCGAGGTCCGAGCCGGGTGAGGGGCTTTGTGCGAAAGCTTCCCCCTCACCCGCCTCGCTTCGCTCGGCACCCTCTCCCCGTAGACGGGGCGAGGGAAACAAGATTGAGGAGCACGCCATGAACATCATGAACGTCGACTACACCACCAAAATCCCGAACAACGTCAATCTCGCCGAAGACCGTCAGGTGCTGAAAGCGCTGGAGGGCTGGCATCCGGGTTATCTCGACTGGTGGAACGATATGGGCCCGGAAGGCTTCCAGGAATCGCTGGTCTACCTGCGCACCGCGATCAGCGTCGATCCGAAGGGCTGGGCCAAGTTCGATTACGTCCGCATGCCGGAATATCGCTGGGGCGTGTTGCTTGCGCCGCAGGATACCGAGCGCAAGGTGAATTTCGGCCAGCACATGGGCGAGAAGGCGTGGCAGGAAGTGCCCGGCGAATATCGCGCGATGCTGCGCCGTCTCGTCGTCATTCAGGGCGACACCGAACCTGCGTCGGTCGAACAGCAGCGCCATCTCGGCAAGACCGCGCCGTCGCTCTACGACATGCGCAATCTGTTTCAGGTCAATGTCGAGGAAGGCCGTCATCTCTGGGCGATGGTCTATCTGCTGCAGAAATATTTCGGCCGCGACGGCCGTGAGGAAGCCGATGATTTGCTGCGCCGTCGTTCCGGCGATGAGGACGCGCCGCGCATGCTCGGCGCGTTCAATGAAGCCACGCCCGACTGGCTGTCGTTCTTTATGTTCACATTCTTTACCGACCGCGACGGCAAGATGCAGTTGGAGAGCCTCGCGCAGTCCGGCTTCGATCCGCTGTCGCGCACCTGTCGCTTCATGCTGACCGAGGAAGCCCATCACATGTTCGTCGGCGAGACCGGCGTCAGCCGCGTGCTTCAGCGCACCTGCGACGCGATGAAGGCTGCCGGCATCGAGGACCCCAACGAGATCGAAAAGGTCCGTGCGCTCGGCGTGATCGATCTGCCGACCATGCAGAAGAAAATGAACCTGCATTATTCGCTGTCGCTGGATCTGTTCGGCTCGGAAGTCTCGACCAACGCCGCGAATTTCTACAATTCGGGCCTCAAGGGCCGCTTCCAGGAAACCAAGATCGACGACGATCATCGCCTGACCAACGACATCTACAAGGTGCTCAAGCTGGTGGACGGCAAGATCACGCTGGTCGATGAGCCTGCGCTCACCGCGCTCAATATGCGGCTGCGCGACGACTACACGCTGGATTGCGAAAAGGGCGTCGAGCGCTGGAACAAGGTCATCGAGAAGACCGGCGTCAACTTCCGGCTCGAACTGCCGCACACCGCGTTCCATCGCCAGATCGGCGAGTTCAAGGACGTCAACGCCACGCCCAAAGGCGTCATCGTCAGCGATGCCGAATGGGCCAAGATCAAGAACGACTATCTGCCCTCGACGGCGGACGGTGACTTCATCTCGTCGCTGATGGAGCCGGTGTCCGAGCCCGGCAAGTTCGCGAACTGGATCGCGCCGCCCAAGGTGGGCATCGACAACAAGCCCGGCGACTTCGAATACGTGAAGATCGCCGCGTGAGAACTCTCAACTCGTCATGGCCGGGCATAGCCGTTCGAAGAACGGCGTCGCTTCGCTCGCTTATAACCCGGCCATCCACGTCTTTCCGACTTCAAAGTAAGACGTGGATCACCGGGACAAGCCCGGTGATGACGACTGGATATGTTGAACGGTCATGACGACAACCGAACTCCTCAAGCAACATCTCATCGACCCGGAAATATGCATTCGCTGTAACACCTGCGAAGAGACATGTCCGGTCGATGCGGTGACGCATGACGGCAACAACTATGTCGTCGATGCGAGCATCTGCAATCACTGCATGGACTGCATTTCGCCGTGTCCCACGGGCTCGATCGACAACTGGCGGGTGGTGACGAAAGCCTATTCGCTCGACGAGCAATACTCGTGGGAAGAACTTCCGAAGCAGGAAGAGGTCGCGGCAGCGGCATCTAGCGAGGGCGGCACGGTCGAGGCGCTGGAGGATGAAGTCTCAAGGCTGCTCGAAGAAGCCCGCAAGGGTCTCGGCGGCAAGCCGGTCGCGCCGCATTCGGCCAGCAAGCCGACGGTCAATCTCTACAATCGCTCCAAGCCCGCGACTGCGACCGTCACCGGAAATTTCCGTCTGACCGATGCCAATGCTGATTCCGATGTGCGTCACATCATTCTGGATTTTGGCGATCAGAAGTTTCCGGTGCTGGAAGGCCAGAGCATCGGCATCGTCGTGCCGGGCACCGATGAGAACGGCAAGCCGCATGTCGCGCGGCTTTATTCGGTCGCATCGCCGCGCGGCGGCGAGAAGCCCAACACCAACAATCTCGCGCTGACAGTCAAACGTGAAGACAAAGGCGTTTGCTCGAATTATCTCTGCGATCTGCCGCGCGGTGCGAAACTTGAGATCACCGGGCCGTTCGGCGCGACCTTCCTGATGCCCGATGATCCCGCCGCAAATATCATCATGATCTGCACCGGCACGGGCTCCGCGCCATTCCGTGGCTTCACCGAACGCCGCCGGCGGGCGATGCCCGATGCGCCGGGGCGATTGCTGCTGTTCTTCGGCGCGCGGCGTCCGGAGGAACTGCCGTATTTCGGGCCGCTGCAAAAAGTGCCGGAAAAACTGCTTGGCAAATATTTTTGTTACTCGCGCGTGCCGGACCAGCCGCGCGTCTATGTGCAGGATCGTATCCGCTCTGAGATGGCGCAGATCGCCGCGCTGCTGCGCGACGACAAAACCCATGTCTATATCTGCGGCTTGAAGGGTATGGAGAGCGGCGTCGATGAAGCCTTTGCCGACGCCTGCCGCTCGGCGTCGATCGACTGGTCGGCGCTGAAGCCCGCGATGCGCGAAAGCGGCCGCTATCACGTCGAGACGTATTGAGTTTATGCGGCTGTCTCTTTCCCTCTCCCCCTGTGGGAGAGGGTGCCCGAGTGAAACGAGGGCGGGTGAGGGGTGTGTCCTTATGAATCGAGACCCCTCACCCGGCTCAATCTCGCTTCGCTCGCTTTCGCCACCCTCTCCCACAAGGGGAGAGGGGAAAAGCGATCACTCGCCCGAGACCGGCAGGCTGAGGTTCGCGTAGACGATGCCGCCATCGACGGCGATGGCGTTGCCGACGACATAGTCCCCGGCCCGTGAGGCCAGATAAATCGCGATACCCGCCATGTCCTCCGGCGTGCCGATACGCTTTGACGGGATCGCCTTCGCGATCTTGTCGCCGTGATCGCGTGCCGCCGTGTTCATGTCTGACTCAAACGCGCCGGGGCAGATCGCCGTGACATTGATGTTGTCGTGGATCAGCTTCGCCGCCATCCGTCGTGTGAGATGGATCACCGCCGCCTTGCTCGCCTGATAGGAATAGGTTTCCATCGGATTGACCGACAGGCCGTCGATCGACGCGATGTTGATGACCTTGCCGGGCTTGTCCTTGGTCGCGGCGGCGCGCAGCGGCTTCGCCAGCGCCTTGGTCAGAAAGAACAGCGACTTGACGTTGAGATTCATCACCTTGTCCCAGCCGGTTTCCGGGAATTCGTCGAAGGCCGCGCCCCAGGCCGCGCCGGCGTTATTGACGAGGATGTCGATCTTCGGCTCGCGCTTCATCAGCTCTTCGGCCAGCTTCTCGCAGCCCGCGACGGTGGACATGTCGATCGGCAGCGCGATGCACTCGCCGTCATAGGCAGCGGTCAGTTCCTTGGCGGTTTCCTCGCAGGGACCGGCCTTGCGCGCGGTGATGTAGACCTTGGCGGCGCCCTGCGCGAGAAAACCCGAGGCAATCATCTTGCCGATGCCGCGCGAGCCGCCGGTGACGACCGCGATGCGGCCCTTCAGTGAAAACAGATCCTTGAACATGACGCCTCCTGTTGCTTTGGCGGCGATATAGCGCCAGCAGCAAGAGAGGTGTCAAGGAATGGCGCCCAATCTGTCATGCGCGGGCTTGACCCGCGCATCCATCTTGAAAGGATATTTCGAAGGGGACGGATTGCCGGGTCACGCCCGGCAATGACGGCGACTCTGCTTCGATCTGTTTGAAACAGAATAAGAGCCGTTACGCCGCGTCCACCCGGCGGAAACCGTTCCACATCGCGGTCGCAGCGCCGGACGTCAGCACCGACAGGAAACGCGTGTTCTGGTAATTGCCGTTCAACGAAATGCGCGGCAGTGCGGTGAGATGCTCGGCGTTTTCGGCGAAGATCATGCCGGGGCGGGTGGTCACGGCGGTTGCGAATCCAAGCTCGCGCGCCATCGCGAATTCGCGCGCCGCGGCGGCGGTCTTGTCGCCGTAGGGATATGCGAAGTGCTGCGCGGGCGTCTGCAACTGGCTTTCGATCCGTTCGCGGCTGACGCGCATTTCGCGCGCGGCATCGGCTTCGCTGTCGCGCGCAAGGTTACAATGGCTGACAGTATGCGCGCCGATGATCACCAGCGGATCAGCGGCGAAGGACCGCAGTTCGGGCCATGACATGCATAGCTCACGCGCGACCGCCGCATCGTCGACGCCGTGCCGTGCACACAGTTCGCTGACGGCGCGCTGGACGTCTGCGTCGTTAGACAGCGTGCGCAGCCAGTCGTGGATCTGGTTAAACGCCTGCTGCTTGGCGGCGGGGTCGCCTGCGTCAAGCCGCAGCATCGCGCCGTCGCGCATGATCTCTATAGTGTCAGCCTTGGCGATGACGCGCTCCAGCGCCACCCACCACAGCCGCCCGTTGCCTTCGGCGAAGTCGCTGGCGACATAGACTGTGAACGGCGCATTCTGCGCGCGCATCACCGGCAGCGCGTGGTCGCGGTTGTCGCGATAACCGTCATCGAAAGTGAAACAGGCGAAGCGGCGGGCGAAATCGCGCTCCCGCATCCGGCGGTGCGCTTCGTCTATGGACACGATATCCACGCCGAGCGCGCGCACATGCGCCAGCACCTCGCGCAGGAAGTCAGGCGTGATTTCGAGATGCCGGTTGGGCTGGAACATATCGTCGCGGACGGGGCGGACGTGATGCAGCATGAAGATGGTGCCGACGCCCGCCAGGATCGGCCGCAGCACATGATGCGCGCCGGTGAAGTACAGCGCATCGAGGCCGGCGCGAATGACGTTATTGCGAAGCTGCTTCATGGCGATGGCTCGGGGCGATCCTGAAGGATCCGGCTCCGAGGTGTGGCAGAAACGGTTGAACAAACGGTTATCCGGGTGACAGGAACGGCCGCCATTGGCCGGAAACCGGCCTTCGCCCAGAACACGGCAGCCGCGTTCATTTCCAGTTTGACACCTCGGCAAGGGTTTGTTTTGTCTGCACTCTGTCAGATAAAGGTCCGGGATGAGCCGCTTAGCGAGTTGGGCACGTAAATGGTGGCCGGGGTTGATACCCCTGGTGTTCCTCTGGATCGCCGCGATCTGGACCGGCACCGCTCCCCTTGAGACGGATCTTGCCACGCGCGCGACCAGCGCGCTCAAGGACACGGTGCTCGACAAGACCCGGATCGCGGTCTCTGGCCGTGACGTCAAACTGTCGGCGGATGCGTTTTCGGAGGAGGGCCGGCGCAGCGCGACGTCGCAGGTCGAGGCCGTCGCAGGGGTGCGGCTTGTCAACGACAACACCGGCCTGATCCCCGAAGCCAAACCCTTTGTATGGTCCATTGAGCGCGACGTGGTGCGCGTGACGCTCAGCGGCAATGCGCCGCTGCCGGCGATCAAGGCCAGGCTGATGGAGGCCGCGCGCGCCGCGCTCAAGGGCACGGAAATCTCCGACAGGATGACATTGGCGCGGGGCGCGTCGTCGAAATTCGATAATGCCGCGCTGCTGCTGATCGATCAGGTCGGCAAGCTCAAGGACGGCAAGATCACGCTCAGCGACAACAGCGTCACTTTGACCGGAATGGCGCGGGAGATCGGCAATCGCGAGGCGATTCAGGCCGCATTGAAAAACCTGCCTGAGGGTTTTTCGGTGAAGGAAAATGCCATCAAGGCTCCACCTTATATCTTCCAAGCCACTAAGGACCCGGTGGCGAACACGGTCACGCTGGCCGGTTATGTGCCGGACAACAATGTGCACGCGGCCATTGTTGCGGCGGTCGGCCGCAAGTTCTTCTCCGAGAAGCTGGTGGACAATCTCAAGGCGAGCGTCGGCGCGCCGCAGGGGTTCCAGAACGCGGTGGTGGCCGCGCTCGGCGCGCTGTCGCGGGTCTCGACCGGATCGCTGGTGATCTCGGATCGCGAAGTGAAGTTGTCGGGTGATGCGCTTTACGCGGTGGCGGCGGACCAAATCCGCGGCGGCATCGGCGGCGAGTTGCCGCAGGGCTGGGCCGCGAAAGCGGAGGTTTCGGTCAAGCCGGTGGCCAGCGCAGTCGATCCGACGGTTTGCCAGCAGCTGTTCTTCGAACTGCTGGCCAAGGCGAAAATCAGGTTCGACTCGGGCCGCGCGACCATCGACAAGGATTCCATGGGGCTTCTCGACAAGCTCATCGAGACGGCGCTGCGTTGTCCCAACGCCACCATCGAAGTCGCGGGCCACACCGACACCGATGGCGACAACACCATCAACATGACACTGTCCGAGAAGCGCGCGCAGGCGGTGGCTGACTATCTGATCAAGGCCGGGCTGCCGCCGGACAGGTTGAAAGCGGTGGGCTACGGCAGTTCGCAGCCTGTCGCGGCCAATGATACCGACGAAGGCAAGGCCAAGAACCGGCGCATCGATTTCGTGGTGAAGTGAGCATGATCTACCTTGCAACATTCAACTGGGGCTGGTTGCTGGCGTCAGGCCTGCTCGGTCTCGCAATGGGATGGATTGCCGTCGTGCATCGCGGACGCGGCTGGTCGGCCGTCACGTTGCGCAAGGTCGCGGTGCTGATCGTGGGACTTGTTCTGGCTTCGGTGTTTCATCTGGCCCCCGGCCGCTTCGGCTACTGGCTGGATCTCGGGTTGGTGATGCTGGCCGCCTATGTCGCGGGCTGTGCCATCGGCTCGTGGCTGCGTAACCTCGTGATCTCTCGCCATACGACGGCGACCGGCGCGTGAACGGCCTGGTGGCGCATTTCCGGATGCTCGGCCACTACAATGCGTGGGCGAACGCCCGGCTTTACGATGCCGCGGCCCGTCTCGATGAAATACAGTACAGAGCCGACCGCGGCGCCTTCTTCAAATCCGTCCACGGCACGCTGAATCATCTGCTGGTCACGGATCGCGTATGGATGAAGCGGTTTACCGGCGAGGGTGACGCGCCGGACCGGCTCGATGCGATCCTGTTCGAGACATTCGATGCGCTTCGCGCCGCCCGCGCGGCGGAAGACGCCCGGATCGCAGTCTATACCGACGGGCTCGACGAAACGCGGATTACGGGAACGATTTCCTACCGGCGCGTCTCCAGCCCCGAGCAGTTCGTGCAGCAACTGGCCCCCGCCCTGGCACACTGGTTCAATCACCAGACCCACCATCGCGGTCAGACTCATGCGCTTTTGACAGGGCTCGGGCAGCCGTCCACCGAACTGGACCTGCTGTTTTTTCAGCGCGAGCAGGCCAAATCGGCGTCATCGCCATGACACGCTGGTGACACCGTTGCGGTGCAATGGATGGCGGTAGCTTTGCGGTATTCTTAACGTGACTTCCGGCTGGCAAATGGGCTCAAATCGATAACGTCGGCCTCGCGGTCGCGCGGCCGGTCTGCTAGGACATCACCAGCCGGGAAGTGCCTGTTCGAATTTTGAGGTCTGGATGCTGGAGACACTGCGCGGGGCCATCGCGTACATGCGCGAGAAGCAAATCCTGCACAAGCTTGGTGTCGCGATCAGCATCGCGATCATCGCGACCGCTTGCTACATTCTTTATCACATGCTCGAAGGTCTCGATGTCGATGACCTTTACGAGGCCTTGCGCGGGACTCAAATCCGCACCGTGGTACTGGCCGGGCTTTGTGTCGCCGCCGGCTATTTCACGCTGACATTTTACGACCTGTTTGCGCTGCGCGCGATCGGCCGCAACGACGTGCCTTACCGGGTGGCTGCTTTCGCTGGATTCACCAGCTATTCGATCGGTCATAATGTCGGCGCCAGTGTTTTTACCGGCGGCGTGGTGCGTTATCGCGTCTACTCGGCCTGGAACCTTTCGGCGGTCGATGTCGCGAAGGTCTGCTTCCTTGCCGGATTGACGTTCTGGCTCGGCAACGCCGCGGTGCTGGGTCTCGGCGTCGCCTATCATCCGGAGGCGGCGGCCTCCATCGACAAGCTGCCGGTTTGGCTCAATCGCGCGGCGGCGATCTGTATTCTAATCGGGCTGACGGCCTATGTGGCGTGGGTCTGGATCAAGCCGCGGGAAGTCGGGCGCGGCAGCTGGACCGTCACTCTTCCCGGTGGTCCGCTGACGCTGCTGCAGATCGTGATCGGTATCGTCGATCTCGGTTTCTGCGCGCTGGCGATGTACATCCTCGTTCCCGACGAGCCCCATGTCGGTTTCGTCGTCGTCGCGGTGATCTTTGTGTCGGCGACGCTGCTTGGCTTCGCCAGCCATTCGCCGGGCGGTCTTGGCGTGTTCGATGCCGCGATGCTGGTCGGCCTGTTTCAGTTTGACAAGGAAGAGCTGCTGGCCGGTATGCTGCTGTTCCGGGTGCTCTATTATCTGATCCCGTTCATGCTTTCTGTCATCTTGCTCTCGCTTCGGGAGCTTATTGTGGGCCTTCGGGCGAAGCGCGTCGCGGCAGCCTTGCGCAGGCTTGATGAAGCTGCGAAGCCCACACCGCCCCGCGGATCGGGATCTCCGGTCTCGTAACACGCGCTCGCGAAACAGGTACGGCGCATGACGGTGACATCCCCGAATTCAGGTTTTGCGCCGTGGCCGGATCGGTTGCGGCGGGCGGCGATTATCCTGATCGCGACTGTACTCGGCCTCACCGCTGCGGTGGTGTTCGGCGGCCTTTCGCTGCCGCATGCCGGACTGATCTTTCTGGTGATCGCGGGTGCGGCGCTGGTGCCGTGGCATCTGCATCAGTCGGTCCCCACCAACGAAGACATGATCGGCGCGCGGCCCGCTGAAATGCCGGTGGTGCAGGCCCTGGTCGGTGGAATGCCGGACGCGGCCGTGCTGCTCGATCGCGCCGGACGCGTGCTGCATTTCAATACCGCTGCGGGGCAACTGGCCCCGGCCTTGCGCAAGAACGAACTGGCGCTGTTCGCGCTGCGCTCGCCCGAGATCATCGCGGCACTTCGCGAAGCCATCGCCACCCGCCAGCCGCAACGCGCCAGCTATGTGGATCACGTTCCCATCGACCGCTGGATGGAATTGATCGTAACGCCGCTGTCGTTGCCGACCGCGTTCGGCGGCAGCGAATATTGCATCATGATGACGTTCCACGACCAGACCCCGCTGCGGCGGGTCGAGGAAATGCGCGCGGATTTCGTCGCCAATGCGAGCCATGAATTGCGCACGCCGCTGGCGGCGCTGTCGGGATTCATCGATACCCTGCAAGGACCGGCGCGCGAGGACCCGAAAGCGCGCGAGCGGTTTCTCGGTATCATGCATGCGCAGGCAACGCGCATGGCGCGGCTGATCGACGATCTCCTGTCATTGTCGCGGGTCGAACTGAGCGCGCATGTACGTCCCGAAAAGCTGGTCGACATGGTGCCGCTGGTACGTCAGGTGATCGACGGGCTGGAGCCGCTGGCGGGCGAACGGCAGGTTGCGATCGAGCTTGTACTGCCGCCGGCGCCTGTGCTGATCGCGGGCGACACCGAAGAGTTGCTGCGGGTGTTCGAGAACCTGATCGAGAACGGCCTCAAATACGGCGCGTCCGGTGGCCGTGTGATCGTGTCACTGACCGAGCCCGCGCCGGATGATGCGGCCGCTGAAGTTCGTCTCGCGGTGCGCGATTTCGGTCCCGGCATTCCACCTGAGCATCTGCCCCGGTTGACTGAGCGGTTCTATCGCGTCGATGCCGGCGACAGCCGTGCGCAAGGCGGTACGGGTCTTGGGTTGTCGCTGGTCAGGCACATCCTCATCCGCCATCGCGGACGTCTTCTCATCGAAAGCGTGTTCGGTCACGGCGCGACCTTCACCGCATGCTTCCCGGCGACCAGGTCCGCGACGACGGCGGCGAAGGAATAATCGCGGGCGCAGTTTCGCCGCACGTTCACAAAGCCGCCATTTGCAGTGAAGTTCGCCGCCACTTCGCAACAAAAAAGCCTCATCGGTTCGATGAGGCTTTTTCGCGTCGTATGTCGTTCGAAGCGTTGAGCTATCGCCTACTTGGTCGGCCGCGAGGTGCGGCGCCGGTCGCTTGCCGGCTGATAGGCGACGCGCGAGTGATGCGCGCAGTAAGGCAGGCTGTTGAGCGCCTTGCCGCCGCAGAAAAAGAAATCCGCGCTGCCCGGATCGCCGACCGGCCAATGGCAGGTGCTTTCATTCAGTTCCAGCAGGCTCAATCGCTGGCTCATCGGCACCACGTTGTCATAGGCGATCGGATCGGGCTCGGCCTCGACGTCAAAGGCATGGGCGAGCGCGGTGTTGCCGCGCGACACCGGGCGGCTGATCCGCATCATGTGCTGCGCGGGCCGCGCTGCCTTGCGCTGCCGAGGCGCCGCCGATGAGGGGCTCTTGGCGCGGCCGGACAGGCCCAGCCGATGCACCTTGCCGATCACGGCGTTGCGGGTGATGTTTCCGAGTTCAGCGGCGATCTGGCTTGCCGAAAGTCCGGATTCCCAAAGCTTCTTCAACTGCTCAACGCGATCGTCGGTCCAGCTCATTACCGTCATCGCACTCTTCCTTTTGGTATCGCGCCGGCCATTTTTGACGCGGCGTCGCGATTGCAAACCGTCCAAAATCCCTGTCGGCAGAATCCCTTAGCCCTCGCCGGTTGCATGAAAAGCGACCGGGCGTTTACGCCTTACCGAAGACAAGCGAGGATCAGAACTGCCGCACGAGATGTCGTACCCAACGTCAGGAATGCTACAATATGCCGTGACTCACGCGCAAGAGTCGGGCGTAGCGCGTCCACATGTTCCGGACAAAAAGCAAATAAATTCGATCTTTGTGCGACGTCCACAAACCGCGTTTTCCTGCTTCAGGCAGGGTGCCGAGGTGCTAGAACGGGCCGGAAAATGACAAATTGTGCACTTGTGGCAGCGGCAAGCGGACCCTCTATGGATCCCCGGAAGGGCGCGCGTGGATTGACACCACATCGTCCACCAATAGAATAACCGCCACGTGCCGCCTTTTCGGGCGGCACGTTTCGTTTCCGGGGCAGGCAACCGAGCGACAATCGCTGACGCGGTCGCAATGCTGTTGTCCCATACCATCGATCAGGTCGCCATGAGCCACACTGCCAAGCCGCATCTCGACTCTCACATGTTGCCGGTTTTCGCCCGCGCCGACGTCGCCTTCGAGCGCGGTGAGGGCCCGTGGCTGATCGCGACCAATGGCGACCGCTATCTCGATTTCACCAGCGGTGTGGCGGTAAATGCGCTCGGTCATGCCCATCCGCATCTGGTCGCGGCCGTTCAGGAACAGGCTGCGAAGCTGTGGCACGTCTCGAATCTTTTCACGATTCCGGAGGGCGAGCGGCTGGCGACGCGGCTGTGTGATGCAAGCTTCGCGGACGTGGCGTTCTTCTGCAACTCCGGCGCCGAAGCGATGGAAGCGGCCATCAAGATGGCGCGCAAGTTTCAGGCGGTGAACGGCAGGCCGGAACGCTACCGGCTCATTACATTTGAAGGCGCGTTCCACGGCCGCACACTCGCGACGCTCGCAGCCGGCGGCCAGCAGAAATATCTCGAAGGCTTCGGCCCGCGCGTCGAAGGTTTCGATCAGGTGCCGCTCGGCGATCTTGAGGCGGTGAAGAAAGCGATAGGTCCAGAGACTGCGGGTATCGTCATTGAGCCATGGCAGGGCGAAGGCGGCGTGCGGGCGGCCGATCCTGCGTTCTTCCGCGCGCTGCGGCAGATCTGCGACGACAACAAGCTCGTTCTGGTGTTCGACGAAGTGCAAACCGGCATGGGCCGCACGGGCAGCCTCTTTGCCTACGAAAAGACCGGCGTCGAGCCGGACATCATGGCGCTGGCGAAGGCGCTTGGCGGCGGATTCCCGATCGGCGCGTGTCTTGCCACGGCCGCCGCTGCGGCCGGCATGACGCCGGGCACGCACGGGTCGACCTTCGGCGGTAATCTGCTTGCGGTTGCTGCGGCCAACGCTGTGCTCGATGTGATGCTGGCGCCGAAATTCTTTGAGAACGTTCAGCGCTCGTCGCTGGTGCTGAAACAGAAGCTTGCGTCGATCGTCGATCGTTATCCCGACGTGGTCGATGAAGTGCGTGGTGAAGGGCTGTTGATCGGCCTCAAGGCCGTGATCCCGGCGGGCGATCTCGTCGGCGCGTTGCGCGATGAAAAGCTGCTCACTGTCGGCGCCGGTGAAAACGTCGTGCGATTGCTGCCGCCGCTGATCGTCACCGAAGCGGAGATCGATGATGCGGTATCGCGCATCGAGCGCGTCTGCGCGAAGTTCACGCGGACGTCGGCGCGGCGTGAGGCGGTATGATGAGCACGTCTCCGCGACATTTCCTCGATCTGTTTGACGTGCCCACCAGGGAGTTGCGCGCGATCCTCGACGCCAGCGTGGCGATGAAGAACAAGCGCAAGGCCGGCGACACATCGAGTAAGCCGCTCGATGGCAAGACGCTGGCCATGATCTTCGACAAGCCATCGACGCGCACCCGCGTGTCGTTCGATGTCGGCATGCGTCAGCTCGGCGGCGAAGCCATCATGCTCACCGGCGCTGAAATGCAACTCGGGCGCGGCGAAACCATCGCCGATACCGCCCGGGTGCTGTCGCGTTTCGTCGATGCCATCATGATCCGGATTCTCAACCACGAGGCGCTGACCGAACTCGCGGCGCACGCGACCGTGCCCGTGATCAACGGCCTCACGCGGCGCTCGCATCCCTGTCAGGTGATGGCGGATGTCATGACCTTCGAAGAACATCTTGGCCCGATCAAGGGACGCACCGTGGCGTGGACCGGCGACGACAACAATGTGCTGGCGTCGTGGGCGCATGCCGCGGAGCGGTTCGGCTTTAATCTGCGCGTCGCGACGCCGCCGGAGCTGGCGCCGAACAAGCTCTTGAAGGACTGGATCAAGACCACCGGCGCACCGATCGTGCTCGGTACCAAGGCCGAAGAAATGGTGCGCGGTGCCGACTGCATCATCACCGATACCTGGGTGTCGATGGGCGACAAGGACGGCGAGCATCGCCACAATCTGCTGAAGCCCTATCAGGTCAACGCCAAGCTGATGTCGTTGGCCAATCCAGGCGCCATCTTCATGCACTGTCTGCCGGCGCATCGCGGTGAGGAAGTCACCGACGAGGTGATCGACGGTCCGCAGTCGGTGGTGTTCGACGAGGCGGAAAATCGCCTGCACGCGCAAAAGGGTATTCTGGCCTGGTGCCTGCGCGCGATTGACTAGGTGTTTCCGACGCCCGTGACGTGATCGGTCGGCTCCGTTTCGGGAGCCTTTGTTCCCGATCCGCTCCCTTTTTTGCGGATCGAAGCATCCTATATTGTGCGGGCACCCTGCTTGACCCACCCTTGCGCTGGAGCCGAAAGTCAGACCGGAGATGGTTTGAGCTTTCCACTGCTGCAATTCGGTTCCTCCTGACGAGAATGCGCCTGACATGACTCTCGAAAGCCAAATTCGTGCCCCCTCCGCAACGCCGGTGGACGATGCGGTGTTGCCCTTCGATGTAAGCGCTCTTGATGTGCGTGGCCGTCTCACGAAGATGGGGCCGGCGCTCGACGACATTCTCACCAAGCACGATTATCCCGCGCCCGTCGGCAAGCTGCTCGGCGAAGCCATCGTGCTGACGACGCTGCTTGGCTCGACGCTCAAGTTCGAAGGCCGCTTCATTCTGCAAACCCAGACCGACGGTCCAGTGTCGCTGATCGTTGTCGATTTTCAGGCGCCTGATCGCCTGCGTGCTTATGCCCGGTTTGATGCCAGCAGACTCAAGGCGGGCCAGAACTCCGCGGCGCTGCTGGGCCACGGTCATCTTGCCATGACCATCGATCAGGGCGCTGACATGAGCCGCTACCAGGGACTTGTTGCGCTGGACGGCGGCAATCTGGAAGACGCCGCCCATGAGTACTTCCTGCGCTCCGAGCAAATTCCGACGCGGGTGCGGCTTGCGGTGGGTGAGGAGTTTCGCGGTGGCGATGGTCCGAAACATCGCTGGCGCGGCGGCGGCATGCTGATGCAGTTTTTACCGAAGGCGCCCGAGCGCGCGCGGCAAGCCGATCTGCATCCGGGCGATGCGCCGGAAGGCGCGGTCGTACATGACGTGCCTGAGGATGACGCCTGGGCCGAAAGCCGCGCGCTGTTCGGCACGATCGAGGATATCGAACTGATCGATCCCGACCTGTCGGGAGAGCGGTTGCTGTTCCGGCTGTTTCACGAGCGCGGCGTGCGAGTGTTTCCGATGCAGGCGATCCATGCGCAGTGCTCCTGCTCGCGTGAGGCGGTAGCCGGAATGCTGGGCAGCTTTACGCCGAAGGACCGCGCCGACATGGTCGAGAACGGCAAGGTGGTCGTGACCTGTGAGTTCTGCAGCTCGGTCTACGAATTCACGCCGGACGAAGCGGGCGTGGTGTCGGAGCAGAAGGCTGCTGAAAGTTAATTCAGCGTCCGTTTGTAGTTCGGACTGTCAAGCGAGAACGCGGGGATGTCGATCTCGAACGGCTCGCCGCTTTCCGTCACCATCTGATAGCTGCCGGTCATGAAGCCGGACGGCGTCTGAAGCGGCACTCCGCTGGTGTATTCGAACCGTTCGCCGGGTTCGAGCACCGGCTGCTCCCCGACCACGCCTTCACCGCGAATTTCCTGGCTGCGGCCAGCACCATCGGTGATGACCCAGTGCCGCGTCTTGAGCTGGACGGTTTCAGTTCCGGAATTGACGATGGCAATCGTGTACGCCCAGAAGAACCGGCCATCCTCTGCCGATGAGCGCTCGGGGAGGAAGTTCGGTTCGACGATGACTTCAATCTGGCGAGTCACGGCACGGTACATTGGATCCGTCCCTGTTCGGGGCATACGTTAACAGACCTCGCGTTCTGTGCGTAGGTGCCGATTACCGCATTTTACAGGCGGCTTAATCTGGTGGCTCGCTAAGTCAGCCTCATTCTGCAACACATCCCTTTGCGGACTTGCGAACCAAAACCACACTAGAATAATAGCTTCTAGTGTCCTTTTGAATCCGAAGTTCGCTACAGTGCGCGCTGCAAATGAAGCGAACTTCGGATTCAGGACACTAGCACAGGATACGAACCAGCCAGATCATTGTTTCAACATCGTTGTCTTCCAGCATGTCTCGCGGCCGCCTGTCCAATGGAATCCCTGCAATTTGCGGGCCGCCTCGATCTTCCGTAGAATTGATGCGCGTCCGCTGCGCGACGGAACCCGACTGAACGGACTGAACTGGGAATGACATTCGTGACGACCGATCAGGCTGTCGTGACAGCGCCGGCCGCGAAGGCCGCGGCGCTCCCGGTTGCGGCGGGTGAACGCGAACTGCGTCTCGATCTGTTTCGCGGCATGGCGCTGTGGCTGATCTTCATCGATCACCTTCCGCCAAACATCCTGACCTGGTTCACCATCCGCAACTACGGCTTCAGCGACGCCACCGAGATTTTCATTTTCATCTCGGGCTACACGGCGGCATTCGTATACAGCCGGGCAATGCTCGATCGCGGTTTTGTGGTCGCGAGCGCGCGCATCTTCAAACGCGTGTGGCAGATCTACGTCGCGCATGTCTTTCTCTTCACCATCTACCTTGCCGAAATTTCCTATATCGCAACAAAGTTCGATAACCCGCTGTACGCGGAAGAAATGGGAATTCTGGATTTTCTCAAGCAGCCCGACGTGACGATCGTACAGGCGTTGCTGCTGAAATTCCGGCCCGTCAACATGGACGTGCTGCCGCTCTACATCGTGCTGATGATCTTTCTGCCGTTGATCATCTGGTTGATGCAGCGAAAGGCGGATCTGGCGCTGGCGCTATCGGTATTGCTTTACGCAATCACGTGGGAATTCGATCTTGCGCTTCCGGCCTACCCGAACGGGACATGGTTCTTCAATCCGTTCGCCTGGCAGTTGCTGTTTGTGTTCGGTGCGTGGTGCGCGCTCGGCGGTGCAAAGCGGATGGGCCGCATCCTGTCCTCCGACATCACGCTTTGGCTCTGCATCGGCTATCTCGTGTTCGCATTCTGTGTGACGCTGACCTGGCATGTGCCGCGGCTGAACATCTTCATGCCGCGCTGGCTGGAAAGCTGGATGTATCCGATCAACAAGACCGATCTTGATGTGCTGCGCTTCGTCCATTTTCTGGCATTGGCGGCGATTACCGTGCGTTTCATTCCCTCCGACTGGCCGGGCCTGAAATCGATATGGCTCCGCCCGGTGATCCGGTGCGGCCAGCATTCGCTGGAAATATTCTGCCTCGGCGTCTTTCTCGCATTTGCGGGACATTTCGTCCTGGCCGAAGTCTCCGGCGGAGCATGGATGCATTTCTTTGTCAGCGTCGCGGGGATCGTCATCATGTCTGCCGCGGCATCGTTGTTTTCGTGGTACAAGGGCGAGACGAGCAAAAGCGACAAGCGTGCGAAAGCCGCGGAAAGCGATGCCGACCTCGCCGGAGGCGGGTCATGAAAGCACTATTGGTTGCAGGTCTGTTTGCGGCTCTCCTGGTAGCGGCTCCGTCGCGCGCCGAGGATGCTCCCGGCTGCCCGGTGCCCGCCTATCTTCTCGCAACCGAGAGCGCGCTTCCGAAAGTCGCCGACGCGATCAAGACAAGGAAGCGGCTGGACATCCTTGTCGCCGGCAGCGGCTCCTCGGCATTGCCTGGATCTGACGGCGCGAGCATGTCGTATCCCTCCCGTCTGGAGGCGGCGTTGCGTGAAGCTCTTGCGGGGGTCACTGTCAATGTCAGGACCGAGTTGCGACCCAAGAAGACCGCTGCGGAAGCCGCGCAGGGTTTCAGCCAGATGATGGAAAAGTTGCCGCCGGATCAGAAGCCGGATCTGGTAATCTGGCAAACCGGTACTGTCGATGCGATACGCTCGGTCGATCCCGACGACTTTCGCACTGCGCTCGATACAGGGGTTGAGGCATTGCAGAAAGCTGGCTCTGAAGTCCTCTTGATCAATCTCCAATACAACCCACGTATGGAAACGATGCTCTCGGTTGGGCCGTATAACGATACGATACGGGTCGTCGCGCAGCAGCACGAAGTGCCGATGTTCGACCGGTTTTCGATCATGCGGCACTGGAATGATGCCGGTGATTTCGACTTGTTCGGTTCGGTCCACGGATACGGAATGGCGAAGCGTGTACACGATTGTATCGGCCGTGCGTTGTCTGCAATGGTCGTGGAAGCATCGCGCGTCAATCCGGCGGAGCTCAGGATTCAACGTTGATGCATTTTAGTATGCGTTCTGCGGGTGTGGCGGCGATACTGCTTGGCTCGTTGGCAGCATACCCCGCTTTGGCGCAGACCACGCCGGACGCGGCCGCGCAGAAAAAGGGCCTTGCCACCAAGGCCATCGAAGCGGCAAAGAGCGCGGCCAGTGCTGCGGGAGATATTCTCACCCGCGTGCCATGCCTGCCCGCCAAAGGCTTGAAGGAAATTCCGGGCTCTCTGCCCCGCGTCGCGCGGCGGATCGCTGCGGACGAGCCGGTCACCATCGTGGCGTTCGGTTCCTCGACCACTGTGGGATTTGGCACGTCATCGCCAGCCTACACCTATCCGAACCGGCTTGCCGATCAGTTGCGCCGGAAGTTTCCGACGTCCGACATCACGATCATCAATCGCGGCATGGGCGGACAGGACGCGCCCGAAATGATGAAGCGGTTCGATGCTGCCGTTCTCGACGCAGACCCTGATCTCGTGATCTGGCAGCTCGGCACCAACACCGTCGTCAAGGGCAGCGCCAACGATGTTGCCGCCACCGCGGCGCTGGTGGAAGACGGCATCGCGCGCCTTCAGGCGCGTGGTATCGATGTTGTGCTGATCGATCCGCAATACGTGCCGGCGGTTGCCGCAAAAACCGAGAATGCCGGCCGGATGGTGAAGCTGATCGGCGACGTCGCCAAGCTCAAAAACGTGTCGGTGTTCCCGCGTTTTGAAGTCATGCGGCAATGGCACGAGGACGAAAAAATGCCGTTCGACAAGTTCGTGATCGGTGACGGCCTGCACATGAACGATTGGGGTTACGCCTGCTTCGCCCAGCTGCTCGGCGACACCATCATCAAGTCGGTGGGGCAGGTAAAGGCCGGCGTTAACATCCCGGGCAATGTCATGACGTACCGGCCGATGTAGCCATTCAACTGGCTCTCATGCGTGGGTTTCATCCACGCATGAGATGAAGCGTGTATTACGCTTTCTCCAGAGCCGCCGTCAGATCCTCGATCAGATCGTCCTGATGCTCCAATCCCGCCGAGAAGCGGATGAAGCCTTCGCTGATGCCGAGTTCGGCGCGCGCTTCCGGCGTCAGGCGCTGGTGCGTCGTTGTTGCCGGATGGGTGACGATGCTTTTCGAATCGCCGAGGTTGTTGGAAATCCGCGCCAGCTTCAGCGCGTTCAGCGTGCGGAACGCGGCTGCCTTGCCGCCCTTGACCTCGAATCCGATCAGCGTCGAGCCCGCACGCATCTGTTTCTTCACGATGGCGGCCTGCGGATGATCGGCGCGCCCCGGATAGATCAGCCGCGAGATCTTCGGATGCTTCGCCAGCGCATCGGCGATCGCGCCAGCCGTCTCGGTCTGTGCCTTGACGCGAATGCTCAGCGTCTCAAGGCCCTTCAGCAGCACCCATGCGTTGAACGGCGACATCGCCGGGCCGGTCTGGCGCAGGAATGTATGGATGTGTTCCTGGATGAAAGCCTCCGACGACAGGATGACGCCGCCGAGGCAACGGCCCTGACCGTCGATATGCTTGGTTGCTGAATAAACCACGACATCCGCGCCAAGTGCGAGGGGACTCTGCCAGATCGGCGTCGCGAACACGTTGTCCACGATCAGCCGCGCACCGCCGCGGTGCGCGATGTCGGCGACAGCGCCGATGTCGACCACATCGAGGGTCGGATTGGTCGGGCTTTCGAGGAAGCACGATTTGGTGTTGGGGCGCATCGCATTCTGCCACTGATCGAGATCGTGACCGTCGACCAGCGTGGATTCGATGCCATAGCGCGGCAGCAGATCTTCCACGACATAACGGCAGGAGCCGAACAGCGCCTTCGCTGCGACAACATGATCGCCGGATTTGAGCGGAGCGAGAATCGCGGTGGTGACAGCAGCCATGCCGGTGGCGGTGGCGCGCGCGGCTTCGGCGCCTTCGAGTTCGATCATGCGCTGCTCGAACATCGACACTGTCGGATTCGAAAACCGCGAATACAGGAAGCCGGGGTCTGCGCCGGTGAAACGCGCTTCGCACTGCTCGGCGGTGTCGTAGATGAATCCCTGCGTCAGGAACAACGCCTCGGAAGTTTCCCCATATTGCGAGCGCAGCGTGCCGGAATGCACGAGGCGGGTTTCGGGGCGATAATTGCGTGTCGGGGAAGGCGGCTTGCTTGCGGAAGTATTGGCCGCGGGTGTTTTGGTCTCGGACATGTGCACTCCATCGTGGCCACCTTGCGGTAGACACAAAAAAACCGGCCTGGAAAAAATTTCCATTTCTGGAAACAACCGGCCGGGATCACACGGTCCCCGGCCTGTTTAGCGAGTTATTTAACGTGGCTGCAAGCCGGCCGGCTCAAATGACCACGGGATAAGTCCTAGGCTTAATCCCGCATGCTCTTTCCGTCAAGCACCCCATCGGATAACCGATAAAATGCTTATTTTACTGGATCAGCCGGTAGCCGAGGACTAGCCCGTGGCCTTCACACTTGCCCCCGACGCGACAGGAATTCTGCCCGATCGCATGATTGCGGCGATGGCCGATGCTGGCCTGATCCTGCCCGAATATCCCTTCGTTGAAAGCCAGATCCAGCCGGCCAGCCTTGATCTGCGACTCGGTTCGATTGCCTATCGCGTCCGCGCCAGCTTCTTGCCGGGGCCGGACATGACGGTGGCGCAGCGCATCGATGAACTGAAGCTGCACGAGATCGATCTGTCCGATGGCGCAGTGCTGGAAACCAACTGCGTCTATATCGTGCCGTTGCTGGAAAGCCTCGCGCTGCCGCCGACGATTCAAGCCGCCGCCAATCCGAAAAGCTCCACCGGCCGGCTCGACGTGTTCACCCGCGTGATCGCCGACGGCACGCGCCGCTTCGACATGATTGCCGCCGGCTATCACGGCCCGCTCTATGCCGAGATCAGCCCCAAGACATTCCCGGTGTTGTTGCGCGAGGGATCGCGGTTGTCGCAAATCCGCTTTCGCGCCGGTCATCCGCTGCTTGATGCCGATGAGTTGCACGCATTGCACGCAGCCGAGCGGCTGGTCGACAGTGACGAAGCCGATCTCGCCGGCGGCGTGGCGCTGAGCGTTGATTTGTCCGGTGAAGGCTCCGATGGGTTTGTCGGTTATCGCGCCAAGCGCCACACCGGGGTGATCGATGTCGATCGCCGCGCCGGATATACGGTGGGCGAATTCTGGGAGCCGATCCGCGCGCGGCCGGATCGCAGCCTGATCCTCGATCCCGGCGAGTTCTACATTCTGGCCTCGAAGGAAGCGGTGCAGGTGCCGCCCGATTTCGCGGCGGAGATGGTGCCGTTCGATCCGCTGGTTGGCGAATTCCGCGTTCACTATGCAGGCTTCTTCGATCCCGGCTTCGGCTATGCCGGTGCAGGCGGGCAGGGTTCGCGCGCGGTGCTGGAAGTGCGTTCGCGCGAAGTGCCGTTCATTCTCGAGCACGGCCAGATCGTCGGACGTCTGGTGTACGAGAAGATGCTGTCACGTCCCGACGCGCTGTATGGTCAGCGCATCGCATCCAACTATCAGGGCCAAGGCCTCAAGCTATCGAAGCATTTCCGCACGTAAGTTCCGCTCTGCGAATTAAGTCCTCTCGCTGCACATTTCTCCCATGCCGCCATTAGCTTCCGGCCAGCTTGCCGCGGGCATCCAAATACCGGATCATTCCTGAAAACAACGGGAGCGATCCCGGCAGGGATGAGACGCCATGGTTGCCACCGCAAAAACGCCACCCGCCGAGCCGTCGGCTTTTCCGACATCGAAATCCGCAGGTGGTTTGATCGCGCCTGACACATCGGGCATGAATTTTTATCGCGCTGATCCGATCCTCGCCGATCTGCTGCGTGTCTATCTGCCCGGATCGCTATTTCAGCATATTGAGCCGCACCTCGATCGCCTCGGCGGGCTTGCCGGCGGTCATCTCGACGAGTGCGCGCGTCTTGCCGACAAGCACGGCCCGGTGCTGCATCAGCGCGACCGCTTCGGCAACGACCGGCAATGGATCGAATACCATCCTGCCTATCGCGAGCTTGAGCGCGCCGCCTATGGCGAGTTCGGTATCCACGCGATGTCGCATCGCAAGGGTATCCTCGGCTGGTCCGACACCTACCCCGCTGTGGCCAAGCACGCCTTCACGTTCTTGTTCAATCAGGCCGAGTTCGGGCTTGGCTGTCCGATCAACGTCACCGATGGCGCGGCACGTCTGTTGTCGCGCTTCGGCGACGATGCGCTCAAGGCAAAGTATCTCGATGGCCTCACCCAGACCGACATGGCGAAACTGACCCAGGGCGGTCAGTTTATGACGGAGAAGGAAGGTGGCTCCGACGTCGGTAAGCTGACGACAACTGCCGTGCAGGAGGGCGATCACTGGCGGCTGCACGGCGAGAAATGGTTCTGCTCCAATGCAGATGCTGAAGTCGTGATGCTGCTGGCGCGGCCCGAAGGCGCGGTCGGTGGTACGCAGGGCGTGGGCCTGTTCCTGATGCCGCGGCGGCTTGATGACGGATCGCCGAACCATTACCGCATCGTTCGTCTCAAGGACAAACTCGGCACCCGCTCGATGGCGTCGGGCGAAATCAAGCTGGAAGGTGCAATCGCCTATGCGGTCGGCCGGCTCGATCGCGGCTTCGTGCAGATGGCCGAAATGGTCAACTGGTCGCGGCTCTCCAACGGCGTGAAGTCGGCGGCGCTGATGCGCCGCGCGCATCACGATGCGAATACGGTGGCGACCAACCGCGTGGTGTTCGGTCGCCGCATTGTCGATATGCCGCTGGCGCGCCGGCAGTTGATGAAAATCATGCTCGCGACCGAGCAAGCCGTGTCGATGAGTTTCGTCACGGCTGACGCGCTGGATCGCGCTGAAGCGGGCAGCCAGGATGCTGCGGCTTTGCTGCGCGTGCTGACGCCGACGCTGAAATATCGCGCCACGCGCGACGCCCGCAAGGTGTGCGGCGAAGCGCTCGAGATGCGCGGCGGCATCGGTTACATCGAAGAATTCGCGACGCCGCGATTGCTGCGCGACGCGCATCTCGGCTCGATATGGGAGGGCACTGGCAATATCGTGGCCCTCGATACGCTCAAGCGTGCCGTCGGCCGCCATGGCGCGGAAGCCGCACTCGGAGCCGATCTCCATGCACGGATTGACGATATGTCGGGGATTCCGCAAGGCTGGCGCGACCGTCTCCGCAACCTGACGGACAAGGCCATCGGGTTCGCCCGCGACGTGGCAGGCCGATCCGAGAACGAGGCCGAAGCCCGACGCGCCACCAGTACGCTCTATCACGTCGCCAGCGCGGTGACGTTTGCCTGGGAAGGCAGCCGGATTCATGCCATGCGCGGCGATGCGCGTCGGTTGCTGCTCTCAAAGCTCGTCGTCGATCACCGGCTGACCGCGCAGGACCCGTTCACTGTCCTGCCGGGCGGAGGGGATGGCGTGGTTGCCGACCGGCTGCTTGGCGACAGGCCTCTGGCGATGGCCGATGCCGCTGCTCTGGTGGGGACGTAGTCCGCTGCGCCGCGCGTATGTGGTGTGCAATTCTGATACTGTGAGCGGCAAAGACGGCTGCTGAGATCTTTAAAAGACCGTCGCACCGGGGAGTGCATGTCCGAACTTGGAGCCGCCGAAATACCTGTGGTGCAGGCGGAACAGAAGCCGCCGCTGTCGCCTGTCAGAGGTCCGCGAAAGAATCCGCTGCTCGACGGCCCGATCCTGCCGACGTTGCTGAAACTGGCGGCTCCCAACGTCATCGCCTTGACGGCGGGGACGTGCGTCGCGATTGCAGAGACATCGTATATCGGCCGCCTCGGCGTCGAGCCGCTGGCTGCGATGGCGCTGGTGTTTCCGTTCGTCATCCTCATGATGACCATGTCCGGCGGCGCGATGGGCGGCGGTGTCGCGTCCGCGATCGCGCGTGCGCTTGGCGCCGACGATGCCGAGCGAGCATCGGCGCTTGCGGTGCATGCGCTGATGATCGGCGTTTGTTTCGGCCTGACCTTCATGATCGGGATGCTGGTCTTCGGGCCGTATCTGTTTGCCGCGCTTGGCGGCAGCGGCCGTGTTCTGAGCGAGGCCATCGGCTATTCGCAGATCTTCTTTGGCGGCGCGGTGCTGCCATGGGTCATGAACACACTGGCGGCGCTACTGCGCGGGACCGGCAACATGAAGCTGCCGTCGGTGATCATTCTCAACTCGGCATTCTTTCAGATTTTGTTCGGCGGTGTGCTGGGTCTTGGTCTCGGGCCCGTTCCGCAATACGGGATGCGCGGCGTTGCGGCCGGCACGCTGGTGGCATTCTCGATCGGCGCGGCCATCATGGCGTGGTATCTGCTGTCGGGGCGCAGCCGTGTGAAACTGTCTTTCAAAGGCTTCCGGTTTCAAGGCGCCATGTTCTACGACATCCTGCAGGTGGGCGCGATTTCCTGTTTCTCGCCGCTGCAGATCGTTCTGACGGTCACGATCTTTACGCACCTGCTGGCGAACTTCGGGACCGAGGTACTGGCCGGTTACGGCATCGGCGCGCGTCTGGAGTTCATGCTGACGTCGCTGGCGTTTGCAGTGGGCATTGCGTCAGTACCGATGGTCGGAATGGCGATCGGAGCCGGCCGTATCGCGCGGGCCCGGCGAATCGCATGGACCGCAGGCGGCGTGTCGTTCGCGGCTGTCGGCTTGGTCGGCGGTTTCTTCGCCATTTATCCCGACGTATGGGTGAACCTATTCACGGACAATGCCGCCGTGCGGGCTGCGAGCCGTCAGTATCTTTCCATCGTCGGGCCTTTCCTGGCCTTCGTCGGCCTCGCGATTTCGCTTTATTTTTCCTCGCAGGGCGCCGCGCGCGTCCTTGGGCCGGTGCTGGCGCAGACGGCGCGGCTTGCCTTCGTCATGGCCGGCGGCTGGTGGCTGATGTCGCAAGCCGCGACCAGCACGCAGTTTTTCTGGCTGGCAGCAGCGTCCATGATCCTGCTCGGTGTTCTCGCCGCCGCCGCCGTTCGGCTGACCAGCTGGGGGCCGCGAAGCGTCGCTGCCAAATGAGTATCCTCATTCGAGGACGGTGACCGGGCGCGCCAATGCGGAGCGTGCAAACTTCTTCGCATTCGCGGGTTTTCCGAACAGATAACCCTGCGCCAGATCGAAGCCCATCTCATGAGCGGCAACCAGATCCGATCTGGTCTCGACGCCCTTGGCGACGGCGCGCGCCCCGACTTTGTCTGCCAATTCGAGGATACTGCGGCACACCGTCTGCTTCAGGCGATTGTCGGCACAGCCAGTGACGAACTCCCGATCGACCTTGATCTCGACGAACGGAAAACTGTTCAACTCAGAGAGTGACGGCCAGTCGACTCCAAGGTCATCGATCGAGATGGCGATGTTGTGGAACCGCATCCGCTTGGCGGCATCGATCGCCAGATCGAGATTCCGGATGATTTCGGCGGCCTTGACCTCAACGATCAATCCGCCGAATGCCGGATGATCGGGAATCTGGCGGCACAGCCGGCTGACCGATGCGGGATCTTCGAGAAAGCCGATCGGCAGGTTGATTGATATATCGACCGGGCCGTGCTGGCCGACGAAGTAATGCCAGTCCTCGAGCGCGCGGCTCACCACGAAGTCCGAAAGTCCCTTGAACTGCGGATCTTTTGAGTCGGGAATGAAGGACGCGGGAGGCACCACACCCCACGCCGGATGGCGCATCCGGATCAGCGCCTCGGCGCCGCGCGGCGCAAGCGTGTGGACGTCGATTTTTTGCTGATACCAGAGTTCCAGCCAGCCGGCCTTGAGCGCTTCTGCGACATCGACAGGCGGGCTTGGAGGCGCTTTCTGCGGAAGCAGCGTGGCGACGCTCGCCCGCAGACCATCCGCGCTGAACGGTGTGGGGAGCGGCGGCAGCATGGCGATTCCCGTCTCTTCTCCGAGTTGGCGAAGCGCGTTCACGATGATGGAATCGCGCGGGCCGATCAGCAGGACCTGGCCCTCGAACATTTTCGTGAGCAGTATTTTCAGGATGTTTCCTGCCTCGACACCGTCATTCGGCATTCCAAGAACAACGAGATCTGGCAATTGCTGCTCCAGCAACGCCGGAAGTTCGTTGGCCGCCGCGCATTCACTGGCGATGAATCCGAGTTCGTCGAGGGCGTCTGCCAGAAATGTGCGGATGTGCCGTTTTGGGTCGATGATGCACACGCGAGGTGCCATCTTGCGTTGCCCGAACGTCGCAACGGCCTCTATTTCTGCAGGCTTGAAAACCCTCATAAGAATCACCTCCGCTGTCCCCAGACGCGGAAGTGATAGCGTTACGGAGCGGTCACAAATGTGGAATTATTGAATCATCCCCTTGAGGTTTTGGGTAAGGTTAAAGGGAACAGAGTGATTCAAATTTGCGCGGTATTTTCCGGTGTTTTGTGTGCAACAGGGTTTGATTGCCGCCCGCGTGATGAAGATGGTCAGTGTTCGAGAGTTGCCTTCATCGCGAGCATGCCAAGGTCCATCTGAGCGCTGATGTAAGGCGCGATTTCGTTCGGCAGTACATCGACGGTCCATATGAACCGGCTGCGTCCCGCGCCTTCATCGATGATTTGGAAAGATGCGCTGTGCTGCTTGATGCGCTCGCCGACGATAGCGTAGACGAGGCGGCGTCTCGCATCGTCGCAATCGACCAGCAATTCCCGCGCAGTTGTGCCGTTCGCAAAGGTCACGATCCGCGCGTCGTCATCGATCGTGCAATCGGTGACGAAACCGCGCGCGAGACGGGTATGAACCGCACCGAAATCGCGAACGGCATCCCAGACGCGATCCGGCGGTGCATCGAGCAGTGCTTCTTTATGAATTGACGCCATGAACAGTCTCCTCCGGCTGCGGGATGAATCTTACGTGCATACGGCTTCGACGTTGTTGCCGTCCGGATCGATCAGGAAAGCTGCGTAGTACGTCGGACTGTAATCCGCGCGTGGACCTGCGCCGCCATTGTCGCGGCCGCCGGCTTTCAATCCCGCGCTATGGAAGGCCTTGATAGCGTCGTGGTTGGCGGCGCGGAAAGCGACATGGGCCCCTGGCCCTTCCGGCTCTTTCGACAGATGCAGCCAAAGTGCTGGTGCATCCTTCGGTCCGAATCCCGCGCCGCTGTCGTCGCGCGAACAGAGCACATGGCCAAGCGGTGCGAGTGCCGCCGTATAGAATTTGACGCTGGCGTCGAGGTTTCTGACTTTCAGTCCGATATGGTCGTACATGATGATCTCCATTGCGACGGAGATCACCCTACGGCGGCGGCCTTGAGCCGATCTTGGAAAATCTTGCGGTCGCCACGCGCAGCGTCGCGGAATCGCCGGGGCGAGACGCCGGCGGCGCGATGGAAGGTTCGCACGAAGTTCGACAGATCCCCAAATCCGACGTCGAACGCGATCGAGGTAATTGACCGTGCGTCGTCGGCAAGAAGCCTCGCCGCATGACGCAGTCGCGCACGGACCAGATACTGGTGCGGCGTCACCCCAAGCACGTTCGAGAACAGCCGCAGAAAATGGAAAGGGCTGACGCCGGCTGCCTTTGCAGTCGTCTCAAGATCGACGGCGTGGTCGGCGTGAGCGTCGATCCACAATGCGCTTTCGACGGCGCGGCGGCGATCGCGCGCCGTGGCGGGCGTTGTCCTTTGTGCTTTTCCCGAGGTTGTTTCGATAAAGCGGTTCACGAACAAGATCGCGGCCTCGTCGATCCCGATGTCGCTGTCGCCACGTCCCGCGGCCTGCGCCAGTTCGCCATAGACCATGAGTTCAGGTGTCGGCGGCACGCAACCGAGATGCAAGGCGCCTTTGCTAAGGGCCATGTCGTCCGCAAACGACGGTGAGAGCTGAAACGAAAGGCACTCGTCGCCGCAAACGTGATGGTCGTGCGAGCAGGTATATTCGTCGCCGGCATGGCCCACCATCACCGATCCGGCGACCAGTTCATGGCTGCGGCCGCGGGTGTCGTAGCCGAAGCTGCCGCTGCGGACGTAGGAGAGCGAGTGGCGCGCGTGCTGTTCGAGGAACGGCGCATCGCCCGGTCCCATGGTGCACCGGTAGTTGATCACGGACAGCGTCGGGCTTTGCAGCAGCGGTCGGGCGTGCATGGGTGGATTTTATCCCCGCCGCCGTCGCGGGGCAATCGACAAGCCGGGGTCGAACAGCATCGGCGCATCGTTGGATGCAGCGCCGGCGATCCTGGCTCGCTCGATGGCGAGCATTCGGAACTTGGTGGTGACGCCGCCATTGGCCGAAAAGCCGCCGGTCTTGCCGTTGGCCGCCAGCACCCGATGGCAGGGAATCACAATGGGAAGCGGATTTTGCCCCAGCGCCTGGCCGACGGAACGCGACAGCAGCTTGTCGCCGAGGCGGGTGGCGATGTCACCATAGGTCAGGGTTTCGCCGGGGGCGATAGTCCGGGCGATGTCATAGACGCTGCGGTTGAAGGCTGGCAGCCGTTCGGTATCGAGCGCAATGAACGACAGATCGCGCGCTTCGCCGTCCAGCAGTTCCGCCATGGCGTCACAGGCCTTCTGCACCTCCGCCGGAGACGTCATCTCGCGGGCACCGGGAGCTTTCTGGAGGAGGCGTGAGCGGGTCCTGACGTCATCGGCTTCCGGCAGTTGAATGCCCAGAAGGCCGCGCTCGCCCCAGGCAACGCCGCAGCGCCCGATTGCCGTGTCAAACAATGCAAAACCCGTCGTCATACTGCGTTCCAACTTGCCATGGTCGCGATTCACGCAACTTGGAGAATCTTGCGCTTTTCTGTCTTGTTCGCCACCCGAATCCTGTGATGGCAGCCATCTTGCGGCCCGGCGCAGGGTGTGGCTAAGGTCGGCACCGCGCGGGCGTAGTTCAATGGTAGAACGGCAGCTTCCCAAGCTGCATACGAGGGTTCGATTCCCTTC
>JAZKDK010000022.1:0-17670 GCA_040387615.1 Pseudomonadota bacterium | reverse complement strand
ACCATCACCGACGACAGGAAGCCGGTCACCGAGATGCTGCCGGGCTTCAAGCCCGCCATTCCCGTCGTGTTCTGCGGATTGTTCCCGGTCGATGCCGACGACTTCGAAACGCTGCGGGCCGCGATGGGCAAGCTGCGGCTGAACGACGCAAGCTTCTCGTTCGAAATGGAAACCTCGGCGGCGCTGGGCTTCGGCTTCCGCTGCGGCTTCCTCGGCCTGCTGCATCTGGAAATCATTCAGGAGCGCCTGTCGCGCGAGTTCAATCTCAACCTGATCGCGACCGCGCCGAGCGTTATTTACAAGATGCACCTCAACGACGGACAGGAGATCGAGATTCACAATCCGATCGACATGCCGGACGTGGTGAAAATTGCCGAGATTCACGAGCCGTGGATCGAAGCGACAATCCTGACCCCGGACGAGTATCTCGGCAGCGTGCTGAAGCTGTGTCAGGAGCGGCGCGGCAACCAGAAGGAGCTGACTTACGTCGGCGCCCGCGCCATGGTGAAATACGAACTGCCGCTCAACGAAGTGGTGTTCGATTTCTACGACCGCCTCAAATCGGTCTCGAAGGGCTACGCCTCGTTCGACTATCACCTCACCGACTACAAGCCGGCGGATCTGGTGAAGATGCAGATTCTCGTCAACAGCGAGCCGGTGGACGCATTGTCGATGCTGGTGCATCGCCAGCGCGCCGAAGGCCGCGGCCGCGCCATGGTCGAAAAGATGAAGGAACTGATCCCGCCGCATATGTTCGTGATTCCGATCCAGGCGGCGATCGGCGGCAAGGTGATCGCGCGCGAAACCGTCCGCGCGCTGCGCAAGGACGTGACCGCGAAGTGCTACGGCGGCGACATCAGCCGCAAGCGCAAACTTCTGGAGAAGCAGAAGGAAGGCAAGAAGAAGATGCGGCAGTTCGGCAAGGTCGATATTCCGCAGGAAGCGTTCATTGCTGCGCTAAAGGTGGATAGCTGAGAACTAAGCGACGGCCATACTCTCTGCGTCGTCCCCGCGCAGGCGGGGACCCATACTCCCTAAGCGAGCTATCTTGCATGCCGCTTAAACGCGTAGCGAAGCTTTGTCGTTCAGATTGGACGACACGAATTCATCAATCTCCGAAGATCGCCTGAACCACTCGCCGCGTTCCCGCAAATGCGCAAACCGACGATGTAACTTTCGTTCTTCTTCACGGCCACCACCGATGACAAGAAGAACTTGCAAGTCATTTGGAGAACTGGTTCGCAACGATCGTAAACGAGACTTGAAATTTGCAGTAAATCCGATTTTGACTCTTTTCTGATCGGTCACAAAATAAACTAAGGACTGATCTTCTTCACATTCAATTTGCCGACCAGATGCCGCGAGAGACGCCTTGTCGATCCACTTTTGCCGCTGAGAAGTACTAAGAATTTCTTTGTAAGCCTCTAGATATCAGCAGCTTCAACTCGCATTTAGAACCTCGCCTCAACCCTTTTAGCTAGCTTACGCGATTCTTAAGACACCTAGGCCCGTAAGCGGTTCCAGAAATGGAGCCGTGATTAGAAAATTCGGATTATCGAAAACGAGAATCCGAACTGGTCGATCGGTCTGATTTGATCGGGTAGTTCAGGGGTTATGGGTCCCCGCCTTCGCGGGGACGACGCCGAGCTTGGACTGGTTCGCTCTAACGCTCACCGCAAGCGTTAACGCCACCCATATCGATCCGCTTGACTTTTTGCCATCTCGGACTATATTCCTATTTCTGATTTATCCCTCCCGCGCTCATGACGCGGAGGGATGAACACCGCAGCCGCCGCCCACCGTTTCGGGGCGCGGCAGGTGGAGCGCCGGGAGGCGCAGCGTCCGCGCGGTGGGCTTCGCAACCCCGCCGATGGCGTGACGCGCGCGCCTCGCGAGACGGACTCGCAATCCGTTCTCGTCACGGCACGCGGACGAACCTCTCGCAAAGGTTCGTCACAAGGGTGCCTCGCAAGCACTCTGGCGCCTCCCGGCGCTCCATTGTTCGCTTCAAGCGAAATGGAAGAACGGGAACGGGCATTCCGCGCCCTCAATGAAGCGGATGCATTGCCATGCGCTCAAGATGAAGCGCGCGACAAGTCCGGGCTGCATCCACATCGTCATTGCGAGCGCAAGCGAAGCAATCCAGACTTCTGAAGCCTCATTGACAAAGAACTGGATTGCTTCGTCGCTTCGCTCCTCGCAATGACGGCAGGAATCCGCGCCCCGGCGCAGTTCTCGCAACCGGACAAACGCCCTTCCGCGCGGTTTCGCCGCAAGCCACGCTCCGGCTTTCAGCTTGATTATTGCAACTCATTCGCATTTGCATAACATCGGACGAACTTTTTCGGCCATCCATTTTTCGGCGCGGAAGCATCACAACAGGAGACGCATCATGCTGGCATCGTATCGCTTCGCGCTCGGTGCGGCCGTGGCGCTCGGCCTCATCTCAGGTGCGGCGCTTGCCGCGGGCGATCTGTCGAAGCAGACGCCGGTCGAGATCACAGTCGATCTCGGCTCACCCGGCAAACATGAATTCTCGCCGAACAAGCTGCGCTTCGAGACCGGAAAACTTTACAAGCTGGTACTGCGCAACGCGAGCAACGATCCGCATTACTTCACCTCGCATGGCTTCTCGCAAATGATCTGGACGCGCAAGGTGCAGGTGACGCAGAGCCGCGACGGCAAAACGATCACGCTCGCCGAGTTCAAGGGCGCGATCCGCGAGGTCGAGGTTTATCCGGGACAATCCGCCGAATGGTGGTTCGTGCCGGTCGCGGCCGGCCGCGTCACCGATCTGCGTTGCGGCATTACCGCGAGCGATGGAAGAAGCCACGCCGATCACGGCATGACCGGCGAGATTGTCATTGAATAATTCCATCCGGAATGATCAGCACTGAAGGTTACGCACAACCTGCACTTGTCTCCGGTTGTCCGCACGCATAACGTGCGCAGGTCCTATTCAATCATCGGAGACAGTGATGGCAGCGTCCTACAAATTTGAAATCTACAAAGACAAGTCCGGCGAATTCCGTTTCCGCTTCCGCGCGCCGAACGGCGAGAAGATGTTTGCTTCGGAAGGCTATTCCAGCAAGGCGTCCGCCAAGAGCACCATCAAGTCGGTCATCAAGAATGTCGCCAAGGCCGAGATCGATGACATTTCGAAGGCCGTGAAGGCCGCGCCAAAGCCGAAGAAGGCCAAGAAGGCGAAGTCCAAAAAAAGGAAGTGATCATCGAGCCAACTGCTCGAAAGGCAAAACCCCGGTTCTGAACCGGGGTTTTTATTTGTCTCGGGCGACAGATCCGCAGCGTTACGCCACACGAACTTCAGTCGCGTTGCGCTGGGCCTGCAGCAGCGCGGTGATCTCGGCATTCGGCCGCGCACGGCTGAACAGGAAACCTTGTCCCTCATGACAGCCTTCGGCGCGCAGGCAGCTCAGTTCGGCTTCGGTTTCGACGCCTTCCGCGGTGATGGTGACGCCGAGACCCATGCCGAGCGAAATGATCGAGCGAATAATCGCCTGCCCGTCATGATTGGAATCGAGATCCTGCACGAATGAACGGTCGATCTTGATCTTGTCGAACGGAAAGCTGCGCAGATAGCTCAGCGACGAGTATCCGGTGCCGAAATCGTCCATCGAAATCCGCACGCCGAGCGCGCGCAGCGCGTGCAGGGTGGCCAGCACCTGATCGCTCTTCTCGAGCAGCAGGGTTTCGGTGATTTCCAGTTCCAGCCGCTTCGGCGACAGGCCGGATGTTTTCAGCGCATCCATCACCACCGACAACAGGTTGCCAACGCGGAACTGCAGCGGCGACAGATTGACCGCGACACGGACGTCGTCAGGCCATTGCGCCGCGTCCATGCAGGCGCGCCGCAGCATCAGTCCGCCGACCGCGTTGATCAGGCCGGTTTCCTCAGCAACCGGGATGAATTCCGCCGGCGGGATCATGCCGCGTTCGCGGTCCGGCCAGCGCACCAGCGCCTCAAATCCGGTGATGAGGCCGCTTTTGAGATCGACCAGCGGCTGATAATGCGGCTGAAGCACGTTGTTCTCGATGGCGCCGCGCAGATCGATTTCGATGCGGCGGCGGGTCTGCGCGCGGGCGTCCATTTCCGACTCGAAGAAGCTGAACGTGCCGTGGCCTTCGCTCTTGGCGCGCGACAGCGCCATATCGGCATTCTTGAGCAGCTTCTCCGCGTCGTCGCCGTCGCCGGGCGCGATGGCAATGCCGATACAGGCGCCGCTGATGATGGTGTGCCCGTCAAACAGATAGGGCTCGCTGATGGCGTCGATCAGGCGCCGCGCCAGGAATGCCACTTCGTCAGGACGGCTCACGCCGGCCTGAACGATGGCGAATTCGTCGGAGCCGAGGCGCGCGATGGCGTCCTCTTCGCGCAGGGACGAGCGCAGGCGCTTGGTCACGCCCTTCAGCAGTTTGTCGCCGACCGCATGACCCAGCGTATCGTTGATGCCCTTGAAGTTGTCGAGATCGAGAAACAGCACCGCGACCTTGTCGCCGCTGCGGCGCGTGTGCGCCAGAAGTTCGTCGAGCCGCTGCCGCAGCAGGATACGGTTCGGCAGCCCGGTGAGGCCGTCGTGCTGCGCCATGAAGGCGAGCCGCGCCTCGGCGCGCTTGCGCTCGGTGATGTCCATCAGCGCCAGCAGCATCGCCGGCTGGCCGTCGAACACCAGAAGGCGCGAGTAGATCGCGACGTCGATCAGCGAGCCGTCGGCCTTGACGTGCTTCCAGGTCCGTGCCGCGCGCTCCTCGGTGGTCTGATCGCCGGTCCACGGCGCAGCCTGATCGAAGGCCTGCACGTCGGAGATTCTCAGCTTCTCGAAATCATCCCGCGAGTAGCCGTAATGCGCGACCGCAGCGTCGTTGACACTGATGATGCGCTCATTGTCCTGGCTGCAGACGATCATCGGCACCGGATTGCCGTCGAACAGCAGGCGAAACGAGGCTTCGCGCTGTTTCAATTCGGTAATGTCGACGCGCAGTCCGATCACGCCGCCGTCGCCGGTCAGGCGTTCCTCGATCAGAATGCAGCGTCCGTCGGACAGCGTCTGCTCGTGGCGATGGCCGGGATGATAGAGCTTTTCGAGCCGCTCGGTGATCCATTCGTCCTCGCGGCCGACGGCTTCGGGGTAATCGCCGCGCGCAACGCCGACTTTCAGCGTATCGCGCAGCATCGCCCCTTCTTCGAAAAGATCGGCGCTCTTGCTGTAGATCTCGGCGTATTTCTTGTTCCAGAGAATGTAGCGGCCGTCGGGATCGAGAAACACGATGCCCTGCGGCAGGATGTCGATCGCTTCGCGCAGGCGCGCGTTCGATCGCGCGGCATCTGCAATCGCAGCTTCGGCTTCCGCACGCGTACGCACAATCTCGCCGATTTCGGAAACCTTGCGGCCCTTATTCGACAGCTTCGGCACGGCCTTCGGCCGGCGTACCGACAACCTTCCCCGTGTATGTGCTGGCTTTCCGGTCCTGGTTTTTGATTTTGGCCGATTGATCGGCATCGCCCCGCATCCCTCGCATTCTGCGGGCAGAAGTCTTGCTATAAGTGTCTGAAAAAATGGTATCTCTCGGCGCTGGCCTCAGCCTCCGGACGGAATTGATGCATACCGGGGAAACACAAATGCTCAATTGCAAGGCTTTTGCCGGGATCAGAACGTGGATCGCAGCGCCAGATGCGGCTCTTATTACTGGGC
Organism: Pseudomonadota bacterium; assembly: GCA_040387615.1. Taxonomy (GTDB): domain Bacteria; phylum Pseudomonadota; class Alphaproteobacteria; order Rhizobiales; family Xanthobacteraceae; genus Afipia. Next base: position 11,959 of record JAZKDK010000022.1, on the reverse strand, counting down.
TACCGCAACTATCGCACGTTGATCGCTCAACAATGCACCCCAAGCAGCGTTCCGCACCAATTTGCGCCACTCTCCGTCATGGCTAACATCGTGTTAAGGATCGCGCCGTCTCGTCGCCGGTGCGGCCTTCCGCTATAAGAGGCGCCATGAAGCGACACCGTCTGATTCTCGCGATCGCCCTTGTATCTGCCGTCCTGTCAGCGGCAAGTCCGGCATCGGCGCAGGACAAGGGAAGCGTCAATCCCAAGCCGCTTCCACCGCTCGCCAATCCCAACGATCCCAATGTGGCCGCCAAGGAGTTGTTCGGCCGCAAGCCGCTGCCCGCAAAACTCGCGCCGCAGCCGATCGGCTTTTACGCCAGAGGCTGCATCGCCGGCGCCGTCGCGCTGCCGATCAACGGACCAGCGTGGCAGGTCATGCGGCTGTCGCGCAACCGCAACTGGGGACATCCGGATCTGATTGCTTTGCTGGAACGAGTCGCCACCAAGGCTCAGAAGACGGCGGGCTGGCCGGGACTTCTGGTCGGCGACATGTCGCAGCCGCGTGGCGGACCGATGCTGACAGGCCATGCCAGCCATCAGGTTGGGCTCGACGCCGACATCTGGCTGTCGCCAATGCCGAACCGGCAGCTCTCACGTGAGGAGCGCGAAGAAACCTCGGCGGTGATGATGGTGCGGAAGGACCGGCTCGACATTGATCCAGCCACGTGGACGCCGACACATCTTCCGGTCATTCGCGCCGCCGCGCAGGAGCCTCAGGTGGAGCGCATCTTCGTCAATGCCGCGATCAAGAAAGCATTGTGCCGGGAAGCGAAAGGCGACCGGAACTGGCTGTCGAAAGTGCGTCCGATGTACGGACACGATTATCATTTCCATATTCGCATGAAATGCCCAGCGGGCAGCACCAACTGCGAGGCGCAGACGCCGCCGAACGACGGCGAAGGCTGCAGCACGGGCGACCTTGCCTACTGGTTCAGCGACGCGGTGCTACACCCCAAGCCGCCTGTGAAGCCGCCCAAGCCGAAACCTCCGCTGACGCTCGCAAATCTGCCCGCCGAATGCCGTCAGGTTTTGCTGGCGCCATAACACCGCGGAACGCCGTCAGTGGGCGACACGCGGCAGCCGAAGCGCGATTCTGGGGCTTTACGCAGGAACCACGCCTGATATGGTCGCCGCCAACGATGCTCCGTCATGCTGCGCGCTGTCGGGGTTGCCGGAACGGCGCTTCCGCTTGTCGTCATAAACAATCCGAATTGACGAACGCGCGCCCGCGCGCGCGGTATGGAGCGCCCCATGATTTTTATGACCCGATTTTTCGTGCTGACAGCGCTTGTCTGCGCGCCGCTTTTCGCGCACGCGCAGGACGCAAAGCCATTAGGTACGCCGCCCGCAGCGGTTCAGGACAAGACCCTCACCGTCTTTGCCGCTGCCTCCATGAAGAACGCGCTCGACGAAGCCAATGCCGCATACACCGTCAAGACCGGCATCAAGGTGGTCTCAAGCTACGCCGCGAGTTCCGCGCTCGCCAAACAACTCGAACAAGGCGCACCGGCTGACATCTTCATTTCCGCCGACACCGACTGGATGGATTACTCCGTCGGCAAAAAGACCATCAGCGACACATCGCGGGTCAATCTGCTCGGCAACAAGATCGTGCTGATCGCACCGAAGGATTCCAAACTCGCGAACGTCACAATCGGACAAGGCTTCGATCTCGCAAAGCTCGCAGGCGACGGCAGGATCGCGACCGGCGACGTCAAGGCTGTGCCGGTCGGCAAGTACGCCAAGGCGGCGCTGGAAAAGCTCGGTTCTTGGCAGGCGTCCGAGCCGAAATTCGCCATGGCTGAAAGCGTGCGCGCGGCACTCGCATTGGTGGCGCGCGGCGAAGCGAATCTTGGCATCGTGTATGAGACCGACGCCAAGGTTGAGCCCGGCGTGAAGATCATCGGCGCATTCCCGGCGGACTCGCATCCAGCGATCATCTATCCGGTCGCAGCAACCGCAACCGCGAAAGCCGATGCGACCGGCTATCTGGCTTTCCTGCGTTCGGCGGCGGCGAAGTCGATCTTCGAGAAGTATGGCTTCACATTCCTGATCAAGCCGACGTCCTGATCGCGTAGACAATCGTGTCCGAGATTTCCACCGAGGAATGGACGGCGATCCTGCTCTCACTGCGGGTCGCCGCCGTCGCTACATTGATTGCCACGCCGCTCGGCATCGCGGTGGCATGGCTGCTCGCGCGGCGTAACTTCTGGGGCAAGGCAGCCCTCGATGCGCTGATCTATCTGCCGCTGGTGCTGCCCCCGGTCGTCACCGGCTATCTGCTGCTGCTGACCTTTGGGCGCAAAGGTCTGGTCGGCGGATGGCTCGCCGATACGTTTGGCATTGTCTTCGCATTCCGCTGGACCGGCGCGGCGCTGGCCTGCGGCGTGATGTCGTTTCCGTTGCTGGTGCGGCCAATCCGGCTGTCCATTGAGGCGGTGGATCGCAAGCTCGAACAGGCGGCCAGCACGCTCGGCGCGGCACCCTGGCGCGTCTTCCTGACCGTGACGCTGCCGCTTGCCCTGCCGGGAATCCTGGCCGGCATGGTGCTCGGCTTCGCCAAGGCCATCGGCGAATTCGGCGCGACCATTACCTTCGTGTCCAACATCCCCGGTGAAACACAGACCATCTCGGCGGCGATCTATTCGCTGACCCAGACGCCGGACGGCGACACCGCCGCGCTGCGCCTCGTCATCGTATCGATTGGCATTGCCATGGCCGCGTTGATCGCGTCAGAGATTCTTGCGCGCCGCGCGACGTTGCGTCTGCACGGCTATTGATATGCTGTTAGTTGATATTGAAAAGCAGCTCGGCGATTTCAAGCTCGAAACATCCTTCACCAGCGACGGATTGGTGACAGGGCTGTTCGGAAATTCCGGCGCCGGCAAGACTTCGATCATCAACATGATCGCGGGGCTGGTTACACCGGATCGCGGCCACATTTCCCTCGACGGGGAAACCCTCGACGATACGGCGGCGCACTTGCACATTCCTCCGCACCGGCGGCGGATCGGTTACGTGTTTCAGGACGCGAGGCTTTTTCCGCATCTCAGCGTCCGGCAGAACCTCGACTATGGACGGCGCATGAACCGCCTCGATCCGGACGCCGGTGCCGAGAAATACACCGTCGACCTCCTCGACATCGGAGACCTGCTCGATCGCCGGCCTGCGCAACTCTCCGGCGGCGAGCGGCAGCGCGTGGCGCTCGGCCGTGCATTGCTCGCAAAGCCGAAATTGCTGTTGCTCGACGAGCCGCTGGGCGCACTCGACGACGAACGCAAGGCGGAAATCCTTCCCTACTTCATCCGGCTGCGCGACGAAGCCAGCGTGCCGATGGTTCTTGTCAGCCACGATGCCGGGGAGATGCGGCAACTGGCGACGAACGTGGTGATGCTGAAACGCGGCAAGGTTGTCGCCAGCGGCGGCATCGAAGTCTTGCCGCTTGGAATTACTTCAGTGCCTTGATCGCCTTCGCGAGATAATCCAGCCCCTGCACCAGCGGTGGTCCGCCGCAAACCGTATAACGTTCGGGAAGGTCGATCCGCCGGTTCGCCCCGTAGCGCGACAGCAGCGCCGGATGGGTGATAAACAGCGCACCCTGATCGCGCGCCTCGCGCGGCGGATCCTGCAGCACCAGCACATCCGGCCCAGCAGTTAGCAAGTGCTCCAGCGACACAAAGCCACCCTGCTCCGCAGACATGAAGCCGCCGGCTCCTGATGACGCACGGTCGGGCGGCCGCAAGCCTGCGACGGACAACATACCCGCGGCGAGGCTGGCCGGACCTTCCCGGTATCCTTCACGCTGGATGACCTGCGCCGTCAGTGGCGGCTTAAGAGCCGCCGCAGCCAATCTTGCTTCAGCCTGCTCAAGCTGGCGCGCCAGCGCTTCGCCGCGTTCGGGATGACCGATCAGCTTTCCGACCTCGATCGCCTGCCGGCGCGCGTCGGCGAGATTGCGAATGAGTTCGATGTCTCCGACACGGATGCCGGTCGCACGCAGGATCGATTGGATCGGGCGGTTGCTTGGACCGGTCAGCACCAGATCGGGTGCGAGGTTCACGACCGATTCCGTGTCCCAATCCAGACGGGGAAATGCCGCGGCCTTGTCGGTCATGACGGATAGAAGCGGATTGACCGCATAGGGCGACAGTCCCGCGATCTGGGCAGGATCGGCCAGTGCAAGCAGCAACTGATCGGCGCAAAGGTTGAAAGACACGATACGCTTTGGCGGGCTGTCCGCGCGCGCAACAGGCGCAGTCCCGCAAAACGCGGCGAACATGGACAAAACAAGCACGCCCGCGAATATGGTTTTCTTGATCATGACAGCCTGTTATGCCACGTCCGTTGCGTTGCGTCAGCGGCTGTTCTGCTGCGAGGATGCGCAGGAAAAATCGAAACGGAATGAGCAGCGACCGCCAGGGACATATTCAGGGCACTTTGCTGACCGCGATGCTTGCCGCGGTGGTGGCAGTGCTGTTCGTGCTGTCGCTGATGACCGGTCCTGCGCAATTTTCACCACGTACGGTCATCGCGGCTTTATTTTCCGATCAGGGTGTGGCCTCGATTATCGTCCGCGATATTCGGTTGCCGCGAACCCTGCTGGCGTTGCTGATCGGCGCGACGTTCGGACTGGCTGGTGCAGCGTTGCAGGGCCTGTTGCGCAATCCGCTCGCCGAACCGTCGCTGTTCGGTGCGCCGCAAGCGGCGGCGGCAGCAGCGGCGGCGATCATGGCGTTTGGTCTGGCCAATGCGCTGTCGCTGGCGGTCCCGCTTGGTGGCATCGCCGGTGCGCTGCTGTCGGTCGGCGCACTGGTCGCCATTGCCGGACGCCGCGCCTCATTAACGGTAACGCTGCTGGCAGGCCTCGCACTTGCAAGTCTCGCAGGCGCCGCTATCGCGCTCATCCTCAATCTTGCGCCAAATCCCTACATCGCACTGGAGATCGCATTCTGGCTGCTCGGCTCGCTGCGGGACCGCAGCATGGAGCACGTCTGGCTCGCAGCGCCTTTCATGATCGTGAGCTGGTTCGTGCTGGCGATCAACGCCGGGGCATTTCGCGCGCTAACACTCGGTGAGGATGCGGCTGCGTCGCTCGGCGTCAATGTCGAACGCACCCGCGTGCTGGTGGTGATCGGCGTCGCGCTCGGCGTCGGGGCCGCCGTCTCGGTTGCAGGCGCGATTTCATTCGTGGGACTGGTCGCGCCGCATCTGGTACGGCGGTTCTATGGGTCGGACCCTGCCCGCGTGCTGTTGCCTGCATCCCTCGCGGGCGCGGCGCTGCTGATGGCAGCGGATATTGCGGTGCGTCTGATTCCCGCTGTCATTGAAATCAAGATCGGCGTCGTGACGGCACTGATCGGTGTACCGTTTTTCCTCGCGATGATCTTCCATGAGCGCCGCGCGCTGGAGGACAGCACGCAATGAAACCGAACGAAAATCCGCGCCTTGTCGCCACGGACGTTACCGTCACCCGTGGCGCACGCCGGATTGTCGACAACGCCAGCCTGACACTGAACGCCGGCGAGTTCACGATTCTCGCCGGCCCCAACGGCGCCGGCAAGACGACGCTGGCCCGCGCCATGGCCGGTGTGATGAGAGCGGAGGGCTCCGTCACGTTCGACGGTGCCAGCCTGCGCGATCTCGCGCCCCGCGTCCGCGCTCGCGCCATCTCTTATATGCCCCAGGGGCACGAATTTCACTGGCCGATGCGCGTCGACAGCATCGTGGCACTGGGCCGCGAGCCGCACGCCGATCCGTTCTCGCAGACCTCCATCAAGGATCGGATCGCCATCGAGCGCGCCATCGAGGCAACCGCGGTCGGCGAGTTCTCCTCACGGCTGATCACGACGCTGTCGGGCGGCGAACGCGCCCGCGTCGCCATCGCACGAGCGCTGGCCACCGAGGCCTCCGTGCTGATCGCGGACGAGCCGACCGCGTCGCTCGACGAGCGCCATCAGCTCATCGTCATGGATCTGCTTCAGCGCATTGCCCACGGCGGCAGCGCGGTCCTTGCGATCATTCACGATCTCGCTTTGGCAATGCGGTTTGCGGACCGCGTGGTCGTCATGAACGAGGGCCGCATCGTCGCCAACGATACCCCGCAGCTCGCGCTGACGCCTGATCGTATTGCCGAGATCTTCGGCATTTCGGTGAACCGCGTCGAGACGCCGGACGGACCGCTGCTGCTGCCGTCTCGCGCGCTTTAGCCGGCTCAGCTCCCGAGCAGCCGGTTACCCATCCGTGACAGCCTGCGCTTGGCGGCGGCCGCGCGGGTCAGCGGGGGCGCCGGAGGCTCTTCATCTTCCGGCAACCGCAGACCCACCACGTTCACCCGGTTGCCGCCGATGCTCCGCGCCACCAGCACAATGGAATCGAGCGGCAACGTCGCGCCGACGCGGGGCGCGTGATCGAGATGAATATCGAAATAGTCCGCCAGCGTCAGGTGCGCGTCGCTGGTCGCGATGGTAACGCCGTAAATGTCGGCGACGTCTTTCAAAGTCACGTCGCCGGGCATCATGAAGTCGCCGAGCAGATGCGGGTCCGGCGCGGGCACCACGGGCATATCGACGAAGAAGCGATCCAGCGCCTCGGCTTTCTCTGGCGGCGCGAGCAAATAGAGGTAGTCACCCTTGACCACCGGCTCGGCTTCGGCCGGCGAGAGAATCCGCTCGTCGCGGATCACCAGTGTGGGCTTCGACCATGACGGGATCAGCCCGCGTTTCAGGAACAGGCTGTTGGCGCGCACAGGATAGCCAACGAGTTGCTGTTCGAGCTGTCCCGGCAGATCGAGCTCCACGCGGCGAGGCCCTCGATCCGCCCGTGGCAACGCCACATGCAGACGCCGCGCCGCCACGGCAAGGGTCCAGCCCTGCAGCAACAGCGAGATGATGACGACCACGAAGGCGACGTCGAAATAGACCTGTGCATTGGGCAGCCCGACCAGCATCGGTATGGAGGCCAGGAAGATCGCGACAGCTCCGCGCAGGCCGACCCACGCGATGAAGGTCCGCTCCCGCCAGTTGAACCGGAACGGAGCCAGGCAGAGAAACACCGCAACGGGTCGCGCCACCAGCATAAGCACCAGCGCCACGGCGACAGCGGGCAGCACGGTCGTCAATGTTCGCTCTGGCGAGACCAGCAGGCCGAGCAAAACGAACATCACGATCTGCGCCAGCCATGTCGCCGCGTCGAGAAAGGCGACGACGGAATTGTGCGCGCGGGTTGGGCGGTTGCCGATGATCATGCCGGCGAGATAGACCGCGAGGAACCCCGATGCGTGCGATATCTGGGCCACCCCAAAAATAACCAGCGCTGCCGTCGTCACAAAGGGCGCGTGTAAACCCTGCGGCAAGGAGATGCGATTCAGCGCCGACACGACAAGCCAGCCGCCGATAGCTCCGAAAAGCACGCCCAACACACTCTCGCGCGCGAACTGAAGCGCGACGTGCGCCCAAGAGCTCTGCCCGATCGACAGAAATTCCACCAGCATCAGCGTCAGAAAGATCGCGAACGGATCGTTGGTGCCGGATTCCACCTCGAGAGTCGCACCGACGCGCGGGCGCAGGCGAAGACCCTGGCTATGCACCAGAAGGAACACCGCAGCGGCGTCGGTGGAGCCCACCACTGCGCCGACCAGCAGCGCCTCGGGCCAGCCGATCCCGAGCGCATACTTGGCGACCGGAGCCGTGATCAGCGCCGTCACCAGCACGCCGACGGTAGCCAGCGCCGCCGATGGCGCCAGCACGGCGCGGATGCTCTGAAAACGGGTCTTCAACCCGCCATCGAACAGGATCAGCGCCAGCGCCACCGAGCCGACCAGATAGGTCGTCTGCACGTCGTCGAAGCGAAGGCCGCCGGGTCCGCTATCGCCTGCAATGATGCCGACAAAAAGGAAGACCAGCAGCAGCGGGGCGCCGAACCGCAGCGCGAGCAGGCTGGAGAGAATGCCCGCCATCACGAGAACCGAGCCAAGCAGAATGGCAATGCTGACCGAGTCGAGGGATGCCATTAGCTATGTCTGTCTCCGTCCGCCGTCCAAATGCCCGCATTTGCATGAATATCGTCGCAGCCGCCCGCCGCCAACTCATTTGTCACCGCGATCACGATTGTGCCGGATTTGCTGGTGTTAAGTCGCCCGCGCACCGGATTCTCGCGCCCCTGACCGCGGAATGTGGGAATCTGGCGAAAGACCGAATCAAACCTCAGATGGCCGGACCGGCCCGTCTCTTCGCAAGGTGTGTTGCCCATGGACTGGGATGATATCCAGCAGGCGTTACAGGCCACCATTCGCTCCGCGGAAGCCTATCTCGTCTCGCCCTGGTTTTATATGCAGGCGGGGATCATCCTTGTCGCGGCGGGTCTTTCGCTTGCCGCCGCGAGTTTCCTCCGCGCGCGGGTCGACCCGGCATCGCTGGCGATGGGTCTGCCGGCGCCGCTGCGCGTGTTGATCCGGGTTTTGATGAATCGTGCGGGAACGATCATCTTCGCGCTGCTGATCAGCATCACCCGCGCCGTCATCGTGAAGACCGAAGTCATGCGGCACGGCTACCTGCTCTCGACCGCAGCAAGCCTGGCGACAGCCTGGGTCATCATCCGGCTGGCGACGGGATTGATCCGCAACGAATTCGTGGTCCGCGCGGTTTCGGTGACAGCCTGGATCATTGCGGCACTGAGCATCATCGGCAAGCTAGACGATGTGGCGGCGGCGCTGGACTCTGTCTCAATCCCGCTCGGTGCGCTGCGCGTGACGCCGTTGCTGGTCCTGAAGGTCGCGGTGTCCCTCGGCATCGCGCTGTGGCTGGTCGGCATTCTCGGCAATTTCCTCGAAGCGCGGATCACGCGTTCGCGCGACCTCACGCCGTCGGTTCAGGTTCTGCTGGTCAAGATGGTCCGCCTGATGCTGATGGTGGCCGCATTTGCGGTCGTGATGAGCGCCGCTGGCATCGATTTGTCCGCCTTTGCGCTGTTTTCCGGCGCCATCGGCGTCGGTCTCGGCTTCGGCTTGCAGAAGATCGTCGCCAATTTCATCAGTGGCGTGATCCTGCTGGCGGACAAATCTGTGAAACCCGGTGATCTCATCACCATCGGCGACAGTTCGGGAAAAATCAGCGCAATGAACACGCGCTACATTTCCGTCGCGGCGGGTGACGGCCGCGAAATCCTGATCCCGAATGAGGATCTGGTGACCCAGCGCGTGGTGAACTGGACCTACACCAACAAAAACATGCTGGTGAAGGTCAACTTCGCGACCAATTACGACGCCGATCCGAACGTCGTCTGCAAGCTGGCCATCGATATCGCCGGCAAAACGGCCAGCGTCGCCAGTTTCAAACCGCCGAACTGCCTGCTGGTGGAGTTCGCGGAAACCTGCATGAAGTTCACGCTGACATTCTGGGTCGCCGATCTCGACGTCGGCGCGGACAATGTCCGCAGCGAGGTGATGCTGAAGCTGTGGGATGCCTTCAAGCGCGAGAACATCCGCGTGCCGTATCCGGTGCGGGAAATCCGCGTGCGCGGCAATGCGCTGCCGGCGGGAACCGTCCTCGACGTGCAAAACTGACATCCCATGCGCTTTGCCAGCGACCTGGTCCCGGCGACCCTGATCCGCCGCTACAAGCGGTTTCTCGCCGATGTCGAACTCGCCGATGGCACCGTGATCACCGCGCACGTCGCCAATCCAGGCGCCATGACCGGCCTTCAGGCCGAAGGCGCGCGGGTCTGGCTTTCAAAGTCCCCGAGCCCTGCTCGCAAGCTGCCCTACTCGTGGGAGCTGATTGAGGCGGATTTCGGCAGCGGCACTGAGCTGACCGGCGTCAACACCATGCATCCCAATCCTATCGTGGCCGAAGCACTCGCTGCCGGTTCGATCCCCGAACTGACTGGCTACACCACCATCCGCCGCGAGGTGAAGTATGGCCGCACGATTAACGGCAAAGGCTCGCGCGTCGATTTCCTGCTTGAGGATCCCTCGCGACCGCCATGCTATGTCGAGGTCAAGAACGTGCATCTCATGCGCCGCGCTGATGTCGCCGAGTTCCCGGATTCGGTGACGGCACGCGGCGCAAAGCATCTCGACGAACTGGCGGAAATGGCCGCCTCCGGCGCCCGCGCCGTGATGCTGTTCGTGATTCAGATCGGCTCAGCGCGTTCGTTCGCGCTGGCCCGCGACATCGACCCAGCCTATGCCCGCGCCTTCGACAAGGCACGCATGTCCGGCGTCGAGGCTCTGGCCTGGACCTGCAACCTCACCCGCCACGACATCAGGCTCGAACGTCCTGTTCCAATCGAACCTGAAACAGGAAATAAGCCCTGAAAAACAAGCCCCCGAACAGGGATTGGCAGCTCGGCTGAACCGCCGCTTGCGCTGGGGGCTGCATCCATTAAATTGGAGGGGAAATCAGCAAGTTCCTCGATTTGAAGCCAGATTCCTCATGAATTATGTCGAAGCCACCGAAACCTCGCTGCGAAAGACCGGACAGATCAAGCTGCACGGTCCCCAGGCGTTTGCCGGCATGCGCAAGGCGGGAGCCTTGGTCGCGCGGTGCCTCGACGAACTGGCTGCCATCGTCCGGCCGGGCATTTTCACGTCGCAGATCGACGACTTCGTCCGGAAGTTCGCCTTCGACAATAAATCCTATCCTGCGACGCTGATGTATCGCGGCTACCGCTATTCGACCTGCACCTCGATCAACCACGTGGTCTGCCACGGCATGCCCGGCGACCGTGCGCTGAAAGAAGGCGACATCGTCAACGTGGACGTGACGATGATCGTCGATGGATGGTATGGCGACTCAAGCCGGATGTATGCCATCGGCGAGATTTCGCGCCGGGCGGAGCGGCTGATCGACGTGACCTATGAAGCGATGATGCGCGGTATCGCCGCCGTGAAGCCCGGCGCCACCACCGGCGACATCGGCCATGCGATCCAGAGTTTCGTCGAGCCGCAGCAGATGAGCGTGGTGCGCGATTTCTGCGGACACGGCCTCGGACGGATGTTTCACGACGAACCGAACATCATCCATGTCGGACGCCCCGGCGAGGGCGTCGTCCTGCGGCCGGGCATGTTCTTCACCATCGAACCGATGATCAATCTCGGCAAGCCGCACGTGAAGGTCCTGTCCGACGGCTGGACCGCGGTGACTCGCGACCGTTCGCTGTCGGCGCAATTCGAGCATTCGGTCGGCGTGACCCAGGACGGCGTGGAAATCTTCACGCTCTCGCCCGGCAAGCTGGACAAGCCGCCTTACGCGGTCGCCTGACTTAGCGATATTCGCCCGCCAGCGCCGCGCCCAGCGGCCGATTCCGCTATTGCAAATACGGGACAGCGCGGCATGGTTGTATGTCTCGCGAGTCACGTCACGCGCCATGCCAGCCAAGTCCGATGACCCGTCCGGATTTTCCGAAGCGCCGCACTATCACGGCCACCGTGAGCGGCTGCGCGACCGCTTTCGCGATGCCGGCCCCGATGCGCTGAGCGATTACGAACTGCTCGAAATGGTGCTGTTTCGGGCCCTGCCACGACGCGACGTCAAGCCGCTGGCCAAGGCGCTGATAGCAAAATTTGGATCATTCGCCGAGGTGGTCCACGCACCGGAATTGCGCCTGAAGGAAGTCAGCGGGCTTGGCGACTCGGCGATCACCGAGATCAAATTGATCGCGGCGACCGCAAGCCGGGTCGCCAAGGGGCAGATCAACAAGCAGAAAGCCGTGCTGTCTTCATGGTCGTCCGTGATCGAGTACTGCCGCGCGGCAATGGCCTTCGCCGATAAAGAACAGTTCCGAATCCTGTTTCTCGACAAGCGCAACCAGCTGATCGCGGACGAATTGCAGCAGGTCGGCACTATCGACCATACGCCGGTCTATCCGCGCGAGGTGGTGAAGCGCGCGCTTGAACTGTCCGCCACCGCCATCATTCTGGT
>JAZKDK010000021.1:0-141579 GCA_040387615.1 Pseudomonadota bacterium | reverse complement strand
GCTCGCACCTCAGGATGACGGTTGTCCGGTCTCCGCGAGTGAATGTCAGAACCAAAGGATCACTGGAATCATAATTTACTAGTGTCCTTTCGTATCCGACGTTTGCGTGGGAGCTGCTGCAAAATAAAGCGAACGTCGGATACGGGACACTAGGCTTGCGGCTTTAGAAGTCGAGCTTGTCGCTGATCGCCGCGATGCCGGCCTTGGCGCAGGCCTCGTCCGCGTCGCCGCCCGGTGCGCCCGAGACGCCGATGCCGCCGAGCAACGAGCCGCCGGCTTCGATCATCACGCCGCCGCCGATCACCACGACGTTGGGCAGATTGCGCAGACCCTGCATCGCGGGTGCCTGCGTTGCCGTGTTGAGTTCAGTTGTGCTGCTGCGGAAGCTCACCGCGGTCCAGGCCTTGCCGGTCGCGGTCGGCGGTGTATGCGCACCCGCGAAGCGATCACGCAGCATCACCTGCGGCGTGCCGAAACGATCGACCACCGCGACCGAGACCTGATAGCCGCGCTTGCGGCAATCGGCGAACGCGGCCTTCGCCGCGTCCAGCGCCAGCTCGGGGCTGAGCGATTTGTAGGTGACGGTCGCGTCCTGCGCGCGCGCGGGAAACGAGGCGAGGGCGCACACAGCCGCCATCGCCAGCAGATATTTCGCCTTCATCTCGTTGTCTCCGTGTGACGCCGGTTATTTGTTGACCGGCGATTCCGGATCGAACAGCAATGCGACGAGATCGGTGATCTGCTTTTCCGTCAGCACCTTGTTCGCGCCGAACCGCGGCATGTTGGAACATGCGAACACGGCCTGCGAGTCGTAGATCTTGGTGTAGGCGTTCTTGATCTCGTCGGCGGCGTATTTGCGGTCCTTGCCGTAGTTGGTCAGGCTCGGTCCAAGCGTGCCGAAGGATACCTCTGACTTTTCCAACTGGTGACAGGCGTAGCAGTTGCCGCCCGCGACCGTATCCGGCGGATCGGAGAACTGTCCGCCGCGGCCGTTGTTGGCGACCTTGCGGCCTTCCTTCCAGTCGCCGACGAACTTTCCGTCGGCGGGATAGACCACTTTCGCCAGCTCGTTCTTAACGATCTTGTCGGCTTCCGCGGACGGCACGTTGTTGTGAAAGGCGTTGCAGACCTTCAGCGTCTCGTCCGGAACGATGCGATCCTGCCATTCCTGCGGCGCCTTGCCGAAGGTGGATTTCAGATAGGCTTCGACAAGAGCCGGGTCCGCGGACTTCGGTGCGGTTTGCGCCGAGGCCGCGAAGGGAAGGGCGGTGAAGATGCCAGCAGTGAGAGCCAGCGCTGCGATTTTCAATGATGATGTCATGATGCGCTCCTCTCTCAACGCTTGATTGACGGGACGTTGAGTTCGCCGCCCGCGGCCTGCTTCTGCAGGAACACGGTCAGCGCGGTCAGTGCGTCGGAGGCATATTCAGGCACCGGCCAGCGCTGCTGCCGGTAACAATCCCACAGGCGATGCTGCATCGTGCGAAGCGCGCCTTGCGATACGCGATAGGTCGGCCATCCGCCCATGGTTTCCTGCGGGAGCTTGCCGGGCTTCGACAGGTCCGGCAGGCCCTGAAGCCGGATGCGCTTGCCTTCCTCGGCATGGCAGGTCGCGCAGGAGAAATCGTTCACGCCGCCGCGCCGGTAGAACAGCGTTTCGCCGACCGCGGCCATTTCCTGCTCTTTCGGATGGCTGAGCGGAACGTCGATCTTCATGCCGCTCGACTTGTTGGCGATGAAGGCGACGAGATCTTCCATGTCGGACGCGCGGCCGGGGCCGGAGAATCGGCGGGCGATCACGTCCTTGGTGTCGAGTCCCTGAATGTTCGTCATGCACCACAGCAGGCGCTGCTCGGTGTCCATGACCTTGTCAGCGTCCTTGAAATAGCGCGGCAGCTTGGCGAAAGCGCCTTCCAGCTTGCCTGGGCCCTGGCCGAGATCGCAGGTTTCAAGGGAAACGTCCTTGGTTCCGCGCTTCTGACTCCACAGGACTTCGCCACGATCGACCGCGAGAAAGCCGGGATTCGACATCGGATCGGAGATCATCGCGCGATAGCGCTCGATTTCCTTTTCACTCGCATCCTGTGCATAAGCGGGCGCGCCCGAAGCGCACACCAGAATGGCGAAAGCTATCGCCGACCGAATCGTGGTCCGTCTCATTCTTTATCCTCCCTCCGTCAGGTCGTCTGTGCGACCCTTTCGGTTCCCCGAATTAGCGTAGTGTCCTGAATCACAAGTCCGGTTCTTCTTGCAGATTCGGACTTGCGAACCACCACCTTAGAACATCTTTACATTCAAGAAAAACAATATAATGATGTGTGCGGATCATGATAGATCAGACTTGGCATCGTCAAGCGATACTATCGTCAAGGGATGCAAAAGACTCCCGCAGGAGGACTCAACCGATGAACTTGAAGACCGTTGAAACAACCCGCCGCGAAACGCTGACGCTTGCGGCCATCGCGGGGCTCGCGGCATTGCTCGCGCCGAAAATGTCGTTCGCCGACGAGAACGCTGTCGCCGCCGAAATCAAGAAGCTGTACGGCGACAAGAAACCTGGCAGCGGCAAGATCAAGCTCGATGTGCCCGAGATCGCCGAGAACGGCCTCGTGGTGCCGGTCAACGTCGAGGTCGAAAGCCCGATGACCGACAAGGATTACGTGAAGGCGGTTCATGTCTTCGCCGACGGCAATCCGCTTCCCGGCATCGTCAGCTACAAGTTCACGCCCGCCTGCGGCAAGGCCTCCGCGTCGACGCGCATGCGCCTCGCGCAGACCCAGAACATCGTCTGCGTCGCGGAAATGTCGGACGGCAGCCTCTACATGGCGAAATCAAACGTGAAGGTCACCATCGGCGGCTGCGGCGGCTGATCGAGCGGGCTCACTCAAGAAAAACATTCAGGCGAGGAATTTTCCCATGGCCAATGCACCCACACCGCGCGTTCGTGTTCCTGCCACCGCGAAGGCCGGCGAACTGATCGAAATCAAGACCCTCATTTCGCACGAAATGGAATCGGGTCAGCGCAAGGACTCCGCCGGCAAGGTTGTGCCGCGCAAGATCATCAACAAGTTCTCGGCGACGTTCAACGGCAAGCCGGTGTTCGAAGCTGACTGGAACCCGGCGATCTCGGCGAATCCGTATCAGTCGTTTTTCTACAAGGCCGCCGAGACCGGCGAATTCACCTTCACCTGGAAGGATGACGACGGTTCGGAATACACCGCCAAGAATAAGCTGACGGTCGGCTGATTTTTTCGCGCGGGTTTCAATCCCGCGCGGGTACCAAGCTTTCTGAAAATCGTTTCCCTCACCTGAGGGGACAAAGGTGATCCGATGATATCGAGGCGGGAATTCCTGCAGGCGACAGCGGCTGCGTCTGCGCTGACGATTGGAAGCGGACTGGGTTCGCTCGGACGCGTGGCCGCGCAGCAGCGCCTGACGCAGGCCGACATCACGAAGTTCGATCCGCTCGGTACCGTGACGATCCTCTATGTCGCCGACAACCATGCGCAACTGATGCCGCTGTATTTCCGCGAGCCGTCGGTCAATCTCGGCGTCGGCGCGGATCGCGGACTTCCGCCGCATCTCACCGACGCGGAGTTTCGGAAATATTTCAACGTCGCCGCCGGATCGGCGGATGCCTATTCGCTGACGGCGGACGATTTCGTCTCGCTTGCGCGCAACTACGGACGCATGGGCGGTATGGACCGCGTCGCGACGCTGATCAATGCGGTGCGCGCAGAGCGTGGCGAGGACAAGGTGCTGCTGCTCGACGGCGGCGACACCTGGCAGGGAAGCTGGACTTCGCTGCAGACCAAGGCGCAGGACATGGTCGATGTCATGTCGGCGCTGAAGGTCGATGCCATGGTCGGCCACTGGGAGTTCACCTACGGCGCCGAGCGCGTCAAGGAAATCGCCGACAAGGCGTCGTTCGCATTTCTCGCGCAGAACATCCGCGACAATGAATGGCAGGAGCCGGTGTTCGAGCCGCGCAAGATGTTCGAGAAGGGCGGTGCGAAAATCGCCGTGATCGGACAGGCGCTCCCGCGGACAGCGGTGGCGAATCCGCGCTGGATGTTCCCGAAATGGGAATTCGGCATCCGTGAAGAGGACATGCAGAAGCAGGTCGACGAGGCGCGCGCCGAGGGTGCGCAGATCGTCGTTCTGCTGTCGCACGACGGCTTCGATGTCGATCGCAAGCTCGCGGGCCGGGTCAAGGGTCTCGACGTGATCCTGACGGCGCATACGCACGATGCGATGCCGGGTCTCGTGCGTGTCGGCGACACCGTGCTGGTCGCAACCGGATCGCACGGCAAGTTCGTCTCGCGCCTCGATATCGAAGTGAAGGACAAGAAGGTCGCAGGCGTCCGCTTCAAGCTGATGCCGGTGTTTACCGATGCGATCAAACCGGACGCGGCGATGTCCGCGCTGGTTGAGAAGGTGAGGGCGCCGTTCGCCAAGGATCTGGCGCGTGTCATCGGCAAGACGGATTCGCTGTTGTACCGCCGCGGCAATTTCAACGGCACGTTCGACGATCTGATCTGCGACGCGATGCTGTCGGAGCGCGACGCGGAGATCGCACTGTCGCCGGGCTTCCGCTGGGGCGGAACGCTGCTTCCGGACAGCCCGATCACGTGGGAAGACGTGACCAACGCCACCGCGATCACCTATCCGAACTGCTATCGCAACCAGATGACCGGCGCGCAGCTCAAGGAAATCCTCGAGGACGTCGCCGACAACATCTTCCACCCTGATCCGTATTTCCAGGGCGGCGGCGACATGGTTCGCATCGGCGGCATGGGCTATTCCATCGATGTGTCGAAGCCGATGGGCTCGCGCATTTCCGAACTGACGCATCTGAAATCCGGCAAGCCGATCGATGCCGCGAAGAGCTACACCGTCGCGGGCTGGGCCAGCGTCAACGAAAACACCCAAGGTCCGCCGATCTGGGACGTGGTGTCGGCGCATGTATCGAAGCGTGGCAGCGTGAAGGTCGAACCGAACACGGCCGTCAAAGTCTCCGGCGTGTGATGGGGACACTTATGGACACCGTCACGTTCAACATATTCACGTATCGAGATAAATAGAAAGGATGCCGCATGAGTGACAAATCATCCGCGGATATTCTCAACCGCCGCAAATTTCTCGGCGCAGCAGGTCTCGCTGGCGCAGGCGCTGCACTCGGCGCGATCCCTGCGATGGCGCAAGAGGCGAAGCCCGATCCGCTGATCACCGAGATTCAGGACTGGAATCGCTACCTCGGCGACGGCGTGCAGAAGACTCCTTACGGCATGCCGTCCAAGTTCGAGAAGAACGTGATCCGCCGGGATGTGTCGTGGCTGACAGCGTCACCGGAATCTTCGGTCAACTTCACGCCGCTGCACGAACTGGACGGCATCATCACGCCGTCAGGATTGTGTTTCGAACGGCATCACTCCGGCGTCGCGGACATCAATCCCGCCGAGCATCGCCTGATGATCAACGGCCTCGTGGACAAGCCGCTGGTGTTCACGATGGACGACATCAAGCGCATGCCGCGCATGAACAAGGTCTACTTCCTCGAATGCGCGGCGAACTCCGGCATGGAGTGGCGCGGCGCGCAGCTCAACGGCTGCCAGTTCACCCACGGCATGGTGCACAACGTCATGTACACCGGCGTATCGCTGAAGACGGTGCTGGATGAAGCGGGCCTGAAGCCGAATGCGAAGTGGCTGATGCTGGAGGGCGCGGACGCTGCAGCCATGAATCGGTCGCTCCCCATTGAGAAGGCGCTGAACGATTGCATGCTCGCCTTCGCGATGAACGGCGAGGCGCTGCGGCCCGAGCAGGGCTATCCGCTGCGCGCGGTGATCCCCGGCTGGGAAGGCAATCTCTGGGTGAAGTGGCTTCGCCGCATCGAGGTCGGCGACCAGCCGTGGCAGACCCGCGAGGAAACATCGAAGTACACGGACCTCCTGGCCGATGGCCGCTCGCGTAAGCACACCTTCGTGATGGATGCGAAGTCGGTGGTGACCAATCCGTCGCCACAGGCGCCGCTGAAACATAAGGGCCGCAACGTGCTAAGCGGCCTCGCATGGTCCGGCCGCGGGACGGTCAAGCGTGTTGATGTGTCGATGGACGGCGGCCGCAACTGGCAGACCGCCCGCATCGACGGGCCGGTGTTCGACAAGTCGCTGGTGCGCTTCTATGTCGATTTCGACTGGAACGGGCAGGAGTTGATGATCCAGTCCCGCGCGATGGATTCGACCGGCTATGTGCAGCCGACCAAGGACGAACTGCGCAAGGTGCGCGGCGTCAACTCGATCTACCACAACAACGGCATTCAGACCTGGCTGGTGCGCTCAAGCGGGGAGACTGAAAATGTCGAGATCGGCTAAGCTCGCCGCGGTTGCGCTGTTGTGTGGCGTCGCGCTCGCAGTTGCGAACTCGCGGATCGAAGCGCAGCAAATTGCCGCACAGGCGGTCGCGAAGACCTCGTCTAAGCTCGGACTCGGCCGTCCCGCGCTGCCGGATGAGATCAAGGCGTGGGACACCGCTGTGCGGCCGGACGGCAAGGGCCTTCCGCCCGGCAAGGGCACGGTGAAGCAGGGGGACGTGATTTTCCAGGCGCAATGCGCGTCCTGTCACGGCGAGTTCGGTGAAGGTGCTGGCCGCTGGCCGGTGCTTGCCGGGGGTGCCGGAACGCTGAAGGCGGACCGTCCCGACAAGACCATCGGCTCGTTCTGGCCGGATCTGTCGACCGCGTTCGACTACATCAAGCGCGCGATGCCTTACGGGAATGCGCGGTCTCTGTCCGACGACGACGTTTATGCTCTGACAGCTTACCTTCTCAGCATGAATGATATCGTCAAAGACGAAAATTTCGAATTGAATGACCGGAACTTTACGTCCATCAAGATGCCGAATGCGGCGGCGTTTTACGACGACGACCGCGAGACCGCTGAAAAACAGTTCTGGAAGAAGGACCCGTGCATGAAGGATTGCCGCAGCGCGCCGAAAGTGACCGGCCGGGCGATCTCGGTGGACGTGACGCCCGACAGCAAATCCGGGCCGAAGGTGGATTGATGAACCGGCCGTCAGCGAAGGCTGTGCTTTTCGTTCTGACGGCGGGCCTTGCGCTGGAAAATGCTGCTGCGGGAGACCGCGAACTTGGGCAATATCTCTCGTCGGAATGCGTGACTTGTCACCGCGCCTCGGGGCAGAATGCGCAGGGCATCCCGAAAATCTCCGGGTGGCCGGAAGACCAGTTCATTGCGGTGATGAATGCCTACAAGGACAAGCAGCGCGACAACCCGGTGATGCAAACCGTCGCGGGGCGGCTTGAGGCAGGTGACATCGCGGCTCTGGCGGCCTATTTCAGGACGCAGAAATAGCAGTTTCCAACATCGGAGGTTGTCATGACAGACCAAAAAGGTTCGGCAACACGGCGCAGTGTCATTATCGGAGCCGCCGGCGGTCTGGTTGCGGCGACGGCGCATGCCGCGCCACCGGCGGTGTCCATGGCGGATCTGAAGAAAGAGGGCGATGTCGCTTGCCTTTATCATTGCGACTATGGCGACAACGCACGCTTCGCTCAGACGCTGAACAACATTTCCAATCACTATTCGGCCTACGGCTCCGATCCGTTCGGCCTCCAACTGGTGATCGTCGCGCATAGCGTTGCGGTGAAGTACTTCCTGAGCACGCTGGAAGGAACGCCCTGGAAAGATGAGATCATCGATCCGGGTCTGTTCGAGCGCGTGGTCGCGCTCGCAAAGAACGGCCTCAAGGTCCACCTGTGCGAAATCACCTTCCAGCGGCTGAAGCTCGACAAGGGCAAGGTACAGAACGCGCCGTTCATCAGTTTCGTACCATCGGGTGTGGCGACCGTCGCGGCGCTGCAATCCAAGGGTTTTGCTTATCTAAAAGTTGGCTGACAGGCCCGTGCGGGCCGGTCTGCTGAATCCATTTTTGCAATCAGGAATACTGGAGGGACACCATGAGCATTAGTCGTCGGCAGTTGATTTCGGGATCGGCATCGTTCGCGGGTGTCATGATGTTCGGCGCGCCTGCGGTGCTCGGGCAGGGCAAGCCGCGCGTTGTGGTGATCGGCGGCGGCGCGGGCGGTGTGACCGCCGCGAAATACATCGCCAAGGACAGCGCTGGCGCAATTGCCGTCACGCTGGTCGAGCCGAACGCCAAGTATCAGACCTGCTTCCACAGCAATCTCTACCTCGGCGGTTTCCGGGATTATCCCTCGATCACGCACGGCTACGGTGCCTTGAAGAAGCAGGGCGTCACTGTCGTCGCTGACCGGGCTTTGAAGATCGATCGCGACAAGAAGGAAGTCATTCTCGCCAGCGGAAAGAAGCTGCCCTACGATCGCCTCGTGGTCTCGCCAGGCATCGATCTGAAATACGATTCCGTTCCGGGCTGGTCGCAGGCTGCGGAAGAAAAGATGCCGCATGCCTGGAAGCCGGGCGCGCAGACGCTGCTTCTGAAGAAGCGGCTTGACGCTGTGCCCAACGGCGGCGTCATCGTGATGATCGCTCCGCCGAATCCCTACCGCTGCCCGCCGGGCCCCTATGAGCGCGTCTCGATGATGGCCCATGCGCTGAAGAAAGCGCGCAAGGATCGCTCCAAGATCATCGTCATCGATCCGAAGGAAAGCTTCTCCAAACAGGCGCTGTTTCAGGAAGGCTGGGAAAAGCACTACAAGGGCATGGTGGAATGGCTCGGCCCGAAGGTGCACGACGGATTGAAGTCGGTCGATCCCAAGACCAACACCGTGGTGACCGGATTCGAAACCTACAAGAACGCGGCGCTGGTCAACGTCATTCCCGCGCAAATGGCCGGCGCGATCGCGCGGGACGCCTCGCTCGTCAACGCCAGCGGCTTCTGTGCGATTGATCCCGCGAACATGAAGTCGTCCGTCGATTCCAACATCTACGTGCTCGGAGATGCCTGCATCGCGGGCGATATGCCGAAGTCTGCGTTCTCTGCGAACAGCCAGGCCAAGGTCGCCGCCTTGATGATCCGGGGTGAACTGGCCTCGGCGCGCACGTTCCCCGCGCGCTACACCAACACCTGCTGGAGCCTGATCGACACCGATGACTGCGTGAAGGTCGGCGGCGCCTATGAAGCCAAGGACGGCAAGATCACGGCCTCATCCACCTTCGTCTCGAAGACCGGCGAGGATGCCGCGCTGCGCAAGCAAACGCAGGCGGAAAACATGGGCTGGTACACCGGAATTACAGCCGATATGTTTGCCTGATGCTTTGATCATACATGGAACCCGCCGCGGGTGCGGCGGGTTTCCGTTGTTTGCTCTCGCCCTGAAGTTGTCTTGCCTCAAGCCCTCGCTCCCACCTGCCAGCTTTCCTGCCCGCCTCAAAGGTAAACCAGATGATGACTCGTTCGCTCGTCGCCGCCCTCGCTCTTGCCGCTGTCAGCTTTGCCACTTCCGCCAACGCTCAGGACGTTGCCGCGGGTGAGAAGTCCTTCAACAAGTGCCGCGCCTGTCATCAGGTCGGTGAAACCGCCAAGAACAGCGTGGGCCCTGAGTTGAACGGATTGTTCGGCCGCAAGTCCGGAAATGTTGCCGGTTACAACTACACCGACGCCAACAAAAATTCCGGCATTACCTGGGATGACGCGGTATTCGCCGAATACATCAAGGACCCGAAGGCCAAGATCCCGGGCACCAAAATGGCATTCGCCGGCATCAAGAAGGAAGACGAGATCAAGGATCTCACCGCGTACCTCAAGCAGTTCGCCGCGGACGGGAAGAAAAAGTAAGTTATCGTTCAGGCGACTTGCCTCTCAACACATTCAATCGTCATCACCGGGCTTGACCCGGTGATCCACGCCTTGCCTGTGATCGAAGTTAAGTCGTGGATGGCCGGGTCATAGGCGAGCGGAAGCGACGCCGTTCTTCGAACGGCTATGCCCGGCCATGACGACCTGTGATGATGTTGTCTACTAAGCCACGCGCGCCTGCCTTGCCGCTTCGACCATGTTGGTCAACGCGGATCGGACTTCCGGCCAGCCGCGTGTCTTGAGACCGCAATCCGGATTGATCCAGATCTGGTCCGGCGACAGGTTGCGGCGCGCCTTGCCGATCAGCTCCATCATTTCCGGCACCTCCGGCACGCGCGGCGAGTGGATGTCGTAGACACCCGGTCCGATTTCGTTCGGATACTTGTAAGTCACGAAGGCGTCGAGCAGTTCCATCTTCGAGCGTGAGGTCTCGATCGAGATCACGTCGGCGTCCATCGCGCCGATGGCATCGATGATGTCATTGAACTCGGCGTAGCACATGTGGGTGTGGATCTGGGTTTCGTCCTTCACGCCGGCTTGCGAAACCTTGAAACAGTCCACTGCCCAGTCGAGATAGGCCTTCCAGTCGCCCTTGCGCAGCGGAAGACCCTCGCGCAACGCCGGCTCGTCGATCTGGATCACGCCGATGCCGGCCTTCTCGAGATCAGTCACCTCGTCGCGCAGCGCGAAGGCGATCTGGCGGCAGACCTGATCGCGCGACAGGTCGTCGCGCACGAACGACCACTGCAGCATGGTGACCGGACCGGTGAGCATGCCCTTCATCGGCAACGTAGTGAGAGACTGCGCGTAGGACGACCAGCCGACCGTCATCGGCTTCGGGCGCGACACGTCGCCAAAGATGATCGGCGGGCGAACGTAGCGCGAGCCGTAGCTCTGCACCCAGCCGTGTTTGGTGAAGGCGTAACCCGACAGTTGTTCGCCGAAATACTGCACCATGTCGTTGCGCTCGAACTCGCCGTGCACCAGCACGTCGATGCCGATGTCCTCCTGCCAGCGTACGGCTTTTTCGGTTTCCTTGCGCAGGAACGCATCATACTCGGCGTCGCTGAGCTGGCCTTTGGTGTGGGCCGCGCGCGCCTTGCGCACCTCTTCGGTCTGCGGGAACGAGCCGATGGTGGTGGTCGGGAACGAGGGCAGGCCGAGCACCTTGCTCTGAAGCTTCTGCCGTGCGCTGAACGCACTCTTGCGTTCCGAAAGCGCGGAGGATTTTTCCGCCGCACGCGATTTCACCGCCGGATTGTGGATCTTCGGCGAGGAGGCGCGCTTCTTCGCGGCATCATCGGAGGCCGCAAACACATCTTTGACGGACTCACGCCCCGACGACAGCGCGTGGCTGAGCGCGGCCAGTTCGCTCATCTTCTGCACCGAGAACGCGAGCCAGCTTTTCAGATCCGCATCGAGATCGGTTTCCTGATCGAGATCAATTGGCACGTGCAGCATCGAGCACGACGTCGCGATCTGGATACGATCCGCGCCGCCGCGCACCGCAATAGCCTTTCCGGCGAGATCGAGAACCTTTGTGAGATCCGCGCGCCAGATGTTGCGGCCATCAATCACGCCCAGCGAGATCACGCGATCCGCAGGCATCTTGCTCAAGACCGTATTGATCTGGCCTTTGCCGCGCACCAGATCGAGATGTACCCCGGCCACCGGAAATTTGGTGACGAGATCGGCGTTGTCGCCAAGTTCGCCGAAGTAGGTCGCCAGCATGATCTTGACACCGGGGACCTTCAGCGCGAACTCGCTATAGGCCGTTTTCAGCGCAGCTTTTTCATCCGCGTCGAGATCGAGGACGAGACACGGCTCGTCGATCTGCACCCAGTCCGCGCCTTCCGCGGCGAGCCTGTTGAGCACCTCGATGTAAACCGGCAGCAGCTTCGGCAACAGCGACAGCCGGTTCTCGCCCTTGCCGAGCTTGAGGAACGTGACGGGGCCGACCAGCACCGGCCGGGTCTGAATCCCGAGTGCCTTGGCCTCGCGGTATTCGTCGATCGCCTTGGTGGAGGCGAGAGTGAAAGTCTGATCCCTGGCGAATTCCGGCACCATGTAGTGGTAGTTGGTGTCGAACCATTTGGTCATTTCCTGTGCGGGCACGCCGTGGTTGTGGCTATGACCATGCGTGCAGCCATCATGATCGCCCGAATCTTGATTAGAGAAGTCCTTCTGGCTGCCGCGCGCCATCGCGAAATAGGTCTCGAACGACACCGGCCCACCGGTCCAGCCGTAGATCTTCGGAATCGCGCCGACCATGGCGCTGGTATCGAGCACCTGATCGTAGAGCGAGAAATCATTCGAGGGGATCACGGTGACGCCGAGATCGCGCTGGCGCTTCCAGTTATCGGTGCGAATTTTCGCAGCGGCCTCGCGCAACGCGGCCGCGTCGATCTTGCCGGACCAGAATTTTTCCAACGCCATTTTGAGTTCGCGGCGTGGACCGATGCGCGGCACGCCCAGCGTGGCGACAGGAATGGATGGAGCAGAAACAAAACCCGACATTGCAAAACCCCGTGATGTTGGGGCAGGAGCCGGACATGCGCGAACAACAGAGACGGCGGTGCCGTCCTCTCGCAAGCGACACACCGGGGCACCCCGCCCGTGGACGTTATGTAATCGCGGCAGGTCTCCTGGCTCACGGGTCGACGCCTTAAGTCCGGCCTTCCCGCGGCTTGCGCCGCAGTGGCAGTGATGGACAAAGGCTCGCCGCTTACAGTTGCGGGGGCAGCTTCGGACTTGCGCAATCCAACTGGATCGCGCGCACCGCATTCCCTCTTGGCTCCGGACCACCGATCCGCAGAACCGCGATGCTGATGTTATGAGAAGCGCGCTCCGGCGGGTCAAAGGGAAAG
The DNA here is from genome assembly GCA_040387615.1 of Pseudomonadota bacterium. GTDB lineage: Bacteria > Pseudomonadota > Alphaproteobacteria > Rhizobiales > Xanthobacteraceae > Afipia. The sequence goes on along the minus strand of JAZKDK010000021.1, from coordinate 128,917 downwards.
CTTCCCACCACACTGGTGCCGGATGCGCGGGTGAGGTGAGTGGGCAGAGGCGAAATGAGATTCCGCGCACGGCGATTCGCCGAGAGCCATCCGCTGCACGAGGCGTTGCGTGCTCATTGCTCATCGCACCAGAAAAAAATCTGCCGCGATTTGCTGAGCATTTCGCGCGTTTGTCGCTTTGGTCCCGTTATTCACATCCACTGGTGCTTGACAGCGTCACTCGAACGCTACCAGATGTAGACGTCGAGGTTTCGCAAAGCCGCAAGGCCTAGCGGTGAAAATGGGAAGCCGGTGAGTTGCACTTAGATGCAGCAAATCCGGCGCTGCCCCCGCAACTGTAAGCAGTGAGTTGAATCCGACCGATGTCACTGGTGCGTTTTCGCATCGGGAAGACCGGATTCAGCGCCGACCTGCGAGTCAGGAGACCTGCCGCGACACAAAAGAACGTCCACGGGCGGGGTGTCCGGAGGTCGCTTGCAGCATTGCTGGCGCACGCCGGTCGTCATGCAGCGTTCTCTCGGCCCAAGCCCCCAAAAATTGCAACATGCACGGGGTCTGCCGATGTCACTCTCTCTCGAACGCGAAGCCGCCAAATCCGCTCCTCTCATTCAGTTGCGTTCCGAGTCGCTGGCCGTCCCTGCCGCAGAGCCGCCGCTGCAGGTCATCCGCCGCAACGGCACGGTCTCGCCGTTCGATGCCGGCAAGATTTCGATCGCGATGACCAAGGCGTTCCTCGCCGTTGAGGGGCACACCGCGGCAGCGTCGCGCCGCATTCACGAGGTGATCGAGCAACTGACCAACGAGGTGGTGAGTGCGCTGACCCGCAGGATCGGCGAGGGGCGCACCTTCCACATTGAGGATGTACAGGATCAGGTCGAACTGGCGCTGATGCGCAGCGAACACCACAAGGTCGCCCGTGCCTATGTGCTGTACCGCGACGAACGTCAGCGCCAGCGCGCCGAGGCGGAGGCTGCGAAGCCGGCAAAAACATCATCCGGGCCGCTATTGCATGTGACGCTGGGCAACGGCACGCGCGTGCCGCTCGACGTTGATCGCCTCACGCTGATCATTCAGGAGGCTTGCGCAAATCTCGACGGCGTCGATTTCGCCCCCGTTCTCGCAGAGACCCGCCGCAATCTTTATGACGGCATCAGCCAGGACGAACTGGCGCTCGCGGGGATCATGGCCGCGCGCACGCTGGTGGAGCAGGAGCCGAACTACGCTTACGTCAGCGCGCGGCTGCTGCTCGACAAGCTGCGCACTGAGGTTCTCTCGTTCGTCCACGGCACGCCGATCAGCGCCACGCAGGCGGATATGACGGCGCGTTACGTCGAGTATTTCCCCGCTTACGTCAAAAAGGGAATCGCGGCCGAACTGCTCGATCCAGAACTGGCGCGTTATGACCTGACGCGGATCGCCGCGGCGCTGAAGCCTGAGCGTGACCTGTCGTTCCAGTTCCTCGGTCTGCAGACACTGTACGACCGCTATTTCCTGCACGACGACGGCAACCGTATCGAGCTGCCGCAGGCGTTCTTTATGCGCGTCGCGATGGGCCTTGCGATCCGCGAGATCGACCGCGAAGCGCGGGCCATCGAATTCTACAACCTGCTGTCGTCGTTTGACTTCATGGCGTCGACGCCGACGCTGTTCAATTCCGGCACGCTGCGTCCTCAATTGTCCTCCTGCTTCCTCACCACGGTGGCCGACGATCTCGACGGCATCTTCAAGTCGGTGAAGGACAATGCCCTGCTGGCGAAATATTCCGGCGGTCTCGGAAACGACTGGACCCGCGTGCGCGGCCTCGGCGCGCACATCAAGGGCACCAACGGCGAAAGTCAGGGCGTGGTGCCGTTCCTGAAAGTCGCCAACGACACGGCAATTGCGGTCAATCAGGGCGGCAAGCGCAAAGGCGCGGTCTGTGCCTATCTCGAGACGTGGCATGTCGATATCGAGGAATTCCTCGATCTGCGAAAGAACACCGGCGACGACCGCCGTCGCACTCACGACATGAACACCGCGAACTGGGTGCCGGATCTGTTTATGCAGCGCGTCGAGGCCGACGGCGAATGGACGCTGTTCTCGCCGGACGAGACGCCGGATCTGCATGACCTTTACGGCAAGGCGTTCGCCGAGCGTTACGCCTTCTACGAAGACAAGGTTGCGCGCGGCGAAATGCGCGTGTTCAAGAAGCTGCGCGCCACTGATCTGTGGCGCCGCATGCTGACCATGCTGTTCGAAACCGGACATCCGTGGATCACGTTCAAGGACCCGTGCAACCTGCGCTCGCCGCAGCAGCATGTCGGCGTCATCCATTCGTCGAATCTCTGCACCGAGATCACGTTGAACACGTCGGACGATGAGGTTGCGGTCTGCAATCTCGGTTCGGTCAACCTGCTCAACCATGTGGGCGAAGGCGGTATCGATCATGCGCGGCTGAAGCGGACGATCACAACCGCGATGCGGATGCTCGATAACGTCATCGACATCAATTTCTACACCATCCCCGAAGCACGCCGCTCGAACCTCAAGCATCGTCCGGTCGGTCTCGGTCTGATGGGCTTCCAGGATGCGCTTCATGCGCTGCGAATCCCGATGGCGTCGGATCAGGCGGTGGCCTTTGCCGACACCAGCATGGAGGCAATTTCCTTCCATGCCATCTCGGCGTCGGTCGATCTGGCCGCTGAGCGCGGCAGCTATCCATCGTTCAACGGATCGCTCTGGTCGAGGGGTATCCTGCCGATCGACTCCATCGAGATTCTCGCCGATGCACGCGGGGGGCTTGAGATGGACCGCAGCACCACGCTGGACTGGAAGACCTTGCGGGGGCGGGTGCAATCCACCGGCATGCGCAATTCCAACGTGATGGCGATCGCGCCGACGGCGACGATTTCCAACATCTGCGGCGTGGCGCAGTCGATCGAGCCAGCCTACCAGAACCTCTACGTCAAATCGAACATGTCGGGCGATTTCACTGAAGTGAACGAGTTTCTCGTCCGCGACCTGAAGGAGCGCGGCCTGTGGGATGAAGTGATGGTCTCCGACCTGAAATACTTCGACGGCAGCGTCGGCTCCATCGATCGCATCCCCGACGATCTGAAATTGCTCTATGCCACGGCGTTCGAGATCGACAGCACGTGGCTGATCGAAGCGGCGGCGCGGCGACAGAAATGGATCGATCAGGCGCAGTCGCTCAATCTCTATATCGCCAATCCATCGGGCAAGAAGCTTGATCAATTATACCGGCTGGCGTGGACGCGCGGTCTGAAGACGACCTATTACCTGCGCTCGCGCAGCGCCACGCATGTGGAGAAGTCGACGCTGAAGGGCACCGACGGGAAGCTCAATGCCGTGTCGTCATCGTCGCTCGCTTCCATGCCGGTGAACAAGCCGATCGTCGTCCCGCAGGCCTCAACCGCGCCAGACCTGTCCGATGTGGTGGCGTGCTCGATCGACAATCCCGACTGTGAAGCTTGCCAGTAAGCAGCCTCGAAACAAGGAATACGATGATGCTCGACTGGTCCGAAACTTCACCGAACAAAGCCATCAATACACTTCCGCCGATCTTGACCGGTGAATCCGTAGTAGTTGACCAAACCGGCCTTGATCCAACAGGGCTTGGCACCATCGATCGCAAGGGTGGCCGCGTGTCGGTCGACGACAAGGCAATGATCAACTGCCGCGCCGACGTCAATCAGTTGCTGCCGCTGAAATACAAATGGGCGTGGGAGAAGTATCTCGCCGGCTGCAACAACCACTGGATGCCGACCGAAGTCTCGATGCAGGCCGACATCGCGCTGTGGAAGTCGCGCGATGGCCTGACCGACGACGAGCGCCGCGCCATCAAGCGTAACCTGGGATTCTTCGCGGCATCGGAAAGTCTCGTCGCCAACAACATCGTGCTGGCGATCTACCGTCACCTGACCAATCCCGAATGCCGCCAGTACCTGCTGCGGCAGGCATTCGAGGAGGCGGTCCACACCCACACGTTCCAGTACATCGTCGAAAGTCTCGGCCTCGACGAGGGCGAGCTGTTCAATATGTACCGCGAGGTGCCGTCGATCACCGACAAGGCGGCGTGGGCGCTGAACCATACGCAGAATCTTGAAAACCCGGATTTCAAGACCGGCGACCCGGAGTCGGATCAGGCGTTCCTGCGCGATTTGGTCGCGTTTTACGTGATCTTCGAGGGGATGTGGTTCTACACCGGGTTTGCGCAGATCCTGTCGCTCGGCCGCCGCAACAAGATGGTCGGCATCGCCGAGCAGTATCAGTACATCCTGCGCGACGAATCGATTCACCTGAATTTCGGTATCGACGTCATCAACCAGATCAAGATGGAAAACCCGCATCTGTGGACGCACGAATTCCAGGACGAGGTGCGCGGCATGATCCGTGACGCCGCCGAACTGGAAGCCGCCTACAGCCGCGACACCATGCCGAGGGGATTCCTGGGCCTGAACGCGGCGCTGTGCGAACAGTATATGCACTTCATTGCCAACCGCCGCTGCGCCCAGCTTGGGCTCACGCGGGTGTTCGATGAGACGGACAATCCGTTCCCGTGGATGTCGGAGGCGATGGACCTGAAGAAAGAGAAGAATTTCTTCGAGACCCGCGTTATCGAATACCAGAATGGCGGCGCGTTGAGCTGGGAATGAATTGTTAATCTTTCGGCACCAGCGGTGCCGGGATATGGCCCGGCCTGCCGCATTTGCACACATCATCAGCAAGAAGCGCCCGCCTGGCGGGCGTTTTTGCTGCGCGCGGTAGCAATTTACGGGGTGTTATTCAATTTTGTTTACCTTGAGGCACTTTATGTCGGCTGGCTTGCCGGCGAATTCTGCGTGCAAAAAGAATTTTTGGGGGAATGGGAATGGGCTGGTTCAGGGGCGCTCCTGCGAAGCACAAGGCAAAAGTCGGCTTTCTTTCAAATCTTAGATTCCGAACCAAGATCATGCTCGGTTTCGTCGCCGTGCTGGGTATCTCGGCCATCAACATGGGCGTTGCCTATTTTGGCTTCGAGCGGATCGCGGAGGGTGTTCAGTCCTATCAGGGGATCGTGGCCGAGAGCGACAGCGCGCGCGAGATCGATCGCGAGCTTGTGGCCTATCAGCTTCTCGCCCGCCAGTACGTGACGACCGGTCTTCCGGCCGACGAGACCGCGGCGCGCGCCGCCGAGACCAGCCTCGGCAGTGCGATCGAACGCGCCGCCCGTGTCGCGACCGCCGACAACCGCAAAAGCGTTCTCAATCTTTCCGCCAGCTACGGTGATTTCGCCGCTCTGTTCGCGGACGTTATCAAGCTGAAGACCGAGAATGCCGCGATCGCGTCGAACCAGTTGCTCCGCATGGGCAACGTGATCCGTTACAAATTCGACGATCTGGCGGATACCGCGATTCTTGCCGGCCTGACTTCGATTCAGCAGAACGCGAAGGAACTGGCGACCCACTCGGCATCCATCACAGCCAACATCAGCAACTACGTCCTGCGCCCCGATGCAGCCGTCGCCAACAGCGTCAATGCCCGCATGCAGCTTCTGAAGAACAGCTTTGGCACGCTGACGGCCGACGACGCGAAGCTTGCATCGAAGATTTCGGAAATCACCCAGGAACTCGATGCCTACAAGGTGGCCTTCACGAAATTCGTCGAGAACACTGCGAAGATCACGGCGCTCTCGGCCAAGATGAACGAGGCGGCGGCGTCCGTGACGCAGGAAGCCAAGACCATCAAGGATGGTCTGGTCGTGCGGCAGACTCAGCTTGCCAAGGAATCGGCCACGGCGGCGCACACGACCAGCCAGTTCGTGACGGCGCTCGGCGCCGGGGGCATCATGTTTGGGGCGATCCTGGCATGGATGCTGGGCCGCGGAATTTCCCGACCGATGATCGCCATGTGCAACGCGATGCGGCAACTCGCCGGCGGCAATTTCGATGTCGTGCTGCCGGGGCTTGGCCAGAAGGATGAAATCGGCGAGATGGCTGGCGCAGTCGAGGAATTCAAGATGCGAGCCGTCGCCAAGGCGCAGAGCGAGGCGGCGGAGCGTGAGGCGCAAGGCAAGACTGCGACCGCTGCCCGCAGCGCGGAGCTTCACCGCTTTGCGGATGATTTCGAAACCGCGGTCGGCGTGATCGTATCCAGCGTCTCGGCGTCGGCGAGCCAGCTTGAATCATCCGCGACGACCCTGACCCGAACCGTGGAGACGGCGCAGGAATTGTCTGGCAAGGTCGCGGGCGCGTCGGAGGAAGCATCGGCGAATGTGCAGTCCGTCGCGGCTGCCACGGAAGAACTGTCCGCTTCGGTCAACGAGATCGGCCGGCAGGTCAAGGAGTCGAGCCGGATCGCTGCCGCGGCGGTGTCGCAGGCCGAAGCGACCGACGCGCGCATTGCCAAGCTGTCGCGTGCGGCGCAGGAGATCGGCGACGTGGTCAAGCTGATCACGGCGATTGCCGAGCAGACCAACCTGCTGGCGCTGAACGCCACCATCGAAGCGGCGCGGGCTGGCGAGGCGGGACGCGGCTTTGCCGTCGTTGCGTCGGAAGTGAAGTCGCTGGCGAGCCAGACCGCGAAAGCGACCGACGAGATTTCGTCGCACATCACCGGCATGCAGGAAGCCACGCAGGAATCTGTTTTCGCCATCAAGGAAATCGGCGAGACCATCGGCCAGATTTCCAAGATTGCCGGTAATATCGCCGCCGCGATCGAGCAGCAGACCACCGCGACGACGGAAATCGCCCGCAACGTCCAGAGCGCCGCCAGCGGCACGCTGGAGATCGCGGAGGGCATCTCCGAGGTCAACCGTGGCGCGAGTGAAACCGGCACGGCTTCGGGCGAGGTCCTGAACTCCGCGCAGACGCTGGCTGTCGAAAGCACGCGGCTGCGTCAGGAACTGGATCGCTTCATGGAGAATATCCGCGCGGCGTAAGGACGCGTCTCAGTACGCGCCTTTCTTGGCGCGTGCGTCCTTCACGGATTGAATCAGGTCGAGCTGCCGCTCGATCTTGCCGAGCGCGTTGGCGAAGTCCCTGCGCTCGGTTGCCGTCAGGCATGACAGGATGTCCTGCTCCTTGTGGAGCAGCCGGGGAATGAGTTCCTCATACAGCGTGCGCCCTTTGCGGGTCAGCTGCAGGGCCAGTTCGCGGCGGTCATCTACATTCTCGACGCGTTCGATCAATTGCTGTTCCAGCAGGTGGGCGACGGCCCGGCTGATGGTCGATTTATGCGTCCGCGTGCAATAGGCGATATATTGCGCCGTACAGGCGTCATCGCGAAAGCCCAGCGTCGCCAGCACTCGCCATTCCGGAATGTCCAGGCCGTAGCGCTCGCGATACTCGCTGGCGAGTTCCGCACTGACCTCCGCGGCCAGCCGGTTTAGCCGGAACGGCATGAACTTGAAGAGATCGAGCTTGCTCAAGACGCGCGTCCGGTTGGGGCCAAGGGCAGAGCCTGGGTCTATTGGTTGCAGTTGCAACGATCATAGCGATCGTCTATTCTTTTGGCCAGAGCTTCGTTCAAGAGGCCCGCAAGCAGTAGGCTAGCCAAGCAGGGTAGAGACGTGCCGGAACCTCGGGTCATTCAGTTCGGCTATCGCCGCCATTCCGATCAGGATCGGACGGCGTCGGATGCTGCGCGCCACCCGGTGGTGGTGGTCGGGGCCGGACCGGTCGGGCTGACGCTGGCAATCGATCTGGCGCAGCGGGGGCACAGTGTCGTTCTGCTCGACGATGCCGACAGGATCGGTGATGGCTCGCGCGCGATCTGCTTTTCGAAACGTTCGCTCGAGTTGTGGGACCGTCTCGGTGTCGGCGAGCGCATGGTGGAGAAGGGCGTGGTCTGGAAGGTCGGCAAGATCTTTCTGAACGACGACATGCTCTACCGGTTCGACCTGTTGCCGGAAGACGGCCACAAGATGCCGGCCTTTATCAATCTCCAGCAGTACTATGCCGAAGCCTTCCTGGTCGATCGCGTTCAGGAACTGCCGCAGGTCGATCTGCGCTGGCGCAACAAGGTCGCCGGACTGGAACAACGCAACGATCATGTCGTTCTTGCCGTTGATACGCCGGACGGGCGCTATCATCTGAAAGCGGATTTTGTCGTTGCCTGCGATGGCGCGCGGTCGGCATTGCGCGGCTTTGTCGGCGCGGAATTCACCGGCGAGGTGTTCGAGGATCAGTTCCTGATCGCTGATGTCAAGATGACCGCAGAATTCCCGACCGAGCGCTGGTTCTGGTTCGATCCGCCGTTCCATTCGGGCCAGTCCGCGCTGCTGCATCGCCAGCCGGACGATGTCTGGCGGATCGATCTGCAACTGGGGCCGGATGCCGATCCCGCCGTCGAGCGATTGCCGGAGAATGTGCGGCCACGGATCGAACGGATGCTGGGTCACGCGAAGTTCGATTTCGAATGGATCTCGATCTACAAGTTCCAGTGCCGCCGCATGCAACGCTTTGTCCATGAGCGGGTGATCTTCGCCGGCGACTCGGCGCATCAGGTCTCGCCGTTTGGCGCGCGCGGCGCGAATTCCGGGCTTGAGGACGCGGAGAACGTTGCGTGGAAACTGTCGCTGATCCTGCGCGGAAAAGCACCGGCGTCGCTGCTCGACAGCTACGAGATCGAGCGCAGCGCCGCCGCCGACGAGAACATCCGCGCCTCCACCCGCTCGACCGATTTCATCGCGCCGCATTCGAAACAGGAACGCCGGATGCGCCATGCGGTGCTCAGGCTCGCGAAGGAAACCGAGTTCGCGAAGCGCATGGTCAACGGCGGGCGGCTGTCGACGCCGTCGATCTATCAGTCGCCGTTATCGACACCCGACAGCGATTCATGGGACGCGGGGCTGCGCCCCGGCGCGCACATGATCGACGCGCCGCTGGCGACGGCAAGCGGCCAGCCGGTCTATCTCACCGAAGCTTTCAGGCAGGGCGGCGGACGCTTTGTCCTGCTGCAAGCGGGAAGCGACGGCGGCGACCAACCTGGCTGTCATTCCATCGCCATTGGCGACGGCGCGCCACTGCACGATGCATCGGGTCTATTCGCGAAACGGTACGACGCATCCGAGGGCGCGGCTTATCTGCTGCGTCCCGACGGTTATGTCGCAGCGCGCTTCAAAAATCCGACGGCGGCAATCGTACAAGCGGCCATCGCACGCGCCAGCGGGCAGGCGGGAGCGAGGACATGACACTGTCAACGACATCGAACTTCAGCGATCCCGACACCGCCTATCGGCTGGTAGTCGAGGCGCATCGTGGCCTGAGCGACGAGGACAGCGTTTCGCTGGATACGGCGCTGGTTTTGATTCTGGCCAATCATATCGGGGATGCCGAGGTGCTGCGCGAAGCGATTGCGCTGGCGAAGCGCCAGCTCGGTGGAACCTCAGACAAAAAGACGGCAACAAAGGACAGCAAATGACCGCCAAGGGTTTCGCATCGACCGGAGACATGACGGAGAAGAAAATCACCTTCTCCGAAATTGGTCCGGACATCTATGCTTTCACCGCAGAGGGCGATCCCAATACGGCGGTGATTGTCGGCGACGACAGTTGCCTCGTGTTCGACGCGCAGGCGACGCCGGCGATGGCCAACAGCGTGATCGAGCGCGTCAAGACGGTGACCGACAAGCCGATCAAGTATGTGGTTCTGTCGCATTACCATGCGGTGCGCGTCCTCGGCGCGTCGGCTTACAAGGCGCAAGGCATCGTTGCCTCATCCGAAACCCAGCGGCTGATCGTGGAACGTGGACAGCAGGATTGGGATTCCGAGTTTGGCCGGTTTCCAAGGCTGTTTCGCGACGCCGAGAGCATTCCCGGCCTGACCTGGCCGACGATCACCTTCGATACCGGCATGACACTCTATCTCGGCAAGCGCGAGGTGCAACTGATGCATCTCGGTGCGGGCCACACCTCCGGCGACATCGTCGCGTGGGTGCCCGACGCGCAGGTGATGTGTTCCGGCGACCTGATCGAATTCCACTCGGCCTGCTATTGCGGCGATGCGATGCTGCGGGAATGGCCGCTGACGCTGAATGAAATCCGCGAGTTTAATCCGAAAGCGGTCGCCCCTGGACGTGGCGATGCGTTGAAGGGCACCGCGACTGTGAACGAGGCCATCGCCATGACGCGCGATTTCGTGACGTCGCTCTATGGCGCGGCGGAACTGTCGGTGGCGAAGGGGCGCACGCTCAAGGAAGCCATGGCGGCGACCCGCGCCGTGATGGACCCGAGGTTCTCAAGCTTCGCGATCTATGAGCATTGCCTGCCGTTCAATGTCTCGCGCGCCTACGACGAGGCATCCGGGATCGACGATCCGGTGATCTGGACCGACAAGCGCGACCGCGAAATGTGGGCTGCTCTGCAAGGAGGATAGTGCGATGAACATCAACACCGCTCCTGGCGCCGTCAATCGCAACGCCGTCAATGTCACGCCGGGCTACATGTCCGGCTTCGGCAACAGCTTCGAGACCGAAGCGCTGGCCGGCGCCTTGCCCATCGGCCGCAACTCGCCGCAGCGCTGCGCCTACGGGCTTTATGCCGAACAGCTTTCGGGCTCGCCGTTCACCGCGCCGCGCGGCACCAACGAGCGCTCGTGGCTCTATCGCATCCGCCCGTCGGTGAAGCATTCGGGCCGCTTTACCAAGGCTGATGCGCGATACTGGCGCACCGCGCCGTGCACCGAATACGACATGCCGATCGCGCAACTGCGCTGGGACCCGGTGCCGATGCCGAAGGAGGAGCAGACCTTCCTCCAAGGCGTCTACACCATGACCACCGCAGGCGATGCCAACACGCAGGCGGGCATGGCGGCGCACATCTATCTCATCACCAAATCGATGGTGGATCAGCATTTCTACAATGCCGATGGTGAACTGATGTTCGTGCCGCAGGATGGCAATCTGCGCATCGTCACCGAATTCGGCATCATCGACATCGAGCCCGGCGAAATCGCCGTGATCCCGCGCGGCGTCAAGTTCCGCGTCGAAATTCCCAATGGTCCAGCGCGCGGCTATCTCTGTGAAAATTACGGCGGCGCGTTCACGCTGCCGGAGCGCGGGCCAATCGGCGCGAACTGTCTCGCGAACTCCCGCGACTTCCTGACCCCGGTGGCCGCTTACGAAGACAAGGAAACGCCGACCGAGCTTTACGTAAAGTGGGGCGGCTCGCTGTTCGTGACGACGTTGCCGTATTCGCCGATCGATGTGGTGGCGTGGCACGGCAACTATGCGCCTTACAAATATGACCTGCGGACGTTCTCGCCGGTCGGGGCTATCGGATTCGATCATCCCGATCCGTCGATCTTCACCGTGTTGACGTCGCCGTCGGAAACCGCAGGCACCGCAAACATCGACTTCGTGATTTTCCCGGAGCGCTGGGCAGTAGCGGAAAACACCTTCCGTCCGCCGTGGTATCACATGAACATCATGTCGGAGTTCATGGGCTTGATCTACGGCGTCTACGACGCCAAGCCGCAGGGCTTCGTGCCGGGCGGCATCAGCTTGCACAACATGATGCTGCCGCACGGGCCGGACCGCGAAGCGTTCGATCACGCCAGCAATGGCGAATTGAAGCCAGTGAAACTGACCGGCACCATGGCCTTCATGTTCGAGACGCGTTTTCCGCAGTGCGTGACCGAATATGCCGCGACGACGAGCGCGCTGCAGGACGATTACGCCGATTGCTGGCAGGGGCTGGAGCGCCGCTTCGACCCGTCGAAGCCTTGAGCGGCTTCGCATGAGTCGCGCTGTTCTGTACGGCTACTTTCGCTCGACCGCGGCCTATCGCGTGCGCATTGCGCTGGGTCTCAAGGGACTGAGCGCGGATCATCGCTTCGTGCATCTGCGCAAGGGCGAGCAGACGCAGCCGGCCTATCGCAAGATCAATCCGGCCGGCCTTGTGCCGTACTGGATCGACGACGATCTCGAACTGGCGCAGTCGATCGCCATCATCGAATATCTCGACGAGACCCACCCCGAGCCGCCGCTGCTGCCGCGTGACGCAAAGGGGCGGGCGATTGCCCGCGAGATTGCGCTGGTCGTCGCCAGCGATATTCATCCCATCGGCAACTTACGGGTGCTGAATCGGCTGATCGACATGGGCGTCGATGAGGCAACGCGCGCGGCATGGTCGAAACACTGGATTGAGACCGGCTTCGATGCGGTCGAAGCGCGGCTGGCGCATCTGCCGGGGCCGTTCGCGCTGGGTGATGCGCCGATGCTGGCGGATATCTGCATCGTGCCGCAGGTCTTTAACGCACGCCGTTTCGGCGTCGATCTCGCGCCCTACAAGCGTATCGTGGCACTCGATGCCGCCGCCGCAAAACTCGACGCTTTCGCTGCGGCCGAACCGGGCCGCCAGCCCGACGCGGAATAACGAGGTAACTCTGGATGGACACGATGCACCCGAACGATCCCAAGCTGCGCTCCTTCATCCAAGTCGATCCCTCATCGGACTTCCCGATCCAGAACCTGCCGTATGGCGTGTTTTTCACACCGGAGCAGCCGGATCTGCGGGTCGGCGTGGCCATCGGCGATTTCGTTCTCGATCTGGTGGCGCTGGAAGCGGCGGGATTGATCCGCTTCGAGAACGCGAGCGGCGTCTTCGCGAAACCTTCGCTCAATGCCTTCATGGCGCTTGGCCCGAAGGTATGGAGCAAAACCCGCGCGCGGATCAGCGAGTTGCTGCGGCACGATCATCCGGAGCTGCGCGACAATAAGGAACTTTGCAGACGTGCGCTGGTTCCGCAGACCTTCGCGGATATGCATATGCCGATCGAGGTCGCGGGCTTCACCGATTTTTATTCGTCGAAGGAACACGCCACCAATGTCGGCATCATGTTTCGCGGCAAGGACAATGCCCTGATGCCGAACTGGCTGTCGATTCCCATCGGCTACAATGGCCGCGCATCGACGGTCGTGGTCAGCGGCACGCCGATCCGCCGCCCGCGCGGACAGTTGAAGCCGCCGACGGTGGAACAACCGACGTTTGGTCCCTGCAAGCGGCTCGATTTCGAACTGGAAATGGGCGTGGTGATCGGGCAAGCATCTGCGATGGGTGAGATGCTGACCGAGCAGCAGGCCGAGGAGATGATCTTCGGCTTCACCCTCCTGAACGACTGGAGCGCGCGTGACATCCAGGCATGGGAGTATGTGCCGCTCGGACCGTTTCAGGCCAAGGCGTTCGGTACGTCGATCAGCCCGTGGATCGTGACACGCGAAGCGCTGGAGCCGTTTCGTGTGAACGGACCGGCGCAAGACCCGACGCCGCTGCCGTATCTGCAACAGAAGGGCGCGAACAACTACGACATGCAGCTCGCTGTCGATCTCAAGACACCGGCAATGCAAAAGCCGGCGGGCATCTGCCGCACCAACTTCAAATACATGTACTGGTCGTCGGTGCAGCAGCTTGTGCATCATGCGTCCAGCGGCTGCGCGATGAATGTCGGAGACCTTCTAGGGTCCGGCACCATCAGCGGCCCCGAAAAGAGCGAACGCGGCAGCATGCTGGAGCTAAGCTGGGGCGGCGCTGAGCCACTCGATCTCGGCGACGGCGAGCAGCGGTCGTTTCTCGAAGACGGCGACTCGCTGACCATGCGCGGCTGGTGTCAGGGCGACGGCTACCGAATTGGCTTTGGCGAAGTTGAAGGCACGATCCTTCCGTCGGTTTGAAAGTGATTGTACATCTTCGCATCCATCCACCGTCATGCCCGGCTTTATGCCGGGCATCCACGTCTTGGATTGCACCAAGAAAGACGTGGATGGCGGGGACAAGCCCGGCCATGACGCGATGAGGGATCAGTGATCAACCGGCAAGCTTCCGTATCGGCAGCTTGCGCGTGGTCTTCAGCCGGTCGAGCACGATCGACGAGCGCACATGCGCGACGCTCTCGTGCGGCATCAGCACGTTGTTGACGATGTCGGACAGGCTCTTGAGATCGCTCAGCACCACTTTCAGCAGATAGTCGGCGTCGCCGGTCAGCGAATACGCTTCCTGAATTTCATCGACGCGGCGCATCAGGTCGCGAAAGCGCTTGGCGTTATTGGGCGAGTGCGTGGCCAGCGTGATCTGGATGAAGGCCAATACGTTGAAACCGAGAGCCTCACTGGCGAGGTCGGCGTGATAGCCAGCGATCACCTTCTCGTCTTCCAGCCGCGTGCGGCGGCGTGAGCATTGCGACGCCGACAGGCCCGCGAGATCCGCCAGTTGCTGATTGGTCAGGCGGCCGTCGTCCTGAAGCGCGGCGAGGATTTTAAGGTCGAAACCGTCCAGCGAAGTCATGCGCTAAAACCCCCCGAGATGCACGATATATGCACGATTCTGGCATATTGCGCCTCATTTTGCACGCCTGTTGCATGAAAAGCGGCTCATGATCGTCTCCTAGTCAGCAGGAATCGCCAGCGCAGATTGGCAAAAGGAGATCGCCATGGGTCCGTTTCCGCACGATGCACCGGCCGCCGTCATTTCCGAGCAGAACCCGATGGGCACCGACGGCTTCGAGTTCGTCGAATACGCGCATCCCGAGCCCGAAAAGCTGCACGCGCTGTTCCGCCTGATGGGGTTCACGGCAGTCGCCCGTCACAAGACCAAGGCGATTACGGTCTATCGCCAGGGCGACGTGAATTATCTCGTCAACGAACAGCCCGGCACGCATGGATATGATTTCGTCGCCGCGCACGGACCCTGTGCGCCGTCGATGGCATTCCGCGTGGTCGATGCCAAGCACGCCTATGAGCGCGCGCTGTTGCTCGGCGCAGAGCCGGCGGACGAAACGTCCGTGCGCAAGACGCTGGATGTGCCCGCGATCAAGGGTATCGGCGGCAGCCTGCTTTATTTCGTTGACCGCTACGGTGCGAAGGGCTCGGCTTACGACACCGAGTTCGATTGGCTTGGGCTGAAGGACATTCACCCCGATGGTGCGGGGCTGTTCTATCTCGACCACCTGACGCACAACGTGCACCGCGGCCGCATGGATGTGTGGACCGGATTCTATGAGCGGCTGTTTAACTTTCGCCAGATCCGTTTCTTCGACATCGAGGGCAGGGCGTCAGGCCTGTTCTCGCGCGCATTGACCAGTCCCGATGGCAAGATCCGGATTCCGATCAACGAGGATGCCGGCGATTCCGGCCAAATCGAGGAATATCTCAATACCTATCACGGCGAGGGCATCCAGCACATCGCCTGCGGCGTGAAGGACATCCATCACACCATCGAGACGCTACGCGCCAGCGGCCTGCCGTTCATGCCGGCGCCGCCGGAAACCTATTTCGAGAAGATCGATGCGCGGTTGCCAAAGCACGGCGAGGATGTCGCGCGGCTGCGGAAGAACGGAATCCTGATCGACGGCGAAGGCGTGGTCGATGGCGGCCACACCAAGGTGCTGTTGCAGATCTTCTCTGCCAACGCGATCGGGCCGATCTTCTTCGAATTCATCCAGCGCAAGGGCGACGACGGCTTCGGCGAAGGCAACTTCAAGGCGCTGTTCGAGTCGATTGAGGAAGACCAGATCCGGCGCGGCGTGCTGTCGGTGGACAAGAAAAGCGCGGCGTAAGCCGGTCGACGCACAGAATGCAGGACTTAATCGTCATTGCGAGGAGCACTTGCGACGAAGCAATCCAGCCTTTTTGTTGCTCTGGATTGCTTCGCTTCGCTCGCAATGACGATAGGGTCGACCTCGCCTACGAGCGTTTCAGGTTCAGCAGATTGCCCGTCAGGATCAGCGCCGCTCCGGCGACGGTCGCTGCGTCAAGCCGCTCGGAATAGATCAGCCAGCCGACCGCGGCCGACAGCGGCACGCGCAGAAAATCCATGGGCACGACAACTGTAGCGTCGGCATAACGCATCGCTTGCGTCATGCAGTAATGCGAGTAGGTGCCACAGAACGCGATCACGATGATCCATGGCCAGACATGCGCGGATGGTGTGTGCCAATAGTAAAGTGCGGGGATCAATCCGATCAGCGACTGGATCACCAGCATCCAGAAGATGATCACGACGACCGAGTCGGTGCGGGTGAGAGATTTCACCATGACGATCGCCACGCCGAAGCCGACGGCGGCCAGAACCATGATCAACTGACCGGGGCTGACCTGCGCCGCGCCGGGCTGCACGATGACGATGACACCCACCAGCCCTAGGACGATGGCGAGAATTTTCCAGACATTCAGCCGTTCGCCAAGGAAACTCACCGCAAGCAGCGCGGTCCAGATCGGCATGGTGAATTCGATGGCCACCACCTGCGCCAGCGGGATCAGCGTCAGGGCCAGAAACCAGCCGTACTGCGCAGCGTAATGGACGACGTTGCGGCCGATGTGCTGGAGCGGGCGAGCGGTCTTCATGCTCGCCAGGCCACCGTTCAGATGAATCAGCGGATAAAGCATGAAAAGGCCAATTACCGAGCGCATTTCCATGATCTGAAAAACGCTGAGTTCGCGCGTGGCTTCGCGGCCGGCCACCAGCATGACCAGCATCAGGGTCAGCCATCCAGCCATCCAGCTCGCGGCCTTCGTGTTTGATGGAGGCGTGACGACGAGAGTTTGGGTCACAAACGTACCTGTGTTGCAGCGCAAATCGACGTGAGGTCGTCGCAGGACGTCTGCTTACGCAATCCCATTTTCGCGTGCAATATCGCCAAAGTCTCGGCAGGCCCGGCAAGTTTGCATCTTGCATCGGTTGCCGAACCTGCAACGATCCGGAACGCGGGACGCAGATTCCGCCAGTAATAAAAGCAAATTACAGGGGACAGCGCCTTGTTCAATCCAGCCTCGCTTCCGTTCGATGTGGACACCATGCTGACGGGCCTGCGCCCGTGGGTTGAATGCGAAAGTCCGACCTGGGACGCTGCCGCGGTCAACCGCATGCTCGAACTTGCTGCACGCGACATGGCGATTGGCGGTGCGTCGATTGAATATATCGCCGGACGGCAGGGCTTCGGCGGCTGCATCCGGGCACGATTTCCGCACCCCAAACAGGGGCAGCCGGGCATCCTGATCGCGGGCCACATGGATACGGTTCATCCGGTCGGCACGCTGCAAAAGCTGCCGTGGCGGCGCGAGGGCGGCAAGTGTTACGGGCCGGGTATCCTCGACATGAAGGGCGGCAACTACGCCGCGCTCGAAGCCATCCGGCAACTGGCCAAAGCGTCCGTCACCACGCCGTTGCCCGTGACGGTTCTTTTCACGCCGGACGAGGAAGTCGGCACGCCCAGCACGCGCGACCTCATCGAGGCGGAAGCTGCGCGCCACAAGTATGTGCTGGTGCCGGAGCCGGCATTCAAGAATGCCGGGGTCATCACCGGCCGTTACGCGATTGCGCGGTTCAATCTGGAGGCAGCCGGAAAACCGAGTCACGCGGGCGCGACGCTCGCGGCGGGGCGTTCGGCGATCCGGGAAATGGCGCGGCAGATCATCGCTATCGACAGCATGACCGGGGATGACTGCACCTTCAGCGTTGGCGTCGTCCACGGCGGGCAGTGGGTGAACTGCGTGGCGTCGAGCTGCCGTGGCGAGGCGCTAAGCATGGCAAAACGTCAGGCCGATCTCGATCGCGGAGTCGAGCGGATGCTGGCGCTGAACGGCACGACAAACGAGGTGACGTTCACGGTGACGCGCGGCGTGACGCGGCCGGTTTGGGAGCCGAATGCCGGCACTATGGCGCTTTATGAACAGGCGCGTGCGGTGGGCAAGTCCATCGGCCTCGATTTGATCCAAGGCAGCTCGGGCGGCGGCTCGGACGGCAACTTCACCGGCGCGATGGGCCTGCCGACACTCGACGGCCTCGGCCTGCGCGGCGCGGACTATCACACGCTAAACGAGCATATCGAAGTCGACAGCCTGGTCGAGCGCGGACGTTTGATGGCGGGTCTCTTGGCCAGCCTGCAATGATTTGCCAAGATGGCTCCGCGCTTTGCCTGGCTATGATCTTCATGAAAAACGGATGACGCCGCATGCCCAATATTGAACTCATCGACAGCTTCGCCGACGAACTCACGGCCATCCGCCGCGATCTTCATGCGCACCCGGAAATCGGCTTCGAGGAACATCGCACATCGGGCATCGTCGCCGAGAAGCTCGCCGGTTGGGGCATCGAGGTGCATCGCGGCCTCGGCGGCACCGGCGTGGTCGGGCTGCTAAAGGGCAAGGGCGGCGGCAAAAAGCGGATCGGTCTGCGCGCCGACATGGACGCGCTGCCGATGGAGGAAAAGACCAATCTCAGCTGGCGCTCGACAGTTCCAGATCGTTTTCATGGCTGCGGCCATGACGGGCACACCACCATCCTGCTCGGTACCGCGCGCTATCTGGCGGAGACGCGCAACTTCGACGGCACGGTGGCTTTCATTTTCCAGCCTGCCGAAGAAGGGCTCGGCGGCGCGCGCGCCATGATCAAGGACGGCCTGTTCGAGAAATTTCCGCTCGATGAAGTCTATGGACTGCACAACGCCCCGCAGCTCAATCCGCGTCAGGTCGCGATTTTCCCCGGGCCGAGCATGGCCTGCGCGGATTTCTTCGACATCACCATCACCGGCTATGGCAGCCACGGCGCGATGCCGGAAATGTCACGCGATCCGGTTGTGATTGCGATGACACTGGGGCAGGCGCTGCAGACCATCGTCAGCCGCAATGTCGATCCGCTGAAATCCGCAGTGCTGTCGATTACGCAGATCCATGCGGGCTCGGCCTATAACGTCATCCCGGGCGAGGCGACGCTGGCCGGCACTGTGCGCACCTTTTCCGAAAAAGTCCGGCTGCAGATCCGCGACCGCATGCGCACCATCGCTGCGGGCATGGCGGCGGCGTTTCAGGTCGAGATCAAGATCGAGATCCGTGACATTTTCTCGGTGCTGGTCAATCACGAAGAACAGTCGCATTTCGTGGCGAACGTGGCCCGCGAGGTTGTCGGCAGCGAGAACGTGCTGACAACTCCGACGCCGAAAATGGGCAGCGAGGATTTCGCCGACATGCTGTTGGCGGTGCCGGGCGCCTATTTCTGGCTGGGTCACGAGGGGACCGTGCCGCTGCACAATCCCGGCTTCATTCTCGACGACAAGATTTTGCCGGTCGGGGCCAGTCTCTTTTCGCGCATCATCGAGCAGCGGATGCCGATGGTAGCGTGAAGAGCGAATTCGGATTCTGCCCGGGACTGTCATCCTTAAGGCGCGCGCTTGGGCGCCTCAAATAACGATGAAGCAAGGAAATACCATCCCCTTCAACACATTGGAGCGCATTATGCAGGTCTACAATGTAGTCAAGTTCAGGGTGAAGTCCGGCGAAGAGGCGGCCTTCCTCGATGCGCACCGGAACGGCAAGGCCAAATGGCCGGGCCTCGAGCGTGGCTTTATCATACAGACCGGCGAGCAAACGTTTTGCCTCATCGGCGCGTGGTCCAGTCAGGAAGCGCTGGTTGCTGCGCGACCCGCAATGATCAAGACACTCGACAGCTTCAGGGCCCTTCTCGAGGATCAGGGTGACGGACGCGGCATGACAGATGCCGTTTCGGGGACCGTTGTGCTCGACCTCTGAATCCTCAATATCCGGACGAACTGCGAGATCAGGTTGCGGCACGAATCGGCGAACGCGGACTCAATGCAGACATCGATCTCGCCGCCTATGAGTGCTCGCCCTGGCTGCTGGAAGTTTGCGCGAATAACTGGCGGACCAGCGTTGTCAGCCGTCCGGTTGGCGACGCCAGTTCGTCCATCATGGTGAAGTGGTTCGCGTCGGGGATTTCCTCATAAACAACCGGCAGCCCGTGCGTCGCGCGATGAGCGGCGAAGTCGGCGGACTGCTTGCGCAGCAACGCCAACTCGCCACTGCCCGCGACAATGACGAGGGGCTTGTTGACGCCACCCGGCTGCAGCACGGGAGAGTTGCGACGGCTCATCGCTTCGTCCAGTCCGAGCTTGGCGTTCAGGTAGCTGTGGCGGATCGGTTCGAGATCGTAAATTCCGCTGATGAGGAGCCCGGCCTTGATGTGTGGATGCCCGAGCGTCATGGACGACAGATGGCCGCCAGCGGACCAGCCCGACACAACCATTTTGTCCGTGCCGCCGCCGAGCGCTGGTAGTTCATTGACGAGCGTATCGATGCCGGTGCGGACTTCATCGACGATCTGGTCGAGCGTCGCGTCGGGCGCGAGCGTGTAACCGATGAGGGCGACATTGATGCCGTGAGCCATCGGCCCGCTGGCGCAGAACGCAAAGGTTTCCTTGGCGCGCGTTTGCCAGTAGCCGCCGTGAATAAACACCAGCGTCGGGCCGCCGTTACTTGCTTTGAGGAAATCGATGCGGTTGCGGTCGCGCGGGCCATAGCGAAGATCGAGAGATTGCGGATGCCGCGCGCGCATCTCGGCGGAAAGTCTGTCCCACTCGGCAACGATTGATGGCGTTTCGGGCACGTGGAGCGTGTTGTTGAAACCGAGGTCGAGCTGCTCCTGTGTCAGCTTGCGCCAATCCGGTGCATCGACAGGCGCGCTCATGCAAATATCTCCTGATCCGATTTCGTTATGTGGCGATGATTGCAACTCCGGGACATCGGCGCAACCGGGATATTCGCGGTCACTGCCGCAACGCCGGGACGACGAGAAACGGGATCATGCCGAGGATCACGCTGATGAGGGCAAACAGCAGCAGCGCGTCGTAACCTCCCGTCATGTCGTGGATCAGGCCGCCGGCCCACGAACCGAAGGCGGAGCCAAGACCGCTGCCGATGGAAATCGTTCCAAAAATTGTGCCGACCCGCTCGCCGCGGAAAATCTTCATCGCGGTTGCCGTGATCAGCGGGCCGCGCGAGCCGATCATGCTGCCGAATGTTACGACGAACGCGGTCAGCAGCCAGAAGTTAGGATACGATTTCAGCAGCCAAAGCAGGCCGATGCCGATGATCGACAGCGCGTAGCTGAACAGCACCGAGCGGCGGCGTCCGATAATGCCGTCGAGCCAGGTGACGCCAAGCATGCCGAACAGCAAGACGACGCCGCTGAAGCCCCATGCGGTCGCGGCCTGCAACGGCGGAAATCCGGCATCGACCAGATAGGCGACGATCTGCGCAGAGAGCGCGAACATGCCGACAGCGGTGAAAAAGAATGTGCAGAACAGCGCCCAGAATGCGTGATGACGCATGGCGCTGAGTAACGTCCAGCCCTCGTCGAGGACCTCGGCGGCGGCGCTTTTGGCGAGCGTTGCCGAGCCCGACGCGAACAGCTTCCATGGCAAAAACAGCAGCGGCACAAGCAGGATCAGCGCCGTTCCGCCGAAAATCTGATACGCGCCGCGCCAGCCGACGCGGTCAATCAGAACCTGCGACAGCGGCAACAGGATCAGCACGCCCGCGCCCATCGCGGAGTAGACCACGGCCATCGCGGTCGGCAGTTTCGGGCCGAACCATCGGCCAAGCAGGATCGAATTCGGGACGTTGCCGATGCAGGCGATGCCGAGACCCACGCACAGGCCGAGGCTGAGCTGGAATTGCCAGAGTTGCTGCGCATAGGCGGCGGCGAGAAACGCGCTGCCGAGCAACGCCAACCCCAGCGTATAGACTGCGCGGGGACCGGAGCGATCGAACAACCGGCCGATGAAAGGAGCCGACAGGCCGCCGGCCAGCGCTGCGAGCGAGTAGATCGAGATGATTTCCGCCCGGTCCCAGCCGAAGGTCTGGGAAATCGGCAACAGGAAAACGGTGAAGGTTTCGCCAAGTCCGCGCCCGAGCACGGACAGCATGAAGCACAGCGCCAGCACATTGAGCGCGATGTGCACCGGCTTCATGCCCGGTTTCATGTTGGGGGTGATGGGGGTCATCGGGCGCGCCCGGGGAACAAATCGCGGCTCATCTCTCTATGAACCGCAATTCGCCGGTCAGGAGCAGGTGCAGTTTGCGAATGCGCCTATGCAATTGCGCCCGGCGCGGTCAGAGATGCTTCATCCCGAACTGGTCCAGCAGCGGCAGCAGTTCGCTGCGCGCGCGCCGCCGGTGATTTTGGGCCTCGCTGCACGACAGCGTTGAATCGCCGTTCTTGATGGCGGCGATGATCGCCTGATGCTCCTTGAGCGATTTCGTCGGTTTGGCGCGCAGGCGGAGCGTCATCATCCGCGCGCGATGCGATTGATCCATGATGGTATTGGCAAGGCGCGCCAGGCGCATATTCCCGCTGCCGTCGATCAGGGTGCGATGAAAGCGATCGTCCGCACGCGCCCAGGCGTCGAGTTCATCGCGCTGCAACGCGGCTTTCATCTCGGCATTGATGCTCTCCAAGGCCGCAACCATGGGGCGGCGATCTTTCGCGCTCATGGCGGCGATCAACTCGGCGGCCATGCCCTCAAGGGCGATGATTACGTCATAGACCTCACGCATATCGTCCGGCGACAGCGCCAAAACGGTAACGCCGCGTTTTGGCAAAACCCGCACCAGGCCTTCTTCCTGAAGCCGGATCAAGGCTTCATGAACGGGTGTTCTGCTCATGCCGAGCCGAAGCGCGATTTCCTGTTCCGAACCCTGGTAGCCGGGTGCGAACGCGTTATCGCGAATGGCGTCTTTCAACGCCTGATAGGCGTCGGCCACAAGCGAAGGTGCCTTGGCAAGCGGCTCTGCGGTGGGCGTTTTGAGGCGACTCATGTCCGTTCCTGACTGCCGCTTCCTTATAGAGGCTGACCTGTGGTCAGCGCGAGGTATCTTGACATCCATACCATCTTCCATGGAAGATGGCATCCATAAGCGTGCTGCCGGTCACAGAAGGTTGGAGGGCTTGTCGGCCTAATCAACCAAGGCAGTTCGCGTCTGACGGTTCAACCAATCAAGCGGTCCAACGTGAAAACTTATCGAATTGCAGCCATTCCGGGCGACGGCATCGGCTCCGAGGTCATCTCCGCGGGCGTGGAAGCGCTCACCGCCTGCGCGAAGCGTGACGGCGGTTTCACGTTCGCGTTCGATCATTTCGATTGGGGATCGGAGCGCTACAAGAAGACCGGCGCGTTCATGCCGGACAACGGACGCGACCTCATCAAGACTCACGATGCGATCCTGTTCGGCTCCGCAGGCGCACCCGACGTGCCCGATCACGTCACGTTGTGGGGCCTGCGGCTCGCGATCTGCCAGCCGTTCGATCAGTACGCCAACGTCCGCCCGACGCGGATTCTGCCGGGCATCGTCAGCCCGCTGCGTAACGTCTCCGGTCCAGAACTGGATTGGGTGATCGTGCGCGAGAATTCCGAAGGCGAATATGCCGGCGTCGGCGGGCGTGTGCATCGGGGATTGCCCGAGGAGGTCGCCACTGATGTGTCGATGTTTACGCGCGCAGGCGTCGCGCGCATCATGCGCTTCGCGTTCGCACTGGCGCGTTCACGGCCGCGCAAATTCCTGACGGTGGTGACAAAGTCCAATGCCCAGCGTCATGCGATGGTGATGTGGGACGAAATCGCGGCCGAGGTTGCCCGCGAATTTCCCGACGTCACATGGGACAAGATGCTGGTCGATGCCATGACCATGCGCATGACGCTCAAGCCTGAAACCCTCGACACCATCGTCGCGACCAATCTGCACGCCGATATTCTGTCGGATCTGGCCGCAGCACTGGCTGGATCGCTCGGCATCGCGCCGACTGCCAATCTCAATCCCGAGCGCCAGTTTCCATCCATGTTCGAGCCTATCCATGGTTCGGCCTTCGATATCACCGGCAAGGGGATAGCAAACCCGATCGGTACATTCTGGTCGAGTGTGATGATGCTGGAGCATCTCGGTGAACCGTCCGCCGCGGCGCGGCTAATGCGGGCGATCGAAAAAGTGACGGCGGATAAATCGCTGCACACGCCCGATCTGGGCGGAAAAGCAAGAACCGCCGACGTCACCAAGGCCGTATGCGACGCATTGGCCGGAGACAACCAGCAAAACTAGACAAGACAGCTAAAGCCGGCCGCAGAGCCGGGACCGACAAGCCAAAGAATAAAAAGAGAAGACAAGGAAACACATCAAGGGAGGACGCCATGCGGAAGCTGTTCGTTGGGTTTGCCGGCTTGGTTGCCGTGACGTTACTGTCGATGTCGGCAATCGGATCGGCCGCAGCACAAGGCTTTCCGTCGCGCCCGATCACCTTGATCGTTCCGGCTGCGGCGGGCGGGCCGACGGACGGTGTCTCCCGCCTCATCGCGGAGTCGATGGGACGAACGCTGGGTCAACAGATCGTGGTCGAGAATGTCGGCGGGGCGGGCGGCACGATCGGCATGACCCGCGTCGCGAAATCTCCCGCCGACGGCTACATGGTGACGGTCTGGCACATCGCGCAGGCGACCGCGCCGTCGCTCTACGACAACTTGCGCTACAACGTGATCGACGATTTCGATTCCATCGGCCGCATCGCGGATGTGCCGATGACCATCGTCGGCAAGGCGGGTTTGGAGCCGAAGACGGCCAAGGACCTGATCGACTGGATCAAGCAGAAGAAAACCGCGGTCACTTATGCCCATGCGGGCATCGGCTCTGCGTCGCACCTGTGCGCGATCATGTTCATGAGCGCGATCAACACCCAGATGACGGCCTTGTCCTACCGCGGAACCGGCCCGGCAATGTCGGATTTGCTCGGCGGCCAGTTCGACATGATGTGCGACCAGACCACAACCACCACGGCGCAGATCAAGGATTCCAAGATCAAGGGTTATGCCGCGACCACAAAGGAGCGGCTGAAGATTCTTCCGGACCTGCCGACGCTCGACGAAGTCGGCCTCAAGGGCTTCGAGGTGGCAGCCTGGCACGCGATGTGGGCGCCCAAGGGATTGCCGGCTGATGTCCAGAAGACGCTGAGCGATGCTTTGCAGGGCGCGCTGAAAGATCCGAAAGTCATCGAGCGCTTGGCGGCGCTCGGCATCGAGCCGGTGAAGCCGGAGCAGGCGACCCCGCAGGCGCTGTCCGCCCATCTCAAGGCTGAGGTTGCGAAATGGTCGCCGGTTATTCAGGCGTCGGGGGCTAAGGGAAACTAGCCCTCGGATGTGTCATGGCGGCGCGGCAGATCCGGCGATTGTCGGATTTGCGCCCACCCGCTAAAGGCTGTTGGATTACCCATCATCAATCGAAGTGTCTGGAGAGCGTCATGAGCGGTGAAAGCGAACAATTCAAAAAGGGTCTGGCCGTCCGTCGTGACGTTCTTGGCAAGGACTACGTCGACGGCAGCATCGCCAAGGCTGACGATTTCATGATGGCGTTCCAGAACATCACCACCGAATGGTGCTGGGGCTACGCCTGGACGCGGCCGGGTCTCGATCGCAAGACCCGCAGCATGCTCAATCTCGCCATGCTGACCGCACTGAAAGCGCCCAACGAGATCAAGCTCCATGTCAAAGGCGCACTGACCAACGGCGTGACCGTCGAAGAGATCAAGGAAGTGCTGCTGCACGCCACCGTGTACAGCGGCATTCCGGCTGGCCTCGAGGCCTTCAAGGCCGCGCACGAAGTGCTCAAGGCCGAAGGCGCGCTGGAGAAGAAGTAACGCGGCGGTTTCGTGTCGAGGTAATTTGAAGATTCAGCTTATCAAGATCGTCCCGGGCATCCACGTCTTGGACGCTGGCTGAGAAAGTAGACGTGGATGGCCGGGACAAGCCCGGCCATGACGGATTCGAGGCGCGGCGTTTGGCGCTTCGTCACACACCAAGATAAACCTGTTGAATGTACTTATCGCCCGCGAGGTCTTTCGGCGTGCCCTCGCGAATGGTGCGGCCATGCTCGAGGACATAGACGCGGTCGGTGATTCGCAAAGTCGAGGTCGCGTCCTGCTCGACAATCAGGATGGCGGTGCCGTCCTTCCGGATTTGCTGGATCGCATCGAAGATCAGGCCCTTCAGCCGTGGCGCGATGCCGACCGACGGCTCATCGAGCAGCAGTAACTCCGGTCGTCCCATCAGCGCGCGGCCGATCGCAACCATCTGCTGCTCGCCACCGGACAGCGTGCTGGATTGCTGCCATTGCCGCTCGCGCAGCACCGGAAACAGCGTGAACACGCGCTCCAGATCGGCATTGATCTCGGCGTTGTTCTTGCGCAGGTAGGCGCCGAGTTGCAGGTTCTTCAGCACCGACAGTTCCGAGAACAGCTTGCGGCCCTCGGGACAGTGGCAGATGCCGCGCGCCACCACGTCGTAGGGCGCGACGCCGTCGAGGGACTGGCCCTTGAAGGTCAACGTGCCTTGCGAGGGAATGGAGCGCGAGATGGCTTTCAACAGCGTGGTCTTGCCTGCGCCGTTGGGGCCGAGCACGCCGATCAGCTCACCCTTGTCGACCTTGATCGAAACGGACTCGATGGCGAGCGCCTTGCCGTAGCTGACGCGCAGATCGGAGACTTCAAGCAGAGGCATGAGCGTCCTCCGTCTTTCCGATGTAGGCTTCGATCACTTTCGGGTTCTTCACGATCTCGTCGGGTGGCCCCACGGCGATGATCTCGCCGAAATTCATCACGATCACCCGGGAGACCAGCGCCATGAACTCGCGCAGCTTGTGTTCGATCAGAAGGATGGTCAGGTTTTCCTCGCGATGCAGGCGTTTGATCAGTTGCGCAAGCGGTTCGATCTCGCTGCTGCCCAATCCGGCGAAGGGTTCATCGAGCAACAAGAGATCGGGCCGGGTCGCCAGCGCGCGCGCAATTTCGAGCCGTCGCAGGTCGCCGTAAGGCAACGTTTCGACGGGCTCCAGCCCGCGTCCGCCGAGGCCTACCTGTTCGAGGAGGTGGCGCGCGCGTTCTTCCTTGTCCTTGTCGACATGGGCGCGTGGCGACATGCAGGCGACGAGAACATTCTCCAGCAGGTTCATGCCCACAAAAGGACGGCAGAGCTGGAAGGTCCGCGCCATGCCGCGGTTGACGACCTTGTAGGGCGCGAGTCCTTCCACAGCTTCACCGTTGAATGTGACAGCTCCGGATGTGGGCGCCATAAAGCCGGTGAGCATATTGAACAGGGTGGTCTTGCCCGCGCCGTTCGGTCCGAGGATTCCGGTGAACTCGCCTTTCTGCAGCGTGAAGGTTGCGTTCTTCACGGCGGTGAGGCCGCCGAAACGCTTGGTGACGTCGTTGACTTCAAGAAGCGCGGTCATCGGAAGCGCTCCGTCATTCTGCGCCAGAGCGGCGCGATCAGGCCGTTCGGCAGGAAGAACAGGATCAGCATCAGGGTCAGGGTGTAGATCCAGAGCCGGTATTCGCCGAAGCCGCGCAGCAGCTCGGTGAGCAACGTGAGCAGGATCGCGGCGATCGCAGCACCGTAAATCGAACCGATGCCGCCGACATAGACCATGATGATGACAGTAATCGACACCACCACCGAGAACAGCGGCGGGCTGACCTGGAGCTGGTAGTGCGCATAAAGCGCGCCGCCGAGCCCGGCAAAGGCCGCGCTGATGGCGAGCGAGGCGATCTTGTAGAAGGTCACGTTGATGCCCGCCGCCTGACAGGTCGCTTCGTCGCCGCGAATGGCGCGCAGCAACAGGCCCCAGTGCGATTGCGCGAGCAGCGCCAGCACGATGACGGTGACGACAAGGATCGCCAGCACAAACCAGTAGTAGTGCAGGGGATTTCGGATCAACGGCTCAAGACCGTAGAGGCCTTCCTCGCCGCCCGTCTGTTCCCAGAAGATCAGGCAGAGGCGTTGCAGGATCGCGGAGGCCGACAGCATGGCCAGCGCGAAATAAGGACCACGCAGGCGCAATGTCGGGAAGCCGACGATCAGACTGAAGATGACCGCGATGACGACCGCCGCCGGCAGGCTGTACCACGGATTCGTGAACCAGATCGTGGCCATGAATCCCGAGGTGTAGGCGCCTGCGCCGATGAACAGCGAGTGGCCGAAATTCTCGCGGCCGGTCAGGCCCGACATGAAGTCCCAGCTCGAAGCCCAGATGCCGTAGATCACGCAGACGGTCAGCACGCCGGTGAGATAGTTGCTGGCCACGAACACGGGGGCGAGTGCAAGCACGGCCACCACAGCGATACCGCCAGCAACGTCAATCGAAGAAATCTGCCGCATGTCAGAACGCCGCCCGCCGGCCGAGAATCCCGGACGGTCTGATCATGAGGGTGATAACGACCGCGACAAGCGAAACCAGTTCGGTCCATGACGTCGAAACGAGATAGGCGACGATAGTCTCGGAATAGCCGAGGATCAGCGACGCGATGATGCTGCCTGGGATCGATCCGAGCCCGCCGACGATGACGATGGCGAAGGCCTTCACCATCGGCAGCAAGCCCATGGTCGGCTGCACGGTGAGGAACGGCGAGACCAGCACGCCTGCGAGCGCCGCGGTGCCCGCCGAGATCGCCATCACGATGGAGAAAATGCGGTTGGTCGGAATGCCCATGTACTGCGCGGCTTCCGGATCCTGCGACACCGCGAGAATCGCCGCGCCGAGGCGCGTGCGTTGAATGAAGAGCCACAGCGTCAGTAGCACCAGAACGCCGGCAACCAGCGCAAGCAATCTCTGCCCGCCGATATCGACACCGCCGATTGAGACCTTGTCAGCGACGAAGGATGGCACGTTTCTGTATTCGGAACCGAAGGTGATGAACAGCGCCTGTTCGACCGCCAGTGATACGGCGAGCGTGATCATCAGCACCGCGAGTTGCGATGCTCGCAACGGCCGCACCAGAAACCGCTCCATCAGCACGCCAAACCCCGCGACCAGAAGGACGGCCAGCGGTGCCGCGATGAACAGCGGCAGATTCAGCAGGGATGTGAAGACATAAGCCGCATATGCGCCAAGGGCATAGAATGCGCCGTGCGCGAGATTGAGGATGCGGGCGACACCGAAGATGAGCGTGAAGCCCACCGCGAGCATCGCGTAGATCGCGCTGGACACAGCGCCGTAAATCAGGATCTCGAGCATAAACCGCCTGCTGTTGCTGTTTTCGTGCGTAAGGGGAAGGCGAGCCTTCAGGATCGCCGGCCGGTAAGATTGTTACCGGCCGGCGTTCTCACGACGTCAAACTGCTCAGTTCATCCAGGGCGGCGGGATCATCTTTCCCGTTTCTGAAGCCTTCGGCCAGACCACGATCCGGGCACCGTCCTTCTGCCACTGCGCGAACAGAAGATTTTGCAGGCCAGGTCCCGTCTTAACATCGTGGACTTCGTCGAACTGGATCTTGCCGGCGATGCCGACATAGTCCGTCTTCTCGAGTTCCTTGATCACCGCATTCGGCTCGACCGAGTTGGCTCGCTTCACGGCTTCTGCGTAGACGTAGATCGCATCGTAAGCGCCGACGCCGGTGTAGACCGGCGCGGTGCCATAGCGCTTCACGAATTCATCCCAGAATGGAATCGTCTTGGGCGTCAGTGCGGCGCGGGTCGCGAACAGGCCGACGGTCTCGGACAGCGCCTTGCCGCTCACACGGGTGAAGAAGTCAGCGTCCTGGCTCTTGACGTCGATGCCGCCGATCGGAATCGGCACCTGCGCGTCATGCCACTGCTTGACGAAGATGTCCGACGACGCATGTGACAGGATCACGATCAGATACTGCGCGCCGCTGGCCTTGACCTTGGCGAACAATGGCGAGAAGTCCGACGTCGAGGTGTCGAAGAATTCGGACATCGGCACTTCGGTGCCGCCTTCGACGGCGCCCTTCTTCAGGATAGGCACCAGATCCTGCACCCACTTGGCATTCTCGCCGACGATGGCGATCTTCTTCAGGCCCATCTCGCCCTTGAGCTTGCCGCTGATGAAATCGACCAGCGCGCGGGCCTGATGGCCGGCATGGATCGGGGAAACCCGGAAGATGTACTTGTAGTTTTCGTAGTCGGCCTTCACCTTTGCGGTGATCGCGGGAGATGCTGCGCCGACTCCAAGATAGATCGTCTTTGAATTGGAAATGTGGGGCAACTGGGCCAGCGTCACGCCGCTGGTGTACCCGCCGATCAGCACATCGACCTTGTCGTCGGCTGTGAGCTTCTTGATCGCCGCGATACCTTGTTCGGGGTTCTCGGTTTCATCCGCGACAACCATTTCAAGCTTGCGGCCGACGAGGCCGCCTTTGCTGTTGATGTCCTCGATTGCCATCTTAATGGCGTTCTGCGTGTCGCGCCCGACCTGAAGCTGGACCGAAGTTGGAACGCCGATCTTGATGGGTTGCTGGGCTGATGAGGGACTTGGAGTGAGAAGGGCGCCGGCGCTGACGATGCTCGCTGTTGCGAGAAGGCTGAGAAATGACTTCATGACGTTTCTCCCTGATGCATCCGAATTCGTGTTCGGTGCTTTTTATTTGCGTTCACAGACTGCTGGCCGGACAAGTTCAAGTCAAGCAAAGATCGGATGATTGCAGCACGGGTCTGTTTGAAACGGAATTTTCGTTTTGCGCGGCCGGAACATTGCCATGCATTAATGTTGCGATGCCGAAATTGCGTGATGTCCACGAATTCACCGCAGCCTGTTTGGATTTCTTGCACGGTCATCCGGCGACGCGACCGGGAAAACCGCTACGGCGCGCGATGTTCATCCATGAAGCTTGCGAACCGCGGATCGCTGACATGCGCGATATTGACGCGCATCGCGGGACGCGCAGGCGTCGCGTCCGGATTGAAGGCCGACCCCGGCGCCAGCAGAATGCTGCGCTCGGCGGCGACACGCGAAAGCTGCGTGTCGTCGATATGTCCGGGCAGTTCGCACCACATATAAAATCCACCGCGCGGCTGGCCGAACACTGGGAGGCCGAGGCGTGACAATGTGTCGTTCGCCTGGCGGGTGGCAGCTTCGATGCGGCCGCTCAGTCGCTTGAGGTGGCCGCGATAACGCCCGCTGGTGATCAGGTCGTAGATGATCTGCTCGATATAGCCCGAGCTGTTGGCGCGCGTGATCATCTTGAGATCAGCCAGCCGCGCGACAGTATCGACATTGGCGGCGATGTATCCCGAACGAAGACTGGCGGAGAGGGTTTTGGCGAATGTGCCGACATAGATCACGCGATCGAGCTGATCGAGCGCGGCGAGGCGGGGGCTGGTGTTGGACAGTACGTCGGCGAACGGATCCGAATCGACGATGCGTAAATTGTGCTCGGTCGCGGTGCGCAGCAGCCGATAGGCGACCGGCAGCGTGATCGAGCAGCCCGTCGGATTGTGCGCCAGCGACTGCGTGAAGAACATTCGCGCGCCAGTGCTGGCGGCCTTGGCGGCGAGATCGTCCGGGTCCGGCCCATCCACGGTCCGCCGCACACCGATCAACCGTGCCTTGGCGAGCCGCAGCTTGCCGAACAGCGGATAGTAGCCGGGACTGTCGACCAGGACGGGATCGCCGGGCTCGACATACTGACGCACGATCATGTCGAGCGCGTCGTTCGCGCCTTGAGTCAAAAGAACCTGCGTCGGCTCCGCGCCGATCGATCTCTCGGCGAGAAGACCCGCGATGCGCTGACGCAAGGACAGCAGGCCATAGGGGCTGCCGTAGCTCTCTGGAAGATTGCGTTGTCCGGGCCGGCTGACCGGACGCAGATATGGACCGACTTCCGAACCTTCCATCCACGCCGCCGGCGGGCGGCCGTCGCCGACGCGCACTTCGTGACGCTTTTCAAGTTGCTCGCGCAGCAGCCAGACGCTGTCGACGGCACCGACCTTGGCGGGTTCGGCGGTCTCCGCGCGTTTGGGCCGATGAAGGGAGACGAAAAAACCTGAGCCGGGTTTGCTTTCGATCTGCCCCGACGCGACCAGCCGTTCATAAGCATCGACAATGGTATTTTTTGATGCGCTGAACAGTTCCGATGCGCCGCGGATCGACGGCAGGCGCTCGCCGGGCCGGATCGCGCCGTGTTCGATCCGCGCAACGATCGCATCGATGATGGTTTCGACGCGCGATCGCGCTGCTCTGCCGCCGGAATGTTGAACTGTACCCATGGTGCGAATGGTACGGACCTTCCTGAAATTGTGCAAAGTGTTCCTTGTGGTGTACCCCCATCACCATACAGTTTCCGCGACCGAGAATCCCCTCAAGAGGACTTCGGTCTGGGAGACGCTGAATAATGACTGTCGCCAAGCATGGCGCGAACCGCAGTTCGCGGATCGCCGGATTTCATCGCAAGTCGCCGCAGGAACGGCTCGATCTCGTGGCTTCGTTCGCGGGTCTCGATCCCGCGACCGCGGCTCATCTGGCCGATATGGGCAATCTGTCGCCGCAACTCGCGGACAAGATGATCGAAAATGTCATCGCCACGATGAATGTGCCGATCGGCATCGCGACCAATGTGAAGGTCGATGGTGAAGACGTGCTGATCCCGATGGCGACCGAGGAATCCTCCGTCGTCGCCGCGGTCTGCAACGCGTCGCGACAGACCTACGATGCAGGCTTCACGACGTCGGTGTCCGGCACGCTGATGATCGCGCAGGTGCAGGCCGTCGATGTGCCCGATCCTTATGCCGCGCGGCTTCGCCTTCTGGAAAAGCGCGACGAGATCAAGGCGATTTGCGATGCCTGCGATCCTCTGCTGGTGAAACTCGGCGGCGGCTTCCGCGATGTCGAGGTACGCATTCTCGATACGCTCGGCGGGCCGATGGTCATCACGCATCTGATCGTCGATACGCGCGATGCGATGGGCGCCAACGCCGTCAACACCATGGCGGAGAAAATCGCGCCGCATATCGCCACATGGAGCGGCGGGCGCGTGTTCCTGCGCATCTTGTCGAATCTTGCCGACCGGCGACTCGCACGTGCCCATGCGGTGTGGAAACTCAACGACATCGGCGGCGAAAGCGTGCGCGACGGCATCATCAGTGCCTATCAGTTCGCCGAAGCCGATCCGTATCGCGCCGCGACCCACAACAAAGGCATCATGAACGGCATCAGCGCCGTCATCCTCGCGACCGGCAACGATACCCGCGCGGTGGAAGCAGGCGCTCATGCCTATGCGGCGCGCGGTGGACGCTACACCAGCCTGACGCGCTACGAGGTCAATAAGAACGGCGATCTCTCAGGCTCCATCGAATTGCCGCTGGCGGTTGGCCTGATCGGCGGCGCGACCAAGATTCATCCCACCGCGCAGGCGTGCCTGAAGATTCTCGGCGTCACCACGGCGGAACGGCTGGCGCGCATCATCGCGGCAGTTGGGCTTGCGCAGAATTTCTCGGCGCTGAAGGCGCTCGCCACGGTGGGCATCCAGTCGGGTCACATGGCGCTTCATGCGCAGAACATCGCGATCATGGCCGGCGCTATCGGCGATGAAGTCGAGGCTGTGGCGAAGGTGCTGGTCGAACGCGCGACGGTGCGTATCGATGTCGCGCAGGAGGTATTGGAGACCATTCGACGCTAGGACATTCCGGCGAGACCGGACAACCCACATAAGAAATTCAACCGGGAGGATAATAATGCGTAAATCGAAATCGGCTTTTCTGACAGGCGCAGCGATGCTGTTGGCGCTCATGACGCCAGCAAGTGCGCAGATTGCCAACAACACGATCAAGCTTGGCGTGCTGACTGACCTCACCGGCATCGCGACGGATTCCACGGGCTCAGGTTCGGTTGCCGCCGCACGTCTCGCGATCGAGGATTTCAAGGCCGAGAAGCCGGACATCAAGGTCGAACTCGTTCAGGCCGATCACCAGAACAAGGCCGACATCGGCGGCGCTATTGCGCGGCGCTGGATGGACATCGACAAGATCGATGCGATCCTCGACGTGCCGTTCTCGTCGGTGGCACTGGCGGTGCAGGAAGCCACACGCGGTTCGAAAACCGCGTTCATTGCATCGGGCCCCGGTTCGTCGCTGCTGACCGGCGAGAAGTGCTCGCCCAACACCGTGCACTGGACCTACGACACCTGGGCGCTGGCGCACGGCACTGCTCTGGCTTTGCTGAAGGCAAAGAAGGACACATGGTTCTTCGTCACGGCGGACTACGCTTTCGGCCATTCGCTTGAAAAAGATGCGTCCGATGTCGTCAAGGCGGAAAACGGAAAGATCCTCGGCAGCGTGCGGCATCCGCCGGGCGCATCGGACTTTTCGTCGTTCCTTTTGCAGGCACAGGCCAGCAAGGCCAAGATCGTTGCGCTCGCTAACGCCGTCAACGACACCGTCAACTCCGTGAAGCAGGCAACAGAGTTTGGCATTCAGGCCGGCGGGCAGGAACTGGCGGCGCTGCTGATGCAGGTCACCGACGTCAACGCCATTGGTCTACAGGGCGCGAAGGGCCTTTATCTGACGGAAGGTTTCTATTGGGACACCAACGAAGGCACGCGCAAGTTCGCCGATCGCTTTACCGCAGCGGTGGGCGGCGGCAAGCGGCCGACGGCAATTCAGGCGGGCGTCTATGCCGGCACGCTGCACTATCTGCGCGCCGCAGCCGCCGCGAATACGACGGACGGGCAAAAGGTCGTCGCCAAGATGAAGGAGATGCCGTCGAAGGACCCGCTGTTCGGCGAAGGCACGATCCGCGAGGACGGCCGTCACATCCACAACATGTATCTGTTCCAGGTGAAGACGCCGGCGGAATCGAAGGCACCCTGGGATTTCTACAAGCTGGTTGAAACGATCCCGGCGGCGGACGCATTCCGGCCGATAGCCGAGGGCAATTGCCCGATGGTGAAGAAGTAGGGCCGGTTTCCATGGCCGTGCGCTCGCCCGGCCGTGGTGTTCCGGACGTTTGGATTGAGTGTAATTTCCTCCCGGCGGGCTCCGTGCGGGAGGAAATTTCTCCTGTGGAACATGATCTTAGAATGCAACGCCGGTCTGCCTCCGGGGCATGACGCAGGCGCGGTATGTAATTGACCGGAAACGTAAATTCGGCTATTTCACTCCCGTCGTGAATGCTGCCACCGTCTTCGCCTGCGATGCAGGCCATCCAGCAAAATTCATTGGCAAATGAAGTTCTGCGTGAGGCGTGACCGCCCGCAAGTCCGGCGATTGTGCGCTCACCGATTGCAAGAGCATGGGTCCGGTTATGAGCAACTTCAATCAGGAAACCGTTCTGAGCGTCCATCACTGGACCGACAACCTTTTCAGCTTCACGACCACGCGTGATTCCTCGTTCCGGTTTCGCAATGGCGAGTTCACCATGATCGGACTGAAGGTCGGCGAGAAGCCGCTGCTGCGCGCCTACAGCGTCGCGAGCGCGAATTACGAAGAGAACCTCGAATTCTTCTCGATCAAGGTGGCCGAGGGCCCGCTGACCTCGCGCCTTCAGCATCTCAAGGAAGGCGACGAGATCATCGTCAGCCGCAAGGCGACCGGCACGCTGGTAATCGACAACCTGACCGACGGCCGCAACCTCTATCTGATCGGCACCGGCACCGGCCTCGCGCCGTTCCTGAGCGTCATCAAGGACCCCGAGACCTACGAGCGTTTCGAGAAGGTCGTGCTGCTGCACGGCTGCCGTCACGTCAGGGAACTGGCCTACGGCGAGCTGATCACCGAGAAGCTTCCGCAGGACGAGATGATCGGCGACATGGTGCGCAACCAGCTGATCTATTATCCGACCGTGACGCGTGACCCGTTCCGCAATCGCGGCCGCATCACCGACCTGATTACATCCGGCAAACTGTTCGACGACATCTCCTTGCCGCAGCTCGACGCTGCCAAGGATCGCGTCATGATGTGCGGAAGCCCCGCGCTGCTGCTGGACACCAAGAAGCTGCTCGAGGATCGTGGCTTCGTGGAAGGCAACCACGGCGAGCCCGCCGATTTCGTTGTCGAGAAGGCGTTCGCTGAACGCTAAAGCGTGATCCCGAAAAGTGGGAACCGGTTTTCGGACAAGATCACGCTCACAATAATACTTACATCCGCTGGCGGCTCGCGTTGCTCGCGACCGCCGCCGCAGCGGTTCGATTTTCGACGCCGAGCTTGGCGTAAATCTGCTCAAGATGCTTGTCGACGGTGCGCGGGCTGAGGCCCAGGATCTGCGCGATGTCGCGATTGGTCTTGCCTTTGCTCAGCCAGGACAGCACTTCTCCCTCGCGGCTGGTCAGCCCCAGCTCCTTGCTGAATTCCGCTGGCGAATCCGAACTGGTGTCCCGGGCCAGCCGC
The DNA here is from genome assembly GCA_040387615.1 of Pseudomonadota bacterium. GTDB lineage: Bacteria > Pseudomonadota > Alphaproteobacteria > Rhizobiales > Xanthobacteraceae > Afipia. The sequence goes on along the minus strand of JAZKDK010000021.1, from coordinate 92,999 downwards.
AGCAGGAATTCGTTCGCGCCGAGCCGGCCCATATATTGAAGTCGGAGCTTCTCATCGCGCAATGAGATCGCGGGCGGCGATTTCGATTCAGCCATTCCCCGGTGCATCTGGTCGAGCCAGTCGAGCCAGGGCTCCGGCAGTTCGAATTTCTCGTCGCCTCTGGCGCGCGCCAGCTTCTCCGCCTGCGGCGTTGCCCAGATGATGCGCCCACGATGATCCACCGCAAACAGGTAACGCCCTGATACGTCCAGTGCGGCGCGCGCACTTTGGGTCAGCCGGGCGTTTGCAAGGTGTACCTTGATCCGCGCCAGCATCTCGACAATGACAATCGGCTTGGTCACGTAGTCGACGCCACCGGCCTCCAGCCCCCGCACGATATGCTCGCTTTCGGCAAGGCCCGTCATGAAGATCACCGGGACACCGGCGAGCTTGGCTTCGCGCTTGAGACGGCGGCAGGTCTCGAAACCGTCCATCCCCGGCATCACGGCGTCGAGCAGGATGATGTCCGGCACGATCTGTTCGCCGATGCGTAGCGCCGACGCGCCATCGAGCGCGACCATCACCGTCATGCCGGCGCCGTCGAGCGCGTCGGTCAGCATGCGCAGGGTTTCCGGCGAATCGTCGACGATCAGCACCGTGTCGCGTGATTTGGCTTCAATGATCATGGCGCTGCACATTCTGAAGGGTTGCCATGTATTGCCCGAGATCGAACCGTTCGACCAGCGAGCGCATCTGCGACACGAAGGCAGCGTGCTCCGGATGATCCTTGTCGATCTCGTCGAGTTTGCGATGAATGGCCGTGACGTAGCCGATTTGCCCGAGGTCTATCAGCTCGTTGACATACTGCACCGGCGGGCTCGGGTCCTTGTCTGCGTTCCATGCGGCGGCTGTGGCCTCCGTGGTATGAACTGGCCCCGGCTCGTGTGACCACTCGATCTTGAGCAACTGACCGATCAGTTCCAGCACGCGCGGAACGTCGATCGGCTTCATCAGGTAGCCGTCATGGAACGGCTGCGCCAGTGGCGCGCCGTGGGCTTCGAGCGCGCTTGCTGAAATCATCAGGATGCGGGCGTTATGATGCCCCGCCGTGCGAAGGTTTTCGGCGACCGACCAGCCGTCGATTTCCGCCATGGAGATATCCAGCAGGAACATGTCGGGCTGGCAGTGCTGCGCGAGATTAAGACACGTCGCACCGTCAGGTGCGCTCAGAATGATGAAGCCGAGCGGGGCTAGAATTTCGCGTAAGAGATCGCGGTGGGTCGGATCGTCGTCGGTGATGAGGATGGTCTTGCGCGGGCCGTGGTAGCCGTAGATCGGGGCGTTGATCGCTTTGATGCGGGTCGGGTTTGTCACTTCGGACAACAACATTTTCACCTGAAATGTGCTGCCTTTCCCGACGGTGGAGGTGACGCGGATGTCGCCGCCCATCACGCCGGCGAGCAGCTTGCTGATGGTGAGGCCCAGACCCGTCCCGGTCTGTGGTTGCGCGATGCCGAGCGCGCCGCGCTCGAACGGCGCGAAGATGCGATCCAGATCGTCGGCATGGATGCCGGGGCCGGTGTCACGCACCTCGAATTCGGCGACAGGGCTGCGATAATGCACGATGAAATGGACGCTCCCGCTTTGGGTGAACTTGATGGCGTTTGACAGCAGGTTAATCAGAATCTGCCGCAGCCGCTTCTCGTCGGCATAGACAACCGGGGGCAGGGTCTCCGGCCGCTGAAATACGAACTCGACGTTCTTCGCGGCGGCCTGCAGGCGGAACATGCCGACAAGCTGGTCGAGGAACGCGTGGAGACGGACTTCGTCGCGCGACAGATGCAGCCGCCCGGCCTCGATCTTGGAAATGTCGAGCAGGCCATCGATCAGTCCTGAAAGGTGATCGGCGCTGCGGCGAACCACGCGAATCTGATCGCGCGGTTTCGGCAATATGGTCGCGTCCTGCTCGAGCAACTGGGCGTAGCCGCTGATCGCGTTGAGCGGCGAGCGCAATTCGTGGCTGAGACCGACCACGTAGCGGCTCTTGGCGAGGTTGGCGGATTCGGCGACTTCCTTGGCGCGCTGAAGCTCCATGTCGGTCTGGCGGTGGGCGTCGATTTCCTGCATCAGGAGCGTCGTTTGCCGTTTGGTTTCGGCCTCCGCGGCCTGCCGGCTCTGCCGCGCCAGCACGAACAGCCAGGCCACCACGCCGATGATGATCGAGAGCGCGAAGAACACTTTCCACAGCACGTCGGAGAGTTGCACCTGATCGAAGCGAATCGCGGTGGACGTCTGCAGATAGATCAGGCCGAGCGTCAGTCCGACCAGTCCCGCGGATAGCGCAAACACGCCGAGATAGTGCCCGAGCTGCGAATTGATCCGCGCGTAGATGAACTGCGGAAGCATCTTGCCCAGCGTTTCGGAGAACTGCGCCTGCACCCGCGCATGCGGCTTGCACAGGTCGTGGCAGCGGGCGTCGAGCGAACAGCACAGTGAGCAGATCGGACCGGCATAGGCCGGGCAGGAGGCCATGTCTTCCGGCTCGAACGCGTGTTCACAGATACAGCATTTGATCGTTTCGAGATTTTGCCAGCTCCGCTTGGGCTTGCGCGCGATGTAATACTTTCCGCCGGTCGCCCACGCGATCACAGGCGCGGTCAGGAAGGCGACGGTCAGCGCCACGAACGGCGCGAGCGCCTTCGCCGTTGTTCCGAAGAAGCCGTAGAACGCGCTGATCGATACGATGGTGGCGATGATCATCGCACCGACGCCGACCGGATTGATGTCGTAGAGGTGCGCGCGCTTGAACTCCATGTGTTGCGGGCGCAGGCCGAGCGGCTTGTTGACGATGAGATCGGCGACCAGCGCGCCGACCCAGGCGATGGCGACGTTCGAGTAAAGCGCCAGCGTCTGTTCCAGCGCCTTGTAAACGCCGATCTCCATCAGCAGCAGCGCGACCAGCACGTTGAACACCAGCCACACCACGCGGCCCGGATGGCTGTGGGTCAGGCGCGAGAAGAAGTTCGACCACGCAATCGAGCCCGCGTAGGCGTTGGTGACGTTGATCTTGAGCTGCGAGAGAATGACGAACGTGCCGGTCAGCGCCAGCGCGAGATCCGGTTGCGCGAGAACATAACGAAACGCTTCGAGGTACATATGCGCGGGTTCGGCGGCGTATTCGGCTGTCACGCCGTGCTTGATCGCGAAGAAGGCGAGGAACGAGCCGGCCAGCATCTTGATCGCACCCGGCACGATCCAGCCGGGGCCGGCACTGATCATGGCGATCCACCACGCGCGCTTCGAGGTTCGCCGGTCGCGCGGAAGAAACCGCAGGAAGTCGACCTGTTCGCCGATCTGCGCCACCAGCGCAAAGACCACGGACGCCGCGGTTCCGAACAGCAGCAGATCGAGATGCCCCGACGGATTGCCGTGTTCGCCCGGAAACGCAGTCCATTCCGCGAACGAGCCGGGGCTTTTGATCGCAATGGCTGCGAAGGGCAAAATGTGAAGCAGGATCCAGAACGGCTGCGTCCATAACTGGAAGCGGCTGATCAGCGTGATGCCGTGGGTGACCAGCGGAATGATGACGACCGCGCTGATGAGATAGCCGATCGGGCGGGGAATGCCGAAACAGAGTTCCAGCGCCATCGCGAGGATGACGGCTTCGATCGCGAAGAAAATGAAGGTGAAGGATGCGTAGATCAGCGATGTGATCGTGGAGCCGATGTAGCCGAAGCCTGCACCGCGGGTGAGCAGGTCGATATCGACGCCGTATCTGGCTGCGTAATAGGCAATCGGCAGCCCGCAGCAGAAAATGATGACGCTGACTACCAAAATGGCAGCGGTGGCGTTGGTAACGCCGTAGTTCAGCGTGATCGTGCCGCCGATGGCTTCCAGCGCCAGAAACGAGATCGCGCCAAGGGCTGTGTTCGCCACCCGCGCCGCAGACCAGCGCCGTGCGCTCTTGGCCGTGAAGCGAAGCGCGTAGTCCTCAAGGGTTTGGTTGGCAACCCATTGATTATATTGGCGCCTGACGCGGTCTATCCGCTGTCGCCCGGCCACTTTGATCTCCATCGTCACGCGTTACGCGCCCTCATCCGGTCTCGAAAAATCTACGTCGCGCTTTTGCGGTGTCGTATGCGCGATTTCGCGTATCTGTGCGCTGCACAATCCGGGCCATCTTTTCCCCATCAAGGCGCTTTGTTCAGCAAAAAGGGGTGGTCATGTCAGACGAGAAACATCAGGGCTTACAGTCCGCGTTCCGGCGAAAATTGCTTATGGGAATGGCGGCTTTGCCCGCCATGTCGCTGGTCTCAAAGCCGTCATTTGGCGCAGGGCCTGCAACATCCGCGGTCAACACCACGGGTCTGGCGGTGACCGATACAGAAGTCACGGTCGGAATCCTGCACTCGGTGACCGGCACCATGGCGATTTCCGAGACGGGATCGGTGCAGGCTGAAAAGCTGGCGATCGAGCAGATCAACGCCACGGGCGGTGTGCTCGGCCGCAAGATCAAATTCATTCAGGAAGACGGCGCATCCGACTGGCCGACCTTCGCCGAAAAGGCGAAGAAACTGCTCGTCAACGACAAGTGTGCATCGGTCATGGGTTGCTGGACGTCGGCATCGCGCAAGGCGGTTCTGCCGGTATTCGAGCAATACAACGGCATGCTCTACTACCCGACCTTCTATGAAGGGCTCGAGCAGTCCAAGAACGTCATCTACACCGGCCAGGAAGCCACCCAGCAGATCATTGCTGGCCTCGACTGGGTCAACAAGACCAAGAGTGCAAAGACGTTCTATCTGCTCGGCTCGGACTACATCTGGCCGCGCACGTCGAACAAGATCGCGCGTAAGCATATCGAGGGACATCTTCAGGGCGCGAAGGTGGTCGGCGAGGAATACTTCCCGCTCGGCCACACCCAGTTCAACTCGGTCATCAACAAGATCAAGCTGACCAAGCCGGACGTGATCTACGCCATCATTGTCGGCGGTTCTAACGTTGCGTTCTACAAGCAGCTCAAGGCAGCCGGCATCGACCTGTCGAAGCAGACGCTTCTGACCATCTCGGTCACCGAGGACGAAATCGACGGCATTGGCGGCGAAAACATCGCGGGCGCGTTCGCCTGCATGAAGTACTTCCAGTCGCTCGACAACGCGAACAACAAGGAATTCGTCGCCGCCTTCAAGAAGATGTGGGGTGAGAAGACCGTGATCGGTGACGTCACGCAGGCTGCGTACCTTGGCCCGTGGCTCTGGAAAATGACGGTCGAGAAAGCGGGCAGCTTCGACATCGACAAGATCGCGGAAGCCTCCACCGGCATCGAGTTCACCAAGGCGCCGGAAGGCTACGTCAAGATCCACAAGAATCACCACCTGTGGTCCAAGACCCGCGTCGGACTCGCCGGACTCGATGGCCAGTTCAAGGTCGTCTATGAGACGCCGGATCTGATCGAGCCCGATCCGTTCCCGAAGGGTTATCAGTAAGCGTCTCTCCCGTAGCAGAGCTCCCAGGCGTGGATCGTCAGTCCACGCCCGCAGCCCTCGCGCTGCGGATTCGTCTGCGGCGCGAGACTTCCCCCGGCGGAGATTTTGAAATGTTCGGCGACTATTCGATTGGCGATCTCGGCGCGATCTTTGCGATGCAGGGCTTCGCAGGTCTCATTCTCTTCTCCGTTTACGTTTTGATGGCGCTTGGTCTTGCGATCATCTTCGGCCAGATGGGCGTCATCAACATGGCGCACGGCGAATTCATGATCCTCGGCGCCTACGTCACCTGGATGACGTCGAATTTCTTTCAGGCCTATCTGCCGTCGCTGTTCAGCGGCTACTTCTTTCTCGCGATGGCGCTGGCTTTTCTCGCATCCGGCGCGCTCGGAATGCTGGTGGAATGGGCGCTGATACGGCATCTCTACAAGCGCCCGCTCGATACACTGCTCGCGACCTGGGGCCTGAGCCTGATCCTGCAGCAGGCCTATCGCTCGATCTTCGGTGCGCGTGAAGTCGGCGTCGAGCTGCCGCAGTGGATGCTGGGATCGAAGCAGATCACCGACACTATCGAAGTCCCGATCAACGGCATCTTCGTGATGTGCCTGACGCTGCTGATCACCGTCGCGGTCGCCTACATCATGTACAAATCCCGTTGGGGCCGTCAGGTCCGCGCCGTGGTGCAGAACCGCGTGATGGCTGGCGCTGTCGGCATCAACACCGAGAAGGTCGATCGTTACACCTTCGGTCTCGGCTGCGGCATCGCGGGCATCGCAGGCTCAGCCTTCACCATGATCGGCTCGACCGGGCCGACCTCCGGCCAGCTCTATATCGTCGACACGTTCCTTGTCGTCGTGTTCGGCGGCGCGGCCAGCCTGCTCGGCACCATCGCTTCGGCTTTTACCATCTCCCAGGCGCAGTCCACCATGGAGTTCTTCATGTCGGGCTCGATGGCCAAGGTTCTCACGCTGCTCGCGATCGTCGGAATCCTCATGCTGCGGCCGCAGGGGCTGTTTGCCCTCAAGGTCCGGAAGTGAAAAGGCCAAGAAATGTCCAAGAAAGTCTCTGAGCAAACTGTCGCAGCCAAAGCCATCAACGACAATCCGCGCTTCGCGAACCGCTCCGAACTTCTCGGCATCCTCGTGCTGGCGGTGTTGCTGGTCGTCATCCTGCCGCTGACCCTCGATAACTTCCGGCTTAACCTGGTTGCGAAGTATCTGACCTATGCCTTCGTGGCGATTGGTCTGGTGATCTGCTGGGGCTATGGCGGAATTCTCAGCCTCGGGCAGGGCGTGTTCTTCGGCCTCGGCGGCTACTGCATGGCGATGTTTCTCAAGCTGGAAGCATCCAGCGTTGCAAACACCAAGATCCAGTCGACGCCCGGCATCCCGGACTTCATGGACTGGAATCAGATTACGCAATTGCCGCTGTTCTGGAAGCCATTCCACAGCCTGACATTGACGATCATCGCAATCATTGTGGTGCCGGCGATCTTCGCCTTCATCATCGGCGCTGCGATGTTCAAGCGCCGCGTCGGCGGCACGTACTTCGCCATCATCACCCAGGCGATTGCCGCGATCCTGACCATCCTCATCATTGGCCAACAAGGTTACACCGGCGGGGTCAACGGCATCACCGACCTGCGTACGCTGAAGGGCTGGGATATCCGTACCGACAACGCCAAGTTCATTCTCTACTTCGTGGAAGTCGCCTGCCTGTTCGGTTGCATCGGGATCGCGCAGTTCATCCGTCATTCGAAGCTGGGCCGTATTCTGGTCGCGATGCGCGAGAAGGAGGACCGAGTCCGGTTCTCGGGCTACAGCGTCGCCAACTTCAAGATCTTTGCCTTCTGCGCGGCAGCGGTGTTCGCAGCCATCGGCGGCGCAATGTTCGCCCTTCAGGTTGGCTTCATGTCGCCTTCCTTTGTCGGCATCGTGCCGTCCATCGAGATGGTGATCTACGCCGCTGTCGGCGGGCGTCTCTCCATCCTCGGCGCGGTCTACGGAACACTTCTCGTGAACTTCGCCAAGACCAGCCTGTCGGAAACGTTTCCTGAACTGTGGCTGTTCGGACTCGGCGGGCTGTTCATCGCGGTCGTTCTGGCCTTCCCGAATGGCCTTGCCGGAATCTGGCGCGATCATATTCAGAGCCGCATCGACCGCCTGATCTCGTCGCGCAAATCCAAATCAGGCGGCAGGAGCGGCTGGACCGGAGGTTCGGTCGCCGACGGCGCCCCGGCGGAATAGGAGAAAGCCATGCTTGTCGGTCATCAACCCAAGGAATTCCTGCTCGCGGTCGAGGCGCTCACGGTTTCGTTCGACGGCTTCAAGGCGGTCAATGATCTGTCGTTCTACGTCGATGAAAACGAAATCCGCGTCATTATCGGCCCGAACGGGGCAGGCAAGACCACCGTACTTGATCTGATTTGCGGAAAGACCAAGGCGACATCGGGTTCGATTCAGTTCCGCAACCAGGAACTGACCAGGATGAAGGAGAACCAGATCGTCCAGGCCGGTGTCGGCCGGAAATTCCAGACGCCGTCGATCTATGACGACCTGACCGTGTTTGAGAATCTCGAAATCTCCTATCCGCGCGGGCGCACAGTGTTCGGCGCGCTGACGTTCCAGCGCGACGCGACGGTGCGCGACCGGGTTGAAGAAGTCGCCGAGATGATCTTCCTCAAGGATCGCCTCGGCATGAGCGCCGAACTGCTCAGCCACGGCCAGAAGCAGTGGCTCGAGATCGGCATGCTGCTGATCCAGGACCCGGACCTGTTGATGCTCGACGAGCCCGTGGCGGGCATGAGCGTCAGCGAGCGTATCAAGACCGCTGAACTGCTCAACCGCATCATCAAGGACCGCTCGGTGCTGGTGATCGAGCACGACATGAAGTTCGTCGAGGACATCGCGCACAAGGTGACCGTGCTCCATCAGGGGAGAATCCTGTCGGAGGGTTCGATGGAGACGGTCAAGAACGATCCGAAGGTTATCGAAGTTTATCTGGGACACTGAGCATGATCCCGAAAAGCGGGAACCGGTTTTCGGATCTGATCATGCTTAAAAAGAAGTAGGATAAGGACTATTGCAATGCTCGCGATCTCGGACCTTCACGTCGCATATGGACAGAGCGAAGTCCTTCACGGTCTCAATGTCTCCGTCGCGCCCAACGAGATCGTTGCGATCATGGGCCGTAACGGCATGGGCAAGACGACGCTGATGAAATCGCTGATGGGGATCGTGCCGACCAAGAGCGGTTCGGTCATCATGGAGGGCAGCGAACTCAGCACCCTCAAGAGCTACGAGCGTGTTGCCAAGGGCCTCGCCTATGTGCCGCAGGGCCGCATGATCTTTTCGACCATGACGGTAAAGGAAAACATCGAGACCGGGCTGGTCACCTCGGGCGAAAAGGAAGTACCGGGCGACATCTATGAACTGTTTCCGGTGCTGCTCGAAATGAAGGGCCGGCGTGGGGGAAATCTCTCGGGCGGCCAGCAGCAGCAGCTCGCGATTGCGCGCGCGCTGGCGACCAAGCCAAAGGTTCTTCTGCTGGATGAGCCGACCGAAGGTATCCAGCCATCGATCATTCGCGAAATGGCACGGACGTTGAAGCGCATCCGCGACGAGCGCGGGCTGTCCATCATCGTGTCGGAGCAGGTTCTCAGCTTCGCGCTGGACGTCGCCGACCGCGTTCTTGTGATCGAGAACGGCGAGATCGTCCGCGACGAGAAGCGCGACGGCATCGATGCCGCGCAGGTCGCAAAATATCTTTCAGTTTAACGAAGCCGTTTGTAACCAGGGGAGCATCCTAAATGCCAGATACACTGATCAAGGTCGACCTCAACCAGTCGGCCTACGACAACGACAAGATTCACAATCGCTGGCATCCGGAGATCCCGATGGTGGAGTGGGTCAGTCCGGGCGATGATTTCATCATCGAGACCTACGACTGGACCGGCGGTTTCATCAAGAACAACGACTCGGCCGATGACGTTCGCGACATCGACCTGTCGATCGTGCATTTCCTGTCAGGACCGATCGGCGTCAAGGGCGCGGAGCCCGGCGATCTTCTGGTGGTCGATCTGCTCGACGTCGGTCCGATGAAGGAGAGCCTGTGGGGCTTCAACGGCTTCTTCTCCAAGCAGAACGGCGGCGGCTTTCTCACCGATCATTTCCCGCTAGCGCAGAAGTCGATCTGGGACTTCAAGGGCATGTACACGTCGTCGCGGCACATTCCCGGCGTCAACTTCGCAGGCCTGATTCATCCCGGCCTGATCGGCTGTCTGCCCGATCCGAAGATGCTGTCGATGTGGAACGAGCGCGAGACGGCGCTGATCGCGACCAACCCGACCCGCGTGCCGGGTCTCGCCAATCCGCCGTTCGGACCGACGGCGCATATGGGCCGCATGAAGGGCGACGCGAAGGCGAAAGCCGCGGCCGAAGGCGCGCGTACTGTTCCGCCGCGTGAACACGGCGGCAACTGCGACATCAAGGATCTGTCGCGCGGATCGAAGATCTACTTCCCGGTCTACGTTCCGGGCGCAGGTCTCTCGATGGGCGATCTGCATTTCAGCCAAGGCGACGGCGAGATCACCTTCTGCGGCGCCATCGAGATGGCAGGCTGGCTGCACATCAAGGTCGATGTCATCAAGGATGGCATGGCGAAGTACGGCATTAAGAATCCGGTGTTCAAGCCATCGCCGATGACGCCAAACTACAAGGACTATCTCATCTTTGAAGGCATCTCGGTTGATGAAGCTGGCAAGCAGCATTATCTCGATGTGACGATTGCCTATCGTCAGGCATGTCTCAATGCCATCGAGTATCTGAAGAAGTTCGGGTATTCCGGCGCTCAGGCCTATTCCATTCTCGGAACAGCGCCGGTGCAGGGACACATCTCCGGCGTGGTCGACGTACCGAACGCCTGCGCCACGCTGTGGCTGCCGACGGAAATCTTCGACTTCGACATCATGCCGTCGTCGGCAGGTCCGATCAAACACATCAAGGGCGGCATCGACATGCCGCTGTCACAAGACAAGTAGCTCCCGCGCGACGTGGAGGCGGTGCGTACTCTTGCCGCTTCCACGTGTGCCGGGATCGAAAGCAACAGGACAAACCGAGGGAGACGGGCTGTGCCGGTTTACGAATATCTTTGCAACGACTGCGGGCCATTCACCGACATGCGGCCAATGGCCGAGTACGATGCGCCGCAGGATTGTCCGAATTGCGCTGTCCGGGCGCCGCGGGTCATTCTCACCGCGCCACGGTTCTCGTGCATGCCGGCGGAGAAACGCAAGTCGCATGCCATCAATGAGCGCAGTGCCAATGCGCCTAAGACGCTTGGCGAATACAAGGCTTCGCACGCTCCGGGCTGTGGGTGTTGCTCAACTAAGCCGTCTCGGCTGGTCACGAAGACCCGCAGCGGCGCCAAGAGCTTTCCGACCGCTCGGCCGTGGATGATCAGCCACTAGGAGCGATTGAGCTTATTCAGCCGCTTCCGAGACTTCGTCCGGAATTCTCGTCGCGGGGATTTTCGGTTTCGATCTGCCAACCCGAGAAAACATGTTCGAGAGCTTGTCGAGGTAGAGGTAAACCACGGGCGTCGTGAACAAGGTGAGAGCTTGACTGACAACGAGGCCGCCGACCATCGCATATCCGAGCGGTTGCCGGATCTCGGAGCCTGTGCCCGTTCCGAGCATCAGCGGGACGCCGCCGAGCAGCGCAGCCATGGTGGTCATCATGATCGGGCGGAAGCGGATCAACGCAGCCTTGCGGATAGCGTCCTCCGGCGAAAGGTTCTCCTCGCGCTCGGCCGCAATGGCGAAGTCGACCAGCATAATGCCGTTCTTTTTCACGATGCCGATCAGAAGCACGATTCCGATCAGGCCGATCAGGCTGAAATCGAAGCCGAACAGCATCAGCATCGCCAGCGCACCGACGCCGGCCGAAGGCAGCGTGGAAATGATCGTGAGTGGATGGATATAGCTTTCGTAGAGGATGCCGAGGATCAGATAGACCACGATCAGCGCGGCGAGGATCAGCAGCGGGATGGTGCCAAGTGACTGCTGAAATGCCTGGGCCGTGCCCTGGAAGCTGCCGTTGACGGTTGGCGGTACGCCGAGCTGCGCCACCGCGTTCTGAATAGCGTCGGTTGCCTGACCCAATGCGGTGCCTTGCGCGAGGTTGAAGCTGATCGTCGTCGCCGGGAACTGGCCCTGATGGCTGATCGACAGCGGACGAACGGGAACGGTGCTCCAGCGCACGAATGCCGACAGTGGCACCTGGTCGCCGGTTGTCGGGGACTTGATGTAGATCTTGTCGAGTGAGTCTACCTTGCCCTGGAGTTCGGGCAGGATTTCCAGAATGACGTGATAGCTGTTGACCTGCGTGAAGTACTGCGCCACCTGCCGCTGGCCGAATGCATCCGACAACGTGTCGTCGATCAGTTGCGGCTGAATGCCGTAGCGTGAAGCCGTGTCACGGTCGATGGTCAGCGTCAGGGTTGTGCCTTGAGTCTGCTGATCGGTTGCGACGTCGCGCAGTTCGGGTAGCGTCTTCAGCTTTTCCAGAATTTTCGGAGCCCAGCTGTTTAACTCGTCGAGGTTCGCGTCCTGCAATGTGTATTCGAACTGCGTCCGCGTGGCCCGACCGCCAAGACGGACGTCTTGCGCAGCCTGAAGAAACACGCGCGCGCCTTCGAGCTTGTCGAACTGCGGCCTTAGTCTCGCGATGATCTGCTGTGCGCTCACGTCGCGTTCATCACGAGGTTTCAGCGTGATGAACATGCGGCCATTGTTCAGTGCATTGCCGCCGCCGCCGATGGCCATTGCAATGCTGGCGACAGCGGGGTCCTTCTGAATGATCTCGCCGATCCCGGCCTGAATGCGCGACATTTCGGCGAAGGAAATGTCCTGTCCGCCTTCGGTGATGCCGGTTATGAGGCCGACATCCTGTTGCGGGAAGAAGCCCTTTGGAATGACCACGAACAGATAGACCGACAGCGCGACGGTTCCAAAGAACACGCAAAGGGTTGCGAAACGCCAGCGGAGAACGAGATCGAGGCCCCATTCATAGCCTCGCAGCATCGCGTCGAAGAACCGCTCGCTCAGCTGGTACAATTTTCCATGCTGCGTTTCGCCGGTATGCGCCTTCAGAAATCGCGACGCCATCATCGGCGTAAGCGTCAATGACACGATCAGCGAAACCACAATAGTCATCGCGAGCGTGATGGCGAATTCGCGGAACAAGCGGCCGATGATTCCACCCATCAGCAACAGCGGAATAAGCACGGCAATAAGTGAGATGCTGATCGACACGATTGTAAAGCCGATTTCGCTCGCGCCTTTGAGGGACGCGGAAAATGGATCTTCGCCTTGCTCGATATATCGGCTGATGTTCTCAAGCATGACAATAGCGTCGTCGACGACGAACCCGACCGAGATCGTCAGCGCCATCAACGACAGATTGTCGAGCGTATAGCCGAACGCCCACATCAACGCGCAGGCGCCGAGCAGCGCCAGCGGGACCGTCACACTCGGAATGATCGTTGCCCACAGACTTCGCAGGAAGATGAAAATCACCATCACCACGAGGAAGATTGTGAGCAGGAGTGTGAATTGCACGTCGGCGACGGCGGCGCGGATCGTCTGGGTGCGATCGCTCAACACCGAAACCTTGACCGTCGGAGGGATCGACGCGAGGAGACGCGGCAGCTGCGCCTTGATCTTGTCGACCGTGTCGATCACGTTGGCGCCGGGCTGCTTGAACACCACGAGGAACATGCCGCGCTTGCCGTCGGCCCATGCTGCCTGCTTGGCGTCCTCCGGCCCCGACACCGCCTGTCCGATGTCGCGAATGCGCAGCGGGCCGCCGTTGCGATAGGCGACGATGACGTCGTTCCAGTCCTTCGACTTCGGCAACTGGTCGTTGGCGTAGATGGTAAAGCTGCGCGTCGTACCGTCGATATTGCCCTTGGGGCTATCCACGGTGGTGATCGCGATCTGGCTCCGGACGTCTTCGAGTTGCAGGCCTTTCGCGACCAGTTTGGCTGGATCAATCTGGATACGGATTGCTGGTTTTTGCTGGCCGCCGATGCTGACCTGCGCGACGCCGGAGATCTGGCTGATCTGCTGAGCCATCTGGGTGTCGGCATAATCGTTGACGTCGATCAGCGGCAGCGTGTCGGACGTTACCGACAGCAGAAGAATTGGCGAATCGGCAGGATTGACCTTGCGATAGGTCGGCGGGCTGGGGAGTGTTTTCGGAAGCTGGCCGCCAGCCGCATTGATCGCCCCTTGCACGTCATTCGCGGCACCGTCGATGTTTCGATTGAGGTCGAACTGGATCGTGACGGAGGTCGAGCCGAGCGAACTCGTCGACGTCATCTGCGCGACGCCGGGAATCTGGGCCAACTGCCGTTCCAGCGGCTGCGCCACCGACGACGCCATGGTTTCGGGGCTCGCGCCCGGGAGGCTTGCCGACACCTGGATGGTCGGAAAATCCACCTGCGGCAGAGGAGCAACTGGCAGCAGCGGATACGCGACGAGGCCGACAAAAAGAATCCCGGCCATCAGCAACGATGTCGCGATCGGATAGCGGATGAAGGGACCGGAAATGCCGTAGCTCATGTCAGTCGGCCTTTGCCGAAGGTTGTCCCGAACTGGCGACGTTGATGGCCAGCGGCGATCCAGGCTGCACGCGATACTGTCCGCGGGTTACAACCTGATCACCGGCAGAGACGCCGCTCTCGACGAGTGTTTTTCCGTCTGTCGAAGGGCCGACCCTGACCTTGCGCACGTCAGCCTTGTTGCCCTCGGCCACTGCAAAGACATAGAGGCCGTCATTGCCGTGCTGCACGGCATCGTCCGGCATGACGATTGCGTCCTTTAGTGTGTTGACGAGCAGGCGCGTCGAGACCGACAGGCCCGGCCATAGGGCGTGGTCCTTGTTGTCGAATGTTGCCTTGAGGCGAATGGTGCCGCTGGTGGTATCGACCTGATTGTTCATCAGCGACAGGGTGCCTTCGGACAGCATCCTGCGGCCATCAGATGTAAATGCGGTCACCTTCGTTTCGTGCTGGCGAAGTGCGGCGGCGATGTCCGGGAGCTGGCCTTCGGGTGCCGTGAAGATCACGGAGATTGGTTCGATCTGCGCAATGGTCACGATGCCGGTTTGCGTCGCCGCATTGACGATGTTGCCGACGTCCACCTGCCGGATTCCGGTCACGCCTGAGATCGGCGCGCGGATGCTGGCATAGTCGAGTTGGGTCTGCGCATTGAAGATGGTGGCCTGATCGGCAGCGATCTGCGCGGTCAGCTGCTGCACAGCCGAGGTCTGCGTATCGACTGTTTGCTTCGTCGCAAAATCGCCGAGCTTGGTTGAACGTTGAAGGTCGCGCTGGGCGTTGGCGAGGCTTGCTTCGTCCTGGGCTTTCTTGGCGTTCGCCTGATCCAGAGCGGCTTGAAAGGGGCGGGGATCGATCTGCGCGATCAAATCGCTTTCCTTCACCATCTGGCCTTCCTTGAAGGCAATCTGGTTGATCTCGCCATCGACGCGCGTACGCACGGTGACTGTGTTGAAGCCCTGAACAGTTCCGAGTCCGGTCAGATAAACAGGGAAGTCAGCTTTTGAAACGCTGGCGACGGTAACCGGGATGGCTGGACCCGCGTCAGATTTTCCAGCGGCTACGTTCGGCGTCTGATGCCGCGGCCAGCCAAGATAGACGCCGCCGATCAGAAGGAATGCTGCGAGGACATACGCCCACGCTGGAATGCGACGCTTTGCCATATTGATCCCAATTTCCTCTGACGGCAGCCAGCCCTGACACTCCTATAACCAATCGGCATGCGCTTCGTATGCAGGTGCAGCATTAATTCTTGGAAAGGTCTGCTTGAGACGGCCTGCTCTGGCGGAGCATACGGAGGCTGTTGAGCACCAGAAGATGCAAAGCGTCATGCGGTTTGAACCCGCAAAAGGCAAATTCTGGCCGGAACACGATGATTTGAAATGTGAATGCGGAAAAGTGTTCCGGGCGCTTGGCTCAGGAATCGACCAGCGCGTCGCGCAGATTTTTCTTCATGACCTTGCCGTTGGCATTGCGCGGCAGCGGCTCGGTGCCGATGGCGATGGTCTCGGGGACTTTGTAGTCCGACATGCGCTCGGCACACCACGCGCGCAGCGACGGTGAATCGATGTCGGAGCGAACCACCACCACGGCGTGCACGCGCTCACCCAGCACAGGGCAGGGACGTGCGACGATGGCGCTTTCGACAACGGCGGGATGACCGGCCAGAACCGACTCAACCTCCGCCGAATAGATCTTGAGGCCGCCGCGGTTGATCATGTCCTTCTGCCGGTCGAAGACGCGCACGAAGTTCTGGTCATCGATCGAGCCGAGATCGCCGGAATGCCAGTAGCCGGCGGTGAAGCCTTCCGCCGTCGCGCGCGGATTGTTCCAGTAGCCCTTGATGACAGAGCCGCCGTGAATCCAGATCTCGCCGATCTCGCCGCGCGGCACCTCGCGTCCGGTTGCATCGACAACGATGATATGCGCCCCCGGACAGGGCAGGCCGACGCTGTCGCCGTGGCTTGCGGTGAATGCCGGCGGCATGATCGTCGAGGGCGATGAGGTCTCGGTCGATCCGTAGGCATTGATCAGCTTCAGCCCGGGAAGTTTCACCGCGAGCTTCTCGATGGTGGCGACCGGCATCGGCGCGCCGCCATAGCCGCCGACACGCCAGGCCGACAGGTCGTACGAGTCGAAATCGGCCTGAAGCAGGCACAGATTGTACATCGCCGGCACCATCACCGTCTGCGTGGCGCGTTCGCGCGAAGCGATCTTCAGATATTCCGCCGCCTTGAATTCAGGGACGACGATCAGCGCACCAGCGCAACGTGCCATCGCCATGATGTTGGCGGCGATACCGGTGACATGCGCGAGCGGAACGGCGGCGATCGAGCGATCCTTATGGTTCAGCTCGAGGCAGGCTTCATAGATCATCGCCGAATGGATCAGATTGCAATGCGCCAGCATCGCGCCTTTGGGCTTGCCCGTGGTTCCCGACGTATACAGGATCATCGCGGTATCCTGCTCGTCGACCGCCGCCGGTGACTGCGAGGCTTCGGTTGCGACAAGATCCTGAAAC
Source organism: Pseudomonadota bacterium (assembly GCA_040387615.1). Classification (GTDB taxonomy): domain Bacteria; phylum Pseudomonadota; class Alphaproteobacteria; order Rhizobiales; family Xanthobacteraceae; genus Afipia. Next base: position 76,394 of record JAZKDK010000021.1, on the reverse strand, counting down.
GCCAGTGCGCCGTCGGTGGGGTTGACCGACACGCGATGAAGCAGCTCCGGAAGCTCAACCTGATCCGGCAGACGGTCCGCCATGGCGTCTTCATAAATGAGAAGCTTCGCGCCGCAGTCCGTCAGAACGTAGGCAATCTCGGGCTTCTGCTGGCGCGTGCTCAGCATCACGCTCACGAGGCCGAGATGGGCTGCGCCAAACAGCGCAAGCACGAATTCGTTCCGGTTGCCGAGCAGCAGCGCGATGCGGTCGCCGGGCTTCAGCCCGATCTCCTTGAAGCCCGCCGCGATCTGCATGGATTTTTGCGCGACCTCGCGCCAGGTCATTCGTTCATCGCCGCAGATTAGGGCATCGCCGTCAGGGTTGCGGGCGGCAGCGTCGGCGACCATCGCCCAAATGCTTGACGGCCGTTGCTCAAAGGCGGGGACGACGCGATCGCCGAAACGGGCTTCCAGCCGCATTGCTGGAATCGGATATTGCGACCAGTCCATCGTCGTGTCCTGTCCTGACCTGCAATGTCAGGCCGTAAAGTTGGCTCCGCGCTCGATCACGAATTCAGCATCGAACAAAGTATGCGAATGATTCAAATCGGATTGAGACATCAACACTGTTAGACCTTTGCCCTTGAGCGAGGCAAGAACATCGGAGATGCGTTCGGACAGGGCAGGTGCGATCCCCTCGAATGGCTCGTCAAGTAGAAGGCATTTCGTCCCGATGCCGAGTGCGCGCCCGAGCGCGACCAGCTTCTGCTGTCCGCCGGACAGCAACAGGGCCTTGCGGTCGCGCATGGTGGCGAGTTCGCCGATCACCTCGTAGATGAAGTCCAGCCGTGCCTTGCGGTCCACATCCTTTGCGACCCACAGCGGGAGCAGGATGTTTTCCTCCACCGTCAGTTGCGGCACCAGACCGCGATCTTCCGGCATGTAGCCGATGCCGAGGCCGGCGCGGGCATGACGCGGCAGGGCGGCCAGATTCTCGCCGCCGAAACGGATCGTACCGTGTTTCGGTGCGAGGTGCCCCATGATCGAGCGCATCAGCGTGGTCTTGCCGGCGCCATTGCGGCCGACGAGGCTGACCATGGCGCCCTCAGAAAGGTGCATGGTGAAGCCGCGTAGCGCGGGCATCGACTGGATTTCGACTGCGAGATTGTCGATATCGAGCAGCGGGCGGGCGGTGGTCATCGTGCACCTCCCGTCACATAGCGGCGCACTTCGTTGTCTTTCAGCACGGTTGACGGCTCGCCGTCGGCGAGGATGCGGCCGTTGTAGAAGGCGACCACGCGGTCGGCATATTTGCTGACGATGTCCATGTCATGCTCGACGAAGACGATGGTGGCGGCTTCTTCCGAGACGGCGTGGATGACGCGGTCCATCGTTGCGAATTTCTCCTCCGCCGAGACGCCGGAGGTCGGCTCATCGAGCAGCAGCAGTTTCGGACGCCGCGCCAGCGCCATGGCGATATCGACCAGCTTGCGGACGCCGCCGGCGAGTTCAGACACGGGCCGATCGGCGTGGCCAGCCAAACCGAAACGGTCGAGTAACGCGATAGCCTTTTCGCGGCGGTCGCCGCTGTCCGCAGGGGCGGTCACCGAGAGCTTTCCGCCTTCCGCGCTCGAGACGGCAACGGTGAGATTTTCCGCCGCGGTGAGTTCGATGAAGAGCTGCGGAATCTGGAACGAACGGGAAATTCCGAGCTTGGCGACATCGCGCGGGGAGCGCCGCCCGATCGGCGAGCCGTCGAGCTCGATCGCACCGCTGTCGGCCTTCATGTAGCCCGTCACCATGTTCACGAACGTGGTCTTGCCCGCGCCGTTTGCGCCGATCAGGCAGAGCTTCTGGCCCGTGGGAATATCGATGCTGATGTTGTCGGCGGCAACCACCGCGCCGAAACGCTTCTGTAGTCCGCGTACGGAAAGGACAGGCGTCATGACGCCGCTCCTTTCCCGGCGGTCGCCGGTTCCGATGGCGGCTCCGATGTCTTGCGTCTTTTCCCGCTCCAGAGCGAGCCGATGCCGCGTGGCAGGAACAGAATGACCGCCAGCAGGAACAGTCCGAGCACGAGTTGCCATGTGTTCGGCAGATAGAGATTGGAGAACGACCGAACCAGTTCGAGCACAAGGGCCGAAATGAACACGGCAGCGACGCTTTGCGTGCCGGCGAGCACTGCAATGAAAACGAAGTCGCCGGACGTGGTCCAATAGGCGAATTCGGGATCGATGTGGCGTTGCGCCATCAGAGCGAGTGCTCCGCTGGCGCCGGCGAATGTTGCCGCAATCATGAAATTGATGGAAACGATGCGGTTCGCGGAGGTGCCGAGATATTCGACGCGAAGGTTGTTTTCGCGCACCGCAAGGCTTGTCAGCCCGAACTGTGAGCGGAACAGGATCGTGGCGAAGATGCCCGCAAGGCCGGTAGCAACGACCGACACCGCGTACAACATGAAGTCGGCCTCGCGCGGATCGTTGAACACCGCGCCGAACAGGGTGGGGCGGCCGACATTGAATCCGTCCGAGCCGCCGAGAATGGTGGTCTTGACCAGCGCGCCATAGAGCACCATCGACAGCGCCAGCGTCAGCATGCCGAAGAAGATTCCGGTGTAACGGGCAATGAGGGGGCCGATGATCAGGCCGAGCAGGCCGCCGAACACGGCGCCGATCAAAACCTGCGCGACAGCGTCGGTCAGGCCCCAGCTATGGGCGATGAGAGCGACGCCGTAGCCGCCGCCGGCATAGAACAGGCCTTGTCCGAACGAGACGTTGCCTGTTCGCGCCAGCACGACGATGCCGAGCGCGACGAGAGCCTTCGATGCGGCGACGGTGGCGAGGGACAGCGTCCACGCCGGAATGACGCGGCCAAACAGCACCGCCAGTACGACGAGGCCGAGAAGAACGAAGGGATTTGTGGCGTATTTCATCAGATCCGCCTCGCGGTTTCACGGCGGAACAGGCCTTCTGGCCTGAACATCAGCACCACGGCCATAATGAGATAGATCATGAACAGTTCGGCCTGCGGCAGAAGGTGGACGGAGGCGGCGCGCGCCAGGCCGACAAGGATGGCGCCGACGGCAGCGCCTTCGACGCTGCCGAGCCCGCCGATCACGACGATGGCGAAACTGAGAATGATGATTTCAGAACTCAATCCGGGCTGAACGGAGATCTTGGGCGCGGTCAAGCCGCCGGCCAGCGCGGCGAGCATGACGCCGAACGCAAAGGCGAGCGCGTAGACTCGATTGATCTTCACGCCCATGCTCGCGCTCATCTCGGCATTGTGGATGACCGCCGTGACGATCTTGCCGGTGGTGGTGCGGTTGAGCCCGAACCACACCGCGAACCCGATGGCCGCCGATAGCGGGATCAGCATCAGATCGTAGCCGACGTAGAACAGTCCGACGAACTCGACATTGCCGAACAGCTCATAGGGCTGGTTGGCATAGATCGGATTGACGCCCCAGATTAGCTTGGTTGCGTCTTCGAAGATGAGAAAGACAGCATAGGTCACGAGCAGCAGGACGACTTCATCGCGGCCATAGAACAGCTTGATCAGCCCGCGCTCCATCAGAAGGCCGACTGCTGCTGCGATGGCGACCACCGACACCAGCATCAGGACGAAGCCAATTCCCGGAGCGACGTTATGCGCAGCTGCCATTGTCACGGCTGTCGCGGCGAGATAGGCGCCGAGCGCGTAGAAACCGCCATGGGCGATGTTGAGAATCTTGAGCACGCCGAAGACGAGAGTTAGCCCCAGCGCCACAATGAAAAGCCACGATGCCTGGATCAGGCCGTCGAGGATGACCGTGAGAAAGGTGTTCATGAAGATGATCAGGCCGAAATTGCAGCGAAGCGATAAGGCGGCGCGAGATTTAGATCGTCGCGCCGCCCAGTGGCCATCAAGCGCAGAAGATTACTTGCACTTGTCGTTCTTCATTCCGCCCTTGATCCAGTCGATCGCCTTCACGCCCGGAGGCGGGTTGACGCATTCGGCTTCGAAGTTGACGATATCCACCAGATCGACGCGCTTCTTTTCGGCGTTGTACTTGGTGCGGCTGAACGAGATCGGCTGGATGGCCTGATGGCCGTCGCCGTTCTTCATCTGGATCAGGCCGCCCGGGCTCTGCCACTCGGAGCCGGTCATCGCAGCGACCAGTTCATCGGCGCTCGGCTTCTTGCCGCCGTTCTTGGCCATCGCCTTTTCGACCGCGTTCTTCACGCCGAGGATCGACTGCGTGACGCGATAGGCGGCCTGCACGGGATAGGCACCATGGGCCTTTTCGTAGCCGCTGAAGAACCACTCGTTGAGCGGGGTCTTCGGCGACATCAGGCCATAGGAGCCGCGTGCGCCGATGATGACGCCGTCGGGCATCTTGTCGCCGAGCGGCGGCAGCACGTGGTCCGCGGCGCTGAGGACGAGCTGGCTGCGCTTGGCGAGGCCGCGTGGCACGGATTGCAGGACGAAGGCCTGCAGATCGCCGCCCCATAGGCTGGAATAGACAACATCAGATCCGGCCGACACCAGCGCGGAGACTTCGGTGCCGTATTGGCCCGCGCCGAACTTCGGCAAAAGGTCGGCGCCGAGCTTCGCATTGGGATAAAGCTGGGCCGCGGCCGCGACGAAGTCGGCGCGGCTGTCCTGGCCCCAGGCGTAATCCTGGTTGATGGCCGAGAACGTATCCATCTTGATGTTCTTCATCTTCATGTAACGGATGAGCCCGACGTTATCCTGGGTGGCGTGGGCGGCCGTACGGAAGACGTAGTTGTATTTGGCTTCTTCGAAGATGCGCGGCGTTCCGCAGTCGAACAGGAACAGCGGCTTCTTCAGCTCTTCGGCGATGGGCGCGACCGCGAGGCAGTCGCCGGAGCCGATGTAGCCGATGACGGCATCGACGTTGTCACGCTGATAGAGGTTGCGCAGTTCCTGCACCTGCTTGGTCGCGCCGCCGTTTTCGTCGATGATGACGGGCTCGATCTTCATGCCGCCGAAACCGACTTTATTATAAGGCGCGGGACCGGCGCCCTTGTTCAGTTCGCCGATGACGAATTCCGCAGCCTTGCCGGCGGGGACGCCAAAACTTTCAGCTGCGGGACCTGACAAGAAGGTGACAATGCCGACCTTGAAGTTTTCCTGCGCCGCGGCCGGACCGGTCAGCGCCAGAAACGCGGCCGAGCAGGCCGTCAACATCCCAAGCGTTCGCGAAAAGCGATTCATGTTCTTTCCTCCCGAATTGTCCGGTCGCGCCGGTTCTTTGTGTCCGCACCCGTTTGCCGGGTGTCAGTCGTTCGATGGCAGCTTAAGCGGGCTTTTCGTGCGCGTCTATGATCCGGTTCTTCCGAACGTGCGACGAAAGCTTGCACTTCTAACGGCTTGGCGCGGCCTTGCAGAATTTGCACAAGGTATTTGCAGCAACGCCAATTAAATTCAGCATGTTCCGTCGGGTCTTTTGTGACTCGCGTCGCGTTCGTGTGGCGAACCGACTAGCCGGTTGTTTGCGTCAGGCAATCCGCTTCTTCCTGAGCTTGCCATTGATCGCCTGCTTGCCGGCTGATGCGCGCGCCCGTCCGTACTTCTTCTTTGACAGCTTGAACTGGGTATAGCCGAGCACTTGTTGCATCGCGGCGCGGGCTTTTTCAGCGTTGCCTTCGCCAATGGCGCGCGCGGCGATGGCGTGGTTGGGCAGGTTTTCATGAAACCAGCCCGGGCTGCCGGTCGCCACCATAAAGACGGCGCTGAGAATGGTGTCGATGGCGCCGCGGAAACCCTGCAGCACCGGATTGTGCGTGGCGTCGATGATGGCGAGATGAAATGCCTTGTCGGCGATGATGGCGGTCGGCACGTCATGCGAGGCTTCCATCGCGGCGAGCGCTGTCATGATGCGCTTGCGGTCCTTCGCCGTCGCGCGTTCGGCGGCGAGGGCGGCGGCGGCGGGCTCGATGATCAGGCGGACTTCCTGCAGCGCGAGCAGCAGATCGCGATTCGGCTCTTCCTTGCTGATCAGCCAGCTCAACACGTCGCGGTCGAGCAGGCTCCAGTCGCCGCGCGGCCGCACATGGGTGCCGTGGCGGGGCCGGACGCTGACCAGCCCCTTGGCGGCAAGCGTCTTGATCGCTTCGCGCACCACGCCGCGGCCGACGCCAAAACGGCTTTCAAGATCATGCTCCGGCGGCAGCGTCGCACCGACCGGGATGAGATCCTGCGCAATCTCGCTGCCGAGCGTGCGCAGCACGGCCTGGATGCGGCCCGGCTTGACGAGCTTGCTGACTGGCTTTGGACGGGGTTTGGCGGGCGACTTCATTCGCGGAAGGTAGCACGCGGGAGTTCGCCGCGACAATCATCCGATGTTTAACATCGGATGGATCTTGTTGCTGCGATGCAGGGGATCGCACGCGTTCAAGTGCTGAAATAGCGGAAATGGCCTGAAATCGCAATCGCGACGCGCGTGCGCTGCCGCATTCCGGCGTTATTGCATACGCTGGTGCAGAACGAAGGGCTGGCCGTCTTCGGAGCCGATGCTGGTCTCGACCTCGAAGACATCGCGGATCATGCTGTCGGTGATCGTCTCGGCGGGGCTGCCGTCAGCAGCGACAATCCCCTTGCGCAGAACAATAATGCGGTCCGCGAAACGGACCGCGAGGTTGAGATCGTGCAGCACCGCGACAACCGCGGTGCCGGTTCGTGCGCGACTCTTCGCCGTTTCAACGAGATTGATCTGGTGACGCAGATCGAGGCTGGATGTCGGCTCGTCGAGCAGCAGCACGCCGGGACCGTGCTCTGCTTCGCCGCAAGCCAGTTGCACCAGAACACGGGCGAAGTGGGCGCGCTGCTGTTCGCCGCCTGACAGCGTCGGCAATTCGCGATGACGGAACGGCGTCAGGTCCAATTCGGCAATGGCGGCATCGACCAGAGGGGCTGCGGCGGCGCGGGGGCGATCGCCCGCGCCCATGGCTACGATTTCCTCGACCGTGAAAGGGAAGGAGACGTTGACATGCTGGGACAGCATGACGCGATGGTTCGCCAGTTCGCGCGACGAGAACGAGGCGAGATCGCGGCCCTTGAGGCGGACGCCGCCGCCGGTGCAGCGAAGATCGCCGGACAGCAGGCGCAGCAGCGTCGATTTTCCGGCTCCGTTCGGCCCGACGATGGCGACGGTCTCGCCGCCGCGAAGCTGCACGCTCACGTTGTCGAGCAGCGTCGCTTGCCGCACCTTCATGCAGATCGCATCGGCTTCGATCATGGCAGGGGCGTACACGGTCATGATCCGATCAGCGCCCGCTGCCGCAGCAGGATGAACAGGAAGAACGGCGCGCCGAGCACTGCGGTCAGGATGCCGATCGGCACTTCGGCCGGCGCGGCCAGCACGCGGGCAATGGTGTCGGCGAGAATAAGGAGAATAGCCCCTAGGCAGACCGACGCGGGCAGCAGCATCCGGTGGCCGGGGCCGATCACCATCCGCAGCAGATGCGGCACGACGATGCCGACGAACCCGACCACACCGCAGATCGATACCGCAACGCCGGTCATCGCGGAAATCAGCACGATCGAGATTTTCTTCAGCCGTTCGACATCCACACCGGTGTGAAAGGCTTCCGCTTCTCCCAGCACCAGCACATCGAGTCCGCGTGCGATCAGCGGAATAGCCAGCAGCGCAATCAGTGCGACCGGCGCAACGACTCCGGCTTTCGGCCAGGTCGCGCCGCTGAGCGAGCCGAGCAGCCAAAACGTAATGTCACGCAACTGGCGGTCATCGGCCACGAACACCAGTAGGCCGATGCCGGCATTGGCGATCGCCGCGATGGCGAGGCCCGCGAGCAGGAAGATCGCGACGGAGGTACGGCCTTCACGGCTGGCGATCTTGTAGAGGATCGTCGTGGTGATCAGCGATCCCACAAATGCTGCGACGGGCAGTAGCTCGAATTGCAGGAAGCGGAAGCTCGCACCCCATGCACTGTCGGAGATCACGATAGCCGACGCTGCCGCGAACGCGCCGCCGCTCGATACGCCGACCAGCGCCGGATCGGCGAGGGGATTGCGGAACAGGCCCTGCATGATGGCGCCGGATAGCGCGAGGAGACCACCGATCATGCCGGCGACGGCGATGCGCGGAATACGGATCGACCACAGCACGAGTTCGTCGCGCGCCAGCATGGCGGGGTCAGCGTTAGCGATATTGAATCCGAGTGCGGCGGCAAGACGGGGCAACGGAATTCCGGCCGCGCCGACCGTGGTTGCCAGCAGCGCGACCGCGAGAACCCCGGCGATCAGAACGGCGTAAACAAGAATGGCCGAAGGCCGCGTGGAGACACTTGGGGCGAGAGGGCGTGGCGTCGCAGACGCGGCTTCAGCCGTTGTCATTTGTTGCAGTCGACGGAAAGCGCCGCCGGCGTCCACGTCGCGGCCTTGTCGTTGAGGTCGGGATAAAGCGACAGCGCGAGATCGCGGGCCGCGGCTGCGGTGCGCGGACCGAAGCCCAGCAGATAAAGTCCGTCCATTGCGACAAACGATTTCTTGGCGGCGGCTGGCGTCAGCGCGAACGACGGATTGGCAAACACGGTCTGGGCGTCGAGCTGCTCGCGGCCGCGCTGCATGGTCAGAATGACATCCGGCTTGGCGGCGACGATGGCCTCGTCATTGACTGGCTTGTAGCCGTCGAAGCCGTCAACCGCGTTGACGCCGCCGGCGAGCTTGATGATTTCGTTCGCCGCGGTCTTGTGGCCTGCGACCATCGCACGGCCGTTCAGGAACGACATCACGAACATCACGCGCACGGGCTTCTTGACGCTGTCGCGCAGCTTCTTCAGCTCAGTGAGGTCGCCGCTGACCGCAGCTGCGAGGCACGCGCCGCGTGCGTCAGCGTCCATCGCATGGGCGACCATCTTTATTTTCTCGATCAGGCCTTGCTCGGTGTAGGTCTCGGGAAACGATAAGAATGGAATTTTCGCGGCGTCGAGAACGTCGAGCGTTTCCTTCGGACCGGAGCCTTCGATCGCGAGGATCAGTTGCGGGTTGAGACCGAGCACGCCCTCTGCGCTCAGTTGACGCATGTACCCGACGTTCGGTTTTTCGCCGAGCGCCTTCGGCGGATAAAGACTCGTGGTGTCGACGCCGACAATCCGGTCCTGAAGACCAAGCGCGTACAGAATTTCCGTGATCGCGCCGCCGATCGAGACGATGCGCGACGTATTGCCGATGCTCACGTCGCGGCCGCGCGCGTCGTGTATGACGATACCTTCGGCGCGCGCTGCGGCAAACGGCGCGGCGGAGCAAAGGCCGGTGGCGAGGGCGAGCGTGGCACCAAGCGTTGCGCCAATCGTTCGGGAAGCGGGCATTCTGCAGTTCATTTGGTCAGGATCAGCTTGTTTTGCGAGGTCAGCCGCAAGCGATAGGTTTCCTCGCCATGGGAGATAATGATCTCGCGTGAGGAAACGAACAGGTCGCGGCTCTGGATACGGTTATCCGTCAAAGGGATCGAACGCTCAATTAGAGTCGTTCTAGATTCATCGCCGGCGTCTTTGCCCGAAATGCCGTCGGGGTCGTGAGGCGAGCCAGCATTCATTCGTTTTGCGCGTCCTGTTTCGGAAAGTCTTGGCTGTTCTTAAGTTTGTCAGCGCGCGAATTCCAACACTCCAGTTTACAATAGGTTTAAACTGACCGTTGGTTGGCTTGACCCCGACGAGGCATTTTACGAAAAGTGGCAACACGTTGGCAGTGGCCAACGGGATTCTACGACAGCCAGCCAGCCGCCCTCGGGCGACGCCCGCCAGCCGCATCACAAAAGCATCAAGAAGATTTGGGGCTGTCATGTCGGGGCTGAATGCGCGCGCGTGCGCGCTGTTACTATCTGTGTCTGTTGTTACGCTGGGAGCGGCGATTGCCGCGGGGCCAGTGCATGCGCAATCTGCTGAAACGTCGAGCCAGGCTGTTCAGTCGGCCAAGCCGAAGCCGATCAAGCGCAAGCGCGCCGCGGCTCCGATGGCGGAAGTGCCTGTGCCGCGTAACCCGATGAATGCCAACGCGCAGATCGGACAGCCGGTCTATCAATCGCTCGATGAGATTACGGTTGCTGCGACGAAGACCCCGGAGCGCGCAATCGATGCGCTGGCGCCGGTCAGCGTGGTGACGCTGGAGCAAATTCAGGGGCGTAACGCCACGCGCGTGGGCGACCTCGTCTACAATATTCCCGGTGTCTGGCTGCAGGATCGCGGCGACGATCCATCCACGTCGATCAACATCCGTGGCTTGCAGGATTTTGGCCGCGTCGCGGTCGTCGTCGATGGTGCGCGTCAGAACTATCAGCGTACCGGCCACAATTCGAATGGCTCATTCTTTCTTAATCCCGAACTGATCGGCGGCATCGATATCGTGCGCGGACCGACCGCCAATATCTATGGCTCGGGCGCGATCGGCGGCGTGGCCTCGTTCCGCACCAAAGACATTCAGGATGTCGTGCGTCCCGGCGAGCGCTGGGGCGTCGATACCAACACGGTGTTCGGCACCAACAGCGGCCGTGCGCTCGGATCGATCTTCGGCGGTGTTCACGTCAATCCAAACGTCGATGTGTTCGCCGGCGGCACCTACTCGACACAGAACAACTACAAGGACGGCCTTGGCGTTACTGTCGAGAACACCGCGCAGCGGCTATCAAGCGGTATCGCAAAGTTGACCGTGCGTCCTGCGGACGGGCACGAGATCAAGCTCGGCGGTATCTTCCAGGAAGACATCTATAACGTCGGGCAGCCGCGGCGTCCTATTGGACAACCATTCGCGCAGCCGGGGTCGGCGGGCAACGGCACGTCGGTCTACGCGACCAACCTGAAGAACTACACCACTACGCTCGGCTGGAAGTACTCCCGGCCCGACGATCAGATTTTCGACTGGGATGCCAAGATCTACTGGAACCGGACCGACAGCCAGCAGGTCAAAACCCTGCACAACTCGGCACTGGCGACCGGCAATTGCGCCGGCGGTCAACCGGGCAACAGCATCACCGGCTGCGTTGGCGATCAGCGCAGTTATCTGATCGATACCTTCGGGTTCGATGCTCACAACACCTCGCGTTTTGAAACCGGTGACTGGCGTCACGCCATCACTTACGGCGCTGATGGTTTCCGCGATAATGTTTCGACGGCCGATAAGAGCGGCAATTCCAACAAGACGACGCCCGGCGGCGAGCGCACAGTCTCTGGTGCCTTCGTTCAGTGGAAGACCAACTACACCTCGCTGTTCGAAATGGTCAGCGCGATCCGCTATGACAACTATCAACTGAGCTCGTCGGCAGGTTCCGCCAGCGGTGACCGCTTCTCGCCGAAGATCACCATCGGACTTCTGCCCGCAAGCGTCGTGACGCCGTATGTCAGCTACGCCGAAGGCTATCGTGCGCCTTCGATCACCGAAACACTCGTGAACAGCGCGCACGTCGCAACCGGTGCCGGGCAGGGTGACTTCTCGATCTGCCCAGACGGCACGCGTGGCTTCTTCTGTTTCTTGCCGAATCCCAGCCTGCGTCCCGAGGTCGGCAAGACCAAGGAAATCGGCGTCAACATCAAGAAGAACGATTTACTCAGGGCTGGCGACGGCTTTCGTGGCAAGCTGAATCTCTTCCGCAACGATGTTGACGACTATATCGACAGCGTTCAGTTCACCGGACCTCCGTTCAATGCCTTCCCGCCGATTCCGGGACTGTTTCCGACGACGTATCTTCAGTACCAGAACATCGCGCATGCCCGGATCCAGGGCTTCGAAGCCGAAACGATGTACGACGCGAATGATTACTTTGTCGGCGTGTCGTTGACGCTGCAGGAAGGCAAGAACACCCAGACCAATATCGGCCTCTACAGCATCCAGCCGCAGAAGGTGACGACGACGGCGGGCCTGCGCTTCCTGGACAATCAGGTGATCCTGTCTGCGATGTGGACGTCGGTGAAGAGCAACACCGATATTCCGGTCACGTATTTGCCGGGCACATCCTACGACCTGGTCAACCTGTATCTGCAGGTGAGACCGACTAAGGACTTCGCTCTGAACTTCTCGGTCGAGAATCTTCTCAACCAGTACTACCGGCCTTACGCCATTCCGCGCGCCGCCGACTTCACGTCGCCGCAGAACGACGTGCTGTGGGCCAGCGCCGGCGCGGGCATCGTCTACAAGGCCGGCCTCAAATATCACTTTGGAGGAAGCTGAACGCAGAACGCTCAATAACTGCTTTCCGAAAAGCAAACTGGACAATGCCGCGCAGAATTTTTCTGCGCGGCATGTGGCGTTTTCAAAAAGCGCCCTGTCATTCGACACTTTGATAACCGGCCGTTCGGCCTTACAATGAGACAAACAGGAGAAGACCAATGTTTATTGCGATGAACCGATTCCAGGTGAAGACCGGCTCCGAGCAGGCGTTCGAAACCGTGTGGGCGACGCGCGAGTCGTATCTCAGCGAGCTCGCGGGCTTCGTCGAGTTTCACCTGCTGCGCGGCCCGGTGGCCGAAGACCACACGCTGTATTCGACGCACACGTTGTGGGCCGACAAGGCCTCGTTCGAGGCGTGGACCAAGTCCGAGCAGTTCCGCAAGGCGCACGCCCGTGCCGACAACCAGACTGGCCCGAGCCTCTATCTCGGCCATCCGAAGTTTGAAGGCTTCGACATCATCCAGAGCGAGCGCAAGACCAGCGCCGCGGCTTGAGAGGGCAATCCATGCTGAGCACCGATCTGGCCGATCTCAAGACGCATATGGCGGAGAACCCGGGCGGCGTCATCGAAGACGTCGCACGGGAGAAGAATGTCACGGCGCGCGCCGTGATCGAGGCGTTGCCGGAGGAGATGCGCAGCTTCGCGCCGGGCTCCGCGTTCGTGACCGCGATGCAGGACATCGCGACATGGGGCGAGGTGACGCTGATCATCCATACCGAGGACGGCATTTTCGAAGTCACTGAGCCTGTCGGCGGCGGCGAGATCGGACGCGGCTACTACAACATCATGAAGCCGAAAGGTATGCACGGTCATCTGCGGCATGAGCGCTGCGGCGGGATCGCCTTTGTCGAACGCCCGTTCATGGGCAAGTCGTCGGCCTTCGCTGCATTTCTCAATGTCGATGGCGGCGTGATGTTCAAGGTTTTCGTCGGACGGGATGAAGCGCGTGCGCTGAAGGCCGACCAGCTCGAGAAATTTCGCGCGTTGGCGAAGACGCTGGGCTGACATCTTCGCAAGTTTCAACAAAAAATGGCCGGGGGTTTCCCGGCCATTTTCTTTTGCAGAAGGTGCGACCGAAGCAATCCGGCTTGGAGGGGCAAGGACCGGATTGCTTCGCGTCGCGGGCGCATCGCTGTCACGGGCAATGCAGCTGTGCGCCATCTCGTGGCCCGCGCTGAACGGGCTATTCAGCAGCGTCCTTTAGCGCATGGGGCGCGTGCGCGACGGGGATCGGGTCCATCGAGCTTTCGCCATGCTGGGCCAGCGGCTTGTTGCCGGTTAGACCACGGAGCAGCACGTAGAACACCGGCGTGAAGAAGATGCCGAACGCCGTGACGCCGATCATGCCGGAGAACACCGCGATGCCCATAGCGTGACGCATCTCCGCGCCGGCACCGACCGATGTCACCAGCGGCACCACACCCATAATGAAGGCGATCGACGTCATCAGGATCGGCCGCAGCCGCAAGCGGCTGGCCTCGATCGCAGCCGCGATCGGCGAGCGCCCGGCAAACTCAAGTTCGCGTGCGAACTCCACGATCAGAATCGCGTTCTTGGCCGACAACCCCACCAGAACGAACAGGCCGATCTGGGTGAAGATGTTGTTGTCGTTGCCGGTGATCCAGACCCCGAACATCGCGGCCAGCAGCGACATCGGCACGATCATGATAATCGCTATGGGCAGTACCAGGCTTTCATACTGCGCAGCGAGCACCAGGAACACCAGCAGCATCACGATCGGGAAGATGTAGAGCGAGGTGTTACCCGCGATGATCTCCTGATAGGTCAGGTCGGTCCACTCAAAGCCGATGCCCTTGGGCAGCGTCTCTTTGGCGATACGCGCGACCGCGGCTTGCGATTGGCCGGTGGAATAGCCCGGCGCGGTATCGCCGTTGATGTCGGCGGCGAGGAAGCCGTTATAGCGCATCGCGCTTTCGGGGCCGGCGGTGGACTGCACGCGCAGCAGCACCGACAGCGGGATCATTTCGCCGGTGGTCGAGCGGACCTTCAACAAGCCGACATCTTCCGGCCGCGCGCGAAACTTGCCGTCGGCTTGCACGCGCACCGAGTAAACGCGGCCGAATTTGTTGAAGTCGTTGACGTAGTACGAGCCGAGGTAAACTTGCAGGGTCTCGAAGATGCTGGTGATCGGCACGTTGAGCTGACGCGCGCGGGTGCGGTCGATGTCCGCATAAAGCTGCGGCACGTCCACCTTGTAGCTCGAGAACAATCCGGTGAGTTCGGGCGCCTGCGCCGCTTTGGCGAGGAATGCCTTCTTGGCGTCGTCCAGCGCCTCATAGCCCAGCCCTGCGTGATCTTCGAGCTGCAGTTTGAAACCGCCCGTGGTGCCGAGGCCGTCGACTGGCGGCGGCGGCAGCATGGCCACGAAAGCGTCCTGAATGACCGTGTATTTTTTATTCAACTCCGCGGCGATAGCGGTGGCGCTCAACGATGGATCCTTGCGCTCGCCGAATGGCTTGAGCGTCGAAAACACGATGCCGGCGCTTGAGGAGTTGGTGAAGCCGTTGATCGACAGGCCGGGAAACGCCACAGCGCTCTCAACGCCGGGCTGCTGCATGGCAATTGCCGACATCTGCCGCATTATTTCTTCCGTGCGGTCGAGTGTGGCGCCCTCCTGAAGCTGGGCAAAACCGATCAGATACTGCTTGTCCTGCAGCGGAACGAAGCCGCCGGGCACGATCCTGAACAAGACGACCGTGGCGCCGATCAAGACCAGGTAGACGCCCATGACGGCGGCCTTGCGCGAGATGACCCGCTTGACGCCGCCGCTATAGGAATCCGAGGCTTTCAGAAAGACGTTGTTGAATCGCCGGAAGAAGCCGCCGAAAATCTTGTCCATCCCGCGGCTGAGCGCATCCTTCGGCTGATCGTGACCCTTCAACAGAAGGGCTGCGAGCGCCGGCGACAGAGTCAGCGAGTTGATGGCGGAGATCACCGTCGAGATCGCGATTGTCATGGCGAACTGCTTGTAGAACTGGCCGGTGAGGCCGCTGATGAAGCCAAGCGGCACGAACACCGCGACCAGCACCAAAGCAATGGCGATAATCGGCCCCGACACCTCGTTCATGGCGCGATAGGTCGCATCGCGCGGTGACAGTCCTTCCGCGATGTTGCGCTCGACATTCTCCACCACGACGATGGCGTCGTCGACCACGATGCCGATCGCGAGCACCAGGCCGAACAGGCTCAGCGCATTGATGGAATAGCCGAACAGCAGAAGCACCGCGAAGGTGCCGACGATCGAGACCGGCACCGAGATCAAGGGAATGATCGAAGCGCGCCAGGTCTGCAAGAACAGAATAACAACGAGCACCACCAGCGCGATGGCTTCCAGCAGGGTGTGGATCACGGCTTCGATCGAGGCGCGGATGAACCGCGTCGGATCGTAAGCGATGCGGTAATCGACGCCCTCGGGCATGTTCTGCTTGATCTGCGTCATCACCGAGTGGACTTCGTCGGCGATGGCGAGTGCGTTGGCGCCGGGTGATTGGAAGATGCCGATGCCGACGGCGGATTTGTTGTCGATCTGCGAGCGCAGCGCATATTCGGAGGCGCCAAGTTCGACCCGGGCGACGTCGCGCAGACGGGTGATTTCGCCATTCTGGCCGGTCTTGATGACGATATCACCGAATTCCTGTTCGTCCTTCAAGCGGCCCTGGGCGTTGAGCGGCATCTGCAGGGTGATGTCCGTGGAGTTCGGCGAGCCGCCGACCGTGCCCGCCGCGGCCTCGACGTTCTGGGCCTGGATTTCGCGGGTGATGTCGCCGGGCGACAGACCAAGCTCGGCGACCTTCTGTGGATCGAGCCAGACGCGCATCGCGTAATCGCCGGCGCCCCAGATCTGCACCTGACCAACGCCGCGAATGCGGGCGAGGCGATCCTTGACGTTGATCACGCCGAAGTTTCGCAAATAGGTGGTGTCGTAGCGATCATTCGGCGACAACAGATGCACCACCAGCGTGATGTTCGGCGAACTCTTCACCGTGGTGATGCCGAGCTGGCGCGTCACCGCCGGCAGCCGCGACTCGGCCTGCGAGACCCGGTTCTGAACCATCTGCTGCGCGAGGTCGGGATTGGTGCCGAGGCGGAAGGTGACGTTGAGGGTCAACACGCCGTCGGTCGTCGCCTGACTGTTCATGTACAGCATGTTTTCGACGCCGTTGATCTGCTCTTCGAGCGGCGTCGCGACCGATTCAATGATCACCTTGGGATTGGCGCCGGGATAGAGCGCTCGCACCGTCACGATCGGGGGCGCGACTTCCGGGTATTCGGAGATCGGCAGCGCAGGCAGGGACAGCAGCCCCGCAAGCAGGATCAGCGCCGATAGCACACCGGCGAAAATCGGCCGGTCAATGAAAAATCTCGAGATATTCATGAGGTCATCTCATCATTGGTCTTGTTGCCGGCGTTTCCGCCACGCCGCCGGCAAGACACCGGAGACGGAGATGCGAGGACATGCCCCGCGCTGTTTGAGTGAGGGCCCGATTGCGGGACGCTCCTAGTTGGCGTCCATCGCCACGACTTCCGGCGCGACGGGTGCGCCCGGACGAATGCGCTGCAAGCCCTTGACCACAATCTGTTCGCCCGGTTTCAGGCCGGCCGTGACCACGCGCAGGCCGTCAACGGCGACGCCAAGCGAGACTTCGCGATACTCCGCCTTGCTTTCCTTGTTCACGACCATCACGTACTTTTTGTTCTGGTCGGTGCCGACGGCGCGTTCGTTGATCATCATGGCGCGTTCGGTTTTGGGCTGGCCCATCTGCAGGCGGACGAACTGTCCGGGGATCAGGCGGCCATTCTTGTTGTCGAAGATGGCGCGGACCCGCACCGTGCCGCTGCGCGCATCGACCTGATTGTCGATCAACTGCATGTGGCCTTCGAACGGCAGGCCATTGCTGGTCGCGGTGCCCATCTTGACTGGAATGCGGCCGGTCTTGGACGCCGTGGCGTCGTCGCCGAGCGAGTCGAGCGCACGCAGGACGACCTGTTCGTCAGCATTGAAGCTGGCATAGATCGGCGAAGTCGAGACGATGCTGGTCAGCAACGGCGAACCGGGACCGGCGGCGATCAAGTTGCCGACGGTGATCTCGCGCTTGCCGACCCGTCCTGTCACAGGCGCGCGGACTTCGGTGTAGCCGAGGTTAAGCTGTGCAGTCTTGAGGGTGGCCTGCGCCGCCTTGAGATTCGCTTCTGCCTCGCGATAGGCATTGATGCGGTTGTCCTGATCGCGCTGCGAGATGGTTTGCGATCCGGTCAGTTGCTGGCCGCGCTCGTAGTCGCTCTTGGTGAAGACGAGACGAGCCTGTGCGGCGGCGACCTGAGCTTCGGCACGGGCGACTTCGGCGGCGTAGAGCGCCGGATCGATCACGACGAGAACGTCATCCTTTTGAACCAGCGCGCCTTCGCGAAACCGGATCTCCTGGATCGCGCCTGCGACGCGGGAGCGGACTTCCACCTGCTCGATGGCTTCAAGTCGGCCGGAGAATTCGTCCCAGATCGCGGTTTCGCGTTCGGCAACATTGGCGACGGAAACCGGGGTTGCGGGCGGTGAAGCTGCAGCAGCAGAATCGGCCTTGGCGCGATTGTTTGCGGTCACGAAGACCGAGGTCCCCACAGTCGCCAGAATTGCCAGACCGATCCCGGCGCCAATCAGACTTGTTCTTTTTGAAAGGCTTTTCATCACAGGTCCCCAATTTTTCTCATCTGCGCCGAAACGCAAAATGAAGTCATTTCAATACGTTGCCGGGGAGCGTGTCTCGGCGAGAGAATAAAAGTTCCGATTTGCCCCGCGTCGCAGTGTTTTATTGCTGCACTGCAACTATAACGTTCGGTATAAATGGGTCTTGGACTTTCGCCGTCAAGGGACATATCTAACGAAAGGTACAAATTCAGAAAGGTTCTTACCGTGGCCATGGGACGCCCCCGGGAATTCGATCTCGATCAGGCTCTGGAAAACGCACTGCACGTTTTCTGGGAGAAGGGATACGAGGGCGCGTCGATGGCCGACCTGACCGAAGCGATGGGCATCACCAAGCCGTCGCTTTATGCGGCGTTTGGCAACAAGGAAGAACTTTTCCGCAAGGCGTTCGACACATATCTCGACGGCCCGGCCGGATACGCGAAGCTGGCGCTTCAGCAGCCGACAGCGAGGGCTGTAGTTGAGAGCCTTCTTTATGGCGAAGTCGACGCTGTGACCGATCCTGAATGCCCCGCAGGATGTCTGTCCATCAACGGCGCACTGACGGGCGGCGACACGGCTGAATCCATTAAGCAGGAATTACGGACGCGCCGCGCGGTGTGGGAAGAAGATCTGCGCCTGCGTCTGGAACGAGCGAAGGCCGAAGGCGACTTGCCTGCGGCGGCAGATGCGACGGCGCTAGCGAGATATATTGCGACCATGATGCAGGGAATCGCGGTACAGGCCGTCGGCGGCACCACACGGGCGGACCTCAAGAAAATCGCCGAAATGGTTTTGACGACCTGGCCGCCGGTCGCGGCGCAATAGAAGGCAATCATGACCGACAAGATCGACTATATCGAATTTCCCAGCACCGATCGTGCGCGGTCCAGTGCGTTTTTCCAACAGGCTTTCGGTTGGGGCATTGTCAGCTACGGTCCGACCTACGATGCGCTCACGGACGCGGGAATCGATGGCGGTATCGATCAGGCGTCCGAGCGAGTCGCAGCACCGCTGGCGGTGGTGCGGACCACGAATATCGATGACGCTGAAAGGCGCGTGACTGCCGCAGGCGGCACGATCACCAAGGCGCAGTTCGATTTTCCCGGCGGGCGGCGGTTTCATTTCCGCGAGCCGGGAGGCAATGAACTCGCAGTCTGGATCGCGCGCGAATAGCGAGAGTTTGCTGGAAGGTTTCCATTCGTCATTGCGAGGAGCGCTCGCGACGAAGCAATCCAGTTCTTGCTTTCCTTCTGTCAGAAGACTGGATTGCTTCGCTTCGCTCGCAATGACGGTGTGTAAGCTGAGGTCTCCACGTTATCGGCTACCCCCGGCCGCATCGCTGGCTTTAGCCGCAGCGAGAATCCGCTGCGCCCGAAGCCGAACCGGCGCGTCGACCATCATGCCGTCGACCGACACGGCGCCATCTCCGGAGTTCGAGATCCGAATTGCCCATTCGATGTCTTTTTGCGACGGCCGAAATCCTTTCAGCGTCGGCGCGATCTGCTTCGGATGAATGCAGAGCTTGCCGCCGAAACCCATCGCCGCCGCATAGCGCGCGTCATCTTCCACCAGCGCCGGATCGTCGAACGACGGCGTGACGCCTTCGAGCGGTGACGGCAACTGTGCAAGCCTTGACGCCAGCACGATCTCGGCACGCGCCATCAATAACGCGTCGCGGTCCATGCTGCAGCCGACATCGGCGCTGAAGTCGATATAGCCAAACGCGAGCCGGTTGGAATGACTGGCAACCTCACGGACGCCCGCGACGCCTTGCGCCGATTCGATCAGCGAGATGACCGGAAGATCGCCCAGCACGGCGCGCACGCTTTCGAGGTGTGCCGCAGTCTCGGCCTTCGGCAGCATGATTCCGGCGATTCCGAGGCCTTTCATCGCGACCACATCGGCCTCATGCCAGCGCGTTCCGAATGCGTTGATGCGGACGATGGAATTAGGGGGAAGGGAAGCTGCAACCAGCGTCGCGCGGGCGGCGTCCTTCTCATTCGCCGCAACTGCATCCTCAAGATCGATGATCACGCCGTCCGCGCCGGATGCGGCTGCCTTGAAATAGCGGTCGGGCCGGGTGGCGGGAACGAACAGGGGCGCGAGGAAACCGATGGACGAGGAAGATGTCATTCAGGGCTCGTTTGATTGCGTCGGACACGAGGGATTAAGCTGTTTAAGCGCGGACCGGAGGCAGACGCAACCGCGATGCGCCCGTCAATGCGTTTGCATTGGGGGGACCGCTCGCCGTATGTTGCGGCCCGAAAGAACGTGGTTTCGGACGAAATCAAGTCGGTGACGGAGCAGACGTGGCAGCAATTTCCATGCGTATCGGAACGCGCAAAAGTACGATGGCGCTCGCGCAGACCGAGGAAATCGCACGTCAGCTCACGGCCGCTGCGCCGGATCTGAACGTCGAGATCGTCAAGTTCGAAACGCGCGGCGATCAGGATCAAACCGGCCTGCTGTTGCCCCACGGCGGCAAGGGCGGCGCGTTTGTCGCCGAAATCCGCGAGGCCGTGATTGCAGGCAAACTGCACGCGGCGATGCATTCGCTGAAGGATATGCCGGGCAACGAGGATACGCCGGGCCTCGTCATCGGCGCGACGCTGTCGCGCGATCCGCCAACCGATGCACTGGTGCTGCGCGCGGGTGTTACGTTCGACGATCTGAAGCGCACCAAAGGCAAAGGCTTCAAGATCGGCACCAATGCGGTGCGGCGCGCAGCCTATGCGCGGCGGCTGTTCCCCGAGATTGAAGTAATCCACTTTCGCGGCGCCGCCGATACGCGGGTGCGCAAACTCGACAATGGAGAGATGCAGCGGCTCGCGGAAGGTGGCGAAGTCGGGCCAGCCGATGCGCTGATCATGGCACGGTCGGGACTTGAGCGCGTAGGACTTGGCGGACGCATTGCGCACGAATTCACTGCGCAGGAAATGCTGCCGGCGGCAGGGCAGGGCATTGTCGCGGTGGAATGCGCCGTCAACGATTGGCGCACACGTCAGTATCTCGCGCTGATCGACGATCCCGCCGCGCATCTATGTGCCGATGCCGAGCGCGAGGTGCTGTGGGTGCTCAACGGCCACTGCAATTCGCCGATTGCAGGATTTTCGACGATCAGTGGACGCGAGATGTCGCTGGCTGCGTCGGTGCTGGATCTCGAAGGCAATCAGTTGCTCGAAGCGGCGCGCACCGGACCCGCCGACAAGCCGCGCGAGCTTGGCCGCGCGGTGGCGTTCGATCTGCTGGCCAAGGGGGCCGCTGCGATCATTGAGCGATCAAGGCCGGTTTAACCAGCGCAGCGGTGCGGCCGTCCTGTGCTACCATGATATTCAGAACTGGACCGGTCTGCCGAATGAAATCAAACACCTCGATGGTGCAGCGTCTGCGATCGCGGCTCCGCAGTCTCTACGACGGTGAATCCGCCGATGCGCAGCGATTTCGGTACGGTTTGCTGATCTTCGATATTGTCTCCATCGTCTTTATCGTCACCACTTCTTTCATTACCGGAAACGCTTACGTTGAAGTCGCCGATGTCGGCTTTGGCCTTGTCATTCTCACCGACTTCCTCGCGCGGCTTTTCATCGCCAACAAGCCGTGGCGGGAATTCCTGCACCCTGTCACCTGGGCGGATATTGCCAGCATCGTTTCATTTCTGGCCCCGCTGGCAGGCGAGCATATCGCCTTCCTGCGCGTGCTGCGCACCTTGCGGCTGATGCGCAGCTACCGCCTGCTCGCGCGGCTGCGTTCGGATTTTCCTTACTTCCGCGCTCATGAGGAGATCATCATCGCGGGGACCAACATCGCGGTCTTTCTGTTCGTCATGACCGGCTTTATCTACGCGACCCAGCACGCCACCAATCCGGCGATCGCGAATTATCTCGACGCGCTTTATTTCGCGGTCACCGCGCTGACCACGACGGGGTTTGGCGACATCACGCTGCCGGGCATGACCGGCCGGATCATTTCGATCGTCACCATGATTTTCGGAGTGACACTTTTTCTCGGCCTGGTGCGCGCCATGTTGCGTCCGCACAAAGTCCGATTTCCTTGTCCGGCTTGCGGCCTGCTGCGGCACGATCTCGACGCCGTGCATTGCAAGGCGTGCGGCGAACTTCTGAACATTCCGAACGAGTAGGTAAGCCGGGTAGCTATCCCTTATAGGCCCGCACGCGCGCGAGCATCTGCTCGACATGCGCGATGGGGGTTTCCGGCTGGATGCCGTGGCCGAGATTGAAGATGAATCGGCCGCCCGCGTAATTGGCCAGCACGTCATCCACGGCGCGATCCAGCGCCGCGCCGCCGGCAATCAGCACCAGCGGATCGAGATTGCCCTGCACGGCGACGCGGGTCTGCACGCGCTCGCGGATCAATGACGGCTCCGCCGCCCAGTCGATGCTGACGCCATCGATGCCGGTGCGATCCACATAAAGCGGCAACTGCGCCCCTGCGCCGCGTGGGAAGCCGATGATCTTCGCATCCGGTACTTTTGCGCGCACGCCCGCGACGATGCGCTGCGTGGGCTCGACCGACCAGCGCTCGAACTCGCGCGGCGGCAGAATGCCGGCCCATGTGTCGAAGATCTGCAAGACATCCGCGCCGGCTTTGAGCTGCCCGAGCAGATACTGGATCGAATTCTCCACCAGCACGTCGATGATTTTTGCGAACGCCTCCGGCGAACGATAGGCGAGCATTCGTGCGGGGGCCTGATCCGGCGTGCCTTGGCCTGCAACCATGTAGGTCGCCACCGTCCACGGCGCGCCGCAGAAACCGATCAGCGCAACTTTTGGATCGAGCTTGGCGCGGACACGACGCAGCGCCTCGAACACGGGCTCGAGCTTGGTGAAGTCGGCGGCCGTCGTCAGCGTCGCGATCTTCCCCGGCGTATCGAGCGGATCGAGGCGAGGCCCTTCGCCGACCTCGAAGCGCACTGAACGTCCGAGCGCGTGCGGGATCACCAGAATGTCCGAGAAGATGATCGCGGCGTCGAAACCGAAGCGCCGGATCGGCTGCAGCGTTACCTCGGCGGCCCATTCGGGATTGAAGCACAGGTCGAGAAAGCCGCCCGCCTTGGCGCGCAGATCGCGGTACTCCGGCAGGTAGCGGCCGGCCTGCCGCATCATCCAGACCGGCGGCACGCTCTGCCTGCGGCCCGAGAGGACTTCCATGAACGGCTTGACGGCGAGGGACTGGCTCAAACGAAATTCCATTGGCTGGAGATAGGCTTATCTGCGGCCCTGATACACGCTGCCTCCGGTTTTGACCACCGGTTGACGATCTCGATAATGCTGATACGTTCCTTTTTGGAACGGACAGCATGGCAGCCTTGTCCAGCCGAACCATTGTCGCGCTGCGAACACCTGCGGTAACGATGTCATTAGAACCAAGGAGAGGGAACACATGAAAACGGCGATTACGGAACTGTTCGGCATCCAGCACCCGATCATTCAGGGCGGCATGCACTACGTTGGCTTCGCGGAGCTTGCGGCGGCAGTGTCGAACGCGGGCGGCCTCGGAATCATTACGGGCCTGACGCAGAAAACACCCGAACTGCTGGCGAAGGAAATCAAGAAGTGCCAGGACATGACCGACAAGCCGTTCGGCGTGAACCTGACCTTCCTGCCGACCTTTGCAGCGCCTCCGTATCCCGAATACATCGCGGCCATCAAGGAAGCCGGCATCAAGGCTGTCGAGACCGCAGGCCGCAGCCCTGAGCAGTACATGCCGGCGCTGAAGGCGGCGGGCATCAAGGTCATCCACAAGTGCACCTCGGTCCGTCACTCGCTGAAGGCTGAAGCGATCGGCTGCGACGCGGTCAGCGTCGACGGTTTCGAGTGCGGTGGGCATCCCGGCGAAGACGATATGCCGAACATGATCCTGCTGCCGCGCGCGGAAGAGGAATTGCGAATTCCGTTCGTGGCGTCGGGCGGCATGGCGGACGCGCGCAGCCTGGTCGCGGCGCTCGCGATGGGCGCGCAGGGCATGAACATGGGCACACGCTTTATCGCCACCAAGGAAGCGCCGGTGCATGAGAACGTGAAGCAGGCGCTGCTCAAGGCCACCGAGCTCGACACCCGTCTTGTGATGCGCGCGCTGCGCAACACCGAGCGCGTGCTGACCAATAAGAATGTCGAGAAGCTGATCGAGATCGAGAAGGAAAAGGGCAAGAGCCTCAAGATCGATGACATTATGGATCAGGTTGCCGGCGTCTATCCGAAGGTAATGCTGGAAGGCGACATGGATGCGGGCGCCTGGAGCTGCGGCATGATGGTTGGCCTGATCAATGACATCCCGACCTGCAAGGAACTGATCGACCGCATCATGGCGGATGCCGAGTACATCATCCGCAAGCGCCTGACTGGTTTCCTCGACGGCACATACGCTGTGACCGAGCCGCGCAAGAAGGTGGCGTAAGGGGCAACTGCACTGACATCATTGTTGTAGTGCACGATTTATCTTCGTCATGCCCGGGCTTGTCCCGGGCATCCACGTTTTTATGGTGGTAGAAACAAGACGTGGATGGCCGGGACAAGCCCGGCCATGACGAGCGATAGTCTATCCAAGCCCATACGCCTCGCGCATGTGTTCAATCGCGGCGAGTTTGGCGTGAAACACCGACCAGTCGTCGCTGTCAGCAATCGGCTTCCAGATCGCTTCGACTTCTTCGATCAGCATCGAGCATGCGACCGGCTTGCTAAAAAACACGTGGTTGAGATCGACGCCGTCGCGCGGAACAAAATCTTTCAAAGCGTCGCGGACCGCACTGAACGCCGGATTCGCGTAGTGATCCTTCGACGGGCTATTCGCCGCACGTTCGGCACTCTTGAGGCCGCCGAACCAGTCGAAAAAGGTCTGCTCGAACGGCGCTTTTGCTTCTGCAAGAAAGATCCAGAGCGCACGCACAAGTTCGTTGTCGTGCTCCGGGCTTCGTGACTGAACGCCGAGCCGTTTCACCATTGCGCTGGTGAATTCCTGACGAATGACCGGTTCAAAAACGCCGAGCGCTTTTTCGAGGCTGGGCTGATCGGCAAGACCGAGGAGGCATTCCGCCAGCCGCGTGACATTCCAGAACAACGCATCGGGTTGGCGGCCGTAGGCATAAAGCCCGGTTTCGTCGAAATAGGCCGCGGTAAAAGCGGGATCGAGCACGGGTAGAAACCGCCACGGGCCGTAGTCGAAGCTCTCGCCGGTAACGTTGATATTGTCCGTGTTAAGAACGCCGTGAACGAATCCGGCGGCCATCCATTGCGCGCCGACCCGCGCGACGCGGCGGCAGACCTCTTCGAGAAACCCAATGGCCCGCGCCGATTCATCGTCGTGCCAGATGTCGGGCATGTAGGTCTTGATGGTGTAATCGAGCAGCTTCTGGATATTCGCGGTGTTGCGGTGAAATGCCTGGCGCTGGAATGAGCCGATCCGGATATGCGAATGGCTCAGGCGCACCATCACGGAGGATCGCGTGGGCGAGGGCTCATCGCCGCGCTCCAGCGCTTCGCCGGTCTCGATCAGGCTGAACGTTTTCGAGGTATCGACGCCGAGCGCTTCCAGCATGGAGGTCGCCAATACCTCGCGCACGCCTCCCTTCAGCGTAAGGCGTCCGTCGGCTGTGCGCGACCACGGCGTCTTGCCGCTGCCCTTGGTCGCAAGATCCAGCAGGCGGCCTTTGTCGTCATGCAATTGCGCGAACAGGAATCCGCGTCCGTCGCCCAATTCCGGATTGTAGGTGCGGAATTGATGGCCGTGATAGCGCAGCGCCAGCGGCTCCTTGAAGTTTTCGGCCAATGGCTGAAAACGTCCGAAATGCGCGATCCATTCTTCGTCACTGAGCGTATCGAGGCCGACCGTCTTCGCCGCACGCTGGTTGCGATAGCGGAGGATATGATCGGGAAACGCGGCCGCTGCGACGACATCGTAGAACTCAGGACCGAGCGCAGCGTGGCTGGTCGAGGCACGGTATTGGGATGAAACAGGCATCAGGAATCCAATTTGACTCTCCGGTCATTCCGGTATGCGCCTGTTGGCGCAGACCCGGAATCCATTGTCCGGCAGGGGAGTGGGAGATTCCGGGCTCGCTCGTTTCACTCGCGCCCCGGAATGACGCCTGCCTATAGGACATCAGAACGGCAGATGACCGGTCTTGAAATAGGTCATGGCGAGAAATCCGATCACCAATCCGACGACGACGCCGAGCGCGACTTTCATAGCACAAACCTTCCGTTGATTACGTGTTGCGAGAAGGCTTGCGCCATCTTCTCGCGTTAGTGAATCTCCGCCGCCTTGGCCAGCGCTTCCTTGAGCTTCTCCACGGTGAAGCCGGGATCGCGGACGATGCCGAGGATCGGCTCTTCGCGACGCTCGCACAGCCTGGCCGCATCCGGGAGTTTTGCCGCGACATTGGCCGGAATCACGACCGCACCGTGACGGTCCGCATGAATAAGATCATCCGAACGCACCGTCATGCCGGCGACGCAAACGTCTTCGCCGAATCCGGCGAGATGAACGAACGCATGCGAGGGGCCGATGCTGCCGGCGAGCGCCTGGAAGCCGGGCGCCCACGCCGGAATGTCGCGGATCGATCCGTCGGTGACGACGCCGAGGCAGCCGAGCGCCTTGTGAACCGAGCTGTTCACCTCGCCCCAGAACGCGCCGAAGCCGATGTTCGCGCCGTCGAGATCCTGAATGACGCTGATGCGCGGGCCATAACCCGTGCCGCAATATTCGAAGTAGGCGACGCGCTGGGCGCGCTGATCGGCTGCCGACAGGCTCGACGGCGAGGTCGCCCGGATTGTTGCGGTGCGGGCATAGCCGACCATCGGCGGTAAATCCGGGAACGGGCATACCAGCGGCTTGACGGTGAAGCCGATGAGACGGCGCTCAGGTGCGACCACCTCCAACGCGTTACAGATGGTCGGTGTGTCCCATCGGGCTAACGTCTCGAGCAGGGATGCGGGGTGGGGCGCGGACTGGGTCACGGGTTGATCTCCTGTTGTTGTTTTCTGCCGATCCGAACGACGCGGCGCGGCGCGAGTTTGCCTGCGCAAATTGCAGGCGGCAAGTGCGCGGCTGACGACCTTCCCGGCTTGCGGGGAGAGGCGAAACAAGGCGATGATGGGCGGCTTGCGCCTCGCGGCGGAATGAAAACCAACAAATCATCAGGGGATGAAATGGCTACCAACAAGAAGAAACTGCTGATCGTGGAAACCCTGTCTCCGGGCGGATGGGCGCTGTTGCGGGAGCGCGATGATATCGAGGCGATCGAATTTCCGAATACGATTTCTGCGCCTGACTTCAATGAAATGCTGCGTCAGCACGCGCCGGTCAATGGCGTGGCGCTGGGCGGAACGGCCTTCGGCGCCAACGAGATCGTGTCCTCCGGCGAGATGCGGGTGGTGACTCGTATCGGCGTCGGTTATGACGCGGTGGATGTGAAGGCGCTCAGTGCCAACAAGATTCCACTGATGACGACGGGCATTGCCAACTCGCCGTCGGTCGCCGAATGCGCGCTGTTCATGATGCTGTGGCTGGCGAAGCGGTCGTCCGAACTGGACCACATCGTCAAGAGCGGCAACTGGACCAAGCGGCTGGGTGCGATCCCGTTCGACCTGCTTGGCAAGACCGCGCTGGTGGTCGGCTTCGGCCGCATCGGTACGCGGACGGTGAAGCGACTGGTGGCGATGGAGATGAACGTTCTGGTCTATGACCCGTTCAAGTCTGCCGCCGGGGTTGAGGCGGCGGGCGCGGAATACGTGACCGATCTCAACACGGCATTGCCGCGCGCCGATTTCGTGTCGATCCACTGTCCGAAATCGCCGGAAACCGTCAACATGTTCAGCACGGCGCAATTGCAGCTGATGAAGCCGACGGCCTATCTCATCAACACCGCCCGCGGCGGCATTGTCGACGAGGACGCACTTTATACAGCGCTCACGTCGGGCAAGATCGCAGGCGCAGGCGTCGATGTGTTTGCGCAGGAGCCGCCGCGGCCGGATCACCCGCTGTTCAAGCTCGACAACGTCATCACCGCACCGCATCTGGCGGGTGTGACACGCGAGGCGCTTGATCGCATGAGCCTGCAAACCGCGAAGAACATCCTCAGCGCGCTCGACGGCAAACCGATCCGCGAGAATGTCATCAATCAGGATGTGCTGAACTAGGCTCTAGCTTCGATCGAGGCAAAGCAAATTTCCTGGCCGTCCCGGCGAAGGCCGGGACCCATCATCCCTGTCAGCGTATCCTGCGCAGAAATGTTCAGTCGCCTGCCCCTATCGAGAGCGCGGTGGTTATGGGTCCCGGCCTTCGCCGGGACGACGTTGTGAGTGACGAGGCTTCATGCCCCTCCAAAACCGCGTGTCGCCGTTCGGCGAGATCGTTGCGACCGCGCCTCGCGGCCGTTTCACCGGCAATCGCGGCATCATCCACGATCCGGCGACCAAGACGCTGCTGAACCGGCGCTGGTCGTCGAAGGCATGGATTACCTGCGTCTGCGAATTTCGCGGACGCAGGCGCAAGGTGATGAGCGGACGAAGCTGGACGGAATTGTTCTTCCTCGATGAAGCCACGTCCTTCGCGGCGGGACATCGCCCATGCTTCTATTGTCGCCGAGATGACGCAACGGCATTCCGTGACGCATGGGCCAAGGGCAACGGTTACGCAAAACCTTATGCGACCGAGATGGACGCCGTCCTTCACGGCGAGCGGCTTGATGGCCGCGACAAGCGGCTGCATCCGTTGCGCATCGCTGCGCTCAAACTGCCGAACGGGGCAATGGTGACCAGCGGAGGCGAGAGTTACCTCATCGCAAGCAATGAGGCGTGGCGCTGGTCGTTTGCGGGTTACAGCCGCGCTTCGACAAGTCTCACCGATGCGAGGCTTCTGACGCCGCCCTCGATCGTCAACGCGCTGCGCGAAGGTTATCCGGTGCAGATCGGCCTTTAGGCCGCCTTCGCGATCCGGTCCATGCGGCCCGCCACGGCGCGGATCTTTCCGGGAGATGCGAGCCAGATCGCGGCGGCGGACAGCGCGCTGACGGCAATGCCGATGACGAAGGCCAATGTGTAGTCGCCGTAGATGTCATGCAGGATGCCGGTCACCCACGGCCCCGCCGCGCCTCCGGCCAGCGCGGTGAATCCGATGGTGCCGAAGATCGTCCCGAAATGCTTGCCCTGGAAGATTTCGGCGACCACCGCGCCCATGATCGACGTGAAGCCGTAGCCGAGCGCGCCTTGCGCGACCACCATCACATAAACCAGCAGAAGCGTCGGGGCGAACTGCAATGCGATCAGCATCGCGAAGCAGATTGCAAACCCTAGCGATGAGATCGTCCAGATCCATTCACGGCCGATGCGGTCCGAGAGATAGCCGAGCGCGATCTGTCCCGGAATGCCGATCAGGCTGACCATGCCCAGTGCCCATGCGGCGGAGGTCGAGCTAAATCCGATCTCGACGAGATACTTGGTCTGGTGCACTTGCACCGCGTACCAGACATAAAGGCCGCAGAAGTAACCCAGCGAAATCCACCAGAACCGCGCGGTGCGCACGGCGAGGCCGAGCGTCCAGTCGGTTGCGGCCCATGCCGGATCGACGATGTTCGATGGAGGCGCGACGGTCGTTGCTGTCGGCGCGGCATCTCCGTCCGGTTGCAGCCCAATATCCTCGGGGCGTTTCCGTAGCAGCAGATTGAGCGGGATCAGTGCGACAAGAACGAGAATGCCCATCGCCCAGCTGGCGGAGCGCCAGCCGCTCCTGTCGATCAGGAGTTGCACCCACGGCAGGATGATGATGGAGCCAATGCCGACACCGGCGAAGGCGAGACCGACCGCGAGGCCACGGCGCCTGACGAACCAGTTCGGCAGAAACAGGGATTGGCCGGAATAGCCCAGACAGATGCTGCCGGCGCCGACAAGACATCCGATGGTGACGTAAAGATGCCATGGCTGCGTCGTCAGCGGTGCGAGCAGGAGTCCTGCGCCCATCAGCAGCACGCCGAGTTCCATCACCGTGCGCGGGCCGGTGCGGTCCATCAGCTTGCCCATCAACGGACTGAGCAGCGCCGAGACCAGGAAGCCAACGGAAAACGCGCCTGCGGTGATGCCGCGATCCCAGCCGAATTCATCGACAATCGGTGAAAAGAACAGAGAGAACGAGGTGCGGGCGTTTACGCCAATGCCCATGGTGATGAAGGTTACGGCGACAATGATCCAGCCGTAATAGAAGGGCAGGCGGCGCATGCGGGCATTCCGGAAACGAGAGGCAGCAGGTCAGTAACTGAGTATGGCACAGAAAAGCAACGCGTCACGACGCGCTGCAACGGAATCAAATTACATCATGCGCGGCTGACAACAGCGATTAAATTACCTGTAAGGTAAGAGGAAAGCTTTAGCTTTCACCGTCCGCCAGACCCACCGCCCACAGCGCAAACGCGTAACCAATCGCGATTTCGTCCAGCCGGTTGAAGCGGCCCGACGCGCCGCCATGGCCTGCGCCCATGTTGGTGCGCAGCAGGACGGGGCCGCCGCCCGTCATCACCGGGCGCAGCCGCGCGATCCACTTCGCCGGCTCCCAGTAAGTGACACGTGGATCGGCGAGGCCGCCCATCGCCAGAATAGCGGGATAGTCTTTCGCTGCGACATTGTCGTAAGGCGAATACGACAGGATGGTCCTGAAATCGGCCGCGCTTTCGATCGGGTTGCCCCATTCGGGCCATTCCGGCGGCGTCAGCGGCAGCGACTCGTCGAGCATGGTGTTCAGCACATCGACAAATGGCACTTCGGCGACGATGCCCGCGAACAACTCGCCGGAGCGGTTCGCCACCGCGCCCATCAGCATGCCGCCTGCGCTGCCGCCGTGACCGACGATCTTCTTCGCCGAGGTATACTTTTCGTCGATCAGTGCGCGGCCTGCGGCGGCGAAGTCGTCGAACGTGTTGGTCTTCTTCTCGCGCTTGCCGTCGAGATACCAGCCCCAGCCCTTGTCCGCGCCGCCGCGTATATGTGCGATGGCATAAACGAAGCCGCGATCGACCAGCGACAGCCGGTTGGCGGAGAATGACGCCGGCATCGAACTGCCGTAGGAGCCGTAGCCGTACAGCAGCAGCGGCGCGCTGCCGTCGCGCTTGAGGTCCTTGCGATGGACGATAGATACCGGCACCTGCGCGCCGTCGTGGGACGTCGCCATGATGCGCGTGGTCACGTAGTCGGCGGGGTTGTGGCCGGAGGGGATCTCCTGGCGCTTACGCAGGGTGCGCTGGCGGCTGACCATGTCGTAGTCGAACACTTCAGACGGCGTCGTCATCGACGAATACGAAAACCGGATCTGCGTGGTGTCGAACTCGTAACCGCCGACAGTGCCGAGCGAATAGGCCGCTTCGTCGAAGGCGATGGCATGTTCCTGCAAGGTCGCAAGGTCGCGGATGATGATAGACGGCAGCGCGTTGGTTCGTTCCATCCGGACCAGATGACCGGAATAAAGCTCGACATCGATGATGTAAGTGCCGGGACGATGCGGGATCAGGTCGCGCCAGTTCTTGCGCGCGGGCGAAGCGAGCGGCGCGGTGACGATCTTGAAATCGATGGCGTCGTCGGCGTTGGTCAGGATGTAGAGCTGATCGCCGCGATCCGCGACCGCGTACTGAACGCCATCCTCGCGCTTTGCGATCAGGCGCGGAGCGGTTTCCGGTGCGTTCAGGTCGATCAGTCGCTGCTCGGAGGTTTCGTGGTCTCCGCCCGCGATCACGCAGAAGCGCCCGCTCGCGCTTTCATGGATATGTGTGAACCATCCGGAATCGCTTTCCTCGTAGACCAGTTCATCGTCGGACTGCGGGGTGCCGAGAATGTGGCGATAGACCTGCATCGGGCGGTGGTTGTCATCGAGCTTTACATAGAACAACGATTTCGAATCCGCCGCCCAGACGACGCCGCCATCGGTTTCCTCGATGATATCGGTGCTGTCGACTCCTGTTTGCCAGTCGCGGATTCGGATGGTGAAGTATTCGGAGCCGCGAACGTCCGCGCTCCATGCTTCAAGCCTGTGATCGGGGGAATGGCGTGCTTCACCGAACTTGAAGTATTCGGTCTGCTTTGCCAGTTCATCGCCGTCGATGATGAAGCGGGCTTCGCCGCCGTCACGGGGCTGCCGTGCGATCTGCTCGTGCTGGCCGCCTTCGCGATACTTGTGAAAATACGCAAACGGGCCGTCGGGAGCGGGGACGCTGGAATCGTCCTCCTTGATGCGCCCACGCATTTCCGCGACGAGCTTTTGCTGAAGTCCTGTGGTATGGCCGAGCACCGTGTCGGTATAGGCGTTTTCGGCTTCGAGATAGGCGCGGATGTCCGGCTTGAGCACCGACGGCTCGCGCAGCACCTCCTGCCAGTTGTCGTCCTTCAGCCACGCATAGTCGTCGGTCACGGTGATGCCGTGATGGGTGAAACTGTGCGGGCGGCGCGGTGCGACAGGATGATTGGCAACTTTTGAAGTCATGCGGTGTGGCTTTCAATCGACAGAAATTCCGGGACGTCCCGGCCTTCGCCGGGTCGACGCTGTGCATTTTAACGCGGCGAAATTCTAGCTGCCAGCCTTCGACTCCGTCGCAACGCCTGCCAGTGAGAGCACAGTATGCAGCAGCACATTCGCGCCCGCGGTGCAGTCGACCTGCGTTGCATCTTCCAGCTCGTTGTGGCTGATGCCATCCTTGCAGGGGACGAAAATCATCGCTGCCGGAACGACACCCGCCAGGTTGCAGGCATCGTGACCTGCGCCGGATGTGATGCGGCGATGGCTGTAGCCCATCTCCCTGGTGGCTGCCTCGACCGCATCGACCAGTTTTGTGTCGAACACAGTCGGCTCCTTGCGCCAGATTTGCTCGACCGTGATCTTGACGTTGCGACGCGCGATGATCTCCGCGACGTTGCGTTGCAACGCATTGTGCAGTTTATCCAGCGTGGCCGACTCTGAACTGCGAATGTCCACCGTGAAGGCGAGGTCGCCGGGGATGACGTTGCGTGAGGGATTGTCGATCTTGATTTCGCCGATGGTGCCGACCGCATTCGGCCCGAGATCGCGCGCAATCTTTTCCACCGCGAGCACGACTTCAGAAAACGCGGCGAGCGCATCCTTGCGCAGCGGCATCGGAGTGGTGCCGGCATGGCTGGCGAAACCGGCAATCGAGCCATTGTACCACATGATGCCCTGGCCGCGGTCCACAACACCGATGGTCTTGTTCTCGGCCTCTAACAGCGGACCCTGTTCGATATGCAGTTCGACGAACGCGCTGAACTTCTGTTTCCCGACGGCGTCCGCGCCGCGATAGCCAATGGTGTCGAGCGCGTCCGCGACGGTGATGCCATCTGCATCCTTGCGGCCCAGAATATCGTCAGTGGTGTAGTCGCCCGCGTAAGCCGCGGACGCCATCATCGCCGGTGCGTAGCGCGAGCCTTCCTCGTTGGTCCAGTTGCAGACACAGATGGGAAACTCGGTTTCGATCCCGGCGTCATTCATGGCGCGGACCACTTCCAGCGCGGCCAGCGTGCCGAGGATGCCGTCGTATTTGCCGCCGGTCGGCTGGGTGTCGAGATGCGAGCCGATGCCGATCGGCGGCTTCGACATGTCGCGGCCGGGGCGGATCGCGAACATGGTGCCCAGCGCGTCGACGCTGACCTCGCAGCCGGCGGCTTCGCAGGCGGTCCGGAACCAGTCGCGGACCTGCTTGTCCTCGGCGCCGAGGGTGAGGCGCTTCACGCCGCCCTTGGGTGTGGCGCCGAATTTCGCGGTTTCATGGATGTCGCCCCAGAGGCGCGCGGAATCGATTTGGAGGTTGGATCTGGCTTTTGTCATGATGGATCGATACCGCAGGTTTGCGCCGGAAACATCTCCGGAAATGGAGGATCAGGTGTGCCGGTGCGCCGGGCGCTTGCGCGCCGCGGACGGCTTGTCGCCGGGGTCGGTGGGGATCATCACCACGCGGCCATAACGCACCCCGCGCTCCGCTATGACGTGATCGGCCAAATGCTGCACGTCGGCAGTCCGGCCCTTTAGCGCGGTGATCTCCATGCAGTTGTCATTGTCCAGATGGACATGCAGCGTCGCCAGCGAGAGATCGTGGTGGTCGTGGAAATTGTTGACAAGCCGGCTCGAGAGATCGCGCGCCGCGTGATCGTAGACATAGACCAGCGCGGCGACGCATTCGCCGCCGGCTTTCCCGGCGTCCTGCGCGGCCTGCTGCATCCCGGCCCGGGCGAAATCACGGATGGCCTCGGAACGGTTCTGATAGCCGTGCTGCTCGATCATGCGGTCCAGGTCTGCCATGAGATCATCGTCCAGGGTGATGGTAACGCGGTGCATTGAAGGGGCTCCGTTCGGCAATGGCCGGATGCTGATGGTTCCGTGAGCATAGCCCATCCGCAGGCATCGTTGGGCCCGATTTGATGACGCCAAAAGAGGCGGGTTTTCTGAAGCGCACACGCGCAGCGCCTCAATGCGAGGCCGCCTGTTTCGCTAAGCGAACCAGAGACAGGTTCGAGACTGTTTTTTGGGACCTAATGACGCAGCAGCGTGATGCGTCGAAATAACTGCATCCCCATGCGTCTCCTTGCTTTTCTTTCGCGTCGATTTCGGGGATCATCGCTCCATAAAAATAGAACAAGACAGGTTCGGACATCATCACGAACCGCCAAGGGAGAAATGATCATATGGCTTATCGAAGCGTAACGACTTATCGAACCGTACTGAAGACCGGATTGGCCGCGGCTGCGTTCGCAGCGGTTTGCGGTGTCGCGATGGCGCAGGAGTATCCTACCAAGCCGATTACGCTGATCGTGCCGTGGCCCGCAGGCGGCTCGACTGACATTTCCATGCGCGCGATCGCCGAAAGCGCGTCAAAGGTTCTTGGCCAGCCGGTTGTCGTCGACAACAAGGCCGGCGGTGGCGGCACGGTTGGCCCGGCGACGATGGCTGCGGCGGCGAAACCGGACGGCTACACCATTTCGCAGATCCCGATCACGGTTTTCCGTCTTCCGCTGATGCAGGACGTGTCGTGGAACGCGGACAAGGATTTCACCTACATCGTCCACCTGACCGGCTACACCTTCGGCGTGACCACCAACGCGGAATCACAGTTCAAGACCTGGAAGGACGTCGTCGATTTCGCCAAGGCCAATCCCGGCAAGGTGACCTATGCGACGCCGGGTGCGGGAACATCGCTTCATATCGGCATGGAGCAGATCGCGGGCAAAGCCGGCATCAAGCTGACGCAGGTGCCGTTCAAGGGCGGCGCGGAAACCAACGCCGCGGTGCTCGGCAATCATACCATGCTGCAGGCGGATTCCACCGGCTGGCGGCCGCTGGTCGATGCCGGCAAGCTTCGTCTGCTGATGGTGTGGACATCGAAGCGCTCGCCGAACTTCCCCGACGCGCCGACGCTCAACGAACTTGGCTATTCGATGGTGTACGATTCGCCGTTTGGTATCGCCGGGCCGAAGGGCATGGACCCGAAGATCGTCACCAAGCTCCATGATGCTTTCAAGAAGGCGATCGAAGACCCGGCGGTCATCGCGACGCTGGCGAAGTTCGACATGGTCGCGAACTATAAGAACACCGAGGACTACAAGAAGTTCGTCGCCGAGGTCACCGACTCCGAACGCAAGGTAATCGATACGCTCGGGCTCGCAAAAAAGACCAACTAAGTCCATTGGAGACCCGCGACGACTCGGTCGCGGGTTCTTCGATAGCTTGGTGCATCACGACGCGAGTGGTCGCGTTCGTTCCTCCAGTAACCAGTCGCGGAAGGCAGCAACCTTCCGGATTCTGTCAGACCGTTCTGGATAAACAATGAAATGTGAATAGGGCGTTCGGTAGCTGTAATCGAACAATCTAACGAGAGTGCCTGCGGCAATTTCGTCTGCCACGATCGAGCTTCGCGCCAGTGCAACTCCCTGTCCGGATGTCGCAGCGGCCAGCAGCAGATTGGCGTCGCTGAAAGACGTCCCGCGAACGCTTTCGTCCGCTTTCACCCCAGCCCGGCGAAGCCAGTACTTCCAGGGCAGGTTTGCGTCATGCAAGAGAGTCAGTTGCAGAAGTTCCGACGGCTGGCGTGGCAGATGTCCGCCGTTGAAATTTGGGCTGCAAACTGGAAACAGTTCTTCATCGGCGAATTTCTCGGCTTTCAACCCCGGCCATTGGCCCGCGCCATAGCGTATCGCGAGATCGACGCCGTCGGACTTGAAGGTGGCCAGTGTGAGGCTGGTCCTGATGTTGATTTCAATATCCGGGAAGCGTTCATAAAATCTCGACAGCCGCGGAATGAGCCATCGCGCGGCCATCACCGGCAACAGACTCACGGTCAGGCGGCTGATTTGACCGGTACCGCGCAGGCGCTCGATGCCGCGTGTAATCTCACCGACCGCAATATCGACGCTTGCCAGAAGCTGCCGGCCTTCCGCGGTGAGGACCATGCTGTTGCCGCGCCTCTCAAACAGGCGCACCTGCAATTGATCCTCCAGAGACTTGATCCGATGGCTCACAGCCCCGTGCGTGACGTGAAGTTCTTCTGCGGCGCGCGAAAAGCTGCCGTGGCGCGCGGCGACTTCGAACACGCGGAGAGCCTCGAAAGAGGGCAGGGCATTCGTCATTCTAAGATGTTAGATAAATTCACATCTATCGTCAAAACTATTCGTTCGCGTTGGGAAATAGGCAGGATTACATGAGAATAAATCACAACTTTGCTGCGCGAGGGTTCCATGCAGGCTTCCGGGAGTTATCAGTACCCACCGATGGATTTCGTTATTTACGGAAAGCCCTCGGCAACGGCGATCCGTGAGGAGGCCGAACGCCTTGGCGCGCACCGCGTCTATCTGATCGTCAGCCGCACGCTCAATACGACCACCGACGAAATCGAAAAAATCCGAACCGCGTTAGGTGACCGCTACGCCGGTACATATGACGGCGTGCCTCAGCACACGACCCGCGAGGTTGTCGTCAAGGCAGCGGCTCTGGCGCTCGAAGCCCGGGCAGACCTCGTTGTCGCAGTCGGCGGCGGGTCCGTGGTGGACGCGGCGAAGATCGTCCTGATGTGTATGGAGCACGGGATTGTTGAGCCGGCCGGGCTCGATGGTTTTGAAACGACGCCCGATAGGCGCTTCGCGGCATTCCGGGAGCCGAAAGTGCGTATGATCGCCGTGCCGACCACGCTATCCGGCGGCGAGTACAACTCGGGCAGTCTGGTGACGGACACTCAGCGCAAGCTCAAGCAGATATTCAATCATCCGCTGATGATGCCGCGATCCATCATCCTTGATCCGGCGATTACCAAATACACCCCTGAAAAGCTGTGGCTCGGCTCCGGGACCCGCGCCATGGACCATGGAATCGAGGCTGTTTGTTCGCCGCGAGGCAATCCGCTTGTCGAAAGCGTTTGCCTGCGGGGGATCAGGTTCTTGCACGACGGTCTCTTGCGCTCGAAGGAAAATCCCGAGGACGATGAAGCGCGCACTCTGTGCCAATATGGCTCCTGGCTTTCGGCGTTCGGGCTTCAGGCGAGGGTGCCGATGGGCGCCAGTCATGCCATCGGCCATGTGCTTGGCGGAACATGTGACGTTCCTCATTACTTCTGCACCGCAGTGATGATGCCAAGCGTGTTGCGTTACAACAAGCCGGCTACCGGCGCAGCCCAGAAGCTGCTGGCGGAAGCCTTGAGGACTCCGGACATGGAAGCGAGCGATGGTTTCGCGGATTTCATCGCGCAGCTTGGTCTTCCGCGCCGCCTCGCAGATGTCGGTGTCACGGAGCAGCAATTCCGTCTTATCGGCGAGAACGCCATGCTTTCGATTTTTACGAAATCGAACCCGCAGCCAATTCGCAACCCTGATGACGTTGTGACAATTCTTAAGCTCGCTGCATGATGCCCTTGCAGCGAACCGCTGCATCGCCAAGGCTAGTCTTCAAACGAAAGGCTAGTATTCAAACGATCGCGGAGATCAACTCTGCCAAAAACAAGACAGGTTCGGCACCTCGTAAACGAAAGGGAGGATTATCATGATTCACAAATCTGGTTTGAAGGTCGTGCTTGTGTCCATTGTCCTCGCTGCGCTGGGCGGGTTCGCCGTGGCGCAGGATTATCCCACCAAGCCGATTACACTGATCGTGCCTTGGCCTGCGGGAGGATCGACCGATATTGTCTTGCGGGCAATGGCAGAAGTGGCCGCTAAAGACCTCGGTCAACCTATTATCGTCGATAACAAGGCTGGAGGAGGCGGCACTGTCGGCCCTGCCACCATGGCTGCGTCGGCGAAGCCCGACGGCTATACAATTTCGCAGATACCGATTCCGGTATTTCGCCTTCCCTTGATGCAGGACATGTCGTGGGACGCCAGCAAGGACTTTTCCTATATCCTGAACCTGACCGGCTATACGTTCGGCGTGACCACGAATGCCGAGTCCCAGTTCAAGACATGGAAAGATGTGGTTGAGTTTGCCAAAGCGAATCCGGGAAAGGTGACTTACGGTACGCCCGGTTCTGGAACGTCGCTTCATATCGGTATGGAGCAGATTGCAGCCATCGCCGGAATCAAGCTGACGCAAGTTCCATTCAAGGGCACTGCCGAGAGCAGTGCGGCGGTGCTGGGCAACCACACCGTCCTGCAGGTGGACGCATCGGGCTGGAAGCCGCTGGTTGAGGCCGGCAAGCTGCGCTTGTTGATGGTTTGGACTGAAAAGCGTGCGCCCAGTTTCCCGGACGTCCCCACCTTGAAAGAGCTCGGCTATCCGTTAGTCATGGACTCCCCTTGGGGGCTCGCGGGTCCCAAGGGCATGGACCCGAAAATAGTGGCAAGGTTGCACGATGCCTTCAAGAAGGCCATCGACACACCCAGCGTGATTGCCTTGCTTGCGAAATACGACATGGTGGTGAACTATAAGAACACCGAGGACTATCGGAAGTTCGTCGCGGAGACCATTGCCTCCGAGACCAAGGCGGTCGAGGCGCTTGGTCTCGGCAAGAAGAAAAATTAAGGCACGCAAAAGCGTGCATCGCGATGTGGCGGAAGATCACGCGCGTTCAGGTCCAGGATGGGGAGGGCTTGCGATCATGGATCGTCAGGAAGTGCGTCGAGGTTTGCTGGAGAATTCCGAGCTGTGGGGCGGGCTGGTCGGCCTCGCCCTCGGCATTTTCGTGATCTGGTCGGGCTACAAACTCAAGATCGGCAGCATCAACGATCCCGGATCGGGCTTCGTGTTGTTTTATACAGGCATCCTGATGTGTCTGTTTGCGCTGTCGATCACGTTCGCGGCGGTCACCGAGGGCGGTCCGACCGTCCGGTCTCTGTGGGCCGGAACGCGCTGGACCAAGCCGCTGGTCGTGATCGGATGCCTGACTGCGTTTGCTGTTCTGTTCGCAACGCTCGGCTTTCTGCTGGCGTCGATTCCGCTGCTGCTGTTGCTGTTGCGGGTGATCGATCCGGTGCGCTGGACGCTGGCGATCCCGCTTGCGGTGCTGGCACCGCTCGGGGTCTGGTGGGTGCTGAAGCGCGCGCTGCTCATCCAGTTGCCTTCGGGCATTTTCAACATCGGCTGATCGGGCAAGCTCATGGATGTTCTCGTCAACGTCTCGCACGGTCTCGGCGTCGCGCTTCAGCCGATCAATCTTCTTTACTGCTTCATCGGCGTGTTCATCGGCACGCTGGTCGGTGTGCTGCCCGGTATCGGCCCGATCTCGGCGATGTCGCTGCTATTACCGGTGACACTCTCTGGTACGCCGGAGTCCGGCATCATCATGATGGCTGGCATTTACTACGGCTCGATGTATGGCGGCTCGACCACGTCGATCCTCGTCAACATTCCGGGCGAGGCGGCGTCTGTGGTGACCTGTATCGACGGTCACCAGATGGCGAAGCAGGGGAGGGCCGGACCGGCCCTCGGCATCTCCGCGCTCGGTTCGTTCATTGCAGGCACCTTCTCGCTGATCGCGCTGATGCTGATCGCGCCGTCGCTGGCGAACGTGGCGGTCGCGTTCGGGCCGGCGGAATATTTCAGCCTGATGGTGCTCGGCCTCGTGGTGCTGACATTCCTCACGCAGGGATCGATGGCCAAGGCGCTGCTGATGGCCTGCATCGGCGTCGTGCTCGGCCTGATCGGGCTGGACAGTATCAACGCGATGCCGCGGCTGACATTTGGCCGTCTCGAACTGATCGATGGAATCGGTCTGGTGCCCGTCGTGATGGGCCTGTTCGGCGTGGCCGAAGTCCTGATCAATATCGAGCAGGTCATTAAGCGCGATGTGATCGAAACCAAAATCACGCAGCTTCTGCCCAATAAAGAAGAGTGGAAGGCGAGCGCCGGGCCCGTCGGGCGCGGTACAATCCTTGGATTTTTCCTCGGCATCCTGCCGGGCGGCGGCGCGGTGGTGGCGTCCTTTGCGTCCTATGCGCTGGAGAAGCGGCTGTCGAAGACGCCCGAACGTTTCGGCAAGGGCGCGATCGAGGGCGTGGCCGGGCCGGAGGCGGCCAACAACGCAGCCGCAGGCGGCGCGTTCATTCCGCTGATGACGCTCGGCATTCCGCCGAACGTCGTGATGGCGCTGCTGCTCGGCGCGTTCGTGATTCACGGCCTTCAGCCGGGGCCGCTGCTGATCACCCAGAATCCCGGATTGTTCTGGGGCATCATCGCCAGCATGTACATCGGCAACATCATGTTGCTGATCCTCAATCTGCCGCTGATTGGCATGTGGGTGCAGCTCTTGAAATTGCCCTACAATGTGCTGTTTCCGATGATCCTGCTGTTCACCATCGTCGGCGTCTATTGCAGCAGCAACAATGTCTTCGATGTCTACGTCATGGTCGGGTTCGGCGTCATCGGCTACCTGATGCGCAAGTTCGGGTATGAGCCGGCCCCTTTGGTTCTGGCGTTCGTGCTGGGGCCGTTGATGGAGAACAACCTGCGCAAATCGCTGATTCTGTCGCAGGGCGATCTGATGACATTCGTGCAGCGTCCGATCTCGGCGGTGTGCCTTGTGGTGGCCGCGATCCTGCTGATCGGGCCGCTGCTGCCGTCGCTGCGCAAGAAGCGTGAACTGGTCGCGCTGGACGACGGGACCTGAAGGAACTTTTGCCACGTTCTGGCGTCATCATGGCTGCGGCACAGGGGAGTGCCGTTTCCAGCCATGATTGAAGCGAATGATGTTCGATCCAGAGAGAGTTCGGCAAAACGACTTGCGCGGAGGCACGTCGCCGTGGAGCCACCGGCTCGTGCAGCCCGTCCGTCCCTCCGTCAACCGGGATTTCCGCTGTGAGATTCTGGTTGTCGGCGCGGGCGTCACCGGTTCGCTGGCGGCCGAGCATCTCGCCTCGCAGGGCCATGAGGTTTGTATCATCGACCGGCAGCGCCCCGGCCTCGGCAGCACGACCGCCAGCACGGCCATGTTGCTGTGGGAGATCGACAGTTCCCTGAACGATCTCACAGCGATGTATGGATTCGAGCGCGCCGCGAACATCTATCGCCGCAGCTTTGGCGCGGTTAGCGGGCTGACTGAACTGGTAAACACGCACAGCCTTGCCTGCGGGATGCGCCACAAGCGCTCGCTCTATCTTGCGGCGGGAAAGGTCGGCGCGCGCGAGTTGAAAGCCGAACATGAGCTTCGCATGCGCGCCGGGCTGCCTGGCGAGTATCTTGATCACCTGACGCTGCTGGAGGAGTTCGGCCTCTACCGGGAGGCTGCGATCCATTCGATAGGCTCGGCGGATGCAGATCCGCTGTTGCTGTGTCAGGCGTTGCTCAATGTCGCGACGATGCACGGCGTCAAGGTGTTCGATGCCAGCGCCGAAAATTATGACAACAGCGGGCAGGCGGTCATCGTCGAACTCGACAACGGTCACGTGATCGAGGCGAAGCACATCGTCCTCGCGACGGGCTATGTGATGCCGGAATTTCTCACCTCCAGTCTTCACAAGATTTCGTCGAGTTGGGCCATTGCGACGCCTCCGCAGCCGGCCAGCGCAATCTGGCGCGACGGTGCACTGATCTGGGAAGCCTCCGAGAATTACAGCTACGCGCGCACGACGCGGGACAACCGGATCATCATGGGCGGCGAGGACGACGACGAGGTGATCGAGCCGGAGGCGCGCGACCGGCTGATGCCGGCGAAGGCGGAGACTATCCTGCGCAAGCTGAACGGGCTGTGGTCGCATGCCGAGCCGGTTGCGGAGTTCGTGTGGTCCGGGACGTTCGGCACCACGACAGACGGCCTGCCGCTGATCGGACGTGTGCCCGGTCATCCGCGCATTCACGCGGCCTATGGTTACGGTGGCAATGGCATCACCTACAGCTATCTGGCCTCGCGC
Organism: Pseudomonadota bacterium; assembly: GCA_040387615.1. Classification (GTDB taxonomy): domain Bacteria; phylum Pseudomonadota; class Alphaproteobacteria; order Rhizobiales; family Xanthobacteraceae; genus Afipia. The sequence continues at coordinate 34,205 of JAZKDK010000021.1, read as the reverse complement.
ATGATCGCAGCCTCGATCGCGGGCAACAACCAGCCGTGGTTCGACGATTTCGCCATCGACCGCGATGCGCCGAAAGAGATTTCATGACCGCAACGAAAAACCCCGGCGCAAGGCCGGGGTTTCATCGACAGCAACACGGCTCAGCCTAGCCGCCTTTGCCTTTTTCCTTGAAGTACTTCATCGCGCCGGGATGGAACGGCACCGGGGACCGATCCTGCACCTGGTTGTCCAGCGAGAAGCTTTCGGCTTCCTTGTGCACGGCGACGATATCGGCCTTCTTCTCGACCAGCGTCTTGACGATGTTGTAGGCGTCGTCGTTGCTCATCTTGTCGCCGGTGACGATGATGTTCCAGACTTCGGCCATTTTGTTGTCGACGTCGTAGCCTGGATACGATCCGGCCTTGATGACGCCCGCGCTATAGAGCTTGCCGTACTTGGCGTTCATTTTTTCGACGACGTCGGCGTGGTCGACCAGCTTGAGCTTGACGCCGGGTGTGGCGGCGAGGTCGGTGACCGATGCAGTCGGGATGCCGCCGACCCAGAAGAACGCGTCGATCTTGCCGTCCTTGATGGCATTGACGGATTCCGCAACGCCAAGGCGTTCGCGCTTCATGTCCTTGTCCTTGTCGAGACCGGCAGCCTCGATCACGCGGAAGGCCATGACCTCGGTCGCGCCGCCGGGCGAGCCGGTGGAGACGCGCTTGCCTTTGAGGTCAGCCATCGTCTTGATGCCGGTGCTCTCAACGGTCACGACATGCATGCGGTTCGGATAAACCACGAGGAGTGCCTGCAGCGGAATCTTTCCGCTCTTGAATTTGTCCTCGCCGTTGTAGGCGTCGAGCGCCGCATCGGCCATCGTGAAGCCGAGTTCGTTCTTCCCGGTGCCGATGAGCTTTAGGTTGTCGACCGAGCCGCCGGTGACTTCGGCGGTGGCCTGCACGTTCGGCAGGCTCTTCGACAGCACGTTCGCAATCGCGCCGCCGAGCGGATAATACACGCCGCCGGTGCCGCCCGTTCCGATCGCCATGGTCTTCTGTTGTGCGTGCGCGGTCAGCGCCAGCCCAGCGGACAGCGCAACGGCAAGCACCGCAGCGATTTTTGTCGTTCTCTTCATTCCAGTGTTCCTCCCTGTGAAACGTTCAGGCCGGTCGTTGAAGCGCCGGTCCCTTTGCCTGCCATAACAATACCCCCAATCCGATCAGGACGCCGGGTACATAAGTATAAGAGATATCGCGACCAATCGCCGCTTCGATCAGCGCTTCGATCAGACTCGGGAACACTAGCAGAAGTCCCGAGAAGATCAGCAGCCCGCGTTCGACCAACGTGGTTCGCCGCAAGACCCAGCCCTGCGCCGCCGCCGCCAGCGCCATCAGGCCGAGCGTGGTCTTGAGGGTGATTTCGGCGACGTCGACCCACGAGCCGCCTTTGGGGATATTGAGCAGAAGCCCGACGCCCTGCGGGTCGAGCACGAACACGAAGGGCACCAGGAACGCGGGCAGGGTATATTTCCACGATTGCAGCGTGGTCTTGTAGGGATCGCCGCCGGTGATGGCGGCTGCCGCGAACGGCGAAAGCGCGGTCGGCGGGGAGACTTCCGAGAGCACCGCATAGTAGAAGATGAACATATGCGCGGCGTAGTCCGGTACGCCGAGCTTGATCAGGGCAGGAGCCGCGATCACCGCGCAGATGATGTAGGACGCCGTGACGGGTACGGCGAGGCCGATGATCCAGACGATCAGCGCGGTGTAGATCGCCGTCAGAAGCAGGCTGCCGCCGGCGTAAGAGATCACGATCGACGAGAACTTCAGGCCGAGTCCTGTCAGCGTCACGATGCCGACGACGATGCCGGCGCATGCACAGGTCGTGGCGGCATTGAGCGCGCAGATCGAGCCGTCAGCCAGCGCGCGCTTCAGCTTCGGCGGCATTAGCGCCGTGTCTTTGCGCAGGAAGCTCAAAGCAAATGTCGTCACGATCGCGTAGAACACCGACAGTGCCGGTGAATAACCGATCACCATGAAGAAGACGACGGCGATAAGGGAGATGAAGTGGAAGCCGTAGCGCTTGGTCATTGTGCCGAGCGACATCTCCGGTTTGAAGTCGACGTCACGCGCGCCGAAGCGCTTGGCGTCGAGTTCGACCATGATCAGCAGCGAGAGATAATAAAGGCAGGTCGGGATGGTCGCCATCCAGATCACGTCGAGATAGCTGATTTTCAGAAACTCAGCGATCAGAAACGCTGCAGCGCCAAGCACCGGCGGCGACAGGATGGCGCCGAGTCCGCCCGCGGCGAGCAGTCCGCCGGCCGCGTTTTTCTCGAAGCCGGCCTTTTTCATCATTGGATAGGCGACGGTGCCGATCATCACCGTCGTCGCCACGCCCGATCCAGACGGCCCGCCGAGCAGGAAGGACGACAGCACCACGGTGCGTCCGGCGCTGTTCGGCTTGCCGCCCATCATCGCCAGCGAGAAATCGATAAAGAACTTTCCGGCGCCCGATTGCTGGAGAAACGCCCCGAAGATCGTGAACAGAATGATCAGCGTGGCCGACACATCGACCGCGACGCCAAAGATGCCTTCGAGCGTGATGAAGAGGTGGCCAACGAGCCGCGACAGGTCATAGCCTCGGTGCGTCCAGGGGGCAGGGAGGTGCGGGCCGAGCATCGCATAGGCGATGAAAAAGATGGCAACCACTGGCATGATCGTGCCCGTGGTACGTCGGGTCGCTTCCAGCACGAGGACGATAAAGATGATGCCGACGATAACGTCCCAGCGATCCGGCGTTGTGGCGCGGTCGGTGAAATCGTCGCCGCCCGACAATGCGTAGGCGATGGTCGCGATGGCAAGAATGCCGGGGATCACATCCCACCAGCGCACGCGATTGCGAAAGCGCGCGGCCAGCGGAAACAGCAGGAAGCTGAGCACCAGCGTGAACGCGACGTGGGTGTAGCGAAGCTCCTGCGTCGGGACGATCGCGTAGGCCGCATAGAGATGAAACAGGCTCATCGCGATGGCGATGTAGGTGACAGCCTGGCCCGCAAGCCCGCCGAGCCTGTTGGTCGCGCCTTCATCCGCTTCGATGAATTCCTCGGCCTTGCGCAAAGCCTCGTCGGAAATGACCGTCGGGTCATTGCCCGGCGGTGTATTTACCGTCGTCATACTGCCTCCCCCTGACCCTGATTTATTCCGGGGCCTTTGCGGTCTTCCCGCTGACGCAGGGACCATTCGTTGGGCGCATTGAGGCGGGTTCGATCGATTTAGGCAAGGCCTCGTTTTGAGCAGCGTCTGTATCGACATGCGAGGATATGAACGACGGGCGCACTTTGATTGCGAGCGCTTGGCAAGATCATCTGCTTGCTGGAACCGGCGCCATCGCCTCAACCGTGAGTTGGACCGCATCGCCCCCTAAGACTGTGCGGGGACGGATATCCGAGCGGCCGGCCGGAGGCGCGGGAAGCCCGCCGAATATGGCGAAATTGCGCGCGGCACTGCAGCAAATCTAATTGACTTTGGGCTAAGTGAGTGCTTACTCACACGCCAAATGAGCACCCTTCGACTTACGAGCGATCTCCGCCGGGAACAGATCCTGGAGGCGGCCAAACGTTGTTTCGCCCTGTACGGTTTTGCGGGGACGACGACGCGCAGTGTCGCGCAGGCGGCGGGCATTTCCGAAGGGCTGCTGTTCAAGCATTTCCCAACTAAAGCCGCTCTCTATGCCGAAATTCTCGCGGAGGCCTGTGAGGCAGACCCGGAATTGATTCGGCTGCGCGAACTGAAGCCGTCGACGACAACGCTGGTCATTCTCATCCGCGAAATGGTTGTGCACTTCATGCGTGCCACCGAGGCGCCGGACCAGGAAGATGCCCAGCGCGTCAGGCTGCTGATCTCCAGCCAGTTAACCGACGGTGAGTTTGCGCGGCTGCTCTTCGACAAAATCGGAGATCTGATCGGCCCCATCTTCAAGGCTTCGCTGGAAGCCGCCATCGAAGCCGGCGACGCGGAGCGGGTCGAGGGAGAATCGCTAAACCTTTTCTGGTTTGCGCATCAGGTTGTTCACATGATCGCCCTGACAAGGCTTCCCGCGACTCCTTCGTTGACGTATCCCAGCGCACCGGATTTCGAACGTCAGATTTGCCAGTTCATTCTTCGCGGAATCGGAATGAACGGCCAGGCCATCTCTACTTATTTGGATACCGTTCCACCGCTTTCGCATGCGGCGGTCCGGATTGCGGAAAGTGCATAACATGGACGCCAAGAGCTCACCTTCTCATCAAACTCCCTCGTCAGGCGAAAAGACACAGCACAAGCCGGTGCGCATGCGGCGTTGGATGATCATCATCGGCGGCGCGCTCGTGCTGCTGCTTGTGGTTATCGTCGGCTTCAACCACCTGCGCAGCGAAGGCATCAAGAAGTACTTCGCCAGCATGAAACCGCCACCGACCAACGTTGCCGTGGCCGAAGCGAAGTCGGAAGTGTTGCCGAACCTGCTGACCGGCGTCGGCGATCTTGCCGCGGTTCATCAGGTCAACGTCACAACCGACGTCAACGGGCGTGTCACCGAGATTCTGTTCACGGCAGGCACGAAGGTGAAGGCGGGCGATCCGCTCCTTCAAATATTCGATGCGCCGGACCAGAGCGACCTCGCCAGCTTCAAGGCACAGACACTGGCTGCCTCGCTTGCACTCGATCGTGCCAAGGCGCTCGCGGCGAAGAGTTTCGGTCCGCAGGCGACCGTTGATCAGTCCCAGGCGGCTTTCGATCAGGCCCAGGCGGCGGTTGCCAAGACCGAAGCGATCATCTCGCAGAAGCGGATCAAGGCGCCGTTCGACGGCGATCTTGGTGTGCGCATGGTCGAGCTCGGCCAGTATCTGAGCGCTGGAACGCAGATCGTCTCGTTGACCGATCTGTCGCAGCTGTTCCTGAATTTCACGGCGACTGAAAAGGACCGCGCGGTTCTCAATGTCGGCCAGAGCGTCCGCATCGTTGTGGACGCCTATCCGGGCCGCACATTCGAGGGCAAGATCACAACCATTGAGCCGCAGATCAGCGCCGACACGCGCAACGTGAGGATTCAGGCCACGCTGGCGAATCCGGACCGGATCCTGCAACCCGGCATGTTCGCGACCACCACAGTTGAACTGCCGCCAAAGCCCGCGGTGGTCACCGTGCCAGAGACGGCCGTTGACTACACGCTTTACGGCGATTCCGTATGGCTGATCACCGAGACCAAGGACGCGGACGGGAAGGCTTCGCTGAAGACGGACCGGACCTTCGTGAAGACCGGTCCTCGTATTCACGGGCGGGTTGTCATCACGAGCGGCATAAAGCCCGGCGACCGTGTTGTCGCCGTTGGACAGCTCAAGCTGCAGTCAGGTTCGGCCGTCGCGATCTCGGCCGACCCGCCGCCACCGATTCCCGCGCAGCCGCCGCGCAATTGATTTTTTAACGGAGCGCCGCTCATGGCCTTCACTGATATCTTCATTAAGCGGCCGGTGCTGTCGCTTGTCGTCAGCCTGCTAATCCTGCTGATCGGTTTCCAGGCGGCGACGCATCTGGGAATTCGTCAGTATCCCAAGCTGTCGAATACCGTCGTCACGATCACGACGTCCTATCCCGGCGCGTCACCGGACCTGATGCAGGGCTTTATCACGCAGCCGATCGAGCAGGCGGTGGCGTCGGCCGAAGGCGTCGATTACATAACGTCGTCGTCGGTGCAGGGCCTGAGCACGATCACGGTCTACGTCAAGCTCAACGTCGACCCGAATTCGGCGCTGACCGAAGTCAGTTCGAAGGTAAGCTCGGTCAGGTATCTGATCCCGAGAGAATCCAACGATCCCGTCATCACCAAATCGACCGGCCAGACCACGGCCGTGATGTATCTCGGCTTCGCCAGCGATGAACTGAGCGGACCGCAGATTTCCGACTATCTCGCACGCGTGGTGCAGCCGATCCTGGCGACGGTCGATGGCGTTGCGTCTGCCGATATTCTCGGCGCGCAGACGCTCGCGACCCGCATCTGGCTCGATCCGGCGCGTATGGCCGGCCGCAATGTTTCGCCCGACGATGTCCAGGCGGCCATCAGGGCCAACAACTTCCAGGCGGCCGCCGGTCAAACCAAAGGGTATTTCATCGTCTCCAACGTGACGACCAATACCGACCTGACCAGTATCGACCAGTTCAAGCGGATGACGGTGAAGGCCAAGGATGGCGGCTTCGTCAGGCTTGAGGATATCGCGACCGTCGAACTGGGGGCGCAGAGCACGGATTCCAGCGTGTCGCTCAGCGGCCAGCAGGCCATCTTCATCGGCGTGCAGTCGACTCCGCAGGGCAATCCGCTGAATATCGTGAAGGGCGTGCGCGCGCTTTTCCCGGAAATCGAGCGCAATCTGCCGCCTTCGCTGAAAATGCGGGTGGCTTACGATTCGACCAAGTTCATTCAGTCGTCGATCGACGAGGTACGCAACACCCTCCTCGAAGCGGTCATCATCGTGGTCGTCGTGATCTTCCTGTTTCTGGCCTCGCTGCGCTCGGTCATCATTCCGGTCGTCACCATTCCGCTATCGCTGGTTGGCGCCTGCATCCTGATGCTGGCGATGGGCTTTACGCTCAACCTTTTGACACTGCTGGCGATGGTGCTTGCCATCGGGCTTGTGGTCGACGACGCCATTGTCGTGGTCGAAAACATCCACCGGCATCTGGAGGAGGGCAAATCGCCCGTTGAAGCGTCTCTGGTCGGCGCGCGGGAAATCGTCGGGCCGGTCATCTCCATGACCATCACGCTGGCGGCCGTGTACGCGCCGATCGGATTCCTAGGCGGTTTGACTGGTGCATTGTTCCGTGAATTCGCGTTTACGCTCGCGGGATCAGTGATCATCTCGGGCGTTGTTGCGTTGACGCTATCGCCGATGATGTGCTCGGTGCTGCTGAAGAGCGGGAGCGATCACGGCAAGTTCGCCAAGATCGTCGATAACGTGTTCGGCAAGGTGACCCGCTGGTACGGGCGCAAGCTCGACCGCTCTCTGGACTATCGCCCGATCACCGTTCTTTTCTGCGCGACCATCCTGTTCCTTGTCGGCTTCATGTACATGAACACCAGCAAGGAACTGGCGCCGGAAGAAGATCAGGGCATTCTCTTCTCGGTGACCAAGGCGCCGCAATACGCCAATATCGACTACAGCAACTATTACGGCACCAAACTCGACAAGGCGTTCGGGAGCTTCCCGGAAACCGATCTGCGTTTCATCATTAACGGCATCAGCGGACCTGCCAACGGCATCGCCGGCATGATCCTGAAGCCGTGGGATGAGCGGACGCGGTCGTCGCTTGCGCTGAAGCCTCTGGTTCAGGCCAAGTTGAGCGAGATCGAGGGCGTCAACGCGTTCGCGTTTAACTTGCCGCCGTTGCCGGGCGGACCGGGCGGCTTGCCGGTCCAGATGGTGATCAGCACCACCAGCGGATTCCAGGCTGTTTTCGAGCAGATGGAAAAGCTGAAGAAGGCGGCGCGCGAGAGCGGTCTCTTCATCGTGGCTGACAGCGATCTGGCGTTCAACCAGCCGGTGGTGCGCGTCAACATCGACCGGTCGAAAGCCAACGATCTCGGCATCAACATGGCGGCAGTCGGCACCACGCTGTCGACGCTGCTTGGCGGCAACTACGTCAACCGGTTCAATCTGGAAGGGCGCTCCTATCAGGTGATCCCGCAGGTGCCGCGTGATCTTCGGCTCTCGCCGGAATCGCTGGAGAAGTATTACGTGGCCACGACGGGCGGCCGGCAGGTTCCGCTCTCGACGATTGTCAGCATCGAAACCAAGACCAATCCGAACGCGCTGACGCACTTCAATCAGTTGAACTCGGCAACCTTCCAGGCTGTACCGATGCCGGGCGTCACGGTCGGCCGGGCCGTTGAATTCCTGGAGGAGCAGGCCAAGCTATTGCCCGCGGGCTTCAGCCGCGACTTTCTGGCGGACTCGCGGCAATACGTGCAGGAAGGAAACCAGCTCGCTGTCACCTTCCTGTTCGCGCTCATCATCATCTTCCTGGTGCTGGCCGCGCAGTTCGAAAGTCTCCGCGATCCTCTAGTCATTCTGATCTCGGTACCAATGGCCATCTCGGGCGCGTTGATTCCGCTGTACTTCGGTCTGGCGACAATCAACATCTACACGCAGGTCGGTCTGGTGACGCTGATCGGACTGATCAGCAAGCACGGCATCCTGATGGTGGAGTTCGCCAACGAACTTCAGTTGAAGGAAGGTCTGGATCGCAGAACCGCGATTGAGCACTCTGCGCGGGTCCGGTTGCGGCCGATCCTGATGACGACCGCCGCGATGGTTGCCGGTCTGCTGCCGTTGCTGACGGCCAGCGGTGCTGGCGCGGCGAGCCGCTTCTCCATCGGCCTCGTCGTCGTGGCTGGCATGACGATCGGCACGCTGTTCACGCTGTTTGTGCTTCCAGCGGTGTACACCATGATCGCGACCGATCACCGGGCGGCGGCAGGCTCCGAACGCGCCAAGGACATCGAGAAGTACGAACTCAACCTGACCTGACACGCTGATATGAATGTCGCGGCGATTGTACGCTCCCTTCGCGGGAGTGTATGATCGCCGCGATCATGCTGACGGTTCGCAACCTCACCAAATCCTATCGGACGTCGGAGGAGCAGCTTGCGGTTTTGCGCGGCGTCGATCTTGCGCTGGCCGCGGGCGAGAGCGTGGCACTCACCGGTGAATCCGGCAGCGGCAAGAGCACCCTTCTTCATCTGATCGCGGGCCTCGACAAGGCGGATAGCGGCGAAGTCTGGCTCGACGGTGCACTGGTCTCCGACCTGTCCGACAGCGACCGCGCGGCCATGCGGCGCGACCGGCTCGGCCTCGTATTCCAGCAGTTCAACCTGATCCCCAGTCTTCAGGTCGGCGACAACCTCGCGTTTCAGGCGCGGATCGCGGGACGTCATGATCCTGCATGGCAGGACGAACTGGTGGAGCGGCTTGGATTAAGTACGATGCTCGACCGCTATCCCGAGCAATTGTCCGGCGGGCAGCAACAACGCGTCGCGATCGGGCGCGCGCTGGCGATCAAGCCGCTGGTGCTGCTGGCTGATGAGCCGACCGGAAATCTCGACGAGAAGACCGCTGACGATGTGCTGGCGCTCGCGCGCGATCTGGTGACGCGCACGGGGTGCGGTTTTCTCATGGTGACGCACAGCGAGCGGCTCGCCGCGACGCTCGACCGGCGGGTCCATCTCACTGCGGGGCGGATCACATGACGCGTCCGCTGTGGATTCTCGTGGGTCTGTTGAGCCACTGGAAGCGGCACCGGATGCAACTGGCCACCTTGCTGGTCGGATTGATTTCAGCCACCGCGCTGTGGAGCGGGGTGCAGGCGCTCAACCAGCAGGCGCGCAGTAGTTACGACCGCGCCGCGGCGACATTCGGCGGCGGCAACACCGCGATGCTGGTCGGCCGCGATAGTCCATCGTTCCCGCAACAACTCTTTGTCGATCTGCGCCGCGCCAACTGGCCGGTGTCGCCGGTGGTGGAAGGCCGCATCCTGATCGGTGGACGCGCATTCCGGCTGCTCGGTATCGAACCCGTGTCCCTGCCTGCGGGGGCGGGGCCTGCGCCGGATATTGGCCAGGCGAATTTACAGACGTTCCTCATGCCGCCGGGACAAACGCTGGTTGGGCCGGAGACATTGTCCGACCTGAAGCTGCCTGAAGGTGCATCGCCGATGATTGGCAGCGCGACATCGCTGCCGCCGCTGGCCATTCAGGACAATCTCGCGCCGGGTGTACTGGTGGTCGACATCGGGATCGCGCAGCGCATCCTCAGAATGCCGGATCAGGTGTCGCGGCTTCTGGTCGGCGGGCAGCGCGGCAGCAAGCGTCCGCCGCTCGAACAGGTTGTGGGCGATAAGCTGCGACTGACGGAAGCGGGCGCACCCAGCGATCTTGAACGCCTTACCAGCAGCTTTCACCTGAATCTCACGGCATTCGGCCTGCTGTCGTTCGTCGTTGGCCTCTTCATCGTGCACTCCGCGGTCGGGCTCGCGTTCGAGCAGCGACTGCCGATGTTGCGGACCATGCGCGCCTGCGGCGTGTCGGCGCGCGCGCTCACCGTCGTGCTCGTGCTCGAACTGGTGTCGCTGGCGATTGTGTCAGGCATTGTCGGCTTGATCTGCGGTTACGTCGTTGCCGCTTTTCTGTTGCCCGATGTCGCCGCAAGCCTGCGCGGGCTTTATGGCGCGCAGGTTCCGGGACAGCTCACGCTGAAAGCAAGCTGGTGGCTGTCGGGTCTGGGCATGAGTATTCTCGGCGCGCTGCTGGCGGCGGGTGCGGGGCTATATCGGATCTATCGTCTTCCCGTGCTGGCTGCGGCGCAGCCCTATGCCTGGCAACAGGAGCAGCAACGGTGGCTGAAACGGCAGGGGTTGCTCGCGCTCGTTGTCATCGTTGCCGCGGCAGGATGCTTTTACTTCGGAGATTCCCTCGCCTCGGGATTTCTGGTGCTGGCGGGATTGCTGCTGGCGGCGGCTCTGGCGCTACCGGTGCTTCTCGGCGCGGTGCTAAACTTTGGGCAGCGCGGCACAGAGCGTCCGCTGGTCAAATGGTTCTGGGCCGACAGCCGGCAGCAACTGCCCGGATTGTCTTTGGCACTGATGGCGCTGCTGCTTGCCTTGGCTGTGAATGTCGGCGTCGGCACCATGGTGCAGAGTTTCTCGCGAACATTCACCAATTGGCTCGACGACCGGCTGGCGGCCGAGGTTTATCTGAACGCAAACAGCGATGCGCAGGCTGCGGAGATCGTGACGTGGCTGCGGCAGCGGCCCGAGGTCGAGGCCATCCTGCCGGCGTGGCGCACCGACGTGACGCTGGATACGCTGCCGGTTGAAGTCCTCGGATTTGCCGATCATGCGACCTATCGCGAGCGCTGGCCGCTGCTGGGATCGGTGCCGGATGTCTGGGATAGGGTGCGGGCGGGCGAAGGGGCGCTGGTCAGCGAGCAACTGGCACGGCGGCTCAAAGTTAGCCTCCGTGATCGCGTGACGCTTCCGACGACGACGGGACCGTGGCAGGTCGAGGTTGCCGGGATTTATCCCGACTACGGCAATCCGAAAGGTCAGATCGGGATTGATATCGACGCGCTTGCAAAGCGATGGCCGGAAATCGCCCGCACGCGATTCGGGTTGCGTGTCTCGCCGGCGAAGGTGCCCGAACTCGTCACGGCCATTCGCGACAAATTCGGATTAGATACCAGCCGCCTGCTGGATCAGGCGACGCTCAAGGCCGAGTCCACCCGCATCTTTAATCGCACCTTTTCTGTCACGTCGGCGCTAAACGCGTTCACGCTCGGTGTCGCAGGTGTCGCGCTGCTCACCAGCCTGTTGACGCTCAGCAACAGCAGGCTTCCGCAACTGGCGCCGCTCTGGGCGCTCGGACTGACGCGGCGGCGACTCGCGGCGATCGAGTTACTGAAAACCATGTCGGTCGCGTTCATCACGGCACTGCTGGCGCTGCCGCTCGGAATTCTGGTGGCGTGGTGTCTGGTGGCGGTGGTGAACGTCAAGGCATTCGGCTGGCGTCTGCCGCTACACGTTTTCCCCGCGCAGTTGCTGGAACTGTTTGCGGTTGCGATGCTGGCAGCATTGCTTGCGACGTGTCTGCCGATTATCCGGCTGATCCGGCTGCAACCCGCAGCCCTCGCGAAGATATTCGCCAATGAACGCTGATAGTCCCATCAACCGCCGCGCCTTCGTTGGCGGCAGTCTGCTTGCAACACTAGGCAGCGGGCTCGCGCGCGCGCAGGGCTTCGCAGGACTGGGCGGCGAGAGCGAGGGATTTGCGGCGGTCGTTCCGGGAAGAGCGCTCGAATTTCCGCGCGATCATGGCCCGCACCCGGACTACCGCATCGAATGGTGGTATCTCACCGCGAATTTGAAAGACGCCAGCGGCGCGCAGTGGGGCGCACAATGGACTCTGTTCCGGCAGGCCATGGCTCCTGGCGCGCAGCAGGACGGCTGGGCCAATCAGCAGATCTGGATGGGGCATGCGGCCGTTACCAGCGCGACGGTCCATCGCTATGCGGAGAAATTCGCGCGCGGCGGGGTCGGTCAGGCGGGCGCGGAGGCGGCGCCGTTTCGTGCATGGATCGATTCATGGGAGATGCGCGGGCTTGACGGGTTTAACGCGCAGACTGTTGCGCCGCTCGCGGTTTCGGCATCGGGTGCGGATTTCAGTTACGCCCTGAATCTCGCAGCGGATCGTCCGCTGGTGCTGCAGGGCGAAGGCGGCTACAGCAAGAAATCTGAGCGCGGGCAGGCGTCGTATTACTTCAGCCAGCCGTACTTCACGGCGACGGGCACGATCACGCTGGACGACAAACAGGTCGCTGTCACAGGTCATGCGTGGATGGACCGCGAATGGAGCAGTCAGCCGCTGGCCTCTGACCAGACCGGATGGGACTGGTTCTCGCTGCATCTCGATTCCGGCGAGAAAGTCATGCTGTTTCGCCTCCGGCAGAAGGATGGCCGGAACTATTTCGCCGGCAACTGGATTGAGCGCGATGGACGGTCGGTGCCGCTTGCGCCGGGTTCGATCACCATGATGCCCACAAGCTCGACCGATATTGACGGTCGCAAGCTGCCGACATCGTGGAGCGTCGCCATTCCCGAACGCGGGTTGAAGATCGACAGCGTGCCGCTGAATGCGAAAAGCTGGATGGGCACGCGCTTCGCTTATTGGGAAGGTCCAATCAGTTTCAAGGGCAGCCACACCGGCATCGGCTATCTGGAAATGACAGGCTACTGAAAGCAAATTGGCATGAAGCACAAATCGTTCGGCGCGACGGGCAAGCAGGTCTCGATCATCGGGCAGGGCACCTGGTACATCGACCGGGGCAATCGCACATCCGCCGTAGCTGCGCTGCGCAAAGGTCTCGACCTTGGCATGACCCATATCGACACTGCCGAAATGTATGACGATGCGGAGCTGGTTGTTGCCGAGGCAATGGCCGGTCGGCGCGACGAGGTGTTTCTGGTCTCAAAGGTGCTGCCGAGCAACGCGTCGCGCAAGGGCACCGTGCAGGCCTGTGAGCGTTCGCTGAAACGCCTGAAGACCGATCGGCTGGATTGCTATCTGCTGCATTGGCGCGGATCATATCCGCTGGAGGATACAGTCGCGGCCTTTGAACAACTGGTCGGCGATGGAAAGATCCGCTCGTGGGGCGTCAGCAATTTCGATGCGGGCGATCTTGCGGAAATTCTCGACGTCGCGGGCGAGGGGCGCATCGCCTGCAATCAGGTGCTGTATCACCTGAACGAGCGCGCCATCGAACACTCGGTGATCCCGTGGTGCGAAGCGCACGGCGTCGCGGTCGTTGCCTATTCGCCGTTCGGCCATGACGATTTCCCCGATGCACAATCGGCTGGCGGCAAGGTGCTGCAGGAAATCGCCGCACGAAACGGGGCGACGCCGCGTGAGGTGGCGCTCGCGTTTCTGACGCGGTGGCCGTCGGTATTCGCGATCCCCAAGGCTTCGTCATCGGATCATGCCGCCGACAACGCGGGCGCAGGGAACGTGACGTTGGCGGAAAGCGATATCGCCGCGCTCGACAAGGCGTTTCTGCTGGGCCGTGAGCCGCGCAGCCTGCCGATGATCTAGTATGGTGGTTCGCAAGTCCGCATCATTTCTACGGCGAGTACTTTTGCGGACTTGCGAACCAAAACCATACTAGAATCATAATTTCTAGTGTCCTTTTGAATTCGAAGTTCGCTCTGGAGCGCGCTGCAAAATCAGGCGAACTTCGGATTCAGGACACTAGATCAACGCCGCCACGCCCTGCCACAGCAGCAGCAGCGAGATGACGAACAGAAGCACGTAGGCGATGTTGTAGAATAATCCGGTTGGAGTTTTTTGCACCAGCCAGATGCCCACGAAGTTCGCGAGCACCGCGATCGGCAGCAGGAGCAGCGATGTCGCGAAATTCTTCGTCGTGAATTGAGCGAGCGCGAAGTAGGGGCCGATCTTCAGGACATTGACCACCGCGAAGAAAATCGTGGTGGTGCCAACCAGTGTCAGCTTCGGCAGCCGTTGCGGCAGGACATGAACCTGAAACGGTGGTCCGCCGCCTTGGGTCATGAATGATGTAAAGCCCGACACGCCACCCCAGAACACGCCGCTGATGGCCGTCGCCGCATGCGGTTCGATCCTGTTGCGGCGCAGCCAGGTGTTGGCGACGAAGGCAAGCCCGATCAGGCCGATAATGATGCGCACAAAGGCATCTGACAGGTGGGAGGCCAGCAGCCAGCCGAGCGCCATGCCGGCAATCGCGCCGGGCAGCATGACTTTCAGGTTCCAGGCATCCCAGTCGCGCCGGTAAACGTAGATCGAGATGACATCCTGAGTGATCAGGATCGGCAGGATCAGCGCTGCGGCTTCCAGCGGCGGCAGGTAAAGCGCTAGTAGCGGCGTCGACGCGATGCCGAGACCCGAAAAGCCGCCCTTAGCCAGCCCCAGCAGGATCACCGCCGGAACCGCCACAAAATAGAACAACGGTTCGGTGATGATAGTATGCACGTCATGATTCCGTCAGATACCTTTCACTTAGGCATCAAAAGGTCCATCCAGATCAACTGCTATCGCCGGGCGGAAATGCAGGCCGCCCTTGTGGGTTTGCGGTGTCAGTCCTAGGTTTCAGATATGCCCCGTTATTTCTTCAACACCCGCATCGGCGAAACGCTTATTCCGGACCCTGAGGGCGCAGAATTGCGCGATCCCGATCACGCCTGGCGTGTGGCTCGCGCAACCATCCGGCAAATTCTCCAGGAGGAGGGCAAGGACCCGAGCCTCCTGTCCGCGTCTCTGGAAGTCACTGACGTGGCCGGTGAGATCGTGCTCGAATTTCCGTTCACGGAAGCGCTGGAGATACCGGACGAGCCGCCGTCGCAGCACTGATGCTGCGCGCGATAGTCGTGTCGTCCTCACCCTGCGCGAGCTTTACGGCAAGATCGGCAACAAGTTCGGCGGCCAGCGTGTCGGGCGATGCGAGCCAGCTCGCGGCAAATGTCAGCGTCGGCACCTGAAGATCGGTGGACAGCAGCTGGAGCTGGCCTTCTGCCAGTTCGCGTTCCACGATCGCTGTCGGGATCACTGCGACGCCGATGCCGTCGGTCGCCATCCGGATCACGGTCGCAAGCGAGGCGCTGGCGTGCAGCCGGGTCTGCGGCAGGTCAGGCCGGTTGAACAGCGAGCGCACGATTTCATAGGGCTGCGTCTTGCGCGCGAATGTGATGATCGCGAAGCGCGCGAGGTCGTGAACCGTCAACACGCCGCTGCCGAGTCCGAGCGAAGGACTGGCGACAAAGGAAATCGGATAGTCGCAGAGCACGCGGTTGCGCACGTTCGAGAACGACAGTGGTCCTTGACAAAAGGCGAGGTCGATCTCCTGCGCCAGCAGGCGTGCGCGCAGATTGGGCGTGATATCGACTTCAACTTCCAGCGAGAGATTGGGATGGGTGCCGGCGACGCGCTCGATCAGTTTCGGCAACCAGGTGTGAACGATGGTTTCGGAAACACCGAGACGCAGAACGCCACGCATCGCCGTGCGATCCATTATTGCAGCCAGCATTTCCGAACGTAGTCCGATCAGCTTTTCGGCGTATTGCATCATCTGCCGTCCGCTCGGTGTCGGCATCACGGAGCGGCTGTCACGCTGCAGCAGTTTCACACCCATCTCGGCTTCAAGCTGGGAGATGCGCTGCGAGATGGCAGGCTGGGTCGTGTTGAGTTTGCGCGCCGCGCCGCCAAAGCTGCCGAGCGTCACCACCCAGAGAAATGTTTCGATCGATTTGAAATCCACCATGCCGTAGCCCCACACCTATTAGTCCAGCTTATCGTTTCTTATAAGAAAACGCGACTAGACTTTATCGTAGGGCAATGATCCACTCTTTTTGAAGAGAAATGGAGGGGTCCTATGCTCTCGGCGCCCGAACAGGTGTCTCGATCGGTTCATAGTCTCGGCGCTGGTCTCCCAAGCCGGGATGCGCGGCTGGCCTATCGCTCCGGCAAGGTCGACGTCACCGCAGGTGTTGCGCCCGGTTACGTTCAAGGCAACCTCGTCGTCGTGCCGGAAGACATCGCGGCATCGTTTCATCGCTTCTGCCAACTCAATCCCAAGCCGTGCCCCATTATCGGCATGTCCGACGTGGGCGACCCGCGCATTCCTGCGCTCGGCATTGACCTCGACATCCGCACCGATATTCCGCGCTACCGGGTCTGGCGCGACGGGCAACTGAGCGAGGAGCCCACCGACATCATGGCGCACTGGCGGGACGATCTCGTCGCCTTCGTCATCGGCTGTTCGTTTTCATTCGAGGAAGCGCTGATCGCCGACGGGCTGAAAATTCGCCACATCGAGGAGAAGCGCAACGTTCCGATGTACCGCACCAACGTTCCTTGTGCGTCTGCAGGGCCGTTCGAAGGACCCATGGTGGTCTCAATGCGGCCGTTCAAGCCCGCAGAGGCGATCCGAGCGATCCAGATCACTACGCGATTTCCGGCGGTGCACGGCGCGCCGGTGCACATCGACAAGCCGGAACTGATTGGCATCAAGGATATTGCGAAGCCTGATTATGGCGACGCAGTGAGCATTCAGCCTGATGAGATGCCGGTATTTTGGGCGTGCGGAGTCACCCCGCAATCGGTCATCTTGCAATCGCGGCCGGCTTTCGCGATCACCCACGCGCCGGGCTTCATGCTGGTGACGGACGTTCGCAATTCGCAATTTTCGATTCAGTAAGTTTTCAGATCAGCGGCGAAGCCTTTGCCAGACAAAGGCTGCGTCAAACCAGGGAGTGTTGTCGATGAATCGCCGTGAAGTACTGTTGTCCGGTGTCGCAATGTCACTTGCCGGAACTCTCGGAACGCGCGCAGTCGCGCAAGCTGGCAAGGAAATCCTGATCGGCTGCATCTGGCCGCTAACGGGACCGACGGCCCAGATCGGTGCGGACGCACGCCACGCTCTGGAAACAGCGGCCGATATCGTCAACAATGCACATGATCTCGATTTGCCGACCGCAAAGAACGCCGGGCTTGCTGGCCTCGAAGGCGCCAAGATCAAGCTGGTCTTTGCCGATCATCAAGGCGATCCGCAGAAGGGCCGTGCCGAGGCCGAACGCCTGATTACCCAGGACAAGGTGGTCGCCATCTGCGGCGCATTCCATTCGTCGGTATCGGCAACGGTCAGCGCGTCCTGCGAACGCTACGGCATTCCCTATGTTGCCGCGGATTCATCGTCGCCGAGCCTGCATCGTCGCGGCCTGAAGTTTTTCTTTCGCCCCGCAGCGCATGACGAGATGTTCTCGCTCGCGATGTTCGAGTTCATGGATGCGCTGAAGAAGAAGGGCAAGAAGATCGACAGTGTCGGACTGTTCTTCGAGGATACGATTTTCGGCACCGACTCGTCGAACGTCCAGCGCAAGCTGGCGCAGGATCGCGGCTACAAGGTCGCCGTCGACATCAAGTATCGCGCCAGTTCGCCGTCGCTGACCGCCGAAGTGCAGCAGATCAAGAGCGCCAATCCGGACGTGCTGCTGCCGTCGAGCTACACCACCGATACCATTCTTCTGATGAAGACGATGGACGAGCTCGGCTACAAGCCAAACAACATTCTGGCCCAGGCGGCGGGTTTCTCCGACAAGGCGACGTTCGACGCGGTCGGCGACAAGCTCAACGGCATGATTTCGCGCGCCAGCTTCTCGCTCGATCTTGCCGCCAAGCGTCCGTCGGTCGGCAAGGTCAACGACATGTTCAAGGCGCGCGCCAACCGCGATCTGAACGACAACACCTCGCGGCAGTTGACCTGCATCCTGGTTCTCGCCGACGCCATAGACCGGGCGAAGTCCACCGACGGCGAGAAGATTCGTGCGGCGCTCGCTGCCACCGACACGCCCGGCGAGAAGACGATCATGCCGTGGAAGCGCATCAAGTTCACCCCTGAGGGACAGAACGACGATGCCGATCCGGTATTGCTGCAGTATCTCGGCGGCAAGTTCATTACTGTCTATCCGGCGCAGGCCGCAATCGCCGAGCCAAAATGGCCGATGAATGGCTAAGACAATGGGCGCTGTCGTTACCGGCAGCGCCCATTCTCTTGAGTATCCACTTGCCGCGCCCGACGGGCTGTGTCCCTTTTTGACGGAATGATTGCACAGTGACAACGCAAGCCTTTCTACAGGTGATCGCGAGCGGCCTCTTGCTGGGGCTGATCTACGCGCTGATCGCGGTCGGCCTGTCGCTGATTTTTGGTCTGATGGACGTGGTGAACTTCGCCCACGGCGAATTTCTCATGCTCGCGATGTACGCGACGTTCGGGCTGGTGTTCATGACCGCGCTCGATCCTGTCGTGCTCGCGCCGCTGGTGGTGGCGCTGATGTTTGTGCTGGGCGTGTCGGTCTATGCGGGCATTATCCGCTATGCGATGCGTGCCAAGGCCAATCCCGGCATGGTGCAGATCTTCGCGACCTTCGGCCTCGCGTTACTGATCCAAGGGCTGGCGCAGTATTTCTTCACACCGGACTATCGCAACATCGCCAATACGTGGCTCGGCGGCAAGACGCTCAACATCGGCGGCGTGTTCCTGCCGTGGCCGCAGATTTTCGGCGGAGCAGTGTCCTTGGCGGTGTTCGCCGGACTTTACTGGCTGATCACACGGACTGACTTCGGCAAGGCGCTTGAAGCCACGCGCGAGGATCAGGGCGCGGTCGCACTGGTCGGCATCGACCGCAATCGCGTGTTCGCGCTGGGCTGGGGACTTGGCGCCGCGCTGGTGGGGATCGCAGGCGCCGTGCTGGCGATTTTCTATTACATCCATCCGCAGGTCGGCGGCACCTTTGCGCTGATCGCTTACGTGACGGTCGCGCTCGGCGGCTTCGGCAGTATTTTCGGCGCGCTGGTAGCGGGCGTGATCGTCGGATTGGTGGAGGCGCTGACCACGCTGATCCTGCCGGCTTCGTTGAAATCGGTCGGGGTGTATTCGCTCTATCTTCTGGTGTTGTTTGTCAGGCCGAGCGGCCTGTTCGGGAGGCTGTGATGACCCAGAGCGCTGCAGCCTCGTCGATGTCCGCATTCGTCACCGCCCGGCGGCGTCAGCTCATTACCGCGTTTGTCGTGTTTGCACTGATCGCGCTGGTGCCGCGGCTGGTTACCGACGTCTACATGATGAACGTGCTGATCCTGACATTGCTGTTCGCGGCACTGTCGCAGAGTTGGAACCTGCTCGGCGGTTATTGCGGTCAGGTCTCGCTGGGACATGCGCTGTATTTCGGGATCGGCGCTTACGCGACCAGTATTCTCTATGTGAAGTTCGGCATCACGCCGTGGGGCGGGCTTCTCGCAGGCGGGATTATCGCTGCGTTGATCGCGCTGGCGCTGGGATATCCCTGCTTCCGGCTCAAGGGACACTATTTCTCCATCGCGACCATCGTCATCGCCGAAATCGGCCTGCTGCTATTCCATAACTGGGACTATGCGGGTGCCGCGCTCGGCATCCAGTGGCCGTTTACGCCGGATTCTTGGTGGACACTGCAGTTCGCGCGCGACAAGGCGCCGTATTTCTACTTTGCGCTCGGCCTGTTCGCCGTCACCTGGCTGGTCACGTTCTCCATTGTCGAATCGAAGTGGGGCTATTGGTGGCGCGCGGTGAAGGACAGCGCCGATGCGGCGGAAAGCCTCGGTGTTACGATCTTCCATTCCAAGATGGCGGCGGCCGCGATCTCAGCATTCTTTACTGCGGTCGGGGGCGGATTCTACGCAGCGTTTGTGTCCTACATCGATCCGGACAGCGTCATGCATTTTCGCTTCTCGCTGCTGATGGCGCTGCCTGCGGTGCTGGGCGGGGTCGGCTCGTTGTGGGGTCCAGCCATCGGCGCACTGATCCTGATTCCACTGGCCGAACTGACGCGCTCGTATCTCGGGGGATCTGGCTCCGGCCTCGATCTCGTGATCTACGGCGGGCTCATCATGATCGTATCGCTGACCCGGCCTGAGGGCATTCTCAGCATTATCAAGCCTGCGGTGAAGCGCGAGGCAACGGCATGACCGACAAGCCGCTCGTCACTTGCCGCAGCGTGACGCGCCGTTTCGATGGACTCGTTGCAAACGACTCTATCGATCTCGACGTCAAGCGTGGCGAAATTCTTGGGCTCATTGGTCCGAACGGCGCGGGAAAGTCGACGCTGTTCAACCTGATCGCCGGTTCGTTTCCGGTGTCGTTCGGCGTCATCGAATTCGACGGGCGGGACATTACGCCGCTGCCTGCCGCTGACCGCTGCGATCTCGGTATCGCGCGAACCTATCAGGTGCCTCGCTCATTTGATTCCATGTCGGTGGTGGAGAACGTCACGGTGGGCGCTTTCGTTCGCTATCCCGGCGTTTTGCAGGCCCGGGCGAAGGCGCTCGATGTTCTGGACTATGTCGGCCTTGCGGCGCATGCCGATGCGTCCGCGGCAGATCTGACACCGCCGCAGAAACGGCGACTTGAAGTCGCGCGTGCGCTCGCCACCGAACCGAAGCTGCTGCTGCTCGATGAAGTGCTAACGGGCCTCACGCCGAGCGAAGCGGCGGCTGGCGTCGATCTGATCCGAAAGGTAAGGGAGACCGGCGTCACCGTCGTCATGGTCGAGCACGTGATGGAAGTTGTGATGCCGCTGGTGGACCGCGCCGTCGTGTTGCATCTCGGCAAGGTGCTGGCGGAAGGATTGCCTAAGGAAGTCGTGCGCGACGACAAGGTGATCGCCGCCTATCTGGGGGATCGCCACCGTGTTGCTTGAAGTAGCGAACCTCACCACGGCCTATCGCGGCCTGATCGCGATCTCTGATATTTCGATCAACGTCGATTCGGGCGAAATCGTCACCGTCGCGGGGGCAAACGGCGCGGGCAAATCGACATTGCTGAAATCCATCGCCGGGATGGAAAAGCCGAAATCGGGATCGGTCAATTTCGTCGGCGAACGGATCGATATCATTCCGGCGCATTTGATTACCGCGCGGGGGCTTGCCTTCGTACCGGAGAACAAGCGGCTGTTTCCGCGCCTCAGCGTTGCGGACAATCTGCGGCTCGGCAGTTACCTGCATCGCGGCAGCCCGGATCGCGATAGTCCGCTTGAGTTTGTGTTCAAGCTGTTTCCGCGCCTCGAAGAACGGCTGTCGCAACGCGCGGCCACGCTCTCCGGCGGCGAGCAGCAGATGCTGGCGATTGCCCGCGCGCTGATGACGCGGCCGCGCCTGTTGATGCTGGACGAGCCGTCGCAGGGCATCATGCCGAAGCTGGTCGATGAAATCTTTCGGGCGGTTCAGCAGATCCGCGCCAACGGCGTGACGGTTCTGCTGGTCGAGCAGCGCCTGTCGGAAAGCCTCGAGATTTCCGACCGCGCGTATGTGCTGCAAACCGGCAAGGTTGTGATGAGCGGCCCGGCCGCCGACATCCGGTCCAATCCGGAAGTGCGGCGCATCTACCTAGGCATGTGAAGCGATCAGCGCCTTCAACACATCGTCCGGCCGCTCCGCTGTCAGCATGTGGCCTGCGCCCGGCAGCACCACTGGCTTTGAGCCCGCAATCGCGGCTGCGAGTTGTTTGCCCGATTTGAGCGGCGTCATCATGTCCCGTTCGCCAAGTATGAGCGTGGTCGGCGCGGTGACCTTAGCTGCAGCACCGAGTGCATCCTTGTAGTCGTTGCAGGCGGCGAGATCGTTGTAGAGCGCGCCGGGATTGCCGCGTTCAAGCACGCGCTGGCCGCCACCCATCATCCACAAGCCCGGGGCCTGCGAGCCGCCAAGGCCTGCGGCGAATCCGAAGCCCCAGATCGACACCATGTCGACGGCATCGTGGTTGTTGTCCTTTGCGGCGTTGAGCAGGTCAGGGGACACCGGCATCGCCCCGCCGACGCCGATCAGCGAGAGCGCGGAAATCCTGCCGGGATAGCGCGCGGCGGCATCCAGCGCGACCAGCGAACCCATCGAATGACCGACAGGGCCGGCCTTCTTCGCGCCGGCGGCGTCGATCAGCTTGATCGTCCAGTCCGCCATGCCGGCGATGGAGGGAATGGGTTGTCCCTTGGAGCGTCCATGCCCCGGAAGATCCGGCGCCAGCACGCTGTAGCCGTGATGGGAAAACCACCGGCTGAACAGCGCCCACATCGAATGATCGAAACCCGCGCCGTGCAGGAAAACAACCAGCGGCAATTCCGGATTGAACGGCTTGCCGCCCGTTGTCGCGAAAACCTCAGTGCCATCCACAGTCAGAATCATGTCTCAAGCTTTCTGCGAAAAGCGAAGCGCCTGGCCAAGATCGCCGATGATGTCCTCGGCGGCTTCAATGCCGATGGACAACCGGATCAATTCTTCGCCGATACCTGCGACCTTCAACTGCTCTGCGTTCATCTGCTGATGCGTGGTAGAGGCGGGATGAATGACCAGCGTCTTGGCGTCGCCGACATTGGCGACGTGGCTGACGAGTTTCAGCGCCTCGATGAACTTGCGTCCGGCGTCGCGTCCGCCCTTGATGCCGAAGGTGATGATCGAGCCCGCGCCGCGTGGCAGCAGTTGCTTCGCCAGCGCATGGTCGGGGTGGCTCTCGAGCGACGGATGCAGCACCCACTCGACGGCTTTGTTGGCAGTCAGGAAAGCCAACACCGCAGTGGCGTTCTCGACGTGACGCTGCATGCGGACATGCAACGTCTCTGCGCCTTGCAGGATCTGGAATGCGTTGGTGGGTGAAAGACAGGCGCCGAAATCGCGCAGGCCTTCGGCGCGGGCGCGCATGATGAACGCCTGCGGCCCGAATTCTTCGCTGAAGACGATGCCGTGATAGCCGGCATACGGCGTCGTCAGTGTCGGGAACTTGCCCGACTTTTCCCAGTCGAAGTGTCCGCCATCGACGATCACGCCGCCGATCGCGATGCCGTGGCCGCCGATCCATTTGGTGATCGAGTTCATGACGATGTCTGCGCCCATCTCGATGGGGCGGGCGAGGTAGGGCGTTGCGAAGGTATTGTCGATCAGAAGCGGGATACCGGCGTCATGCGCAATCTTTGCAACAGCGGGGATGTCGAGCACTTCGAGGCCGGGATTGCCGATGGTCTCGCCGATCACGAGCTTGGTGTTCGGCTTGATCGCGGCGCGGAGGCCATCGAGGTCGCGCGGCTTGACGAAGGTCGTGGTGATGCCGAAGCGAGGAAGCGTGTGGGTCAGCAGGTTGATGGTCCCGCCATAGAGCGACGCAGAGGCCACGATGTGATCGCCGGCGCCGAGAAGCGTCACGATGGCCAGATGCATCGCCGCCATGCCGCTGGCGGTGCAGACCGCGCCAACGCCGTTCTCCAGTGCGGCGAGGCGCTCTTCAAGCACCGCAATGGTTGGATTGGAAATGCGTGTATAGATGTGGCCAGCGCGTTCCAGATTGAAAAGCGCGGCGGCATGATCGGCGTCCTGAAACACGTAGGACGTGGTCTGGTAGATGGGCACGGCGCGCGAGCCGGTGACCGGATCGGGATGCTGGCCCGCATGCAGGCTGAGCGTTTCGAACGCAGGAGGTTTTGGCGCTGCCATCTATTTTCTCACAGATTGAGCCGGATATGTTTCATGCGAGGTCGCCGATTGCAAGCTCAGGTGCCCGGCCGCGGATCGATTGGGGTGAGGGCTCCCAATCCGAGGATATCTTCCAGAATCTTGCCGCCTGCCAATGCGCGGGCCTCGCCGCGGGGCGGCGCGACGATCTGCAATCCCACCGGCAGATTCTCGCGGGTGAACCCGCAGGGGATCGACATCGCGGGGCAGCAGGCAACCGTGATCGCGGAGACGATAGCGAGCCAGCCGACGTAGTTGTCGAACTTTGTGCCGTTGCATTCGGCGAGATAACGCTGTTCGACCGGGAACGGCGCGACGATGGTGGTCGGGCACAGCAACAAATCGTAGGTCTCGAAGAAGGCGAGGGCGCGGTTGGTCAGCGTGACGCGCTGGGCTTCGGCACGTTCGATATCGGCCAGCGTCAACTTGAGGCCTTCCTCGATGTTCCAGATCACTTCCGGCTTTAACTGGTCGCGATGCGATTTAAGAAGTTTGCCCTTGGTCAGCACATAATCGTAAGCGCGCAGTACATGAGCACACGCGACCGCCTCGCTGAAATCCGGATGGGCTTCCTCGACAATGACGCCCGCCTCTGCAAACCGCTGCGCGGCCTTGCGCGTGATCTCGGCGACTTCCGGATCGACCGGCGAAATTCCGAGGTTGGCGGAATAGGCGATGCGCTTCGGCTTTTTGCCGGAGCGAGCCGCGGCGAGAAACGATGTTGGCAGAACAGGCAACGACAGCGGATCGCCCGGATGTTCGCCGGACATTGCGTCCAGCATCAGCGCGAGGTCTTCCACGTTGCGGGCCATAGGCCCGTCGGCGCTGAGCGTGCGGTCGATCTTCGCGGCTTGCGAATGCGCGACCCGGCCGATGCTGGGGCGCATGCCAACCACGCCGCAGAAACTGGCCGGATTGCGCAGCGATCCGCCCACATCGGTCCCATGGGCGAGCCATGCGGTGCCGGTTGCAAGCGCCGCCGCCGCGCCGCCGGACGATCCGGACGCCGAGCGTGACAGATTCCACGGATTGAGCGTCGCGCCGAACACTTCGTTGAAGGTCTGGGCGCCGGCGCCGAATTCCGGCGTATTGGATTTGGCGTAGATCACCGCGCCATTCGTCTCGAGATTTTCGACGACGATGTTGGATTTCGTCGCGATGCTATCCTTGAAGATCGGCGAGCCCTGAGTGGTCAGCACGCCGGCGACATCGGTCAGATCCTTGATGGGCACCGGCATACCGGCGAGCAGGCCGCGCTGGCTGGCTGGCTTCTTCATCAGCTTGTCGGCGTGGCTGCGGGCGCGATCGAAGCAGAGCGTGGGGAGGGCGTTGACCTGACCGTCGACTTTCTGAATTCGGGATTCCAGCGCGTCGAGCAGGTCGTGGGGTGTAATGTCGTTTTTGCGCAACCGCTCGACAATGTCGCAGGCAGTGGCCCGCACGAGTTCTTCACTGGATCCCACGAAATCGCCTCCCGTTTATTGGTTTCTTGGGGCCAATATAACGGGAGGCGTTCGAATGGCGAGGCGAAATTGAGAGATATTCGCCTCGCTCAACTCAAGTCAGCGCAAAGTGCATGGTGCCTCAGCGTTCACCGCCGGCTTCGCCGTCAACGACGCCGCCGAACAGCTCCCAGCGTTCGCCCTTGAACCGCATCAACTGCAGTTGTTCGATGGGCGAGAAGTCCGTGGGGCTGGTGTTGATCTTGATGCCGGGCAGCAAGCCGCCCTGCTGAAGCCCCTTGATGTTGGCAGCCTGCTTCATGACGTTGGCGCGGGTCAGGTCGTCGCCACATTGCTTGAGCAGCGCGGCCATGGTCTGGGCCATGTTGTAGCCGGTGAGGAGGGAACTGTCCGCGACGTTGGCTTCGGGCACATACTTGGCGTGGAACGCCTTGAAGTCCTTCATGCCGGAATCGTCGTTCCACTGCGGATCGGATGCGTCCTTTGCGTAGGAGGCGGAAATAACGCCCTGGGAGTTATCGAAACCCGCAGGCTTCATCACGGTCGCCGTCGATGCGCTGACGTTGGCGATGATCATCGTGGGCTTCCAGCCGAGCTCGCCGACCTTCTTGATGGTCTGCGCACCGAACTTGGGGGTCGTGAAGATCACGAGAACGTCGGGGTTGAGCGACTTCAGCTTGACGATGTGGGAATCGATGGTCGGTTCCGAAAGCTCGTAGCTTTCTTCCGCAACGATCATCGATTTCTTGGTGCCGAGGCCATCCTGAATGCCCTTCAGGTAATCCTTGCCGAAGTCGTCGTTCTGGTAGAGCACGGCGATCTTCGCGTCGGGTTTTTCCTTCAGGAGATACTTCGCATAGATGCGGCCTTCGCTCTGGTAGCTCGGCAGCCAGCCCATGGTCCACGGGAATGCCTTTGGATCGTTCCATTTGGTCGCGCCGGTCGCCAGAAACAGATGCGGCGTCTTCTTTGCATTCATGTATTTCTGAATCGCCGAGTTCGACGGTGTGCCGAGTGCGCCGAACACCAGCAGCACTTCGTCGCTTTCGACCAGCTTGCGGGTCTGCTCGACGGCTTTCGGCGGGCTGTAGGCGTCGTCATACGAAATGAAGTTGATCTTGCGGCCGTTGATCCCGCCTTCTTCGTTGATCTTCTTGAAATAGCCTTCCATCGCCTTGCCGACGACGCCATAGGCGGAAGCGGGGCCGCTATATGGAATGATGTTGCCGATCTTGATTTCGGTATCGGTTGCGCCGGTATCGTATTTTTTCTGGGCCATAGCGCTTCCGGTCGCAGCGACCAGAAATCCTGCTGCAACGGCAGCGCATAGCGGTTTCGTCGAACGCATTCAGTTTCTCCCTGTTTTGTTTTTGGATTGGCGCGGCGAGCGCTTAAGCGCGCTTCGCCTTGTCCTTTTCGTTTTGCGCCATGATGGCGTCGCGTGCTGCGCTCCAGTCGGAATCCTTCCAGTCGCGCAATTGGTAGAAGTTGCCGCCCATGGCCAGCGCCTGCGCACCATCCATCGCGATGGTTTCGCCGTTGATCCAGTCGCAGCCACCCGAAATCAGGAACGTCGCGAGGTTTTCCAGTTCGCTCATGTGACCGACGCGGCCCATCGGGTTCTGGGCGATCGTGCGCGCGCCGGCTTCGTCGCCGGGCTTGATGCGCTTGCTCATGCCTTCGGTCGGAATTTCGCCAGGCGCAATGGTGTTGAGCCGAATGCCGTAACGGCCCCACTCGGTGGCGAGCGACATGGTCATGGCATGAATGGCGGACTTGCTCATGGCGGAAGGAACCACGTAGGGGCTGCCGTTGCGAACCCACGTCACGGTGATGGAGACGACGTTGCCGCGGTGACCGCCGGCGATCCAGCGTTTGCCGACGGCATGGGTGACGTAGAACGTCCCGTGCATCACGATATTGGCGACCGCATCGAACCCGCGCGGCGAGAGGTCCTGTGTGCGCGAAATGAAATTTCCCGCTGCGTTGTTGATGAGGTCGGTGAGCGGGCCGTCCTTGAATGCCTCATCGATCATCGCATCGACGGCGGCGGAATCGCGAATGTCGACGCCATGCGCCGTGACCTTACCGCCGTGCAATTTCATCAATTCGGCGGCGGTCTCCTCGCAGACGCCCTTGCGGCGGCCGCAGATATGAATTTCCGCGCCGAGGCTGAGAAACTTCGCCGCCATGGCCTTGCCGAGACCGGTGCCGCCGCCAGTCACCAGGATTTTGCGGCCTGCTAGAAGACGATCTGTGAACATGGTGCAATCCTGCCTTGGTGTCCCGAATCCGAAGTTCGTTTTATTTTCAGTGCCTTCCGTACGAACTTCGGATTCGAAAGGACACCAACAAGAATACAATCCTAGTGTGGCTTTGGTTCGCAAGTCCGCAACCGCTGCTTGCTTCAAGATTGATGCGGACTTGCGAACCGCCACACTCGATAGGAATTCTTTGATTAGTTAGTTGATTAATTAAAACAGGGTGGGCTAACTCTGTAAAGAGAAGAGATCAAAAACAATCAGGGAGAGAACGCCATGTCCGCCACCAACGATCGCATTACGGTTTCGATGTCGGAGGGGGTGGCCGACGTTCGCCTGGTCCGCGCTGACAAGATGAACGCGCTGGATGCGGCAATGTTCAATGCGCTGGTCGATACAGCGGCGCGGCTCAAGAATGAAAAAGGGCTGCGTGCGGTGGTGCTGTCCGGCGAAGGCCGCGCGTTCTGCGCAGGTCTCGATATGGGACGCTTTGCCGCAATGGGCGAAGGCAGCAGCGATTTGCGTGATCTTGCCAAGCGCACCCACGGCCTCACCAATCATTCGCAGCAGGCAGTCTGGGGCTGGCGGCAATTGCCTGTGCCCGTCATCGCGGCCGTGCACGGCGTTGCGTTCGGCGGCGGCTTCCAGCTCGCGCTCGGCGCCGACATGCGCTTCCTTGCGCCGGACGCGCGCATGTCGATCATGGAAATCAAATGGGGGCTGGTGCCGGATATGGCGGGGACACCCATTCTCGCCAGTCTGGTTCGCGACGACATCCTGCGCGACCTGACATTCACGGGGCGGATTTTCTCCGCGCAGGAGGCCATGAGCTACGGCCTTGCGACGCGTCTTTGCGATGACCCGCATACCGTCGCGCTTGAGGTCGCACGTGATATCGCCGGCAAGAGCCCGGACGCCATTCGCGCCATCAAGCGGATGCTGAACAGCCTGTCCACCAGCAATCCCGGACCGGCGTTGCTGGCGGAGTCGGTCGAGCAGATGAAACTCATGGGATCGCCCAACCAGTCCGAGGCTGTGCGGGCCAACATCGAGAAGCGCGCGCCGAAATTTGCCGACGGCTCGAACTGAGCGGGCCAAAGGAATGTCAGCTTCGGTTAAACGTGAGACGGGAATCGTCAGTGGTGAACGCCGCAAGACGCGCGATGAGGTCAACGAGCGGGCGCGCCTGATTGCAGGCGGGCTCGCGGCGCTTGGCGTCAAGCAGGGTGACAGCGTCGGAATCCTGATGCGCAACGATATTGCGTTTCTGGAGTCGGCGTATGCCGTCATGTCGCTCGGAGCCTATGCGGTTCCAATCAACTGGCACTTCAAAGCCGATGAAGTCGCCTATGTCATGGGCGATTCCGGCGCGCGCGTACTGATCGGCCATGCCGATCTGCTGCATGGGCTCAATGGTGTCGTTCCCGCCGGCGTCACCATGCTCAGCCTGCCGCCTCCGACGGAAATCGTTGCGGCCAACCGGATTGACCCTGCGCTTTGCGTGGCTGCGCGTGGCACTATCGATTTCGACATCTGGTTTGCGAAGCAAACGCCATATGACGGTCCCGTTCTGCCGCAGCCGCAGAACATGATCTACACGTCCGGCACCACCGGACATCCAAAAGGCGTCAAGCGCTATGCGCCAACGCCGGAGCAGAGCGCATCGATGGAAGCCATGCGCGCGCTGATCTACGGGCTGAAGCCGGGCGTGCGCGCGCTGCTGCCGGGACCGCTGTATCACTCTGCGCCCAATGCGTTCGGCCTGCGCGCCGGACGGCTTGGTGATCTGCTGGTGATCATGCCGCGATTCGACGCCGAAGACTTCCTGCGGATCATCGATCAGCAGAAGATCGACAACGTTTTCATGGTGCCGACGATGTTCACCCGGCTCCTGAAGCTGCCTGAGCATGTGCGCAAATCCTACGATGTCTCCTCGCTGCGCCACATTATCCATGCGGCCGCGCCATGCCCGGCCGACGTCAAGCGCGCCATGATCGAGTGGTTCGGTCCGGTGATTTACGAATTTTACGGCAGCACCGAATCCGGCGCGGTGACGTTCGCCAATTCAGAAGATGCGCTGAAAAAGCCCGGCACGGTGGGGAAGATTTCTCCCGGCGCAGAGCTGCGGTTTATCGGTGATGACGGCCGGATCCTGCCGCAAGGTGAGATCGGCGAAATCTACTCGCGCATCGCCGCAAATCCAGACTTCACGTATCACAACAAGCCGGAGAAGCGGGCCGAGATCGACCGTGACGGATTCATCACCAGCGGCGATGTCGGTTACATCGATGCCGACGGTTATGTGTTCATCTGCGACCGCAAGCGCGACATGGTGATCTCCGGTGGCGTCAACATCTACCCGGCGGAAATCGAGGCCGTGCTGCATGGGCTCTCAGGCGTGCACGACTGCGCCGTGTTCGGCATTCCCGACGAGGAGTTTGGGGAGGCGCTGATGGCGGTGGTTGAACCCCAGCCGGGAGCAAAGCTCGATGTTGCGGTGATCCGCGAACAGCTCAAGCTTGCGCTGGCGGGTTACAAGGTGCCCAAGCACATCGACGTTCAGCAAAATCTTCCGCGTGAGGATTCCGGCAAGATTTTCAAGCGGCGGCTGCGTGATCCGTATTGGGAGCGCGCTGGACGAAAGATTTAGCGCGTTTTCAGGCGAAACAGTTGTCGTTTCTTGCGGGAAACAGTCGGCATCACAAGACGCTCGCCAGAACTGTTGAGTAAAATGCCGCGGGGATGAGTGTTCCGGCGCTTGCGCCGTTGTGCAAAAATTGCGACTGGAAGAATACCGGTCATTTTTCGCGCAAACGGATCATCCATGTCGGAGATATCCTCGTCCAGAACCCGTGACGCCCGGCTTCGGGATGGCGATGTACCGTTATCCGATGACGATGCGCTGCTGCGCGCTGACATCCGGCGGCTGGGACGCATTCTCGGCGATACCGTGCGCGATCAGGAAGGAACCGACGTCTTCGATCTGGTCGAGCGCGTCCGGCAGACCTCGATCCGTTTCCATCGCGATGACGACAAGCCGGCGCGGCGCGAACTTGAGGCCATTCTCGACGGCATGTCGATTGCCGAAACCGTCCGTATCGTGCGTGCGTTCAGTTACTTCTCGCATCTGGCCAATATCGCCGAAGACCAGAACAACATCCGCCAGCGGCGGGCGCAGGATATGGCGGGAACCGCTTCACGTCCGGGGACGCTGTCGCGCGCACTAACGCGCGCAAAGGATGCCGGGATTGATGCTGACGCGCTGCGGACGTTCTTTGCGAAGGCCTTGGTCAGTCCGGTTCTGACCGCGCATCCAACCGAAGTTCGCCGCAAGAGCACCATCGACCGTGAAATGGAAATCGCGTCCCTGCTCAATACGCGTGAGCGGACCCAGATGACGGCCGATGAAATCGCGGCGAGCGATGAACAGCTGCGCCGCGCTGTGGTGACGCTGTGGCAGACCAATCTGCTGCGCCGGACCAAGCTCACGGTGCTGGACGAGGTCGCCAACGGGCTGTCGTTCTACGACTATACGTTTCTGCGCGAGGTGCCGCGGCTGCATTGCTCGCTGGAAGATTGTCTGGCGGAAGAGGGCGGCAGTGCTGCCGATGCGCAGGATGCGCCAGAGCTGGCGACGTTCCTCAAGATGGGAAGCTGGATCGGCGGGGACCGCGACGGCAATCCCTTTGTCACCGCCGAGGTGATGCGGGGAACGCTGCAGATGCAGAGCACGCGTGTGCTTCGTTTCTATCTCGCCGAACTGCACGAGCTTGGTGGCGAACTGTCGCTGGCGACCCATCTCGCAGACGTGTCGCCTGAATTGCGCGCGCTGGCGCAGCAGTCGCCTGATCCATCGCCGCATCGGAGCGGCGAGCCTTATCGTCTTGCGGTGTCCGGCATTTACGCGCGCCTTGCGGCGACTGCACTGAAGTTGAAGATTGAAACCAGCCGGCCGCCGGTCGGCAATGCCGAGGCTTATGCGGGTCCCGCAGAATTGGCGCGTGACCTCGGCGTGCTGCATGCCTCGCTGGTCGCCAACAATTCGCTGGTGATCGCGCGGGGACGGCTGCGGCATCTGCGTCGCGCGGTGGATTGCTTCGGCTTCCATCTCGCCGCACTCGATATGCGGCAAAACTCTGCCGTGCATGAGCGCACGCTTGAGGAGCTTTTTGAAGCAGCCGCACCGGGAACGAATTATCGGGGACTTTCAGAAGATGCACGAATCGCATTGCTGTCCCGTGAACTGAACACTGCGCGCCCATTGGCATCGCCGTTCGTCGCCTATGGTGAGGAGACGATCAAGGAACTGGCCGTGTTGCGCGCGGCGGCAGAAGCGCATGCGACGTTCGGCGGCGCGGTCATCCCCCAGTGCATCATTTCGATGACGGAGGGCGCGTCTGACCTGCTTGAGGTCGCTGTGCTGCTGAAGGAAGCGGGACTGGTCGCGCCGGACGGCACCAGCCGCCTCAACATCGTGCCGCTGTTCGAGACCATCGACGACCTGCAGCAGTGCGCGCAGATTATGGACAGCCTTTTTGCGCTGCCGGAGTATCGCCGCCTCGTCGATAGCCGTGGCAGCGTTCAGGAAGTGATGCTCGGCTATTCGGACAGCAACAAGGACGGTGGTTTCGTCACCTCGGGCTGGGAACTCTACAAGGCCGAGATCAGCCTCGTGGAAGTGTTCGAGCGCCATGGCGTGCGCTTGCGCTTGTTCCACGGGCGCGGCGGTTCGGTCGGCCGCGGCGGCGGCCCGAGCTATGATGCGATCCTGGCGCAGCCGGGCGGCGCGGTGAACGGACAGATCCGCATCACCGAGCAAGGCGAAATCATCTCCAGCAAGTATTCCAACGCCGACGTTGGCCGTCATAATCTAGAGATTCTCGCGGCTGCGACGCTGGAAGCGAGCCTGTTGCAGCCGAAGCACTCCGCTCCTCGCGACGAATACATCGCCGCGATGGAGGAGCTTTCAAATCTCGCTTATGCGGCCTATCGCAACCTCGTTTATGAAACGGAAGGTTTCGAGGACTATTTCTGGGCCTCTACCGTCATCAGCGAAATTTCAACGCTGAACATCGGCAGCCGCCCGGCCTCGCGTACCAAGACGCGCAAGATCGAAGACCTGCGTGCGATTCCGTGGGTGTTCAGTTGGGCGCAATGCCGGCTGATGCTCCCGGGGTGGTATGGCTTCGGCAGCGCGGTCGAGGCCTGGGTCAAGCAGCATCCCGACAAGGGCATCGCGTTCCTTCAGGAGCTGTATCGTGAGTGGCCGTTCTTCCAGACGCTGCTGTCCAATATGGACATGGTGCTGTCCAAGAGCAGTATCGCGATTGCATCACGCTATGCGGACCTTGTGCCGGACGAGAAACTGCGCAGCACGATCTTCGGCCGCATTCGCGCCGAGTGGCATGATTCCATCGAGACCCTGCTGACAATCATGGGGCATGACCGGCTGTTGCAGGGAAATTCATTGCTCGAACGCTCGATCCGCAACCGCTTTCCCTATCTCGATCCGCTCAACCACGTGCAGGTCGAACTGCTCCAGGCGCACCGGGCGCAAAGCACCGACGAACAGGTACTGCGCGGCATTCAGCTCACCATCAACGGCATTTCGGCAGGGCTGCGCAACAGCGGCTGACAATCAAAAACAACGGAGGGAATGATGACCGACACCGACACGATCCTTGTCGAGCGCGAGGGGCCCGTCACCATCGTTTCCATCAATCGGCCGGAGCGCAAGAACGCCGTCGATGGCGCAACGGCGCGCCGCCTGTTCGATGCCTTCCGCGCCTTCGATGCCGATCCGAATTCTTCTGTCGCGGTATTTACCGGGACCGGCGGCGCGTTCTGCGCTGGTGCCGATCTTAAGGCGGTTGCGATTGGTGACCGCGAGAAGAAACGCGAACTCGGCGGTCACGACACCATCGCTCCGATGGGCCCGAGCCGACTGCGTCTCAGCAAGCCGGTGATCGCAGCGGTCGAAGGCCATGCGGTGGCGGGCGGCATGGAACTGGCGTTGTGGGCGGACATGCGTGTCGTCGGAGAAGGCGCGACATTCGGCATTTTTTGCCGCCGTTTCGGCGTGCCGCTGATCGATCTCGGGACCATCCGGCTGCCACGGTTGATCGGACATTCGCGTGCGATGGACTTGATTCTGACGGGACGTCCGGTCGATGCGAAGGAGGCGTTCGATATCGGGATCGCCAACCGCCTTGTACCGAAAGGCGAGGCACGGGCGCACGCGATCGCTCTGGCGCAGGAACTGGCGCGTTTCCCGCAAGGCTGCCTGCGCAACGACAAGCGCTCGGCGCTGCGTCAATGGGATCTCGAAGAAGAAGACGCGATCAACGACGAGATGCAGGGCGGTCTTGGCATCATCGCCTCCGGCGAGACGCTTGAAGGAGCCACGCGGTTTGCCAGCGGGCAGGGACGGCACGGCTCCTTCAAATAGCGTTTAGATCGCGTCCCACGAGAAGATGTCGGCGGAACGGTCGAGCTTGTAGAACGACGACTTCAGCGCGGGCATGCCGTGTTCGGCGATGGTCTGTGGCGTCCAGCCTTCGGCGCGGTGGATCGAACGCAGCGGACGCGACTGGCCCATCAGGAAGATCTCGTTCATGCGGACCGCGAAGATCTGTCCGGTGACATCCTTGGCGGCGTCGCCCAGCAGGAACGTGGACAGCGGCGCGATCTTCTCCGGCCCCATCTGCTGCATGCGCTCGACGCGGGCCTTCTCTTCCGGAGTCTCAGTCGGGATGGTGCCGATCAGGCGGCTCCATGCGAAGGGCGACACGCAGTTCGAGCGCACGTTGAAGCGCTCCATGTCGAGCGCGATCGACTTCGACAGGCCGACGATGCCGAGCTTGGCGGCGGC
>JAZKDK010000020.1:0-13312 GCA_040387615.1 Pseudomonadota bacterium | reverse complement strand
CGTTCTGGTTCTTCACCAGCACGTCGATCAGCACGAAGCGCGAATTCTTGGTGACCTGCTTGGCCTTGATGATTCCCACCGGCTGGATGGTGTCGCCCGGCTTCACCGGCTTGACCCAGCGCGTTTCGAGGCGGCGGTGAATGGCGCCCGCCGGATAGGCCCAGTCGGTCAGCATCCGGGTGATCAGCCCGAAATTGTTCATGCCGTGCATGATGATGCCGCCGAAATTGGTCTTGCCGAAATCACCCTTCATGTAGTTGTCGTCGAGATGCAGCGGGTTGTAATCGAGCGATGCATCGCAGAACAGGCGAATGGATTCGCGCGAGACCGAGAATTTCGGGCCGTCGATGTTGTCGCCGACCGAGAGGGTTTCGAATGTCGTCGTCATGTTTTGAACTCCTCGCGTTACATCGGCCGGATGGTCTGGCCGCGGCCGGAACAAATCACGTCGCCGTGCTGATTGAAGAAGACGTTGTCGTGAACCACGAACAGCCGCTCGCGCTTGATGAATTTGTCGAGCGCGCGGGCCTGCAGCGTGATGGTGTCGCCAGGCCGCGCGGGCTTGTTGTAGCTCCAGGACTGTCCGGCGTTCACGGTGCCCGGTGACCGCATCCAGTCGTCCGCTTCCGTGCAGGAGAACATCAGCAGGATGTGGATCGACGGCGGAGCGATGATCCCGCCCCAAGGCGTGGTCTTCGCGTAGGCCTCGTCGAGATAAAGCGGGTTGGTTTCACCGACAGCCTTGCAAAGGAGCGCGATGGCTTCCTTCGTCAGCAGGTAGGGGATCGTCTTGCGCGGTTCACCTGGAACGATCTCGTCCCAGACCTTCCGCAAATTTTCGTCCTTCCAGAAGTCGGTCTCGAAAGCTTGTGCTTGCGCCATGGCAATCTCTCATCTATGTTCATCAGGCGAACTTTATACTCACCACACGAACATTATGATCCGGCTTTGTGCACCTGACAAGCCGGAAGATCAGGGAACTTGAATGTCCAAAGAAAGCGACAGCTTCGTCCGTGCCATTGCCCGGGGATTTTCCGTGGTCGAGGCACTGGGGCGCCCCCCCGGACGGCACACGCTGTCGGAAACCGCCGTTGCGGCCGGACTGACGCGCGCGACTGCACGACGCATGCTGGCGACATTGGTGGCGCTGAAATATTGCGAGGCCGACGGCCGCTACTTCAGCCTGCGCCCGCGCGCGCTCGGCCTTGGATTGTCCTATCTCAACGCGCTGCCTTATTGGGGCTACGCGCAGCGCGCGCTGGAAGACCTGCGCAACGACATCGGTGAGTCCTGCGCACTGGCCGTGCTCGACGAGACCGAAATCGTCTATGCGCTGCGTTTGCCCGCACGGCGCATTCTCTCCGCCAATCTCGGCATCGGCAGCCGCCTGCCTGCGCATCTGATCTCGCTGGGCCGCGTGCTGCTGGCAGCACTGCCGCCTGAGCAGCGCACGCAATATCTTTCCAGCATCGAGTTCAAACAGGTGACCCCCCGCACCGTGATCTGCCCGATCAAACTTGGCGAAGAACTCGCACGCGTGGAGCAGCAGGGCTACGCCTGGATCGACGGCGAGCTCGATCCCGCGATCTGCGGCATCGCGGTGCCAGTGCGCGATCAGGCCGGCCATGTCGTGGCCGCCGTCAGCATCAACACCATTTCGGGTACCGTGACCGAGGACGAAGCAAAGAAGAAGTTTCTGGTGGCGCTGAAACGCACCGCGCAGGACATCAGGACCCAGACCACCGCAAACAACTAGAGCTGCGCGTTGCGTCCCGGCGGCGATTGATTATAGACTATAATCAATTCACGGCGTCCCGCGTCCACGACGCGGGAGCGCCTCAGCCGGGGACATGCGCATGCTTAATCCGGACGACCTGATCGCCATCGACATCCACACCCACGCCGAAGAGCCTTGCGGAACCCATGGCGACGACGGCTACGACGATTTTCAGGCCGCGATGTCGGAATACTTCAAGTCGCCGCACAAGCACCCGCCCACCGTGCCGGAGACCGCGGCCTATTACCGGGCCAAGAAAATCGGCGCGGTGATTTTCCCCGTCGACGCCGAACGCGAAACCGGATTCCGCCGCTACAACAATTACGAGATGGCGGAACTGGCGGCACAGAATTCCGATGTGCTGATTCCGTTCGCCAGCATCGATCCCGCCAAGGGCAAGCTCGGCGCGCGCGAGGCCCGCAAACTGGTGGCCGATTACGGCATCAAGGGATTCAAATTCCATCCTACCATGCAGGGCTTCTATCCGAACGACCGGATGGCCTACCCGCTTTACGAGGCCATCGCCGAATCCGGATCGATCGCACTGTTTCACACCGGCCAGACCGGCGTCGGCTCCGGCATGCGCGGCGGCAACGGCATGCGGCTGAAATATTCCAATCCGATGTATATCGACGATGTCGCGGTGGATTTTCCCGACATGAAAATCATTCTCGCCCATCCGTCGTTCCCCTGGCAGGAGGAAGCGCTGTCGGTCGCGACCCACAAGCCGAACGTCTACATCGACCTTTCCGGATGGTCGCCGAAATATTTCCCGCCCATTCTGGTGCGCTACGTCAATACCATCCTGCAGGACAAGATGCTGTTCGGATCGGACTGGCCAGTGATCACACCCGACCGCTGGATGGCGGATTTCGAAAAGCTCGACATTCGCGACGAGGTACGGCCGAAAGTGCTGAAGGCAAATGCGCGCAAGCTACTGGGCATCTAAGGCCCGACCGTGCATAACGCTGCGCAAAGCAGCACTTCTGGAATTGTACAAGCATGACCGTTGAATCCGTTCGCGCGTTCTTCGCAAGCAACGCGCCCGACATCACCGTAATTGAATCCGACAAGAGCTCCGCCACCGTGGCGCTCGCCGCCGAAGCCTTTGGCGTGACGCCGGCGGAGATCGCCAAGACCTTATCGTTGCGCGTCGGTGACCGCGTCTTGCTGGTGGTCACCTGCGGCACCGCCCGGCTCGACAACAAGAAGGCGCGCGCCGTGTTCGGCGGCAAGCCGCGCATGCTCAATGCCGAGGAAGCGCTCGACGCCACCGGCCATCCGGTGGGTGGCATCTGCCCGTTCGGACTGAAGACGCCGCTGCCGATTTATTGCGATGTCTCGCTGCAGGCGTTCAGCGAGGTCGTGCCCGCCGCAGGCTCGATCAACAGCGCCGTCCGCATTTCGCCCGCGCGCATGGCCGAACTGACCAATGCGGAGTGGGTCGACGTCAGCGAAATACGAGAACAGAGCGAAGTGGCGTGAGCGGTGTTCCAGCCGTCATTGCGAGGAGTGTAGCGACGAAGCAATCCAGATTCTTTTTTCCCCAAGACTGGATTGCTTCGCTTCGCTCGCAATGACGTCGGGTAAAACGTCTTTCTACTCCACCTTGCCGATTTTCTTCACCGCTGCGATCAGCCGCGCGCTGTCGGCTTCCACGAATTTCGTAAACTCCGGCGCATCCAGATAGGCAACCGGACTGCCTGCGGTCTCGAAGGTCTTCACCACTTCCGGCGCGCGCACTGCCTCGCCCATCGCCTCGCGCAGCTTGGTCATGATCGGTGCGGGCAATGCCGTCTGCGCGAACAACCCCGCCCAAATGTAAAACTCGACATCCTTGTAGCCGAGTTCCTGAAACGTCGGCACGTCCGGGAAACTCGCGACGCGCTTCGCGCCCCATCCGGCCAGCACGCGCATTTTGCCAGCATCCACTTGCGCGCGGAGTGTGCCCGGCGCGGAGGCCACCGCCTGCACGGTGTCCGTGAGCAGCGCGTTGAGCGCGGGCGCCGCACCGCGAAACGGCACATGAAGCAATTTGATCCCGGCGCTGGCTGCGAACATTTCCATCGCGATGTGCAGTGTTCCGTACGGTCCGGATGACCCATAGGGAATCTGGCCCGGACGCGCCTTCGCGTCATCGACGAAATCTTTCACCGTTTTCCACGGCGCGGACGCGGGGACCGCCAACATGGTCGGATCGGCCAGCACACGCGCCACCGGCGCGAACTGCGACATCTCATAAGCCACCGGGCGATCAAACAGCCGGTCGGCTTCCGGAAGAACCGCCAGCGACGAGAGCGTCATCAGCAGCGTGTAACCATCGGGCTCGGCGCGCGCTGCCGCTGCATTGCCGACCGAACCGCCGCCGCCGCCGGCGCGGTTATCGACGATCACGGGCTTGCCGAGAATACGCTCCAGCGCCAGCGCCACCGGTCGCGCCGCGAGATCCGCCTGTCCTCCAGCCGGGAATGGCACGATCATGGTGATGTTACGCGACGGCCATGCCGCTTGCGCGATGGCGTTGCCGGAGAGCGTGTGCAATGCAACCTGCGACAGCGGCAGAACCGCAGCCACTTTCAGAAGCTCGCGCCGATTCATGGTGCCTCCCTGAGAATTTGTTTTTATTCTTTGACGCCATACCCTGAAGGAAGCTCAGATGACGATCAAGGCCGTTGTATTCGATGCTTACGGCACGCTCTATGACGTGCAGTCGGTCGCCGCTGTCACCGACGAGGCGTTTCCCGGTTACGGCGAGCTGATCACCCAGATCTGGCGACTGAAGCAGCTCGAATACACATGGCTGCGCTCGCTGATGGGGCGCTACGAGGATTTCTCGGTGATCACGCGGCAATCGCTGACGTTCACCCTCAAGGCACTCGGCCTGACGTTCGATGAAAAAGCCTTCGAGCGCATCATGGACAAGTATGTCCACCTCGATCTTTACCCTGATGCGAAGGAGGCTCTTGCGGCGATGAAAGACCGCAAGCTCGCGATCCTGTCGAATGGCAGCACCGCTATGCTCAACGCGCTGGTGCGCAACACCGGCCTCGACACCATTCTCGACGCCACCATCAGCATCGACTCGACCAAGATTTTCAAACCGTCGCCGCGCACTTATGAACTGATCGAATCAAACCTCGGCGTGAAGCCGCATGAGGTGCTGTTCGTCTCCTCCAATCCATTCGACGCCTGCGGCGCGAAGGCCTTCGGCCTGAACGTGGCCTGGATCGAACGCGTGACACCGCAGGCGATGGCGGCCGAGTTCGCGAAGGCCGACCTCGTGCGCCCGCTGTCGATGTTTAAGGCGATCCGCATGCAGATGGATGAGTTCGGCTGGGAACCGGACTATCGTATTGCCGCGCTGGCAGATTTGCCGAAGTTGCTCGCCGCACACCCCTAAATCGCGGGCAAACTCCAGTGTTGCAGAATTGATTCGCCGGCACTGTCTTCGCAACTCAGGCATGCCGCCGGAGATCGAAAAGCCTTCCGTCTGGCACGATTGATGCTTCGCATCTCCTCAAGGAGGTGATGTGATGCGATCAGTCATTTTCTTGTTTCTGACAGTGGGACTGCTGATAACCCGCGTCTGTTTTGCGCATGACGCGGATGGACGTCCGAACTGGATCGCCGAAGGGTCCTACAGAGGATCCGATGGCGTTCACTGTTGCGGACCGAGCGATTGCGAACAGTTGAGTTCCGACGAGGTTCAGGTCCGGCCCGACGGAATCTGGCTGACGCGATTCAAGGAGTTGGTTCCGTTCGAGCAGGCGACGCCGAGCGAAGACGGCAAGACATGGCGATGCCACAACCTCTCGGGTGAGAGGCGGTGCTTCTTCATGAAGTACGGCAATACGTGACGATACCAATCGCGCGCGGCTGACATCCGCGCCGATTGATGTACCGCCGGGCGCACGATGTGCGTCCGGAACGAGTGCTCAAAAGCCGAGCGCAACACCATCCTTGCGATGGTCGGTGGCGCCGAGCAGGACGCCGCGTTCGTGATCGATCCAGATCGCCTGACAGCCGCCGATGGCGGCGTCGGCCCATTTCACATCGTGTCCGCGCGCGGCGAGTTCAGTGCCAATCTCTTTTCCGAAGGTCGGCTCCAGCGACAGCACACCTTCGAACGCAAACGAGCGCGGCGCTTCAGACGCTGCCTGAATGTCCATGCCGAGGTCGAACACGTTGGAGAGAAAATTGCCGTGACCGGTCGCCTGATAATGGCCGCCCATCACGCCGAACGGCATCATGCAGCGCCCGTTCTTCATCACCATGCCCGGAATGATGGTGTGCATCGGCCGCTTGTTCGGTCCGAGCGCATTGGGATGACCGGGCTGAAGCCGGAAGCCCCAGCCGCGGTTGTGCAGCAGTACGCCGGACTTCGGCGCATAAATGCCGCTGCCGAACGGCTGAAAAAGCGAATTGATGAATGACACGGCATTCAGATCGCGGTCCACCACGGTGACGTAGACCGTATCCTTGTGCTCGATGTCGTCCCAATCGACGGCCGCGCTGGCGCGCGTCATGTCGATCTTGCTGCGGATCGCGCCGATATACGCGTCCGAAAGAAAATGCGCCGCATCGATCTTGCCGTGCGCGGGGTCGCAGAAGAACGCGTCGCGGGTGCGATAGGCCGCCTTGCTGGCCTCCGCCAACAGATGCACGCGGTCAACTTCCGAAAGCGACTTGATGTCGTAGCCGGCCAGCGTGCGCAGGATCATCAGCGCTGCCAGCCCCTGCCCGTTCGGCGGACATTCGAGAACATCAAAGCCGCCATAGCTCGCCGAAATCGGCGTCACGTCTTCCGGCGCGTTCGCGGCAAAATCCGCGGCGGTGTGCGCACCGCCAAGGCCCTGGAGCACGCTCGCAAGTTCTTCCGCGACCTCGCCCTCGTAAAACGCCGC
Organism: Pseudomonadota bacterium; assembly: GCA_040387615.1. Taxonomy (GTDB): domain Bacteria; phylum Pseudomonadota; class Alphaproteobacteria; order Rhizobiales; family Xanthobacteraceae; genus Afipia. The sequence goes on along the minus strand of JAZKDK010000020.1, from coordinate 6,631 downwards.
GCGGCCTTCGCGCGCGATACGGCGCAGAGTCTTGCCGAGCGCAGGCTGGCTACGCCGGTCGCCGATGGTGGGCGCGTTGCCGCCGGGCAGATACTGTTCTTTTGCGGCCGGATTACTTTCGAGTCGCGCACGGTTGCGCGACCAGTCCGACGCGACGCGCGGCGTGATGCGGAAACCGTTTTCGGCGGCGTCGATGGCCGGCTTGAAAATTTCCTCCAGCGATTTGCTGCCGTGGCTCGCGGCGAGCCTGCACCATGCATCGATTGCCCCGGGGACTGTGATGCCCTCGATCGACGTCGGTGTGAGAGCCTTCGCGCCCTTGGCCATCGTCGCGGCGAGATCGGTCTTCGCCGGTGTGCGGCCCGATCCATTGAGCGACACTGGCGCGCCCGCCTTCGGTGAATACAGCACGAAACAATCGCCGCCGACGCCGGTCATCTGCGGCTCGACCACGCCCTGCAAGGCGACCGCCGCGATGGCGGCATCCATCGCGTTGCCGCCGGCCTTGAGAATGTCGAGCGCGGCGAGGGTCGCCTGCGGGTGCGAGGTCGCGGCCATGCCGCGTTCCCCCACTGCGATGGAGCGGGACGGCGAGATAAAATTGCGCATTCAAGGAAACCTTCGAGGATGGAAACCCAACTTAGGCTGACTTGAACCCCCGATCCACCCCTCGCGGGGAATGTGACGCATGCCTATCTCGCCGTGCGTTTGGTGCGGCCGAGCTTGTCGGCGAGAAAATCCGCCAGCACCTCGACGCGCGCAGGGCGCGGACCGCCCGGCGGCATCACCAGATGCACCGCTCCCTCAGGCTGCTTCCAGTCCTTGAGGATCACCTCAAGCCGCCCGTCGGCGATGGCATCGCCGACAATGAAATCTGGCAGATCAGCGATACCGAGCCCCGCCAGCAATGCGGGCATTGGCGCTTCACCGTTATTGACGCGCAACTGTCCCGACGGCCGCACCGTCGCCTGCTCCCCCGCCGCATTGACGTAGTGCCAGACACCGGGCGTCGAGAGATATGCGTAGCCGAAGCACTTGTGCTCGGCGAGGTGCATCGGATGCGTCGGCCGACCATGCTTCTTCAGGTACGACGGCGCCGCCACCGTATAGCGCCGCATGCCGCACAGCCGGCGCGCAACCAGCGACGAGTCCGGCAGCCGTGCAATGCGGATGCCGACGTCGAAGCCGTCACCGATCAGATCGACCATGGCATCGCTCAGATGCAGGTCGATGGAGACCTCGGGATAGGCCGAAAGAAATTCAGGCAGCAGCGGCGCGACAACCCGGACGCCAAAGGTCATCGGCACCGCGAAGCGCACCAGCCCGCGCGGGACGGACGATTGCGCCAACGCTTCGCTCTCCGCGGCTTCGCCATCCATCAGAAGCTGCGTCGCGCGTTCGGCCAGTTTCTGACCGGCATCGGTTAGCGCCAGTTGCCGCGAGGTGCGGTTGAACAGCCGGGCGCCAAGCCGCTCCTCGAGCCGGCTGACAGCCTTGGAAACGGTTGCTTTCGATAGCGAAAGCTCCGCCGCAGCCCCGGCAAACGACCGCATTTCCACGACTTTTGCGAAAATCGCGAGTGCCTCGAAATCCGGGAGCCTGGACATGGTGGCGGTCCTCCAAGAGTCAAATATGGAAACAATGAGTTTCAATAGTTTCTATTTATGCACCAGTCGGGAGCGCTTATCCATAGCTCATCGAATGGCAACGCGAACGAAGCAACGGCCTGAGGCCACGCTCCAACGCAAACTTGCTCAAGAAGAGGAACATCCCATGATCGAACTTCGACCCTTCAATAAACTCGGCAGTGCGGACCACGGCTGGCTCAAGGCGAAGCATCACTTCTCATTCGGCAGCTATCATAACCCTGCCAACGTCAGCCATGGCAGCCTGCGCGTCTGGAACGACGACGAGATCGCTCCGAACACCGGCTTCCCTGCGCATCCTCATGCCAACATGGAAATCATCACCTTCGTTCGCGAAGGCGCGATCACCCATCAGGACTCGCTCGGCAATGAGGGCCGAACGGAAGCCGGCGACGTGCAGGTGATGAGTGCTGGTTCAGGCATCCGCCACTCGGAATACAATCTTGAGCCGGTAACGACCAAGATCTTCCAGATCTGGATCGTGCCGACGCAAGAAGGCGGACAGCCGACCTGGGGCGCGAAGCCGTTTCCCAAGGCCGACCGCTCAGGCAAGTTCGTCACCATCGCCAGCGGCTTCAAGGCCGATAACGATGCACTGCCGATCCGTGCCGATGCGCGGGTGCTCGCCACCACGCTGAAAGCGGGCGAGACCGCCGAATATGCTCTCGGCGAGAAGCGCTACGGCTATCTCGTGCTGGCCAGCGGCAGCGTCGAGGTGAACGGCGTGCGTGCCAACACCCGTGACGGTATTGCCGTCCAGAAAGAAGCGTCGGTGAAGATCACCGCGCTCGAAGACACCGAACTCGTCCTCGTGGATGCGGCGTAAGCCGCATCCATCCCCCTCCAAACTCCCTGCTCAACTCTGAAAACTGAAGGAGGCCGTCATGGCCAAGGTTCTCGTGCTTTACTATTCGGCTTACGGACATATCGAAGCGATGGCGAATGCCGTCGCAGAGGGCGCACGCGAAGCCGGCGCCACCGTCGACATCAAGCGCGTGCCTGAACTCGTTCCGGCGGACGTCGCGAAGGCGTCGTACTACAAGGTCGATCAAGCCGCACCGATTGCCAAGATCGAGGATCTGGCGAACTACGACGCGATCATCGTCGGTACCGGCACCCGTTTCGGCCGCATCACCTCGCAGATGGCCAACTTCCTCGACCAGGCCGGCGGCCTGTGGGCGAAGGGCGCGCTGCACGGCAAGGTCGGCGGCGCGTTCTCATCGAGCGCCACGCAGCACGGCGGCCAGGAGACCACGCTGTTCTCGATCATCACCAACCTGCTGCACTTCGGCATGGTCGTGGTCGGCCTGAACTACGGCTTCGCCGGCCAGATGGGCGTCAAGGAAGTGACCGGCGGCTCGCCTTACGGCGCGACCACCATCACCGACGGCGACGGCAGCCGCCAGCCGAGCCAGAACGAACTCGACGGCGCGCGCTATCAGGGCCGCACCATCGCGGAAACCGCGAAGAAGCTGCACGGCTAAACGCCAAGCGGCGGCGCTGACAACAGCGCCGCCGCTTTCGTTCCACCCGCAAGAAAGTGTGAAGCGATAATGCAAGACGCGATGCATCTGTTCAATCTTGCCCGGGGGCCGCTGCGTACGCTCGCGCGGCACTGGTTATGCCGCAGCCTTGGCAGCGCGGCATTCGGAGAGCGGGTTGGCCTCAACCGATATTGTCCCTCATTCGACGCGGCTACGACCAATGACGGTCGCGCAATTGCCATCGGAAGAAGCTAAGCTCCTCTCCGCCGGGTTTATTCTGTTGTTTTAAGGCAAGAGGGAGCAAGCACCATGCCGACGATCAAGGTCAAGGACGGCACCGAAATCTTTTACAAGGACTGGGGCTCGGGACAGCCGATCGTTTTCAGTCACGGCTGGCCGCTCTCGGCCGACGATTGGGACGCGCAGATGCTCTTCTTTTTGGGTAAGGGCTTCCGCGTCATTGCTCATGACCGGCGCGGTCATGGCCGCTCCAGCCAGACCGGCGACGGCCACGACATGGATCACTACGCCGACGACCTGGCTGCGCTGACCGCGCATCTCGATCTGAAGAACGCTGTTCATGTCGGTCACTCGACCGGCGGCGGCGAAGTCGTGCATTACATCGCCCGCCACGGTGAAAGCCGGGTTGCAAAGGCAGCCATCATTAGTGCCGTGCCGCCGATCATGGTGAAGACTGCGAGCAACCCCGGCGGCCTTCCGAAAGAGGTCTTCGACGGACTACAGGCGCAACTCGCCGCAAGCCGCGCCAAATTCTATCGCGATCTGCCGGAGGGGCCGTTCTATGGTTACAACCGCCCGGGCGCGAAACCATCGGAAGGCATCATCCAGAACTGGTGGCGTCAGGGCATGATGGGCGGCGCAAAGGCGCACTATGACGGCATCGTGGCATTCTCCCAGACCGACTTCACCGAAGACCTGAAAAAGATCACGGTGCCGGTGCTGGTGATGCACGGCGATGACGACCAGATCGTGCCCTATGCCGATTCAGGACCGCTGTCCGCCAAGCTGCTGAAGAACGGTACCCTGAAAACCTACAAGGGCTTTCCGCACGGCATGCCCACGACGGAAGCCGAGACGATCAACACGGACCTGCTGGCCTTTATCAAAAGCTGACAGGTAACCAACACTACCAAAGGCCCGCTCATTGAGCGGGCCTTTTTGTTTGTTCAGAGATTCCGACATCTTTCAGCGGAACCCATGGCAGGTCAAACAGTTGTCGGTCCATCAGCCCCGGAGAACATGACGATGGACAAGGATCGGATCACAGGCGCCGCGAAAGACGCCGCAGGCAAGGTCGAAGGTGCGTTCGGCCGCGCAACGGGCGACGCGTCAACCGAAGCTTCGGGGCGCGCGCGCGAAGCCGCGGGCAGCGTGCAGAACCTCTACGGTCAGGCGAAGGATGCCGCGCGCGACATCGGCGATACGGCGAGTGACTACGCCAAGGATGCGCTTGATGCCGGCAGCGATATCTATCGCGACGGCACCAAGGCGGTGGCATCCACCGTACGCGAACAGCCGCTCGGCGCATTGCTCGTCGCCGGTGCGGTCGGTTTCGCGCTAGCCTTGATGCTGAACCGGCAGCCGCGCCGGCGATCGTTGCGCAACTACTACTGATCTCAAACAAGTGGTGGACGAAAGGCGCGCGTATCAACGCGCGCCTTAGGCGCGTGCGCGGAATGAGAATGTTTGCATTCCCCCTTCAACCGATAGCGCAGCTTGCGGACTGAAAGATACATCGCGCCCGCGTTGTCGCGACTCAGCATCCAAGATATATCGAACCGCATACTTAGCTGAGTTTCATTGGATCGGGGTCTTGCAAATGTTCAGGTTGACTGGATTGACTGCGGCAGTCGTTGCGTTCGGATTGATGGTCGGCACGCTTGTCGCACAGGCAGGCACATGGGAAGAAGGCGTGAAGGCTTTCGCGCGCAAGGAATACGCCGCAGCAGCGAAACTGTTTCGCCCGCTTGCTGAAAAAGGAAATGCCGTCGCACAGTATCGCATCGCGTTGATGCACAAGATGGGACTGGGCGTCTCGAAGGACCGCAAGCAGGCGCAGAAGTGGAGCCGGCTTGCCGCGAAGCAAGGCAACACGGACGCGCAGGTCTTGCTCGGAAGCCTGTACTACAAAGGCGAAGGCAAGGAAACCGACGACATCGAAAAAGCGTACATGTGGTACGACATCGCCGCGACGCAAGGGAATGACGAGGCCAAGAAAGAACTCGCGGCCGCCTCCAGCCAGCTCAGCTCACAGCAGATCGCGGAAGCACGTGCGAAGGCACAGACGTGCACGGCCTCCGGCTACCGGCAGTGCGATTGATCGAGCGCGAACTCAACTGATCATCTGATTTTGCGAGTGAAGCCCGGCCCCCGCGCCGGGCTTTTGCGGCGCTCAGAAGATCCGGCGCATGCCTATTTGCCGAGATGCCGGCGCACGGCAGCGACCGCCGGTCCAACCTCTTCAATCGCGGCCGCGAGATCCTGCGGCGAGACATTGAGGCGGTTGGCCCAATAGCCGGCTGCGGCGTCATCGGTCGTGTCGATCACCGGCGCGGGACGCGAACCGGTATTCGACGACAGCACAGACGCGACTGTCACAAGGCGGAGCATGCTGAAAATTACCACAAGCGAACCCGCTCCGCACGCGGCGGCACCTCTCAGCGTTAATGAACATTAAAATGCCGCGCCGGGAGGCGGATATTTGCCGCCGCCGCATAGCCAAATTGCTATAGTCGGCTCTCAAACGTGGATCGCATTGTTCCGAGGCAGCGACATTGGCTCAACCGTTCATCGTCTCCATTCCCCACAAACTCGGCAAGGAGGAAGCGACCCGCCGCCTGAAAGCCGGGCTCGGCAGCGTCCGTTCGGAATACGGAAAGATTCTTCAGGTCAACGAGGAAATCTGGAGCGGTGATCGCCTCGCCTTTCAGGTGACTGCACTGAAGCAGCACGTGAGTGGAACGATCGACGTGGCGGAAGATCACGTCAAGCTTGAGGTGATGCTGCCCTGGCTGCTGGCAGGTCTGGCGCATGGCATCCAGACCACGATCCGCTCACGCGCCACGCGCATGCTTGAAAAAAAGACAACGGACGTGTGATCCATACGAACAAAGGCCCGGCACGTCTCTGCCGGGCCTTGTTTCAATTCAACTCACGCGAGTCTGAGAAAGTCCCTCAACCGCTGCTGGCTTTGAGTTTCAGCCATGTCGTGCGGACGTTCTCCTTGACCTGTCCCCACTCGCTGGCGGCGACATCCCAGTTCACGATCTGGCGCGACGTACCGGCCGATGCGCCGCTGGCGACCGTCGATGTCGCCATCGAATCATGAACGTAAACCACACCAATGGTCAGCAGGCAGCCCAGTACCATTCCCAGAAAAGTTCGCATGTAATCGTCCTCCGACACATGCAACGCGGCGGCCTTTGGGGTGTTCCACGCCGGGCGCACGAAATAGAGGGGCGTATGGGCAACGAATGGTGG
>JAZKDK010000019.1:0-99819 GCA_040387615.1 Pseudomonadota bacterium | reverse complement strand
GTCACCAAGAATTCGCGCTTCGTGCTGATCGACGTGCTGGTGAAGAACCAGAACGACGAAAAGGTAGCTGTCGGCGAAGCCATGGTGGAATTCCCTGTCGCAGCGGCTGCTGCAGCCTGACCGGAGTTGAAGCGCGATGTCGATCGCGATCATAGGAGCAGGGGTTGGCGGGCTGACGGCGGCGTTGTCTTTGCACGCCGCCGGCCGCGACGACATTCTCCTGCTCGAAGCAGCGCGTGAAATTCGCGACGTCGGCGTCGGCATCAATCTGCCGCCGCATGCCGTTCGCGAATTGAGCGAACTTGGTCTCGGCGACGTGCTTGTGAAAGCCGGCGTGCCGACCAAGGAGCTGGCCTATTACGATCCAACAGGCAAGTTGATCTGGGCCGAGCCGCGCGGGCTCGATGCCGGTTACAAATGGCCGCAATACTCCATCCATCGCGGCACGTTGCAACGGCTCCTTGTCGATGCCGTGCGCGAACGTCTGGGTCCATCGTCGATCCGGATTGGGCAGCGCGTGACGGCCGTGAGCACCGCGGATGACAACAAGGCCGTGATCGCGGCGATCGATCAGACCGCGGCGGATTGCCCGGTATCTTATACTGCCGATGTCGCGATTTGCTCCGACGGCATCCGTTCGCCGGCGCGCGACAGCCTGTATGGCTCGGTCACGCCGCTCGCATCGAACGGCTGGGTGATGTATCGCGGCGTCACAAAAACCGCGCCGTTTCTCAGCGGGCGCTCCATGGTGATCATCGGCGATGAAACCCAGCGGGTGGTGGTCTATCCGATCGCGGACGGCGTGCTCAACTGGCTGCTGGTTCGCCCGAAAGACGCTTCTCGCGCCGAGACCGAGCTTGGAAACTGGAATGTTCCGGTTTCGACCAGCGCCATCGCGGAGTTCGTCAAGGATTACCGTTTCGACTGGCTGGATGTGCATCATCTCGTGGCGTCGTCATCGGAATCTTACGAATATCCGATGGCCGACATCGATCCGTTGCCGCGCTGGGTGTTCAGGCGTTGCGCGCTGCTCGGAGATGCCGCGCATGCGATGTATCCCTTCGGCTCCAACGGCGCGTCGCAGGCGATTCTGGATGCGCGCGTGCTGGCCTATGAACTCGCTACTGCTGCGACCATCGACGATGCGCTGCGCGGCTATGAGACGCAACGCCGTCCGGTTGCCAGCGAAGTACAACTCGCAAACCGGCGACAGGCGGGTGACGTGATGGCGCGGGTGAGCGCGCTGGCGCGCAGCGGCGCTCACGGTGACGCTGCGACCGAACTTCAGGACGTTGAGCGCCGCTACAAGCAGCTTGCGGGCTTCGACGTCGATGCCCTGAACACCCGGAAATCGTGGAGTGTTTCGGCAGCTTCGCGATAACACGACTGACAAAAGCCGGAAAGCAATCCGGACCACGAGGGAGATGAGAATGCGCTGGAATTTGGATGTGATGCGATCTGGGTTGATCGCGATCGGATTGATCGCGATGCCTCAGCTTGCCGCCGCGCAGGATTTGTATCCGACCCGGCCGATCAAGCTGCTGGTCGGCTTCGCGGCGGGTGGTGCGACCGATACGACCTTCCGCAAGCTCGGTGAGCTCGCTGCCAAGGATCTCGGCCAGCCGATCATCATTGAGAACCGGCCGGGCGCAGGCGCGACACTGGCGCCGTCGACGATGGCGAAAACGGAAGCGCCCGATGGTTACACCATCGCGGCCGCCACGGCCGGATTGCTGCGCTATCCCTACATGCAGAAAGTGGATTGGGATCCGATCAAGGACTTCACCTGGATCGCGGGTCTCGGCGGCTACACCTTCGTGCTCGCGGTCAATGCCGACTCGCCGATCAAGACCACCGCGGATCTGGTGGCCTACGCCAAGAAGAATCCCGAGAGCCTGACCGTGGCCACTGCAGGCGCGGGCACGACAATGCATCTTCTGGCGGAAGCGCTTGCCGGCATGGCCGACGTGAAGATCACCCATGTCGGATACAAGGGCAGCAGCGAAGCCGTGACCGCGATCCTCGGCGGTCACACCATGGCGACGGTCGATGCCATCGGCACCATTCTTCCTTACGTCGAGTCGGGCAAGATGCGCGTGCTGCTGTCGTTTGATCCACAGCCGGTGGCATCGCTGCCGGGCGTACCGACGGCGAAGAGCCTCGGCTACGATCTCGTCTATCCCGCGCCGTATGGATTGGTGGGACCGAAGGGTATGCCGCCCGCAGTTGTCGACAGATTGTACAAGGCGTTCAAGGCTGCGGCCGACAGCGATGAATACAAGAAGCTGCTGGTGACACTGGGTCAGACCCAGTGGCAGAAAGCTCCGGCCGACTATCAGAAGTGGGCCGGCGAATTCTATGTGTCCGAACGCTCGCTGGTTGAGCGCGCCAAATTGCTGCGTCAGCCCTGAACCGGCTGGATCGATCCTGCTGGCGAGGACATGCTCGCCATACAAACTTAAGTTAGGTTGAAACCATGAAGTCACTACTTGCGGCGATCTGCTCCGTATTCCTGCTGGCCGCTACGGCCGTCAGCGCCAACGAGCAGTTTCCCGTCAACAATGTGAAGATCATCGTGCCGTTTCCGGCCGGCGGCACCACCGACATCCTGGCGCGTTTCGTCGCGCAGTATCTCGGTGAGAAGCTCGGCGTCACCACCATTGTCGAGAATCGTGCCGGCGCATCGGGGACCATCGGTTCTGAAATGGTGGCGAAGTCGCCTGCTGACGGCAGCGTGCTGCTGTTGACCGCGACCCATCACGTCATCAACCCGAGCCTCTATACGAAGCTGCCGTACGACACGCAGAAGGACTTCTCGCCGATTGCTGTGGTTGCGAGCGCGCCGAATGCGCTGGTGGTCAACAAGGATTTCCCCGCGAAGACCGTTGCCGACCTGATCGCAATGGCGAAGAAGGAGCCCGGCAAACTGTCGTTCGGCTCGGCCGGCATCGGCGGTGCCAATCATCTGTCGGGCGAGTTGTTCAAGCAGATGGCGGGCGTCGACATCGTGCATGTTCCCTACAAGGGCGCTGCGCCTGCGATGAACGATCTGATCGGCGGACATATTCCGATCATGTTCGACACGCTCCCGACGGTGCTGCCGGCTGCTGCTGCGGGCACCATCCGCGTGCTGGCCGTCACCAGCAAGGAGCGCGCGGCGTCGCTGCCGAACGCCCCGACGCTCGATGAATCCGGTGTGAAGGGATTCGAAGCCACCGCATGGTTTGGCCTCTATATGCCCGCCGCCAACGGCAATGCGGCTTATACGAAGCTTGTTGCGGCGATGAAGGACATCCTTGCAGCGCCTGCAACGCGCGAGAAGTTCGCGACGCAGGGCGTCGAGCCCGGCAAGCTCGCCGGCGCGGATTTCACCAAGTTCGTCGATGCGGAAATCAGCAAGTGGTCGGGCGTCGTGAAGACCGCCAACGTACCGCAGCAATAAGAACTGGATTCAAGATCGCAAAAAGCCCGCTCCGGATACTCCGGGGCGGGCTTTTGTATCGAGGCTAGATTGAGAAGCGCGAGGCTTGTTGCGATCACTCGTCCGGCGTGTTGCTGCCGCCGCGTGTGACCATGTTCACGCCGGCCCTGGCCATCACATGGGGACTTGGCCCGACAACGTCGGTCGCAAGTCCGAGCTTTTCGAACAGGCGGATGGTCAGCCAGGTGGTGTCGAACTCCCACCACTTGTGACCGTGACGGGCCGAGCGCGGATCGGCGTGATGATTGTTATGCCAGCCTTCGCCGTGAGCGAGCAGGCCGATGAAAACATTGTTCCGGCTGTCCTCGTCGGTTTGGTAATTCCGGTAACCCCAAAGATGGGTCACGGAGTTCACCGCCCAGGTCTGGTGCCAGACGAACACCGTGCGCACGAACACGCCCCAGAGCAGGATGCTTGTGCCGAACTGCAGGGCTTGCATCGCAGTGCCGCCCATCGCCAGTTCGGCAAGGAAGGCGAGCCCGAAAAATACGATCCACTGCACGAGAATGATTTTGACCTGAAGCCAGTTGCGTTCGAGCGCGACATAGAACGGGTCGCGCAGGATGTCCTTGGCGTAACGGTCGTAGATTCCGAGGCGGTTCAGCTCCGGATTCTTGATAATCAGCCAGCCGATATGGCCCCAGAGGAAATTCACCAGCGGGCTGTGCGGATCGGGCTGTTCGTCGGCGTGCTGATGATGCCGGCGATGCACCGCGACCCAGCGGGCCGGCGTGTCCTGCACGCAGCAGACCGCGATGACCGCCAGCGTGTGCTCGAACCACTTCGGGCACTTGAAGCCGCGATGGGTGAGCAGGCGGTGGTAACAGATATTGATGCCGAGCAGTCCGGATAACCGCGCTGCGATGATGGCGACAACCACACCGGTCCAGCTGAAGGTCCACGGGATAAAGGCGAGCAGGGCAATCAGATGATAGGCCAGGATGACAGTGGCCGTCGGCCAGTCGATCCGGCGCAGGATTACCCCGCTTGGCAGCGGCAGATGGCCCGTCTGTTCAGGCTCGGCGAGGCCGGGGCTGGTGAGTGGCACGGCCTTCGCGGCTGCCGGACGATGTGTGGTCATTTCGACGGTCAACGGTCCAGATCTGCCTTCCGGGGGCCAAAGCCATGTTTACCCCACGCACCGGCGAAGATGAAGGATCGCGGGCACGAACAGGTCTGGTTGTTTGCTTAGAGGCTGATTTAGGCCACGGAAAGTCCGAAAATGGGTTCCAGTCGGGTCATTTTGCCCCGGTTTGAGCTGTTGAAATGGTCTGATCGGATTGACATTTGTCCCCCCGATGGCATAGAAACCGCCTGTCTCGCGCGGCCTTTGGCCTGTGGGATATGCCCATCAACCAACGGTTCATACTCGGCCCTGCAACGCGGCCTTCCAGAGAGCATTGTCCCATGAAGGTCCGTAATTCGCTGAAGTCCCTGCGCGGCCGTCACCGCAACAACCGTCTGGTCCGCCGCAAGGGCCGGGTTTACGTCATCAACAAGGTTCAGCGTCGTTTCAAGGCGCGCCAGGGTTGATCCAAACGGGCTGATTTTTCGCCTGTTTGTTCCATGACGTGTGCCGTCACCGAGGCGGCAGGGTTCCTCAAGATTTCACAGCTGCCGACGTCGCTTGTGCTTTGCACGCGGCGCTTTCCGCGTTTAGACTTTCCGTCATGGCAATGCGGTCCACGATGACGGTGAACGGGACGCGGGTTTTGAAGCTCGCGATTGGCGTTGTTGTGCTGGCAGGATTGGCCGTAGCGCCCGCTGCGGCACAGGCGCCGCAACCGACGCCGCCAGGCACGCAGAAAAAGCTGCCGCAGCCGCCCGCCAAGTTGCCGCGCGTTTTCGGCGACAAGACCAAGAATCTCGACTTCCTGTTCGGTGCATTGAAGGCGGCGCCGGATCAGGAAAGCGCCAAGGCCGTCGAAGCCCGGATCTGGGCCTTGTGGACCGCGACGCCAAGCGACACCGCCGCGCTGCTGATGGCGCGGGCCAAGCTCGCGATGGACGGCAAGGACACCGATGTTGCGCTGAAACTGCTCGACGCCGTCATCAAACTGCGCCCCGACTACATCGAGGCATGGAACCGGCGTGCGACGATCTATTACCTGCAGAACGATTATCGCCGCTCGATGGAAGACATCCGGCAGGTTCTGATTCGCGAACCGCGCCACTTCGGCGCATTGGCGGGTCTTGGGATGATCATGCAGGAAACCGGCGACGAAAAGCATGCGCTGGATGCCTTTCGCAAGGCGCTTGCCATCAATCCCCATCTCGAACGGGTCCCGGATCTCGTGAAGTCGCTGTCCGAGAAGGTCGAGGGACGCGATATTTAACCCGATGTTTATGATCCGGGCTGTTTCGCAGGCCGGCTCGACTGTGACGCGAAACCTATTCACCAGCCGTCCGTATTTTCCGCCGTGCAGATCGTTCCCCGGATTTTTTCCATGATTGTATTGGCTGTGGTGGTCACGCTGGCGGTGCTGGCGCTGGTCACGCAGGCAGGCGTCTCCGTGCTCGAACGCAACCATCCGCCGGAGGGCAGGTTCGTCGACGTCAAAGGCGCGCGGCTTCATGTCGTGGAGCTTGGCCCGACTTACGCACCCGGTTTGCCGATCGTCCTTGTTCATGGCGCGAGTTCGAGCCTGCAAACGATGCGCAAGCCGCTTGGCGACATGCTGGCGAAGAATCGCCGTGTCATCCTGATCGACCGGCCGGGCCATGGCTGGAGCACGCGCGAACGCGTCGAGGATTCAACACCAGCGATTCAGGCCCGGATGATCGACGAGGCGCTGGGCAAACTCGGCGTCGACCGCGCGATCGTCATCGGCCACTCATGGGCCGGAGCGCTGATGCCGGCGCTGGCCCTTGCTAACCCTAAGCGCGTCGCGGCGATTATAATGCTGTCGCCGGTGGCGTATCCGTGGCCGGGCGGCGTCGGCAATTTCAACAAGATCGCGACTGTTCCGGTGATCGGTCCGCTGCTCGCCTACACGATCACGTTGCCGCTGGGCACCTTTCTGGTCGATGGCGGGACGCGTTACGTTTTCGCGCCACAGACAATGCCGGACGGCTACGTCGAGGCAACGGCGGTGCGCATGGTGCTGCGGCCGCAGGTTTTCCTGAACAACGCCTGGGATCTCGCGACGCTGAAAGCGGAGGTGGCGAAGCAGTCGCCAGATTATCCGTCGATCAAGATTCCTGTGACGATCATTACCGGCGATGCCGACAAGACGGTTTCGACGGACATTCATTCGCGGCCCTTCGCCGCCGCGGTGCCCCAGACCAGGCTTGTGGTCCTACCGAACGGCGGCCACATGCCACAGGTCTATGCGGCCGACCTGATCGTGTCGGAGGTTGATGCGATCGCGGCCAAGGCGCAAGCCGGTTCATCGGCGTCGGCTTACTGATCGGCTTCCTCGCAGGAATCTACTGCTGGCGGGAACGAACCGGAGCGATCGCCGCAAAAGTGCAAGGGATTTCCGGCGCCGGGAATGGTGGCTCTCGTTGATCTGGGTGCAGTGCGATGGTAGGCCCGCGCCTTTCGCGGCGCACACATGCCGCATTCAGAAATTGCGATCGGGAGATCACCATGAAGTCTTCGTCATTGAGTTTTTTTGCCGCCGTCATCGCAGTGCTGATCGGAATGTCCTGGGGCATCGTCATGGCCATTTCGCAGGACCATTCCGCCATGCCTGCACATGCTCATCTCAACCTGCTCGGTTGGGTGTCATTGTTTCTCTTCGGGATTTTCTATCGCCTTCATCCCTCCCTGGAAGTGTCGCGCACCGCGTTGATGCAGGTCTGGATCTGGATCATCGGCACGATTTCACTGACCGTCGGTGTCGCGATGCTGCATGCGGGCAACAAGGCGGGTGAGCTATTCGCCGGGATCGGATCGTTCGTCCTGCTTGGCGACATGGTGCTGTTCGGCTGGCTGGTCGTTCGGTATGAGCAGCGCGCCACAGCGTGATACCGCCGTCGCGGCGTGCTGAATATTTTCATGCGCGCCGCGATCCGGCATTCGGTCATGAACGCTGACCCTGATTGTTCCGGGTGATTTGAATCTTTTGAAACCGCATGTGCAACATGCACATGCATCGGAGAGAAATTTTTCTTTTCGTTCACGATGCGATGAGCATCATACTGCTGCCATCGATCAATGATGGAGTGTCGGCGTTAGACGTGTCCTTTTCTTGCTCCAGCAGAATGAAGGTCCGACAATGGCACCCACATCAACCAGCGACAACGTATTCAACAAGGCGGCGGAAACGATTCCGTTTCCCGATCTCGCGCGCGTGAGCGAGATCAATGGAACCATGCTGAACGAAACCGCGAAGTTCAACGCGCAGGTCGGCACCGCCATGCAGAACATCGGCAAGGAATGGTCGGAGTTCGTCGGCAAGAGGCTGCGCGAGGACGTCCAGTTGTTCCGGACGATCCATGACTGCCGCTCGCTGCAGGATTTGCAGCAGGCCTATGCCCAGTTCTGGCAGACCGCGTTCGCGCAGTATGGCGAGGAAGCGCAGCGCATGCTGCGGCTCACGCAAGGGACGGTCGAAGATGTAACCCGCGCTGCGCAGGAAGCGCGGGAAACGACAATCCACTCCGCCGACAAGGCCGCCTGAGGTCGTTGCCCCAATTTTTCAGGTCAGATGTCGGCGTCGCGCTCTGGGCCGACATAGGCGATGCGGACCATGTTGGTCGTGCCCGGCGTGCCGAGCGGTACGCCGGCGACGATGATGACGCGCTGGCCGGCTTTCGCAAAACCGTCGCGGAATGAAATGCGTGCCGCGCGATCGATCATGTCGTCCTGATCGTGCGCGTCTTCGGCAATCACGCAATGCACGCCCCACACCAACGATAATTTACGGCCGGTGTTCACGTTCGGCGTGATGGCGACCACCGGCGGCTTCGGCCGCTCACGCGCGACCCGCAGCGCGGTCGAGCCGGAACTGGTCCAGCAGATGATGGCGGAGAGATCGAGCGTTTCTGCGATCTGCCGTGCGGCATCGGCGATGGCATCGCCCGCGGTGGCTTCAGGATCGGGCCGCTGCGCCGCGATGACGCCGCGATAGGTCGGGTCGCGTTCACATTCCTCGCCGATCCGGTTCATGGTCAGCACCGCCTCGACCGGGAACTTGCCCGCGGCGGATTCCGCCGACAGCATGATGGCGTCGGCGCCCTCAAACACGGCGTTGGCGACGTCCGAGACTTCGGCGCGGGTCGGCACTGGCGACGTGATCATCGACTCGAGCATCTGTGTCGCGATCACCACCGGCTTGCCGGCGCGCCGCGCCATGCGCGTCATCTGCTTCTGCAATCCGGGCACGCGTTCGGCCGGCAGTTCGACGCCGAGGTCGCCGCGCGCGACCATCAGCGCGTCGGACGCCTCCATGATTTCGGCGAGGCGATCGATCGCCTGAGGCTTCTCGATCTTGGACATGATCGCGGCGCGGCCGCGCACCAGTTTCTTCGCCTCGATCACGTCATCCGCGCGCTGCACGAACGACAGCGCGACCCAGTCGATGCCGGTCTCAAGTGCGGCTTCAAGGTCGGCGCGATCTTTCGGCGTCATCGCGGACACCGGCAGATCGGTGTCGGGCAGGCTGACGCCCTTGCGGTCGGACATTTTGCCGCCGGTCACCACGCGCACCAGCGCGTGTTCGGGCGAGGTTTCCTCGGCGATCAGGCGGAGCTTGCCGTCGTCGATCAGCAGCGCATGGCCCGGCCGCAAGGCTTTGAGAATTTCCGGGTGGGGCAGGTGGACGCGGGTTTTGTTGCCCGGCGTCGGATCGGCGTCGAGCGTGAACATCGCGCCGTTGTTGAGTTCGACAAAGCCGTTCTCGAAATTTCCCAGCCGCAGTTTCGGCCCCTGAAGGTCGACCAGAATGCCGATCGGCCGCCCGTAGCTGCCTTCCACACTGCGGATCGTCGCCACAAGCTCACGCATTTTGTCGTGCGGCGTGTGGCTCATGTTGATGCGGAACACGTCGGCGCCAGCCTCGAACAGCTTGCGGATCGATGCGCTGTCAGAAGAGGCGGGTCCGAGGGTGGCGAGGATCTTGATGCGTCGCAGACGTCTCATTTAGGATTTCCAGGAGCTGCACCGGGAAGTGCGCCGGGTTGTGCAGCCCCCGGCGCATTCGGCATGCCGGGCAGGCCGGGCGAGCGCGGGTTCTGTTCGTTGGATTCAGTCAGTTGGACGGTCCAGGCGCGTTGTTCGCCGGTATCGACCTCGAAATATCCGGTGCGGTCGAAGCCGCGCGCCAGACAGTCTTCGGTGCCTTTGATGGTAAATTCCTTGTCGCGTGAACACATGAACGCCTGCCCCGACCACTCTCCGCCGCGGTCATAGTCGATGGCGTAGATATAATAGAACCGTGCGACAAGCGTTCCACGCAGCAGGGTTTCGCAGGCGCGGGATGACACGTTCCACCAGCCTTCTGTCACCCAGCCTTCATTGTCCTTGTAGCCAAGTGCGATACCGACCCGGCTTGAGGTGTTGTTGCAGAGCCGGAAATCCGCGGCCGCGGGCTCGCTCCACGCGCACAGCCCGATCAGCGCGACAAGCCCGGTGAGGGCGGCGGTGATCGTACGGCGGAACGTCATGTAGCGGGAAATCGAGGCTGTCATCTAATCAGGTACTATCAACCGTTCGTTGATTTCGCGTAACACATTGAGCATGATCGGCAAAAGCGAGGTCCCGTATCCGGTCAAGCCCGGTCACTATAGGACGGCTTGGCGGTTTCGCCAAACCACCGCGAACGCTAATAGACCCGTTGCCGGGCCATAGCTCGGGTTCGGGTGGTTTTTCTCGCCATATGGAAAACCACCGGACCTTGAAATCGCGGGGCTTAAAATCACGGAGCCCGGCCCCATGTTAGGGGGCCGGTGGCTGGAGCGCCGACCGACCTGAAATTGTGGAAAAATGACCATGGCCATCGATGAGAAAACCCAGACGGAATTGGAAGCGGCGGTTTTTCGCCGGCTTGTCGAGCATCTGCGCGGGCGGACCGATGTGCAGAATATCGACCTGATGAATCTTGCGGGGTTCTGCCGCAATTGTCTCTCGAACTGGCTGAAGGAAGCCGCCGACGACAAGAACGTGGCGCTCAGCAAGGACGAGAGCCGCGAGGCGGTCTACGGCATGCCGTATGAAACCTGGAAGGCAAAGCATCAGAGCGAGGCCACGCCCGATCAGGTCGCGGCGATGAAGAAAAGCCATGCCGGTCACTGAAACAGGCAAGCGAAATCGGCGCATTGGCGCCGACTTTTCTTTCGCCTGTGGGTCACTGTGGATGACCGTGACTCTGCCTTGACGGGACGGGTCGCACTCTTGAGTGTGATACCAGTGTCCTGAATCTTTTCGTTCGCTTCATTTTGCAGCGCCTCCTGTAGCGAACGAAAGGATTCAAAGGGACACAGGAAACTTAAATTGCTAGTGGTCTTTTGATTCTGACATTCGCAAAGAGAGTTGTTGAAGCGGGATGCGAATGTCAGAATCAGACCACTAGATGACGTGCTGCGCACGCCAATGATCAAATCTCATCAAAGTTCAGGAGTACCTCCGATGGCCACCTTGGCTGCCGAGAAAGACGAAACCGCGCACAGCTTTGCGAAAGGTCAGCTCAAGGCCATCATCGAGCGCATCGAACGGCTCGAGGAAGAAAAGAAAACCATCAGCGACGACATCAAGGACGTCTACGGCGAGGCCAAGGGCAACGGCTTTGACGTCAAGGTGCTGCGCACCATCATTCGCATGCGCAAGCAGGACGCCGACGAGCGTCAGGAGCAGGAAACCATCCTGGAAACCTACATGCAGGCGCTGGGGATGCTCTGATTTTGCGGGCGCTGTGCCGTCCGTGATCGGAAGCTATAACGAATGCTAAAAGCACTGAGCGGGTATGCCGCAACCTGCGCGGCTCCCTCGTTAATCTTCTCATGATCTGGTGAAACTCCAACGATCGTCCGGCTATACAACGCCGGTTGTAATTGTCCGGAGTTTCAACCATGAGATCTTTGCCGCTTGGGGAGATCACGCTATCCGAGCTGCTAAGCGCACTCAGCCTCGCGCTTGATCTAACCGAAGGTCAGCCGGCGGGTCATTGCGCGCGATGCAGCCGTATCGGCGTCGAAATCGGCAAGGAAATCGGCCTCAATGAGGACGAGCTCACAGAGCTCTACTACGCTCTCCTCATGAAGGATCTCGGCTGCAGCAGCAACGCGGCCCGCATCTGCGAACTGTATCTTACCGACGATCTCTCCTTTAAGCAGGACTTCAAGTTCATCGACGGCAGTCTGCCGCAGGCGTTGCGCTTCGTGCTGGGTCACACCGGCCTGAAAGCAGGTCTTGCTGAGCGATTTCGCGCAATCGTCAATATCTTCCAGAACGGGGGCGAGATCGCGCGCGAGCTCATAGAGACGCGCTGTCATCGGGGGGCCGACATCGCCCGCAAAATGCGCTTCTCGGAGGAGGTCGCCGAAGGCATCAAGAATCTTGACGAGCACTGGGATGGCGGCGGCAAGCCATTGGGCCTGTGCGGGGTGCAGATCCCGATCTATTCGCGCATCGCGCTGATAGCGCAGGTGATCGATGTATTCCATGTCTCGAACGGTCCTGAGGCCGCGCTGCGCGAAGCACAGAACCGGTCTGGGACATGGTTCGATCCGGACCTTGTCGCTGCATTTGAGCGCATCGCCGCGCGGCCTGGATTCTGGGACACTGTTCGCAGTGACAAGGCCGCCTTGCTTCATCCGCCGGCTCAGGCGAGCGTGCCGATAGACGAGGATTATCTCGACGATATCGCGGCGGCCTTCGCGCAGGTGGTGGATTCCAAGAGTCCCTACACCAGCGGCCACAGCGAGCGAGTGACACTCTTTACCGACATGATTGCCGAGCAACTGGATTTCAGTGCGCCGCAACGACGCTGGCTCAAGCGTGCCGCGCTGTTGCACGACATCGGCAAGCTCGGCGTAAGCAATGCCATTCTCGACAAGGCGGGAAAACTTGACGACAACGAATGGGCGGCCATGAAAATGCATGTTGCGTATTCGGAGGAAATTCTGTCGCATATCGGCGCATTCAGCGAACTTGCGCCGATTGCCGGCGCGCATCACGAGCGGCTGGACGGCAATGGGTATCCGCGTGGTCTTTCGGGGGACCAGATATGCCTCGAAACCCGCATTATCACGACCGCGGACATCTTCGATGCCCTCACCGCCGACCGCCCTTATCGCGCGGCGATGCCGATCACCAAAGCCCTGGCGATCATGTCCGGGATGGTCGGTACGCAGGTGGATGCCGACTGCTTTTCAGCGCTCAACCGGGCTCTCGGACGGATCGACCAGACGCTGGCGGCCTGAGCGGCCCCTGGTTCCGTCTTATGCAAAAATGAACGTGGACCGGTGAGGTGCTTGGGAGCGATCACCGCAGCGAGGCGGTGCGCATCGCGAATGATGTCGTCGACAGCGTCGCGGTCGCCGAGCCGGTGAACTTCTCGCAGACGATGCCCATTTGCGGATCGTTCGAGAATGTCATTGCCACCGCCGTGTTCGGCTTGACGAAATGCGTGCGCATCACGGTCATGTCCTGATCGCCCAGAACGGAGGCGACCATCGACGTGCTCGCGCTTGGCGCAAGGATCATCGCGCGCATCCAGATGTCGTTTGTCTGGGTGGCCTGCTTGACGCGGGTCGCGGTCGCGATTGCGCCCTGGCGGGTCTTTCCGATCGCTGTATCGGTGGCGTTGATGTCCGCGCCGGACATCGGGTTCGGAGCGAGCGATGCAACGCGCGGGCTGCGCGGAATCGGCGCGCTGGCGGCGACGACCTTGGCGCGATCGAGCGGGGTATCCGCCGGCGCGTAGGCCAGCGCCTGCGAAACGTTCTGCGGCAGGCTGGCGGTGAATTGCGGATCGGCGGCGACGACGGCGCCGCGCGCCTTGAGGGCGGCGATCTGCGCCTCTGCCGCGGGCTTCGGCGCCGGTTCGTTATCCCAGAAACCGCGGGCATTGATGATGTCGATGGGGCTCTGCGGAGCGTATTCGTCAGCCGGAACAGGCTTGAGCGCGGGCTGTGGCTTGGGCAGCGGAACAGTCTTGGAATCAGCAGAGGCGACCTGATAGGACGCCGCGCCTGCGGGCTTCGCGCGCGGCAGCGGCACGCGCTCGAGAAGTTTCTCGGCGGCGGTCGTGACGGTGGCCTTGGCGTTATCGGCGGCAGCCAGCGCGACGGGAACAACCTTGCGGCGCGCCGCGTCATTGCCGGCTTCTTCCTCGTCATCCGCCTGCTTGCGGCCGAACAGCGAGGCCAGGAACGTGCGTGACTTCGACGGTGCTGAGACGTCCTCGCCGTTGCCTCGGCGCTCGATGTCGGCGAGCGCAAGCTCGTAACCCTTCAGCGGCTTGCCATCGGATGGCACATGCACCGTACGGCCATCCGGGAAGACGCGCGCGAGCTGATCGTGGTTCATGCGCGGCCAGTGGCGGATGCTGCCGACGTCGAGATGCACGAAGGGCGAGCCGGATGTGGGGTAGAAACCGACGCCGCCGCGCTGCAGCCGCAGTCCGGCGAAACGAATCTGTTCCAGCGGCACGCCGGGGATGAAGAAGTCCAGCGCGTGACCCTGCATGTGCTGGCTGTGGCGCGCCACGCCCGAAGAGCGGCGGCGCAGCATGGAATTGGTGGCGGGCGAGCGATAGGCGGAGATGATCTGGATCGGCTGTTTGCCGTCGACGTCGCGATAGACTTCCCAGACGATGTCGAACAGCCGGCGATCCATCGTGGTGGAATCCTGGCTGCGCCAGTCGCGCAGGAAATGATTGAGCTTCTTCAGCGCGGCTTCGTCGTAACGGCCGTTGCGCTTGAAGGTGACGGTGAGGTCTTCGTCGGAATGGGTGTGATGGAAGGAGAGGGTGCGGGTGTCGCCGTCGGCGGTGGCGTTATGGACGGAGCGGGCATTGGTCGCGATCAGCAGCAATGAGGCGAGGCCAACGCGCACCGAGGTGCGCGAAAGCCATTCAAAGCCAATGCCGCGTGGAAAACCGCCCGCCACTCAGAATCCCGTCAGCCGTCAGTCTGTTAGGTGATCCCCCGCTACCCCACGCAACGGGAGAGGATGAACATGGTCTTAAGGCACGGGGGTTAATCGATATTTACCAATCCCCGCGCCGCGTTCGTCTTCCCAAGTCTTGATAATAAGTCTTGATAAGTCTTGCCCAAGTCTGTCACAGGCCCGTGAAGGCCTGAGTATGCCCTCCGGAGTATGGCAAAAAAGGGCCGACAGGCCGATCCAGCCCGGAATGCTTTGACGGCAATGGTTAATGAACAAGGCCCCGCGGGTGGCGGGGCCTTCGAACGTGTGAAAACCGGGGAAAACCGGCCGTTTTGGGCCGTTAGCCAAAGTTCCCTGCCTTAGCGAACCACCCGGCGCTGCTGACCACGCACCGGAGCCGGTGGCGGGGTCGGAGGCCCGAACAGCCGCTCGAAGAAGCCCATGCCGCTGTTGCTGGCGAAGCTGTCACCGGGAACCCGCACGTTGGTCGGGCGAACATAGTTTGGCTGGGCGTGAGAGACGGCCATTTCCATCTCCTTGCCTTCGCTGCCCTTGAGCATCGCGATCACCCTGGAATCGCGGCTGTAGATATCCTTGCGGAATTCGAGCTTGCCCGCGCTGTCAACGAATGCGGTCTGATAGGTGATGTTGACCGGGATCGGCGTCGGGAAGTTGATGTTGACCTCGCTGCGGCCGTACATGCCCTTGATCCTCTCGGGCGTGTAGTTCTCCTTGGGCAGCGCGATGCTGAGCAGGTTCGACGCGTACTGGTCGGGGTTCTGCACGCGCATGCAGCCGTGGCTGAAGGCGCGCTCTTCCTTGGCGAACAGGTGCTTGTCCGGCGTGTCGTGCTGATACACCAGGAACTTGTTCGGGAAGTTGAAACGGATGCGGCCAAGCGCGTTGGCTTCGCCCGGCGGCTGCGAAATGCGGACGCTGCCGTCTGCGGCGCGCGCGAGCTTGAGGCCCATACGGTCCAGCACCGTCGGGTCCTGCGCCAGGGCGGGCAGATACTCGTTGTAAATGATCGACGGCGGCACGTTCCACGTTGGATTGACGGTGATGAACTTCATCGTTTCCGTCAGTTCCGGAGTCGCATGCTTGCCGGGCTTGCCGACGACGACGCGCGTTGTCCAGACCTGCTTGTCGCCCTGCATCAGCTTGAGCGTGTAGTCCGGAATATTGAGGATCACATAGGCGTCGCCCAGCGCCTTCGCGCCGAGTTCACGCGGCAGCCAGCGCCAGCGCTCCATGTTGGCGCGCACGATATCGATCTTGCGGTCGCTCTTGGGACCGTTGATTGCGCGCACGGTGGCGTTGTCGAGCACGCCGGTTGCCTTCAGGTCGTTGTTCGACTGGAATTTGCGAACTGCGTCCGCAACCGCGGCATCGTAGCGCTTGTCGTCGGCGTTCTCTGCGATGTGAAGCTTGGCGCGCAACGTTGGCACGCGCTCGTCTTCCATCGCGACCGGGTTCGGATTCTTCTTGGTCGGCTTGACGAACTTCAGAGCGTCGCCTTCGGAAATTTGCCTGGAGGTGTCTTCGGTCACGCCGCGCAGTTCGGCGAGCTTCGCCTTCAAGCCCTGATAGCCCTTGTGTGGCGGATTGTAGCCCGCCAGCGCCGCCGATGCGTCCTTCGCGGTCGACACGTTGATAAGGACCTCGACCGGATCGACCGGATGCTCGGGATACGAGATGTCCGCGCTCACGCGCGAGAAGTGCATGCGGCCGCTCTGCGCATGGCGCGCATAGTCGAGCATGCTTTCCGTAAGACGCAGTTCGGCCTCGGCCTGGGCGTCAGCGGTGGTTGTCGTGGCGAAATCCGGCGTCGGATAATCGACAGCGCTCAGACCTTCGCTGTTCGCGTCCTTGAGGCGCGCGATCACGCTCTTGGCGCGGGCAGTTGCGGCACCGGCTTCGCTCCAGAGCGGAGCGTAGTTGCGGTCCTTGTAGAAGTTCTCGACAGCGGTGCGTTCGTTCTTGCGGTCGAAGTAGCGCGCGCCCTTGGTTGCAATCAGGTCGCGCAGCTTGTCGGCAACCGGCTGATCGGCGGCAGCGACGGCCGGAGCGGCCTTCGCAGGCTCGGTCTTGGGAGACTCAACCGCCGGCGCTGCTGCGGTTGCTGTCGGCGGAGTTGCGGTCGGCGCCGTTGCAGCGGGAGGAACAGTTGCCGTGGTGGCCGGTGCAGCCGGGGCCGCAGCTTCTTCCTTTTTCGGAGGGGTCGCGGTGGCTGGTGCAGCAGCCGTGGTATCGGCCTTGAAGTCGTTCACCGTCGGTGGCGGTACGTTAGCCGGCTGGGGAAGCGGGACTGCGGCATCGATGGCGAGATCTGCTGGACTCTTCGCGGGACCGGACTGCGCATTGGCGGTGGTCGCGGCAACGGAGAGGAATGTGGCGGCCACGGCCATCAAAATCCGGTCGAAACCCTGAGGGCTCTTGCGGTGGCCGATCGAAAAGTCACGCATTCTCGCACCCCAATTTCGCACCCTTAATCGGGTGAAACTGCCCCGGCATGGAACAGCTCATGATGGTTTCCGTCACTGCCTGATGCAAAAGCGCCGGCTCGATCGGAGTCTGCTACGCAATCTCGCATTGAAAACACTGCGAAACGCTACACGCGCCAGCTTGAAGCGGCCAGCCGCCGCCAGATCAACTCGAAGTCATCTCACAGGAAGTGACTTCAATTCGGCATTTCTTGCAACGGCTTGCGCGCTTTGCCGCGCGCTTTTCCTGTGTCTGTCACCGCGCCGCAACGGTTCGAATATGAGTAACGAAAAAGCCGTGCCGGTGTTCCCGGTGATTCGCGTTTCAGCGTGAGGGGCCGGCGGGTTCCTTGCCGGTGGCTGCCGCCTCATCCAGCTTTCGGTACAGCGTCGAGCGGCCGATCTTCAATCGCCGCGCGACCTCGGACATCTGGCCGCGGTAATGGGTGATGGCGAAGCGGATGGTCTCGGTTTCCATCTCCTCGAGGGCGCGCATTTCGCCGTCGTCGCCGAGCATCGCCAGCGTGCCGTAAGTCGACAGGAATTTGGCCGGCATCGCTGCAGGAGCGATAGGTATTTCGGCACCCGCGATAGTGTCGGCTGGCGAGGACGGCGGGCTGTCCAAAATCACAGGCTCCGCCTCGGCGAATGCGGCGGGGGACATTCCGCCGGTCTGCGGAAAGTCATCCGGTCCGAGCTGGCCGCCATCGCTCATCACAACGGCCCGGTACACCGCGTTTTCGAGCTGGCGGACGTTGCCCGGCCACGGCAGCTGTCCCAGCATCGCCATGGCTTCGCCGCTGACACTTGTGACAGGCCGGTTTTCCTCGGCCGCGATGCGCGCCATGAAGTGCCGCACCAGATGCGGGATATCCTCGCGGCGGGTGCGCAGCGGCGGAATCGTCAGCGGCAGGACATGCAGCCGGTAAAACAGATCTTCGCGGAATGCACCGGCCTTCACCTGATTGAGCAGGTTGCGGTTGGTCGCCGACACGATTCGCACATCAACCTTGACGGGTTTGCGGCCGCCGACGGCTTCGACCTCGCCCTGCTGCAGCGCGCGCAGCAGTTTCACCTGCGCCGCCAGCGGCAATTCGCTGATCTCGTCGAGGAACAGCGTGCCGCCATTGGCCTCGACGAACTTGCCCGCATGCCGTTCGGTCGCGCCGGTGAACGCGCCCTTCTCGTGGCCGAACAGGATGGATTCCACCAGATTGTCCGGGATCGCGCCGCAGTTCACGGTGACGAACGGTTTGGCGCTGCGCTCGGACGACCCATGAATGGCGCGGGCGATCAGCTCCTTGCCGACGCCGGATTCGCCTTCGATCAGCACCGGGATCGTGGAGGCCGCGGCCTTTCTGCCCATCGAAATGACGTGATTCATCGTCTCGGAGCGGGTGACGATGTCTGCGAAGGTGAGTTTGCCTTCGCGGCGGTGGCGGATGCGTTGCAACTCGCCTTTCAGCGCGCTGGCATTGAGCGCGTTGCGCAAGGACACCTGCAGGCGCTCGATGCCGACCGGCTTGACCACGAAATCGTGCGCGCCGGCCCGCATCGCGGACACCACGTTGTCGATGCCGCCATGGGCGGTTTGCACGATGACCGGCAGATCGAGGCCGATATCGCGAATCTTCGCCAGTACGCCCATGCCGTCGAGGCCGGGCATCACGAGATCGAGCACCATGGCGTCGATGGCTTTGGCATCTGGGTCGATCAGATGGGCGAGGGCGGCATCGCCGCTGTCGACTGTCACGGCGTCGTAACCGCAGCGTTGCACCATATTCTCGACGAGGCGACGCTGTACGACATCGTCGTCGGCAATCAGAATGGTCGCAACCATGGCATTCCCCGCAACTCTGGACTATCTCAACAACATGTCTCGAATCGGGGCACTCTCGCCGATGCCGATTAACGACCTCTTAAGAGTTGGCATCTCCGGCAAGTGCTGCAATCGTCATGCGTCCTGAACGATCTTGAACATCACGGATTGAAATATGGCTTCGCGCACATCTGCTCTCCGCAAATCTCCGGAAAAATCCAAATCCGCCCCCAAGGCGAAAGTCTCCGCCAAAAAGCCGTCTCCAAAAAAGGCATCCGGCGCGTCCGGCAAGACGGCAAAGCTGCCCGAGTGGAATCTGACCGATCTCTATCCTTCTATTGATGCGCCGGAAGTGGCGCGCGATCTCGACAAGCTCGATGCCGACTGTGTCGCGTTCGAGACCGCCTACAAGGGCAAGATTGCGGAGCAGGTTGCAACGTCGGATGGCGGCGAATGGCTGGCCGAGGCGATCAGGAGCTATGAGGCGATTGACGATCTGGCCGGACGACTGGCGTCGTTTGCCGGGCTCGCCCATGCGGGCAACACCGTCGATGCCGCGATCTCGAAATTCTACGGCGACGTGTCTGAGCGCATCACCGCCGCCTCGACGCACCTTTTGTTTTTCGCGCTCGAGCTCAACCGCGTCGATGACGACGTGATCGAACGCGCGATGGCGGCGCCGTCGCTCAATCACTATCGGCCGTGGATCGAGGATCTGCGCAAGGACAAGCCATACCAGCTCGAGGATCGCGTCGAGCAGTTGTTCCACGAGAAATCCGTCAGCGGCTATGCGGCGTGGAACAGGCAGTTCGACCAGACCATTTCGGCGCTGCGCTTCAAGATCGGGGCCAAGGAACTGGCGATCGAACCGACGCTGACGCTGTTGCAGGATCGTGCACCCGCCAAGCGCAAGGCTGCGGCGCAGGCGCTGGCGAAAACCTTCAAGGCGAACGAGCGCACCTTCGCGCTGATTACCAACACGCTCGCCAAGGACAAGGAAATTTCCGACCGCTGGCGCGGCTTCCAGGACATCGCTGACGCGCGCCACCTTGCGAACCGGGTCGAGCGCGAAGTGGTCGATGCGCTGGTGGCGTCGGTGCGCGCAGCCTATCCGCGGTTGTCGCACCGCTACTACAAGATGAAGGCGCGCTGGTTCAAAAAGAAGACGCTGCCGTTCTGGGACCGCAACGCGCCGCTGCCGTTTGCGACCACGGGGCAGATCGGCTGGAACGACGCGAAGAGCACGATCCTGAAAGCGTATGGCGATTTCTCGCCGCAGATGGCGACCATCGCGGAGCGATTTTTCACCGACCGCTGGATCGATGCGCCGGTGCGACCCGGCAAGGCGCCGGGCGCTTTCTCGCACCCGACCACGCCGTCGGCGCATCCGTATGTGCTGATGAATTATCAGGGCAAGCCGCGCGACGTGATGACCCTCGCGCACGAGCTCGGCCATGGCGTGCATCAGGTGCTCGCTGCCAAGCAGGGCGCTCTGATGGCGCCAACGCCGCTGACGCTGGCGGAGACCGCCAGCGTGTTCGGCGAGATGCTGACCTTCAAGCGGCTGCTGGCCCAGACCAAGAACGCCAAGGAGCGTCAGGCGCTGCTCGCTGGCAAGGTCGAGGACATGATCAACACGGTGGTGCGCCAGATCGCGTTCTACTCGTTTGAGCGCGCGATCCACACCGAACGCCGCAACGGCGAACTGACCGCGCAGAGGATCGGCGAAATCTGGCTGAGCGTGCAGAGCGAAAGCCTTGGGCCCGCCATCGAGATCAAGCCCGGCTATGAGACGTACTGGATGTACATCCCGCACTTCATCCACTCGCCGTTCTACGTCTATGCCTATGCGTTCGGGGACTGCCTCGTGAACTCGCTCTACGCGGTCTACGAGAATGCCACGGAGGGCTTCGCCGACCGCTATCTCGCAATGCTCTCGGCAGGCGGCACCAAGCATTATTCCGAGTTGCTGCAACCGTTTGGGCTGGACGCCAAGGATCCCAAATTCTGGGACGGCGGGCTGTCGGTGATCGAAAGCCTGATCGCCGAACTGGAGGCGATGGGATAGGCTGGACCGCCCTTTTTTCGGGCAATTGCCGCGAGGAAGGGCTTTCAGTTCCGCATCGCGGAAATTTCCGCGAGAACCATTGCATGGCATGCATGCGAGTGGTTCTAATCGCCTGTCCAAAGGGGAGGCAGGCGTTGCCCTTGCCCCGCAATTGGGCTAATTCGCGTCAACATTTTGAATGGCGCTGGAGGGGATCGATGGCTGACCATAGCGAAGTTGCTTACACCACGGCGGATGGCATGGACTATCCTGCGCACGAGCAGACCTACGAAGGTTTTCTCGCGATGACGAAGTACGGCACGATCGCCGTTATTGCCATCGTCGCCCTGATGGCGATCTTTCTCACCTGATCGAATTCGGTTGTCCCGGCGGTGTGGCCGGTGATTAAGTCATGCGCGGCCGTACGGCTGCGGGAGGCGTCATGAAAATTGCGATAGCCAAAGAAGTCGATGCAGCCGAGCCGCGGGTTGCGGCGACGCCCGACACGGTGAAGAAGTTCAAGGCGCTGGGGATCGATGTTGCGATCGAGCCGGGCGCGGGGATCAAGTCCGGCCTGCTGGATGCGGATTATGAGGCCGCGGGCGCTGTGGTCAGCGCCGACGCCGTCAAGGACGCCGACATCGTCATCAAGGTGAAGCGTCCGGAGGCCTCTGAAGCTGCGACGTATAAGAAGGGTGCGCTGGTCATCGCGATCATGGACCCTTACGGCAACGAAGCCGCGCTGAAGGCGCTGGCCGATGCCGGCGTCTCGGCGTTCGCGATGGAGCTGATGCCGCGCATCACCCGTGCGCAGGTGATGGACGTGCTGTCGTCGCAGGCCAACCTCGCGGGCTACCGCGCCGTGATCGAATCCGCCGAAGCCTTCGGCCGTGCATTCCCGATGATGATGACCGCGGCCGGCACCGTGCCCGCCGCAAAAGTGTTCGTGATGGGCGTCGGCGTTGCCGGACTGCAGGCGATCGCCACCGCGCGCCGTCTTGGTGCCGTGGTCACCGCGACCGACGTGCGTCCGGCCACCAAAGAGCAGGTCGAAAGTCTTGGCGCCAAGTTCCTCGCGGTCGAGGACGAAGAGTTCAAGAACGCCCAGACCGCCGGCGGCTATGCCAAAGAAATGTCGAAAGAGTACCAGGCCAAGCAGGCCGCACTCACCGCCGAACACATCAAGAAGCAGGACATCGTCATCACCACGGCGCTGATCCCGGGCCGTCCGGCGCCGAAGCTGGTCACCGCCGAGATGGTGAAGTCGATGAAGCCCGGCTCGGTGCTGGTCGATCTGGCGGTCGAGCGCGGCGGCAATGTCGAAGGCGCGAAGGCCAATGAAGTGGCGGATGTCGATGGTGTGAAGATCGTCGGCTACACCAATCTCGCCGGCAAGGTCCCGGCCTCGGCCTCGAGCCTCTATGCGCGCAATTTGTTCTCGTTCATCGAGACGCTGTACGACAAGGCCGCCAAGTCGCTCGCCGTGAAGTGGGACGACGATCTGGTGAAGGCGACCGCGCTGACCAAAGACGGCGCCGTCATTCATCCGAATTTTCAGCCGAAGGCATAAGGAGAGCCGACATGCATGGAATTGAGGCTGTCGACCCGTTTGTGTTCCGGTTGTCGATTTTCGTTCTCGCGGTTTTCGTCGGCTACTTCGTGGTGTGGTCGGTGACGCCCGCGCTGCATACGCCGCTGATGTCGGTGACCAACGCGATCTCGTCGGTCATCGTGGTCGGCGCGCTGCTGGCGACCGGTGTCGCGCAGGTCGGCAACGACGACGGCCCGCTGTGGGCGCGTGCGTTCGGCTTCATTGCGCTGGTCTTTGCGTGCATCAACATATTTGGCGGCTTCCTTGTCACCCAGCGCATGCTGGCGATGTACAAGAAAAAGCAGAAGTGACGGGGCAGGGAACATGAACGCGAATCTCGCAGCGCTGCTCTATCTCGTCGCTGGCGTCCTCTTCATCCTGTCGTTGCGCGGCCTGTCGAGCCCGGCATCTTCCCGCCAGGGCAACTTCTTCGGCATGATCGGCATGGCCATCGCCATTGTCACCACGCTGGCGGCGCATCCGCCGACCAGCACGACCGGCTGGATTCTTATCATCCTCGGCATCGCCATCGGCGGCGGCATCGGTGCGGTGATCGCCCGCCGCGTGCCGATGACCTCGATGCCGGAACTGGTCGCAGCGTTCCACTCGCTGGTCGGCATGGCCGCGGTGCTGGTCGCCGCCGGCGCGTTCTACGCGCCTGCCGCGTTCGACATCGGCACCCGCGGCAGCATCCATGCCTCGAGCCTGATCGAAATGTCGCTCGGCGTCGCCATCGGCGCTCTCACGTTCACCGGCTCGGTGATTGCGTTCCTGAAGCTGAGTGGCAGAATGAGCGGCGCGCCGATCATTCTGCCGGCCCGCCACATCATCAACATCGTGCTGGCGCTGGCGCTGGTGTTCTTCATCTACGGCCTGGTGGTCTCGCAGAGTTCGTTCGACTTCTGGATGATCACCATCATCGCGCTGGTGCTCGGCGCCCTGCTGATCATTCCGATCGGCGGCGCGGACATGCCGGTCGTGATCTCGATGCTCAACTCCTACTCGGGCTGGGCGGCGGCGGGTATCGGTTTCACGCTGGGCAACTCGGCGCTGATTATCACCGGTGCGCTGGTCGGCTCGTCCGGCGCGATCCTGTCCTACATTATGTGCCACGCGATGAACCGTTCCTTCATCTCGGTGATCCTCGGCGGCTTCGGCGGCGACAGCGGCGGCCCGGCTGCTGCGGGCACCGGCGAAGTGAAGCCAGTCAAGCTGGGCTCGGCGGACGATGCGGCCTTCATCATGAAGAACGCGCAGAAGGTCATCATCGTGCCGGGCTACGGCATGGCGGTGGCGCAGGCGCAGCACGCCTTGCGAGAAATGGCCGACACGCTGAAGAAGGAAGGCGTCGAGGTGAAGTACGCGATTCATCCGGTCGCGGGCCGCATGCCCGGCCACATGAACGTGCTGCTCGCGGAAGCCAACGTGCCGTATGACGAGGTGTTCGAACTCGAGGACATCAACTCGGAGTTCGCGCAGGCCGACGTCGCCTTCGTGATCGGCGCCAACGACGTGACCAACCCGGCGGCGGAAGACGATCCGAAGTCGCCGATCTATGGCATGCCGGTGCTGCAGGTCTGGAAGGCCGGCACCGTGATGTTCATCAAGCGCTCGCTCGCCTCCGGCTATGCCGGCGTCGACAATCCGCTGTTCTATCGTGACAACACGATGATGCTGCTGGGCGACGCCAAGAAGATGACCGAGAACATCGTCAAGGCAATGTAAGGCGAACGAAGCCTTTCAATTCGTGGAAGCAAAAGAGGCCGTGCGCCATGCACGGCCTCTTTTTTGTTACGCCTTCGGCAGCCGGTGCACAGCGCAGATTTTGTTGCCGTCCGGGTCGCGCAGATAGGCAATGTGCAATTTAACGCCGCCCCCTTCACGGATGCCCGGCGGCTCCTCGCACGTCGTGCCGCCGTTCGCGATGCCGGCTGCGTGCCAGGCGTCGGCTTCCTGGGGCGAAGTCGCAGCAAAGCCAATGGTCCCGCCATTGGCCGGCGTGGCTGGTTTGCCGTCGATCGGCTTCGACACCGAAAAAGTCCCGGTTTTGGTGCGATAAAAAATGCGATGGCGATCGACAACCCCCGGCGGCACCCCGAGCGTACCCAGCAGTTTGTCGTAAAAGGCCTTGGCCTTGTCGAGATCGTTCGTCCCGATCATAATGTGAGAGAACATTTTTGCGTTTCCTTCCAATAAAACAGTTCTTTTTGGTTACGGTATCCCGCTTCCGGGTGCAAATTCTCTCCGGGCTGGCTAGGCCTTTTGCAATCGTGCCGTTAATGTGGACCGCATGAGTGCACACACACACTTGCCGCGGTCAGCCTGGGTTTATCCCGCGCTGGCCATTTTGCTTTATATCGCCACTGAAATCCCGGGACTTGGCATCGGCTTCACACGCACGCCGGCGGGGCTTGTCTTCGCGGCGGTGCTTCTGGTCATTCTGTTCGGCACCGTGTTCGCCGCGGTTCACCATGCGGAGGTGATCGCGGAGCGGATCGGCGAGCCGTTCGGCACGCTGCTGCTGACGCTCGCGGTGACGATCATCGAGGTCGCGCTGATCGCCACCATCATGCTCGGCGAGAACGGCGTGCCGACGCTGGCGCGCGACACCGTGTTTGCGGTGGTGATGATCGTGTGCAACGGCCTCGTGGGTATCTGCATCCTTGTTGGTGGCCTGCGCTACCGCGAGCAGGATTTCCAGGTCACGGGCGCCAACGTCTATCTCAGCGTTCTGGTCGTGCTGGCCACCATCACGCTGATTCTGCCGAACTATACCGAGACGACTCCGGGTCCGGTCTATTCCGCCAGCCAACTCGGCTTCGTCAGCCTCATCACGATCGTGCTGTATGGCGTGTTCCTCTACACCCAGACCATCCGCCATCGTGACTACTTCATCGCAGGCGCAGGCGGGGAGGAGCGGGATCACGTTCCCGGGGGACGCCTGCTTCTGATCAGCGGGTTGCTGCTGCTGGTCTCGCTGGTCGGCGTGGTGATGCTGGCCAAGAAGTTCTCGCTGGTGGTGGACGCCGGCGCGGCCGCCATCGGCGCACCGCCAGCCTTCGCGGGTGTCGTCGTGGCGCTGCTGATCCTGCTGCCGGAAGGTATCGCGGCGCTCTCGGCCGCGCGCAAGAACGATCTGCAGAAGAGCATCAACCTCGCGCTCGGTTCCTCGCTGGCCACCATCGGCCTGACCGTACCGGCCGTCGCGATCGCGACCTATGTGCTGGACAAGCGGCTGGTGCTCGGTCTCGAGACCCGCGACACCATGTTGCTGATCATGACCTTTCTGGTCAGTCTCGCCACGTTTGGAACCGGTCGCACCAACATCATGTTCGGCATGGTGCATCTGGTGATGTTCGCGGTGTTCATGTTCCTGGTGCTGGTGCCCTAACTCAAAACACCTACTGATACGCCGCGACGATATCCGTGATGGCGCGTTCGAGCTGCTTGGCCGTGGCGCACTGGCGCACGACGCTGCAATAGGTCGCGTAGCGCGGCATTTCCGAATCGCCCCAGCCCCACACGATGCGGCCCTCGGGATTAAGCCACACCAGCCGTTTGGAGCGTTCCGAGATGCGCCGCAGGATGTCGGCGCGGGGATCGAGATTGTTGGTGCGCGCGTCGCCGAGCACGATCACCGTGGTTTGCGGCGTCACCGCGCTGAGACACAGCTTTTCGAAATCGGCCAGCGACTTGCCGTAGTCGGAGGAGCCGAATCCGACCTGCGTCATGATTTCTTTCATGGCCTTGTCGGCGTCCATCTCTTCCAGGATGTCACTGACCTCGATCAGGTGACTTGAGAAAGCGAAGGAGCGGACGTCGGAAACCACTTCATGAAGGCTGTAGATCAGCAACAGGAAGAAGTCAGAGACCCGCGCGACCGATCCGCTGACGTCGCAGATCGCAATGATCTTCGGCTTGTCGCGGTGGCGGCGCTTCCATGTGGTCAGGAACGGCACGCCGCCCCACGCGGCGTTGCGCCGGATCGTGCGGCGGACGTCGAGATGACCGCGGCGCTGGCGCTTGCGCGGCTTGCTGTAGCGCTCGCGCAGCCGGCGCGCGATCTGGCGGATCAGCACCCGCATCTGCTGGATCTGCCGCTGGTCGAGTTGCGACATCGGCGCGTTGCGCAGGATGTCGTTGCGCAGATTCTCGGTTTCCTCGCGGCCGTACAGCAACAGCGCCTGCGAAACGGTATCGCGCACGTTTTCGCGCAGCGCCTCGGTCGCTGCCGCAAGCCGTTCGGCTTCCGCCGGATTGCTGGCGGTTAGCGCGTCGAGATCGTCCCGCAGCTGCGCGATGCCGAGCTCGTTGAGGATCTTGCTCGAATAGATGCCGCGCTGCGTGAAAAACCTGATCTCGGACAGCTCTGCGGCAGCGGACGCATTTGCAACAGCCGCGGCCAGGGCATTGCGGTCCTGCGACATCAGCATCTGGGCCAGCGGACCAAGGCCTGAGGGAGGAGCCGACGCGGCTGCGCCCGGCGGCATCTGTTCGCTGGCGCTCTCGCCGGTCTCGCCTGCTTCGTTGTCTTGAGTCGGCGGTCCGGTGATCTCAGGCTGCTGAAAGAACAGGTCGAAGCATTCGCCGAGCGCCCGCTTGTCGTCGGTGCTCTTGGCGAGGGTCAGCAGGAACGTGTCGCGCAGGATTTCGCGGTCGGTAAATCCGATCTCGGAGACCGCCCGCATCGCATCGATGCTTTCGGAGGGCGAAATCCGCACCCCGGCCCCGCGGGCCGCCCGAAAGAAGCGATGCAGGTTCTCTCTCATCCAATTTAACCGAAGACGTTCTCGCGACGTGTCTTGCCAATGAAGGTTGTGACCTGCGGCATCGTGGTCTCGATGTCGGCCTCGTATTTGAGGAGGACATTGAGCGTGTCCTTGACCATCTGGTGATCCAGTTCGCTCGCCTGCAGCAGGACCAGCACCCGTGCCCAGTCGATGGCCTCGGACACCGACGGCAGCTTCTTCAGGTCGAGCGTGCGGACATCGTTGATGAAGCTGACGATCTGCCGCCGCAGCGATTGCGAAATGCCGGGCACGCGGCTCTCGACAATGCGCTCCTCAAGTTTCTGCTCGGGGAAGCCGATATGCAGATGGAGACAGCGCCGTTTCAATGCGTCGCCGAGATCGCGTTCGCTGTTGGAGGTCAGGATCACCGTTGGGGCCGCAATCGCGGAGATGGTGCCCAACTCTGGCAGCGTCACCTGAAAGTCGGACAGGATTTCGAGCAGCAGCGATTCGAATTCCGCATCCGATTTGTCGATTTCGTCGATCAGCAGGACGCAGCCTTTCGGCTGTTCGAGCGCCTGCAGCAGCGGCCGCGGCTCGACGAATTCCTTGGAGAAGAACACGTCGCCAAAATCATGCAGCTTGTTCAGCGCCGCAGGCAGCGTCTCGGCGTCGCCCAGCACTTCGCCGAGCTTGTCCTTCAGGATCTGCGTGTAGAGCAACTGCTTGGCGTATTTCCACTCGTAAAGCGCCTTGGCTTCGTCGAGGCCTTCATAGCACTGCAGGCGGATCAGCTTGAGGCCGCGCCACGCCGCGATCGCCTTTGCCAGTTCGGTCTTGCCGACGCCGGCCGGCCCTTCCACCAGGATCGGCTTCTCGATCTGCTGCGACAGATAAACCGCGGTCGCGATCTGACGGTTGGCAATGTAGCCCGCCGAGGCCAGACCTTGTTCGACTGCGTCGATGGAGGCTGCCGGCTGATGTTCGGTCAAGATCGTGAACTCCAAAAAAGCTTGTGGTCGGTGGTGGAACGCCGATGGCCCGGCACAGGCTGCTCCTGCGGAGGAACCTCAGGTATTTGCTACGCCGCCGGGAGGCTTTCGTCCATATCGGCCCGGCTATGCATCCGCGCAGGCCGGAACCGCTGTGCGAAATGAGGGTGCGAACTGACGTCTTTCTCGCGTTGCTGTGACCCCAAAGCGTCTTGCCTGTTTGGAACTCTGACTGTACCTCTGGCCATGATCGTGGGTGCTCGCCACGATGGGAGTGCCGATTCCGGATGCTGACGCAACTGACCAGGGTCATGAGGGTAAAGGCTGCGCGCATTCTCGTTGCGCTCTATGCCTTTTGCCTCGTCGCGCCGATCAGTCTCGCCTTTGCAGACAGCGCTCTGGCGCATTGCCTGACAGGTCCAACGCAGGTCCAGCATGTCGGACACGTGCACGGTGAGGCCGCTCTTGTTCATCAGGGCATGACGCATGCGGATCACGATCATCAGGCGTCTGCCAACACAGAATCTACCGGTGCGATGCACGACCATGCCGGAATGACTGATCCCGGCGGCAAGTCGACTGCACTCGCATGTTGCGGTGTGATGTGTGTCAGTGCGCTTCCGGCCAGCATGTTTGAGTTGACGCCGCGAACGATGACACACGCATCGGTCATTGCGTCTTCCGACGCCGGAATTTCCGGCCAAGCCCCCGACCGCCTTTATCGCCCCCCAATCGTCCTCCTGTCGATCTGATCGCCGGCGCTGCGACTGAATAGTCGCGCGCCTTCGAAGCCGTTTGACATTCGAGGACATGATGCCCGCGCAAAATCTGGCGAGGCTCGCTGCCGTTGATCCGGTGGCGACGACACTCGTGCCGGTGCCGTTCAAAGCACTATTTCTTTCGCTCGCTCTGCTGCTTCTCGCAGGCTGCGCCACCAAACCTTCCATCTCGGCAGGACCTGACCCGTCTGACCCGGGCGCGCGGCCATCGCGCGCTGAATACAATTCCACGCTCGGGCGATACACGTCCCAGAGACCGGTCGCTCCCTCAGCCTGGCAAAAGCAAAACGAGCTTGTGACGCCCGCTCCGAAATCCGGCGAGTAGGTGCATCATGCCAGCTCAGGATTTCAGGACTCTCACCCATTCCGCCACGCCCGGGCGCAATGTCGCGCACCGCGTCGGCCGATGGACGATGGCAAGCACCGCCCTTCTGCTGCTGTCGGGCTGCGCTTCGTTCTCGCCGGATGGCGGGATGAGCGCGGTTACGGCCACGGTCTCGCAAGACCTCGGCAAGAATGCCGCCGTCTTGCGCACGCCGGAGGAAACGGCGGCCGCCCGCAGCACAACCGCGCGGCTGCTCTCGAAGCCGTTGTCGGCAGATGCCGCGGTTCAGATCGCGCTTCTCAACAATCGCGGATTGCAGGCGGCTTACAACGAACTCGCCATCGCGGAAGCGCAGGCGGTGGAGGGAAGTCTTCCGCCGAATCCCGCGATCTCGCTGTCGCGGATTGCGGGATCGGTCGAAGTAGAAGTCGAACGCAAGATCGTCGCCAATGTGCTGGCGCTCGCGACATTGCCGGCTCGCTCGGAAATCGCGGCGGCTCGCTTCCGGCAGGCGCAGATCGTGGCGTTGAGTGAAACGCTGCGGGTCGCGGCGGATACGCGGCGCGCCTACTATCGCGCCGTCTCGGCACGCGAGCTTGCGGGCTTCCTCGCAGAGGCCCAGACCGGCGCGGAGACCGCGGCGAAATTCGCCACCCGGCTCGGTGAGACCGGCGGGATGAACAAGCTCGATCAGGCGCGCGAGCAGGTGTTCTACGCGGACCTCACCGCGCAACTCGCCACCACGCGTCAGCGCGCTGCGAGCGAGCGGGAAGCGCTGATCCGCGCCATGGGATTGTGGGGCGATGATCTGGCGTTCAAAATGACGGCTGCGCTGCCGCCGTTGCCGTCGCGGCCGCAATCGCTGCCGGGCATCGAGACCGAGGCGGTTCGCCGTCACGTCGATCTCCAGATCGGGCGGATCGAACTCGATGCGCTGGCAAAATCCTATGGGCTGACTCAGGCGACGCGTTTCATCAACGTGCTGGATGCCGGGCTCACCGGAAAAACCTTCAGGGACAAGGCAACCGGAGAGAAAGCCCGCGAGCGTGGCTTCGACGTCGAACTTCAGATTCCGATTTTCGATTTCGGCGAGGTTCGCGTCAGGGAAGCCGAGGCGACCTACATGCACGCGGTCAACCGTCTGACGGAGCGGGCGGTCAATGTCCGCTCGGAGGCGCGCGATGCCTATCGCACCTACCGGTCGTCCTATGACATCGCGAACCACTACCAGCGAGAAGTCCTGCCGCTGCGCAAGATTATCTCCGACGAAACGCTGCTTCGTTACAACGGCATGCTGATCGACGTGTTCGCGTTGCTGGCGGAGGCGCGTCAGCGCATCGCCGCAACGGCCGCGGCGATCGAGGCGAGGCGGGATTTCTGGCTGGCCACGACAAATCTCAATACCGCAGTGATGGGCGGAGGCGTTCCCGGACGCAGCGAATCTGCACGCGCCATATCCGGCGCATCCGCCGAAGCCCCTCAGCATTGAATGGAGAACGACCAATGATCTCACGCAGAGCAGTTCTCGGATCGGCTGCGGTGTTTGCCGGCGCCAGCGCCGTCAGCGGGCGCGTTCAGGCGGCAAGTATTCCCGAAGCCGCAACCTCGACCGCGACGACCATGCAGCCGCCGCTGTTTCCCTCCAGCGGGCCGGATTATCAGCCCGTCGTCACGCTGAACGGCTGGACGTTGCCCTGG
Organism: Pseudomonadota bacterium; assembly: GCA_040387615.1. Lineage (GTDB taxonomy): Bacteria > Pseudomonadota > Alphaproteobacteria > Rhizobiales > Xanthobacteraceae > Afipia. The sequence goes on along the minus strand of JAZKDK010000019.1, from coordinate 68,818 downwards.
CGCATGAATGGCGACTGGAAGGAATTCCATCTGGTCGCCGAGCCTGTGGTGCGCGAATTCGCACCGGGCATGGTGGCGCATCTGTGGGGTTACAACGGTCAGGCGCCGGGCCCTACCATTGAGGCGGTGGAAGGCGACAAGGTTCGCATCTTCGTCACCAACAAGCTGCCCGAGCACACCAGCGTGCACTGGCACGGCATGCTGCTGCCGAACGGCATGGACGGTGTCGGCGGCTTGACTCAGCCGCACATCAAGCCGGGCAAAACGTTCGTCTACGAGTTCGTGCTGAAGAAGAGCGGCACGTTCATGTATCACCCGCATTCCGACGAAATGGTTCAGATGGCCATGGGGATGATGGGCTTCTTCGTCGTGCATCCGCGCGACCGCAAGTTCATGCCGGTCGATCGTGACTTCGTGTTCCTCGCCAGCGCCTATGCCATCGAGCCGGGGTCCTATCTCCCGAGAGTCGCGGAGATGACCGACTTCAATATGTGGACCTGGAACAGCCGGGTGTTCCCGGGGATCGACGCGCTCCCGGTCCGGCTCGGCGACCGTGTGCGGGTGAGGATGGGAAATCTCACCATGACCAATCACCCGATGCACATCCACGGTCACGAAATTTTCGTCACCTGCACCGATGGCGGATGGGTGCCTGAAACCGCGCGATGGCCGGAGGTCACCATCGATCTTCCGGTCGGCAGCATGCGCGCGTTCGAGTTCGTTGCGGATGCGCCGGGCGACTGGGCATTCCACTGCCACAAGAGCCATCACACCATGAATGCGATGGGCCACGACATCCGTAACTTCGTCGGGGTGCAGAAGCGAGATCTGGTGAAGTCGGTGCGCAAGCTGGTGCCGGATTACATGCCGATGGGAAGTGCGGGCATGGCCGACATGGGCGAAATGGAAATGCCGCTGCCGGACAACACGCTGCCGATGATGACCGGCTTCGGCCAGTTCGGCCCGATCGAAATGGGCGGCATGTTCACGACCGTCAAAATTCGCGAGGGGCTCGCGGCGAACGATTACACGGATCCGCCTCCTTACAAGAATCCTACAGGCACGGTTGCCTACGAGGTTGCGAGCGCGGCTGCGCCTCCCGCGAAACAATCAGCTTCGCCGCCACCGGCGTCGAAACCCGCGATCGAGATGAAAGTGATCAAACCTCCCGTGAACCACAAAGGACACTGAGAATGCACGCTTTGCGAAAAACAAGAATCGTCACGATAGCTGCCGCGCTGGTGCTGTTGCCGGCAGCATTCGACCGCATATCGGCGCACGACAACCATGCGTCTTACGAGGCCGGGGAGCCCGGCGATCCCAAAAAGCCTTCGCGTGAAATCATCGTCGAGATGGGGGACCGGTACTATCATCCGAAGCAACTCCAGGTGAAGCGGGGTGAGCAGGTTCGCTTCGTGCTTCGCAACGACGGCTATGAGGATCACGAATTTCTGCTGGCGACGCCCGAGGCGAACCTCAAGCACGCGGAAGCGATGCAGAAAAATCCCGGCATGGAGCACGACGAGCCGAACGGGATTCAACTCGCGCCGAAGAAGTCCGGAGAGGTCCTCTGGAAATTCACGAAGGCGGGGACGTTCGAGTTTGCGTGTCTGATCGCCGGGCACCGCGAGGCCGGGATGATCGGCACCGTCGTCGTGAAATGATCGAACCGAAAGCCAGAGGAAAAAACATGCGGAAACTCATTCTTGCGACGTCTTGCTTTATCGCGCTGTCGGTCCTCGTCCCGGTGACGCCGGCGCGCGCTCAGGCGTTGCCGGTCAGCGGAACCGTCACCAAGATCGACGAGGCGGCCGGGAAAATGACCATCAAGCACGGTCCAATCAAGAAACTGGATATGGAGGGCATGACCATGATTTTCCGAGCCCAAACCCCGGATATGCTGAAGCGGGTGAAGGTCGGCGACAATGTCAGGTTCGACGTCGACAAGGTTAATGGGCAGATGACCCTGACCGGAATCGCGAAGGCCAGGTAGCAGCAACGCGGGAAGGCCGGGTAATGCCTGAAGTCCCTGACAAAGCCGTTACCCGGCGTTTTCCCCGCAGTTGCCACTGATCTGTCGCAGTTGATCCCTCAATCGGCCCTAAAGTTCCCCCATGCAATGTCGCGCGGGGAGTTGCGATGATCAAAAAGCTGTTCACCAAGTACTTTTTAGAGGTCGTTCCATCGATCGTGGCGACGGTGGTCGGTGCGTACATCGTCACGCACTACATCAACGCGAAGTCGGAGGCCGACAAGCCGAAGGCGGCCATCACGGCCCCTGCCCAGACCTCCAAGGACGCTGCTCCCCAGACGCTGAAAGCCGACGAGTCCGGCGACAAGGCCGTGAAGGCCGAGACCGCAAAAGCCGAAGCCGCCAGGCTCAAGGCGGAAAAGCTTGCCCTCGAAAAGGCCGCGGCGGAGCGTTCGGCGGCTGATCGGGCGGAGAACGCGAAGAAAGCGGCAGAGAAGCTTGCCGCCGAGAAGGCTGCCAGCGACAAGGCTGCCGCCGAGAAACTCGCCAGCGACAAGGCTGCCGCCGAGAAGCGGGAACGGACCGCTGCGAAGCCGGCGCCTGCCGCAGCGCTGCCTGCCGAAGCCAATGCTGCGCCCGACGACAAGCGCGACGCCAACGATCTGGCGCGCGCTGCGATCGAACGGCTGCGCAACGCCGGGCCGCGCGCCACGCCCGAGACGCCGCGTGCGCCGGAAGCCGCGCGTGCCGAGGAGCCCGCGAAGCCGCAGCCTGAGAGAGCCCGAGTTAACAGTGTGGTCTATGCCCCGGCACCCGCCCCGCAGCAGCTGGCCGTGCAGCCGCTGCCGCCCGCGGTGACCGTTGCGCCGGGATCGAGCGAAGCCGCAGTCGCGCCGCCGAAACCTTTTCCTGAGCCGATCTCCGGATCGTCCGAAGCGCGTGCCGACGATGGACTGCGGTTGACTCCGCCTGCCGACATTCCGTCGCGTCCGCTGGACCTGCGCGCGAAACAGGGCCGGTTATCTTCCGTGACGGACGATGTGGTCTCGGCCGCCAAATCGGTCTTCCACGCTGTGGTGCCGGAATCGAACTAGGCGGCGCGTACCCAGACAGTTTGAAATGTTTGAAATGAGAGAGCCGCTGCTTCTCTCGTTTCAACGAGCGTGTTGTCTTAAGCCGCTTAATAGCACCGCGTGATGTTTACGCTGACGGTTTCCTCTGAGCCTTCACGCCGGGGAACCTTGACGGTCTGCTTGGTGCATTCCTGCACATAAGGTCTGTCAGAAGGTGCGACGGCCGGCGGATATCGATGTGACCAATCCCAGGGAACGTCGTAGGTGTACGTGTAACGAATATCGCCTGAGGGTGGCGGTACGACATCCACGCCGGGTTCGGCATACGGTGGCTCATAGAAATAGCCGGCCGTGCCCGGCCAGAATGTTCTGGCGTGGTGTCCCCGGTGACGTTGCAGTGGCCGGCCGGTTGGCGGACGGAAAGCCGGATTCGCCACAACAGAGCCTCCAGCAGCAGGCAACGCTACCGGATCTGCAAATGTCTCGTTCGGGGCAAGGATTAGCGCGGCCACACCGAGAGAGGCGATCAGCGCTCCATACATTCTGTACGTCATGGCACGCACCGGTTCTGGGTTAGCGAACAGCAGTCCCATGCACGCTAGGTCGGGGCCTTTCGGGCGCAAGCGCAGAATTAATAATTGGTTAAGGCTTAATCTTAACGGGTCGGCTGGTGGCATCGACGATATCCAGAAACTCCTTGACCGTACTGACCGCGCCGGGGCTCGCCGCCACGTAGCCGGGGAGTTGCATGACCGCATCGTGAAACGCCTCGCCCTTCATCACGTCGAGCACGCGTTGCATCGGTTCGGTGTCGAGAAATCCGCGGCGGCACACGAAGAAATAGTCCTCCGTCAGCACCCGGACGAAATCGAGGCCGAACTGTTTCGCGGCGGCCTCGACGCCGAAAGCCGCATCGGCCATACCGCTGGCCACATAAGCGGCGACCGCGGCATGCGTGAACTCCATCTGCTGTGCGCCGTTGATTTTGGCCTCGTCGATCCCGTGTTGTGCGAGCAATTGATCGAACAGCGTCCGTGTTCCCGAATCGTGATCGCGATTGACGAAGCGGGCTTTTGTTTCGACGAGATCTTCCAGCGATCCGATCTTGAGCGGATTGCCGGGCTTCACCATCAGGCCCATCTCGCGGGTCACGAAACTGATGACGCGATCCTCGCGCGGATCGAGCCATTCCCGGCACGCCTTGACGCTTTGCGCGCGCAGTTCGCCGCGCGGAATGTGGACGCCGGACAGATCGCAGGCGCCCTGTGCCAGCGACACCAGCGAGTTCTGGTTGCTGACATAGCGCAGGTCGACGCCGATGCCGGGCTCGCGATCGAGCAACTCACGCAATTTGGAAACCGCGAAACCGTGGCTGGCATGAACACGGATCACGCTCGGGCGTTGATGCAGGAACGGCTTGATCTCGGTGACGAGTTCCTGCGCGAGGTTCTCGAGCTGCGGGCCGAGGCGTGCCTGCATGCGCTGTCCGGCCCATACGAGCTTCTCGCCGAACGCCGTCAGTGTGGTGCCTTTGCCGCGATGGGTTTCGACCAGCGGCACACCGAAGAACGCGGACCATTGCTCAACCAGATTCCAGACGTGGCGATAGGACAGGCCGGCGTGGTCGGCCGCGCTGGTGAGCTTGCCGGTTTTGCGGATTTCATTGAGCACGCCGAGCATGACGACGGCGGTTTGCGGGCTGCCTTCCTTGCGAAAGCGCCAGACGGGTTCGATCTCGATCTGCAGCATCGTGACACCCTTATGAAATCGATTTCATATCATCGTGGGCCATTGGCAGACCATATCATATTTACTCAAGCATATTTAGTACACAAATTAAAGGATATAACAGGAGGAATATGATGTCGATTGCATATGACTACTCCCACGATACATCCCGCGACGCTGCTCTGGTTCTCCGCAAGCAGCTGCTGATCGACGGCCAGCATGTCGAGTCGGTCTCGGGCCGCACCTTCAACACCCTCAATCCCGCCACCGGGCAGGTCATCGCCACCATCTCCGAAGGCAACGAAGCCGACGTCGAGCGCGCGGTCGCCGCCGCGCGCCGCGCCTTCGAAGGCGTCTGGGGCACCATGCGTCCTGCCGAGCGCGGCCACATCCTGTTTCGGCTTGCCGAACTGATGAAGCAGCGCGGCGATGAACTCGCCGAGCTGGAAAGCCGCGACGCCGGCAAGCCGATCTCGGCGGTGCTGCGGCAGGATCTTCCCGCCGCCATCGACACGCTCACTTACTACGCCGGCTGGGCCGATAAGATTCACGGCGACACCGTGCCGACGCGCAGCGATGCGCTGACCTACACCGTGCGCGAGCCGGTCGGCGTGGTGGCCGCGATCGTGCCGTGGAATTTCCCGCTGATGATCGGCATGTGGAAGCTCGCACCGGCGCTGGCTTGCGGCTGCACCATCGTCATGAAGCCCGCCGAACTGACCTCGCTGTCGGCGCTGCGGATCGGCGAGCTTGCGCTGGAGGCAGGTCTGCCGCCGGGCGTGCTGAACATCGTGCCGGGTCCGGGCCGTGTGGTGGGTGATGCGTTGGTCAATCATCCCGGCGTCGACAAGGTGACGTTCACCGGATCACCCGGCGTCGGCCGTGGAATTCTCCGGGGTGCAGCGGGCAACTTCAAGCGCGTATCGCTCGAACTCGGCGGCAAGTCGGCCAACGTGATTTTCGACGACGCCGATCTGGATGCGGCGACCAAGGCGGCCGCGGCAGGCATCTTCTTCAATGCCGGGCAGGTGTGTTCAGCCGGTTCTCGTGTGCTGGCGCATGAGAAGGTCTATGACGAAGTGGTCGCGCGGCTCGCGGCGCGCGCCGAAGCGCTGCGCATGGGCGACACCGCCGACAAGACGACGGCGCTCGGTCCGGTGATTTCCGAGAAGCAGATGAAGTCGATCCTCGATTACGTCGATATCGGCCAGAAGGAAGGCGCATCACTCGTCACCGGCGGCGAGCATGTCGGCGATCGTGGCTACTACATCAGCCCGGCGGTGTTCGCGAACGTGAAGCACGAGATGCGGATTTCGCAGGAAGAAATCTTCGGCCCTGTGGTCAGTGTTATCAAGTTCAAGGATGAGGCCGACGCGCTGCGGATCGCCAACGGCACGGCGTTCAGTCTCGCGGCAGGTGTGTGGAGCCGCGACATTGGACGGGTGCAGCGTTTCGCCAAGAAGGCGAAGGCCGGCACGGTCTGGATCAACACCTATGGCTATACCGATGTGCGGTTGCCGTGGGGTGGTGCGGGCGATTCAGGCTTCGGCCGCGAACACGGCACCGAGGCGCTCGCGAATTTCACAGAGCCGAAAGCGGTGTGGATGAATCTCAACGTTTGAACCTTGTTTGAGCGAAATCTCCCTCCCAAGGTTTGCTCGAACGCAAACGCGGGCCGAAAGGCCCGCGTTTTTTTTTTGCGGCGGCGCGCGGCGTCTCTGGATTGCCGGATTTGATTGTCCATGATCCGATGCAGCGGGTCAGGTCGTCATCTCGTCTGCATGAGGTCATGAAGAGTTTTCAGTCAATCGTGGTGCTTGCGATTGCCGCCTACGCTGCGGTCGCGGTCGCGCTGTATGTGTTTCAGCGGATGCTGCTCTATCCAGCGCCTCAAACGACGCGGACTGATCCTGTGACCGCGGGATTTCCGGAAGCGCAGGAAGTCGTCCTCGACACCAAAGATGGCGAGAAGGTCATTGTCTGGCACGTGCCGCCGAAGGCGGGCAAACCGGTGGTGCTGTTCTTTCACGGCAACGGCGAAGTGCTGGCGTGGCGCATGCCGCGCTTTCGCGCCATCACCGCCGACGGCACCGGCCTCGTCGCGCTGTCGTTCCGTGGTTACGGCGGCTCCAGCGGCAAGCCCACAGAAGCCGGATTACTGAATGACGGAGCCGCGACTTATGCGTTCGCAGCGGCGCACTATCCGCCGGAGCGCATCGTGCCGTGGGGTTATTCGCTCGGCTCAGGCGTCGCGGTCGCCATCGCCGCAAGCCAGCCGGTCGGCAAGCTCATTCTTGAAGCGCCCTATACATCTCTGATCGATGTGGCGTCGTCTGCGTTCTGGTACATGCCGGTGCGCTGGCTGATGCACGACAGCTTTCGATCGGATGAGCGGATCGCCGGTGTGAAAGCGCCGCTGCTGATCATGCACGGAGAGAAAGATACGGTGATCCCGGCGCAACTGGGACGGCGGCTGTTTGATCTTGCGCCCGGCCCGAAACGGTTCGTGCCGTTCCCGCTCGGCACCCACATCAACCTGGACGACTACGGCGCGGTCGATGTCGCGCGTGTCTTCATGACCGGCAAGGATTAGCCGTGATGGCCTATCCATAACTCAAACAAAAACGCGGACCGTGCGGTCCGCGTTTTCGTATTCAAAACTGTTGAGTTCGCTCAGCGCGGTCCGCGCGGACCAGCACTTGCGCCGCCACGGCCACCGGCTGCGCCACGATCGCCGCCCGGACCTGCGCCGAACACCGGCTTCGGCTTCATCGGCAGCAAACCTTCGCGCTGCAGCTTCTTGCGCGCGAGCTTGCGGGCACGGCGAACGGCTTCCGCCTTTTCGCGAGCCTTCTTCTCGGAGGGCTTTTCATAATGACCGCGGAGCTTCATCTCGCGGAAAATGCCCTCGCGCTGCATCTTTTTCTTCAGCGCCTTGAGAGCCTGGTCGACATTGTTATCGCGGACGAGAACCTGCACGCGGCATCCTCTTTTGGTTTCAATCAGGAATTCAGGAGACGACGAAGGACCGGCTAAAGGCCACGCCCCTCTCATCGAAGGCGCGGATGTACCAGATCAAACCGGGAATGTCCACCTGTGGATAGCCATTTTCCCCGCTGGGAAAGTCCAAAATACCGTCCAACGTTGCCCTGCCGGGGCCATGATTCGAGGGGGCGGGGAACCCTCCGCCAGCTTCCATGTGGTCTCGTAAAGAGGCGATCCACGCTTCGACCATGGAGACTGAAGATGAATGCGAAGAAGTACACCGCCGAGGCGATAGGCACATTCTGGCTGACATTTGCGGGTTGCGGAAGCGCCGTCCTGGCAGCGGCTTTTCCGCAGGTCGGTATCGGGCTTTTGGGTGTTTCGTTCGCGTTTGGCCTGAGCGTGGTGACGATGGCCTTTGCCATCGGTCATCTTTCAGGGTGCCATCTGAATCCCGCCGTCACCGTCGGGCTGGCCGCAGGCGGCCGCTTCCCTGCAAGCCAGATTATTCCCTACATCATTGCCCAGGTGATCGGAGCCGTGCTTGGCGCGGGCCTGCTCTACGTCATTGCCAGCGGCAAGGCCGGGTTCGATCTCGCGGGCGGCTTCGCCTCCAATGGCTACGCGGACCATTCGCCGGGCAAATACAGCCTTCTGGCGGCCTTTGTGTGCGAAGTGGCGATGACTGCGATGTTCCTGTTCATCATCATGGGGGCGACCCACGGCAAGGCACCGGCCGGTTTCGCGCCGCTGGCGATCGGCCTTGCGCTGGTGATGATCCATCTGGTCAGCATCCCCGTCACCAACACGTCGGTGAACCCGGCGCGCAGCACCGGTCCCGCGCTGTTCGTTGGCGGATGGGCCATCCAGCAGCTTTGGCTGTTCTGGGTCGCGCCGCTGATCGGCGGCGTCATCGGCGGCGTGGTCTATCGCTGGCTCAGCGACGAGCCTGCGGGCATTGTGGCCGGCAACAAGTAATCTCTGACCGAGCAAGAAGGCCGCCGCGGGCAATCGCGGCGGCCTTTTTCTTTTGCAGGCTTTTTAGGACGTCTTGACCTCGGTCACATGGCCCATTTTCCGGCCTGGACGGGGGGAGCCCTTGCCGTACAGGTGGACCGTGGCGCCGGGGACGCCCAGCCATTTTCCGTAGTCGAGGATGTCGTCGCCGATCAGGTTGGTCATGGTGACGTCGCCGTGCCGGACCGGATGCGCCAGCGGCCAGCCGGCAATGGCGCGGATGTGCTGTTCGAACTGCGACACCGAGGCCCCGTCGAGAGTCCAGTGGCCGGAATTATGCACCCGGGGGGCGACCTCGTTGACCAGCAGGCTCGGTCCATCCTTGCCGGGCACCACGAACAGCTCCACTGCCAGCACGCCGACATAGTCCAGCGCGGCGGCGATCTTTTCAGCGATGATCCGCGCCTGCGCCGCGAGTTCGTCGGAAATGCGCGCCGGCGCATGGGAAAACTTCAGGATGTGGTCGCGATGCTCGTTCTCGGTGACATCGTAGCAAACCACTTCGCCGTCGGCGCTGCGCGCCGCAACCACGGAAATCTCGCGTTCGAACGGCACGAAGGCTTCGAGGATCGCGGACCGCGTTTCGAGATCGGCCCACACTGCTTCCGGATCGTCGCCCTCGCGGACCACGACCTGGCCCTTGCCGTCATAGCCGAAGCGCCGGGTCTTGAGCACGGCGGGCAAGCCGATCTGGCCGATGGCGATTTGCAGGTCCTGCGCGGAGGAAACATCGGCATAACGCGCGGTGGCGATGCCAAGCTTGCTGACGAAATTCTTTTCCGCGAGCCGGTCCTGCACGGTTTCCAGCACCTTCGGATCGGGCAGCACCGGACGCCGCGCCGACAGGATCATCGCCGTGGACGAGGGGATGTTCTCGAACTCGTACGTAATAACGGCGACATCCGACGCGAACAGCTCCAGCGCTTCGACATCGGCATACTCCGCGCAGGATGCGTTCTGCACCACATCGAAGGCCGGCGAATCCGGATCCGGAGAAAACACCTGCGCCTTGAGGCCGAGGCGTGCGGCCGCGAGCGCGAGCATCCTGCCCAATTGCCCGCCGCCAAGAATTCCGATGGTGTCGCCTGGTTTCAGCGTCACCCGACCTGAAGCTGTCACTTAGTGTCCCGTATCCGACGTTCGCTTCACTCCGCAGCGCCTTCCGAGCGAACGTCGGATACGAAAGGACACTAACAAATTATAATCCTAGTGATCCTTTGGTTCTGACATTCGTAAAAGTGCCTGCGAAAGATAGGGTACGAATGTCAGAACCGGATCACTAGTTGTCCTCTGGGCGCTCGCTCACGGCGTCGGTCTGCTGCTTGCGCCATATCGCAAGCCGGGTTGCAAGGCCGGCATCGTTGAGTGCCAGCACGCTTGCAGCGAGTAGGGCGGCATTGATAGCGCCGGACTTCCCGATCGCCAAGGTGCCGACAGGAATTCCGGCGGGCATTTGCACAATCGAGTACAGCGAATCGACGCCCGACAGCGCCTTGGATTCCACCGGAACACCGAACACCGGAAGTTCCGTCAGCGAGGCCGCCATTCCGGGCAAATGGGCCGCGCCACCGGCGCCGGCGATGATGACTTTGAAGCCCGCGGTCTTGGCTCCCTTGGCGAAGGCATAGAGCCGCTCGGGGGTGCGGTGCGCCGAGACGATGCGCGCCTCGTGTGCAACGCCGAGCGCGGTCAGGGTCACTGCGGCGTGACGCATGGTTTCCCAGTCGGACTGGCTTCCCATGATGATGGCAACGGGGGCGGTCATTCGGAATCTTCAAAAAAGAGCAGAAAAAGAGGGCGGATTATAGGGTTGCACCCCTGCGTGGCAAGCTACCTAGTGTGGTGGTTCGCAAGTTCGCATTGTGTCTACAGCGCGGTCTTTAGCGGACTTGCGAACCAAAACCACACTAGAATCTATAATTTAGGGTGTCCTTTCAAATCCGAAGTTCGCTATGGCAATGCCGCAAGACGGGGCGAACTTCGGATTTAGGGCACTCGCCGAATCCGTTATCCTTTCATGGTCAATGGCCGTGCCGGTCAAGCGGATTAAAGGCGGAAACGTGAAGAAAGCGCGCGGCAAAGTGGCATCACGGGGTCTGGTGGCGAAGAAGCGGCCCGGGGGCACGGCAGCCCGAAGCAAATCCCCCGGCAAACCGGCCGCCAAATCCGGCCCTAAAAGCACCCCGGTGAAACCCAAGCGCAAACCCGTGGCGGCTCCCCTGGCCAAGGTCCGGCGGCAAGTCTCGGTCCTGAAGGCGGAACTCGCCGCCGCCCAGGCCCGGATCGACGAACTGCAGGCCTGGGCCGACACCGATTTCCTGCTGAACATCTACAACCGCCGCGGCTTCGAGCGGGAACTGGACCGTTCGATCGCCTACATGCGCCGCTACAGGGCGACCGGTGCGCTGATCGTGCTCGACGTCGACCGTCTCAAGCCGATCAACGATACGTTCGGTCACGCAGCCGGCGACGCTGTGCTGAAGGGCGTTGTCGCGGTGCTGATGCGCCATGTTCGCTCGTCGGATATCGTGGGGCGGCTCGGCGGCGACGAGTTCGGATTGCTGCTCTGGAATTTGAGCGAGGCCGATGCGCTGGCAAAGGCAGTAGCGCTGGAAGAGGCCATCGACCGGCTGACATTTGTTTTCAGAGGCCATTCCGTGGTGGCTGGTGCATCCACGGGCACTGCGTTGATCGATGCGGCAGCCGATGCGGCATCGGTGATGGAAGTTGCCGACCGCGCGATGTATGCGCGAAAGGCTTTGCGACGAGGCCGCGTGCTCTCGGCGTTCTAGATCAGGCGATGATGTCGGGCGTGATCTGATCTTCGATGAAGGAAATACGGTCGCGCAACTGCAGCTTGCGTTTTTTCAAACGCTGCAATCTGAGCAGGTCGGGCGCCGGCGATTGATGCAGCGCCTCGATGGCGACATCCAGATCGCGATGCTCTTGCTGCAACTGCGCCAGTTCAAGCGCGAATTCGTTGTTGTCTTGATCTACCATAACCGTCGTTGACTAAATCGTCCGGACTTTCAGCCAATTATAGCTCAAAGCATCTGCATGATTGTCATTGCAGAAAATCGTTACCAACTCCACCGACGGTAACGCGTGGTGGGTTCCCTCACAATTCGTTTCCTTTATGTACAAAAATTTTGAACGGCTGTTTTTGACTCCGCTGTCGACAGACGGCTCCTGTCATGTAGACTTAACCGTCCGGAACGAATTCAGCTGGAATTCGCTCCTATCGAAAGGAGCGCGTTTTCTTCACGCGAACCGGACGCCGCTTCGCTTGAAAACGCACTTTGTCCGATCTGAGGTCCACTTACAAAGGAGACTTCTTATGGCAATTCAGGCGCATCTCGTTGAACTAGAACGGAAACACGAAGTTCTGGAAAACGAATTGCACGATGCTCTCCAGCATCTTTCTACCGACGACCTCCAGATTATCGAACTGAAGCGCCGCAAGCTGGTGCTCAAGGATCAAATCGAGCGCATCAAGCTCGCAACGGTCCACTGAACTTCCTTCGACGGAATCCTTCCGACAGTTCAAGGCGGTGCTCGTAACGGCAACAGTTGCCGTTGCGGGGATGGCTCACGTCCGGCCAAACCTACGGATCAACTCCCGCGGCGCGCGCGACGTCGTCCGCGATGGCGAGGGATGACGTGAGGCCGGGCGACTCGATCCCGAACAGGTTGACCAGCCCCGCAAGGCCATGGTCCTGCGGCCCTTGAATCACGAAATCCTGCCGGGCAATGGCGGGAGGCACGATCTTGGGCCGGATTCCGGAATAGCTTGGGGAAAGGGCGCCGTCTGGCAGCGTTGGCCAATAGCGCCGGATCGCCGGGTAAAACCGCTCCGCCCGCCCGGGGTCGACGGCGTAGTCGAGGCTATCGACCCATTCGACGTCGGGGCCGAATTTCGCCTGCCCGCCGAGATCGATGGTCAGATGGACGCCGAGGCCGCCAGGCTCCGGCACGGGATAGATCAGGTGCGAGAACGGTGCGCGTGTGCTGCAGCTGAAATAGTTGCCCTTGGCGTAGTAGCTGGTCGGGATGCGGTCGGACGGCATACCCTCGATAGCGTGGGCGATGGCCGGCGCATTGAGCCCAGCCGAATTGATCAGCACGCGGCATTGCAGCGCCATTGGTGTGTCGCCGCCGATCTCGACTTCGAAACCGTCCGGCACGGCTTTCGCGCGCTCGAGCGGCGCGTGAAATGCAAGCGCACCGCCGGAATCTTCGATCTCGCCGCGCAGCGCCAGCATGTATGCATGGCTGTCGACGATGCCGGTGGATGGCGACAGCAATGCGCCGACGCAGTTCAGGGCCGGTTCGAGCGCACGCGCCTCCGCGCCGGACAGCACCTGCATATCGCCGACGCCGTTGGCCTCCGCGTGCGCCTTGATGGCAGCGAGCTTGTCGCGCTCGTTGTCCGCCGTGGCGACGATCAATTTGCCGCAGCGGCGGTACGGGACGCCGTGGTCGTCGCAGTAATTATAGAGAGCCTGTTTACCGGCGACGCACAGGCGCGCCATCAGGCTTCCTGCCGGATAGTAGATTCCGGCGTGGATCACTTCGCTGTTGCGCGAAGACGTTCCGGTCCCGATGTCGCCGGCGGCCTCGACCACGATGACTTCAAGGCCGGCCCGCGCCAGCCGCCGTGCGGCGGCGAGACCGACGACACCGGCGCCGACCACAACACACTCAACCTTGTCCATCGACGGTCCGCTTTGCCGGAGAGGTTTTTTCTTTGCTCATTTTGTATCCAGTGTGCGGCGCTGCGATGCACTCTGCGTTAGGACTTGGTTAAGCATAGAAGGCCAATTGCCCGTATTTAAGTCACATTGTCCGGGGCCTGTGCTTACGCGTTTACCCGATCCAAAGAGGTACAACCAGAGACTGCGGATGAAGAATTCCGCGGAATGGTAATGACCGGCTGGCAGAAGCAAGCACGAGCTACCACAGCGAGCCCGGTGTGGGTCGCTGCGTGCGCGCTCGTCTCGATTTTGGTGTCGGGAAGCGCGGCTGCGCAGATCGTCGCCAATCCGGATGGCACATTCTCGGCGTCATCAATGGATAGCGCACACACCGCCGTAGTATGGCAGGTGGTGATCGGCGGTTTTGTGGTCGTCGCGTTTCTCGCCGCGATCATCCTGTGGATCTCGACTGCCTTGCGGCGAGCGCGCCACGCCAATATCCGGCGCGCGGCCTTTGTCTCCAGCGCCCTCAACAGCCTCGGCACCGGTATCGTCATGGTCGATGCGCGCAAGCGCATTGTGTTCTGCAACGACCGCTATCTCGAAATCTACGGGCTGACCCGCGCCGATCTTTCGTCTGGAATGACCGGCCGCGAACTCACCGCATTGCGCATTCAGCGCGGTATGCTGAGCGGCGACATCGAAGATTACTATCGCAACGTCAAATCCGCGAACGGATATGTTTGCGAGCTGGTGGACGGGCGCTCCATTCTGATCAGGCACCGCGAATTGTCGAACGGCGGCATCGTTGCCACCCACGAGGACTGCACAGCTCAGCGTAAACTGTCCCGGCAGCTTGCCACCACCAAGAATTTCCTAGAATCCGTGATCGACAACATTCCGGTCTGCGTCGCGGTCAAGAGCATTGAGGACGGCAGATACATTCTCGCCAATCGCGCGTTTGAACAGTTCTCCAACCTGAGCCGCGACCAGATCATTGGGCACACCGCCGAAAAAGTTTACGTGCCTGACGCCGCGCTGGCCGTCGCGCAGGCGGATCGTGACGCGATTGCGTCGCCGACCGGGCAGACGCGAACCGAACTGCTGATCGAGCTTGGCGGCCGCATGCGTCAGGTTGCCTGCAACCGCATGATCGCGCGCGACGAGAAGGGCAGGCCCGAATTTCTGGTGGCCCTGTTCGAGGATGTGACCGATCGCAGGTCGCTGTCGCGCGAAATTCAGGGCGCGAAGAAATTCCTTGAACTTGTCGTCGACAACATTCCTGTCTCACTGGTGGTCAAGCGGCTGAGCGATGATCAGTACGTTCTCGCCAATCGCACCGCCGAGGCGATGCTGGGCCGGAGGCGCGAAGATATCATCGGCTCCACCATTGAGGACATCTACAATCCCGCCGATGTGAGGCTCATCCGCAAGCGCGACGATGACGCCGTCCGCAAGAAGGGCGTCTTCACCGAAGAGCATCCGATCCAGACCGAAAGCGGATTGCGCCTGTTCCTGACCCGGCGCGTTACGGTGCTCGACGAGGCCGGCGAGCCGCAATATCTGATCAAGACCAACGAAGACATCACGGATCGCCGTGAAACCGAATCGCGCATGGCCCACATGGCCTATCACGATGCGCTGACCGAATTGCCCAACCGCGCCGCATTCCTGCAGGCGCTGGAGCAGATGATCGACGCCTGCGAGGACACCGACGAAGAGTTTGCGGTGCTGTCGCTCGATCTCGACCGCCTGAAGGAAATCAACGACGTGTTCGGCCATGAGGTCGGCGACCAGCTGCTGATCGAGTTCTCGCGCCGCCTCGAATCCGTCATCTCCGGTGGCGTCGTCGCGCGCCTGAGCGGCGACGAGTTCGGCCTGATCATCGATGGCCTTCAGCCCGATTCCGCCAAGGCGCTTGCCACGCGATTGATGCAATCGATGCAGGCCGAATTCATGCTCGATGGCCGGGCGGTCCGTATCGGCCTCACCATCGGCATCTCGGTTTTCCCGCGCAACGGCCGCGATGCGGAAACCCTGCTCACCAACGCCGACGCGGCGTTGTTCCGCGCCAAGACCAAATCGCGCGGTTCGATCAATTTCTTCGACATGGAGCTGGACCAGCAGCTGCGCGACCGGCGCGCGCTACATCAGGATCTGTCGACCGCGATCCGGAACGGCGAACTGTCGCTGCACTATCAGCCGCAGGCGCGTGCGCGCCACAAGATGAAGAACGATCATGTTCTCGGCTTCGAGGCGCTGGCGCGGTGGACCCATCCGGTGCGCGGCCTCGTCCCTCCAAGCGATTTCATTCCGCTGGCGGAAGAAAGCGGCCTGATCGTCGAAATGGGTGAGTGGATTCTGCGCCAGGCCTGCCGCGAGGCTGCGTCGTGGCCGAAGGATCTGCAGATCTCGGTCAATCTGTCGCCGGCTCAGTTCACGCACGGTGATCTGGTCGGGCTGGTTCATTCCATCCTGCTCGAGACCGGCCTCGCGCCCGGCCGGCTGGAGCTTGAGATCACCGAGGGCGTGCTGATCGAGGATTTCGACCGCGGCCTGTCGCTGTTGCGGCGGCTGAAGGCGCTCGGCGTGCGGATCGCCATGGACGATTTCGGCAGCGGCTATTCCTCGCTGACCTATTTGCAGGCGTTTCCGTTCGACAAGATCAAGATCGACCGCACTTTTGTGATGAATCTGGGTCGCAACACCCAGTCCGCGGCCATCATCCGCGCCATGATCGGTCTCGGTCACGGTCTCAATATTTCCATCGTTGCCGAAGGCGTCGAAACCCAGGAGCAACTCTCCTTTCTCGCCGACGAGGCCTGCGATCAGGTGCAGGGATATTTCCTCGGCAAGCCCGCGCCGATCGAGACCTATGCCGAGTGGGTCGGCCACGCCAAGCGCCCTGTTGGTAAGAACGTCGTCAAAATCCCGCGCAAGGTCGGCTGACGCGCGCTGACCATCCAAAATCCATCAGGCTTGACTCGCGATGATGACCATCGGAGATCATCGCGACATGGCGGATGTCGATATCGCGATCATCGGGGGCGGTCTCAACGGCGTGTGCCTTGCGCGTGATGCCGCTGGCCGCGGTCTTCGGGTCGCCCTGTTCGAGCAGAACGACCTTGGCGGTGGCGCTGCAGCGGCGGCTCCGCACCTGATGCACGGCAATGTCATCGATCTCGAACATGGCAATGCGCTGCGCGTACGCGCTGCTTTGGCGGAGCGGGAAATCGCCTTGCGGACGGCACCGCATCTGGTGCGTCCCATGCGCTTTGTCCTGCCGCTTCACGCCGAGGAGCGGCCGCCCGCGATGCTGCGGGCAGGTCTCTTTGTCTATGACCGGCTTGCCCCACGCAGCCCGCTGCCGCGCTCTGAGATTCTCGATCTGACCATCCACGCGGCCGGACACCCGCTGATGCGCTCGCTCGGGCTGGCGCTGGCGTGGTCCGACTGTATCGTCGATGAATCGCGGCTGGTGGTTCTCAACGCGGTTGACGCTGCCGCGCGTGGCGCTGCGATCAGAACCGGCGCGCGCTGCGTCTGGGCCGATCGTTCCGATGTCTGGAGGCTCACGGTGGTCAACCGAGGCGCGCGTGAAACCGTCACGGCCCGGGCGCTGGTGAACGCGAGCGGGGCGTGGACGCGGCAGGTGGCCGAAACCGTCTTGCATTTACCTGCCGTCCAAGCGAGTTTCACGAAAGTCAGCCAGATCGTCGTGAGGCGGATATTCGATCGCGACACTGTCTACGTCCTTCAGAATGACGACCGCCGGATGATCTACGCCATTCCCTTTCAGCGCGATTTCACCTTGATCGGCACGTCCGAACGCGGCTTCGATGGCGATCCGGCGATGGTGTCGGCCGCGGCGGATGATTTGGCGTATCTCTGCACGGCGGCCAGCCGCTACTTCCGCGAACGGGTGGAACCTGCCGATGTCGTGCATGCCATGGCCGGCTGCGCGGTTGACGAGCGTCGCGACGGCTTTGTGAAAATGAACCGCAAACATGGTGCAGCTCCGTTGCTGACGGTGGGCGGCGGCGCGACCACCAGCGCGCGGCGGCGCGCGGAGCGAGCGCTGGCGCAACTCATGCCGCTTTTCGCAGCGTCGCCGCCGTGGACGGCGGCCGAGCCGTTGCCCGGCGGTGATTTTTCCCACGAGAGCTTCGGCGATCAGGTCGACGATGTGCGTCGGCGCTGGACGTTTCTCGGCGAGCGTCACGCCGAAAGACTGATCGCTGCCTATGGCACGCGAATCGACCGGATTCTGTGTGCGGCAAAAAGCATGGATGATCTTGGCCCGGTATTCGGCGATGACCTCACCGGCGCGGAGGTCCGTTATTTGATGAGAGAAGAATTTGTCCGCTTCGCCGACGATATTCTGTGGCGGCGATCCAAACTCGGCCTGACGATGTCGCGGCAGGATCGCGGGGCACTTGCAACATTCATGGCTGCGGCATGACGGCGATCACAGGTGAGAAACCGTTGCTGCGGATCGCATCGGTGGTGAAGCGCTTCGGCGGATTCACCGCGGTGGACGATTTGTCGCTCGACATCGCGGCCGGCGAGTTCTTCGCGCTGCTTGGGCCGAGCGGTTGCGGCAAGACCACGCTGCTGCGCATGCTGGCGGGATTCGAGACGCCCGACGCGGGCGCGATCCATCTCGACGGCAACGATATCGCGCAGGTGCTGCCGCATGAGCGGCCCGTCAACATGATGTTCCAGAACTACGCGCTGTTTCCGCATCTGACCGTCGAGGGCAATATTGCGTTTGGTCTCAAGCGCGCCGGTTTGCCAAAAGACGAGATCGCCGCGCGCGTCGCCGAGATGGTGGCGCTGGTGCGTCTCCAGGGGCTCGAGAAGCGCCGTCCCGATCAACTCTCCGGCGGCCAACGCCAGCGCGTGGCGCTGGCGCGGTCGCTGGCGCGCCGTCCCCGGATGCTGCTGCTCGACGAGCCGCTCGCCGCGCTCGACAAGAAATTGCGCGAGAGCACGCAGGCCGAATTGCTGGAGGTGCAGCGTCGCCTCGGCATGACGTTCATCATCGTCACCCACGATCAGGAAGAGGCGATGACGGTCGCCGACCGCATCGGCGTGATGGACAAGGGCCGCCTGGTGCAGGTCGCGCCGCCGCGCGAACTCTACGAAGCGCCGAACTCGCGCTGGATCGCCGGCTTCGTCGGCGACATTAACCTGATCGAGGGACAGGTCGCGGCGCGGCAGTCGGGCCATTTTACGATTGCCACGGAAAGCGCCGGTACAATCACCGCATCGCATATGCCGTCTTCCGCAAAGGACCATGTCTGCGTCGCGATCCGTCCGGAGAAAATCCGGCTGCTGCAACCGGCACCGGATGCGGCTGCGTCCGTCAATGCGCTCGCGGGTCATCTCGTGTCGGCCGGATTCCTCGGCGGCCTGTCGGTTTACAGCGTGAAACTTGACAAAGGCGCGGTGCTGCGGGTCGCGCTGCCGAACGCCACGCGTGCAACCGCCAATGGATTTGCGGTCGGGCAGCGCGTGAGCGTCTCGTTCGCGCCCGATGACGTCGTGGTGCTGGACCGATGAGCGGGCGGCGCATTTTCACGCGTCCGGCGCGGCTCGCAGCCATTGGGCCCTATCTCTGGATGGCGCTGTTCTTTCTGGTGCCGTTCGGGTTTGTGCTGAAGATCGCGCTGTCGCAGACCGCCATTGCGCAGCCGCCTTACGTTCCGGTGTTCGATCTCGTGGCGGGATGGGGCACCTTCAAGACAGCGCTGGGAACACTGTCGCTCGACAATTTCAAGCTGCTGGTGTCGGACGACCTCTACATTCTCTCGTATGTCCGCAGCCTCGCGGTCGCCGTCACCTCGACGGTCATCCTTCTGCTGATCGGCTATCCGGTGGCTTACGGCATGTCGCGGCTGCCGCAGCGCTGGCAGCCGTTCGCGATGATGCTGGTGATTGTGCCGTTCTGGACCTCGTTCCTCATTCGCATCTACGCCTGGATCAACGTGCTTCAGCATGACGGGCTGCTCAACAAGGCGCTGCTCGCGCTCGGTATCATCGGCAAGCCTCTCGTTTGGCTCTCGACCGATGCGGCGATGTATCTCGGCATCGTCTACTCATATTTTCCGTTCATGATCCTGCCGCTCTACGCGACCCTGTCGAAAATGGACGACGCGCTGCTGGAAGCCGCGGCCGATCTCGGCGCGTCGCGGCTGAAGGCCTTCTGGCTGGTAACGGTGCCGCTATCATTGCCCGGTGTCGGCGCGGGCCTGCTGCTGTGCTTCATTCCTATCGTCGGCGAATTCGTGATTCCCGATCTGCTGGCGGGTTCGGACCGCATGATGATCGGCCAGACGTTGTGGCTGGAGTTTTTTACCAACAAGGACTGGCCGGTGGCATCGGCGATTGCGATTGTGTTGCTCGCGCTCCTGCTGCTGCCGCTGCTGGTCTATGAGAAGCTGCAGCGCCGTCATCTGGAGACACGCTGATGGCGGCCCGCAACGTCGCACGCCTGTCGGGCTTCAACCTGGCGTCCATCGCGCTGGGGCTTGCGTTCCTGTACCTGCCCATCGCGATTCTCGTGATCTATTCGTTCAACGCCTCGCGTCTGGTGACGGTGTGGGGCGGCTGGTCGCTGCGCTGGTACGCCGAATTCTTCAATGACGAGGCCATGCTGTCGGCCACGTGGATGAGCCTGCGCGTGGCATTCTGTTCGGCAACGGCGGCGACGGTGCTTGGCACGCTGGCGGCGCTGGCGCTGTCGCGCGGTGAGCGCTTCAGGGGGCGCACGCTGTTTTCGGGGATGCTTTACGCGCCGCTGGTGATGCCGGAAGTCATCACCGGGCTGTCGCTGTTGCTGCTGTTCGTGGCGATCGACGCCGGGCGCGGGTTCTGGACCGTCACCATCGCGCACACCACGCTGACCATGTGCTTCGTGGCGGTGGTGGTGCAGTCGCGGCTCGGCGCGCTCGACCGCAGCCTCGAGGAAGCTGCGATGGATCTCGGCTGTTCTCCGGTGCAGGCCTTCATCGCGGTGACGTTGCCGCTGATGCTGCCGTCGATTGCGGCAGGCTGGATGCTGGCCTTTACGTTGTCGCTGGACGATCTGGTGATTGCGAGTTTCACCACCGGGCCGGGATCGGCGACGCTGCCGATCCGGATTTATTCCGAGGTGCGGCTCGGCGTGAAGCCGGAGATCAACGCGATCTGTACGCTGGTGATCGCGGCGGTGGCGGTGGTGATCGTCGCGGCGTCGCTGGTGTCGAAACTGTCGAGCGACCAGGGCGAAAGCGCCGCGCCGCTTTAGTCAGCCTTGTCCGGTGCGGACTTGGCGGCGGCGGGCGGCGTCGCTGGCGCGGATGGCGGTGCATCGGCGGACGTTGTTGCCGGGGCAGGTGTTTCCGCAACCGGTGCCAGAGGCGGAACGGGCGGCGGCAGGACCGGCGTCGGCAGCACAGGCTGCGGGCCTGCGGCCTGTGGTTGCGCCGTGGGCTCAGCCTTTCTGCCGCCGGTGAAACGCTCGATCACGGATTTCACCGCGTCGCGCGTTTTGCGGTCCTTCAATGAATCGAGCAGCGGCGCGGATGCCGGCGAGCGGCGGATCAGCGAGTCTGAGTCCGGGAAAATCAGCGGATCGTCCCATGGGCCCTGCACAACGAACGGCAGCTGAAACGCCGGCGGCGCGTCGCTCGCGACGACGAGACTGGCGACGCCCTTCAGATCGTATTCGCGCGACGGCACCGAGGCCGTGCCGGTCAGCAGCACGCGTGTCGTGGGGCCTTCGATCCGCGCGTCTTCGGCGGTGGCGACGCCGTCATTGAAGCGGATTGCGATGTTCAGCGAATCGAACGGCGTCGAGCCGTTGCGGAAATTACCCGCGCCGGACAGTGGCCGGCGTTCCAGCCGTTTGAGAAGCTGTTCGACATTGAGCCCGCCGATCGCGCCGTCACGGCCCGTCAGCGTGGCGGTGCCGTCGAGCGATTGCGCCAGCGTAAACGGACTGGCGCCCTTGGCTTCCACCGCGAAGTTGAGATTGCCGCGCCCCGTCAGCCTGTTGACGCCGAACAGTTCCTGAACGCTGCTCGCCAGGTCCACATCCGTGAACTGGAACTGGGCCTTGACCTCGGCGTCGGCGTCGGCGCGCGTCACGCCGAACGATCCCTTGAGGATGCCGCCGTAAATCTGCGCCTCGCCGATGCTCAGCGCGAGCGTTCCGCTGCGCAGGTTCGCGCCGAGCGCAGTGCGGCCGAGCTTGGTAGGGCCGATGGTGACCTTCGCTGCCGACAGCCGCATGTCCAGATCGGTGGCGGAGAGGCCGCGCAGGTCGAACAGCTGCCGATTCCAGTCGCGCGCGCCGCTGGCGACCAGGCGGATGGTGTCGATATAGGGCGTGAAGTCGAGCGCATCGGCGGCGAGGGTGGCCTGCACCGTCTGGCGGTCGTTGTTGCTGTAGGTGATGACGCCTTCGGCGGTGTTGCCGTCGAGTTCGAGATTGACGTTGGTCAGCGCGATCGACTCGCCCACCACATTGGTGCGGGCCTTGAGCGCGAAGCGTCCCAGTCCGCCGGTGCCGGGAGGCGCCTGTCCCGCCCAGCGCAGCGCGTTGCGCAGCGACGGGCTGTCGGCACTGAGCGTGCCTTCCATCAACAGGCTGGTGCGGTTGGCGACCGCGCCGTCAAAGGCGAACTTGAGCGGCGTGCTCGCGACGCGGACCTTGATGCCGGAGCGGTCTCCGGACAGCGCGGCGATGAAATCGGTGATGCTGAGGCTGCCGTCGACAAGCTCATTGCGCCAGTTGAACTGCCCGGTGGCGGCAAACGAGCGTGAGATCGACGGCCATGCCAGCGACAGATCGATGCCGTTGACGGTTTCGGCGATCTCGCGGGCGTCGTTCTGATAGGCGAGGACGCCGTTCTTGATGCGAATTTCGGAGAATGACACCGGGCTGTCGACGCCCGGCTTGATGGTGCGCGCCAGTGTCTCGATGATGGCCGTCCAGTTGCTGCGGCCATCGGCGCTGCGCTTCACGTTGATCCGTGGATGCAGCAAGGTCACGTCGGCGATTTCGTAACGCCGCATCAGGAGCGGCAGCAGGCGCAGATTCGCCGTGAGTTCCTCGACGGTCAGAGGCTCATCGGCGATGCCGCTGCCACGTGAACTCGCCCCCTTCAGTCCGACCTGCCGCAATGTGATGGCGCTGCCGGGGAAAATCGAAACGCGCACGTCGCCGTCGACCTTGAGATCAAGACCGGTCGCGGCACGAATCTGTTTCTCGACCGAAAGCCGCACGGCGTTCGGGTCGATCATCCAGGAAATGGCGATCAGGCCGAGCAGCGCGGCAGCAAGAAACGCCGCAATCGGCATCCCCAGGCGCTTTATCCCTTGGGCCATCGTCAATGAGTTCATCCGGTAGGTTGGGTCTGAAGGCACCGGCAGGTTTCCCGCCGCAGCGCAGGCTGCAACTTGATTGCTTTTCTTGACGCTTTCAAGGCCATACGAAGCCTTAAACCTTGCAATCGCGCCTCAAAACCAGAGGTATTCGAAGGTGTTCGGGCAAGGTGACGTACCGGACCGTATCGCCGGCAAGCCGCCCGGGTGAAGCGCTGCGCCGCGATTGACGCGCCTTGGAAATTCCGCCTAATAATCGCCCTGACAGCGGACTTGCGAACCACCACACGAGCGGCTTGCCCGCCAATTTCCCTCCATCAGGTTGCATCCTCATGAACAAGGTTTACCCCGACGCGAAATCCGCGCTCGATGGCGTTGTTAAAGACGGCATGATGATCATGTCCGGCGGTTTCGGCCTCTGTGGCATCGCCGAGGTCCTGTCCGACGCCTTGCGCGAAACCGGCGTCAAGAACCTGACGGTCGTGTCGAACAATGCCGGCGTCGACGGCATCGGCCTCAGCCGCCTGCTGGAAACCCGCCAGATCAAGAAGATGATTTCGTCCTATGTCGGCGAGAACAAGCTGTTCGCGCAGCAGTTCCTCGCGGGCGAACTCGAACTCGAGTTCAATCCGCAGGGGACGCTGGCCGAGCGCATTCGCGCCGGTGGTGCGGGCATCCCGGCTTTCTTCACCAAGACGGGTGTCGGCACGCTGATCGCCGAGGGCAAGGAAGTCCGCGAGTTCAACGGCGAGAAGTACATCATGGAGACAGGTCTGGTCGCCGATCTTGCCATCGTGCACGCCTGGAAGGGCGATACCGCGGGCAACCTCGTGTACCGCAAGACCGCGCGCAACTTTAACCCGATGATGGCGACCGCCGCGAAGGTCACCATCGCCGAAGTCGAGCATCTGGTGCCCGCGGGCGAGATCGATCCCGATCACATCCACACCCCCGGCATTTTCGTGCAGCGCGTGGTCGCGGTCGATCCGAAGCTGAAGCGTATCGAGCAGCGCACCCTGCGCAAGCGCGCTTAACTGATTTCCAGAGGAGAGCCCCATGGCCTGGACCCGTGAACAGATGGCAGCGCGCGCCGCGAAGGAACTGCGCGACGGCTATTACGTCAATCTCGGCATCGGAATCCCGACGCTGGTTTCGAATTATATTCCCGACGGCCTCGACGTCTCGCTGCAAAGCGAGAACGGGATGCTCGGCATGGGCCCGTTTCCGTATGAGGGTGAGGAAGACCCCGACCTCATCAACGCCGGCAAGCAGACCGTCACCGAGCTTCCCGACACCAGCTATTTCTCCAGCGCGGATTCGTTCGCGATGGTGCGTGGTGGCCATATCGACCTGTCGATTCTCGGTGCGATGCAGGTAGCCGAGAACGGCGATCTCGCCAACTGGATGATCCCCGGCAAGATGGTCAAGGGCATGGGCGGCGCGATGGACCTCGTCGCGGGCGTCAAGCGCGTCGTCGTTGTGATGGAGCACTCCGCCAAGGATGGCCCGAAGCTGCTGCACCGCTGCAACCTGCCGCTGACCGGCGAACGCGTCGTCGACATGGTCGTCACGGATCTGGCGGTGTTCACCATCGACAAGCACGGCAAGGACGGCATGGCGTTGATCGAACTCGCCGACGGCGTCACGCTCGATGACGTGAAGGCAAACACCGAGGCCACGTTCCGCGTCGCGCTGAAGAACGCTTAAAGCAGTTTTTCGGGCACGTTCCGCGTTGTTCCCCCACGATGCCATGAGGCGCGCCTTTGCGCGCCTTTTCGCTTTGCCACAGTGAGACCTCTTGCATTTTCGTCCCGAACGCGGTCGGTATCGGACAAGCGAGGATAACCACATGCGCGGCAGCATTGAAGACAAGGCCTTCCTGATCCTGATTGTCCTGGTGTCGCTGGCCTTTGCCTGGATTCTCAGGTCGTTCTACGGGGCGATCCTCTGGGGCGTCGTCATAGCGATCCTGTTCGCGCCGCTGTACCGGTGGCTGCTTCGGACAATACCGCAGCGGCCTACCCTGGCGGCGCTGGCGATGATCGTGCTGGTGGTCATGATCGTGATCCTGCCGCTGACGCTGATCGCCGCGTCGCTGACGCAGCAGGCGACGGTCGTGTTCGGGAAGGTGCAGTCCGGCGAACTCAACTTCGTCAAGTTGTTTCAGCAGATTCTCGATGCCCTGCCGCAATGGGTGACCGGGGTGCTCGACCGCTTCGGCGTCGCCAGCCTCGGCGGGATGCAGGAGAAAATCTCTGCCGGGTTCATCAAGGGCAGCCAGCAGATCGCTGCTCAGGCGTTGAACATCGGTCAGAGCACGCTCGAATTCGTCGTCAATGTCGCCATCATGCTTTACCTGCTGTTCTTTCTGTTCCGCGACGGCAACGCGCTGTCGCGGCGCATCAAGGACGCCATTCCGCTGCGCGCCGAGCTGCGCGATGCGCTGATGGAGAAATTCACTGTCGTGATCCGCGCCACGGTGAAGGGCAGTCTTCTGGTTGCCCTGGCGCAGGGCGCGCTGGGCGGCCTGATCTTCTGGATACTTGGCATCCACGCGGCGTTGCTGTGGGCGGTACTGATGGCATTCCTGTCGTTGTTGCCGGCAGTCGGCGCGGGTCTGGTCTGGATGCCGGTCGCGCTCTATCTGCTGGCCACAGGATCGTTTCTTCATGGGGTGATCCTGATCGCCTACGGCTTTCTGGTCATCGGGCTCGTCGACAATCTGCTGCGCCCGATGCTGGTGGGCAAGGACACCAAGCTGCCGGACTATGTGGTGCTGATCTCGACGCTGGGCGGCATCGAAGTCTTCGGGCTCAACGGATTCGTCATCGGCCCGGTGATCGCTGCGATGTTTATCGCGGCGTGGGATATCTTTTCGATATCGCGGAAGAATGATCAGGCCGGGGTGGCCTGATATCTGCGACGTCTAGGCCGGTCCCTGCGGAATATCCGAGAAACGCGTCAGCCACGCCACCGGACCAATGCTCGCTACCACGATCAGAAGTGCGGCGAGCGCGCCGTCCTCGAAGCTGCCGCGGCTGGCATACTGATAGATCGAGGTCGCCAGCGTCTCGACATTGAGCGGACGCAGCAGCAGCGTTGCCGGCAATTCCTTCAGGCAATCGACGAACACCACAATGGCCGCGCCCAGCAGGGCGGGGCGCAGCAGCGGCAGGTGGATTCGCCGCATGGCGGTGATCTGTCCGGCGCCCGCGCTGCGCGCGCTGTCGTCGTAGTCGAACGGAATTCGCTCAAAGCCGGCCCGCAGAAATCCGGTCGGTACCGCGAGAAAGCGGATCACATAGGCGGTCACCACTGCGGCGCCTGAGCTCATCAGCACGAGGCCGGGCAGGGCGAGTCCAAGCCACGCGGCTAATGTGTTCAGCGCGTTGTCGATCGCGAGCACCGGCGTCAGCAGGCCAAGTGCCAGCACCAGTCCCGGCAGCGCGTAACCTGTCTGCGCGATATTCGCCGAAAATGTGTGCCATGAGCCGGGACGCCAGCGCGTTGCAAGGATCGTTGCCAGTCCCAGAGCGAGCGCCACCAGCGTCGCGAGCGCTGCGAAGATTACCGAGTTGAGCGCATCGCGCCAGACCGCCGTATCCATCGTCACCGACGCGCGGTGCACACTCTGATGCAACAGAAACAGCAACGGCACGATGAAGCCGAGCAGCACTGGCAGGGCGCATGCGGCGAACGCCAGCCAGCCTTTGATCCCGTTGAATGGTGTGCGCGGTGTCAGCCGCGGACTCTCGGACGAGAATTCGGTGACGGCGTTGCGGCGGCCATAGCGCTCCATTGCGATCAGTCCGCCGACGATCACCAGCACGAGGCAGGACAATTGTGCCGCGCCTGCGAGGCTGCCGCGATTGAGCCAGGTCGTGAAGATCGAGACGGTCAGCGTGCGCACGCCGAGATATTCGCTGGCGCCGATGTCGTTCAGCGTTTCCAGCGCGACGAGCGCAAGACCGACCGCGAGTGCCGGACGCGCCATCGGCAGCGAGATGCGGCGAAACACATTCCAGCGTCCTGCGCCAAGCGTTCGTGCGGCTTCCGCGAACTCGGCGCTCTGCAACTGGAACGTCGCGCGCGCAGAGAGATAGACATAAGGATAGAGCACGATGCCGATGATAAAGATTGCGCCGGGCAGCGAGCGAAGACCGGGCAGCAGCGTGAGCGCGTCGCGCGCGGGAAGCCACAGCGTCAGCGTGCGATGGACAAGACCGAGCGGTTCGAACAGATCGACATAGACATAAGCCGCGATGTAGGTCGGAATCGCCAGCGGGAGCGGCAGCAGCCAGAGCAGCACGCCGCGTCCCGGAAAATCATGCGACGACACCAGCCACGCGGTGCCTGCACCCGTGAGCAGCGCGACAGATCCGACGCCGAGCAGCAGCGCCGCCGTGTCGCGCAGCGCCAGCGGCAGCACATAGTCGATGAGATGCGACCAGAGACCGGGCGCGGGCTGCGCCGCGATCACGACAATCGCGAGCACCGGCAACGCGACAAGCGCCGCGGTGAAGACCGCCAGCACAGAGACGGCAGGCTCCGCGATGCGCGCGCTTGTCACGTTGAGAACGACGGGTGCGGTTCAGGCCTCAATTGTCGAAACCGACCTTGTCGACCAGCGTCGAGGCCGCCTTGCGGCTGGCCGCAATTTTCGAGATCGGCAGCGTGTCGGCATTCAGCTTGCCGTAGCCGGCGATGGTCGGATTGACGGCAACGCCGGCACGGACCGGATACTCGTAATTGGCATCGGCATAGAGCTGCTGCGCCTTTTCGCCAGCCAGCCATTCGATCAGTTTCACACCGTTGGCACGGTTCGGCGCGTTCTTCGCCAGCAGCACGCCGGACAGGTTCACATGGGTGCCGCCGCCGGCGAAAGTCGGCAGGATCACCTTGGTGGCTTCCGCCCACGGCTTCTTGTCGGCGTCGTGATTCATCATCAGCGCCCAGTAATAGGTGTTGCCGATGCCGATGTCGCACTTGCCCGCCGCGACGTCGCGCGCGGTCTCACGGTCGCCGCCTGACGGCTTCTGCGCGAGGTTGGCCTTCACGCCGCGCAGCCATTCCTCGGCTTTGGCTTCGCCATGGTGTGCGACATAGGCCGCGATCAGCGCGTTGTTGTAGATGTGCTGGCCGGAGCGGATGCAGATCTTGCCCTTCCACTTCGGGTCGGCCAGTTCCTCATAGGTAATGGCGTCCTGCTTCACGCGATCCTTCGAGGCGTAGATCACGCGCGCGCGCATCGAGATGCCGGCCCAGTGGCCGTCCGGATCGCGGTATTGCGCCGGCACGACCTTGTCGAGCGCATCGGACTTGATCGGCTGGGTCACGCCGGCATCCACAGCCTCCGCGATGCGGCCGACATCCACCGTCAGCAGCACGTCGGCGGGGCTGTTGGCGCCCTCTGCCTTGATGCGCTGTTCGAGACCGGAACTGGCCGAGACCACGTTGACCTTGATGCCGGTGTCCTTGGTGAAGGCCTCGAATAGCGGCTGTACCAGCTTGGTCTCGCGGTAGGTGTAGACGTTCACCTCTCCGGACTGGGCAAATACCGGGCTGTTCAAAATCATCGCGGATGCGACGGCGGTTGCGACGGCGACAATGCGGGTTCGTGACATGAGCGCTCCAGCGGCTTTGGCAAACAGCGCGGCATTGAATGCCGCGCGCGGGTGATGCCGGTTCTGTAGCGCAGCGGGCGTGGACATTCACGCGGCGCTATGTCGCGAGAGCACGAGTTTAGAGGGATTCCAGATTGCTTACGCGATCGCGCTGGCGTGAGAGAACACGACCTCGATCAGCGTGCCCGAATGCGGTGCCGTCTTGATGTGGAATTGCGCGCGGTTGGCTTCGACCAGCGCCTTGGTCAGCGACAGGTTGACCACCGAACCGTCGGCGGTCTGATCGGATGCGCCCTGTGTGCGGAATGGCGCCATCGCCGCTGCTATCTCGTTGTCGTTGAGGCCGTGGCCGGTGTCGCGGACGCGCAGCACGATGTCGCCGAAATCGGTGGTGGCGGTCGAGACGATGACCTGTCCGCCGGTATTGGCCAGATGGATCGAATTGCCAATCAGGTTCATCGCGATCTGGCGCAGCGCGCGGGCGTCGGCCTTCACCGTCGGCAGGGCATGGGCCAGCGATGTGCGGATGATGATGCGCTCGCGGTTGGCCTGCGGCTGCATCACCGCGACGCATTGCTCGACCATGCTGTTGAGGTCCTGGTTCGCGAACGACAACTCCATCTTGCCGGATTCGATGCGCGACAGGTCGAGCAGGTCGTCGATGATCGCCATCACACGCTGACCGGACGCGCGGATGTCCTTCATGTATTCGACATAGCGTTCATTGCCGAGCGCGCCGAAGCGCTCCTCGATCATCACGTCGGCGAAGCCGATGATGGCGTTGAGCGGCATGCGGACTTCGTGGCTGATCCGTCCAAGTATGTCGGCCTTGGCGTTCGTCGCGCGCTCAACCTGACGGCGTGCCTGTATCAAGTCGCCTTCGCCCTTCTTTGCCTGCGACAGGTCGCGGAAGATCGCGAAGAAACGTGCGTTGTCCGGACGGGTGCGGCCGATGGTCATCGATAGCGGAATGACGCCGCCGTCGCGCGCGCGGCCCAGCATGTCGCGGTCATGGTGCAGCAGACCCGTCACCGCGGCGATCCTGACTTCGTTCACATAGTCCTGCACCGCGCGCTGGCTGTCCGGCGCGAACAGATCGGTGAGGTTGAGCGCGGCCATCTCGTTGTCGTCGCGGCCGAACAGGGCTTCGGCGCTGCGGTTGCAGGACAGAAGGCGGCCTTGGCTATCAAAGACAATGACGCCCTCGGCGGTGTTGTCGAGAATGGTCCCCAGTTCTTCCGCCTGTGTGGTGTCGTCGCTGGCCACGACGACCGGCGCGAACACCGCTGCCGGTGCGGGCTCGATCCGGGGCGCAGAACGCGGGCCGGAGAACACCAACGCATGGGAAGGCTCGTCGTCCCATGTGATGGCAAACAGCCGGGCGTCGGCCGGCTCGCCCTTGTCGGGACCGCTCTTGCTGGTGGCTGCGATCACGACAGGCGTGCCGGTCTCCGAGGTGCTGCTGGCGGAGCCCGCGCCGGCTTCGACAGTCAGCGCATCGAGTCCGCCGGCCTCGGTCAGCGCGTGCAGATTGTCGTATCCTGTGGAGGCGAGAAACGCCTTGTTGGCGTAAAGTAACCGGTCGAGCCGATACACCAGCACGCCGACCGGCAGGCGGTCGAGCAGTTGCGAATCCTGCGCGGCATTGGCGCGCGGCAGCACTGGCTCCGGCTGCAGGAATGCGGGCGGGTTTTCGAGCGCGGGCGGTTCGAAAACAGGCGCGTGCGGTTGCTGCGTGTCATCGGCCGCGAACAGTTCGGCCACCGATGCATCGGTCAGCGTGTCGTTCTCGGTTGCATTCTCAAGACGCGCCGATAGCCGCCGCGCCAGTTCATCGAAGGCGTTGCTTTCCACGGCCGTCAGCGCCGGCGCTTTCGGTTCGGCTACGGGAAACGGCACGACGTTTTGAGGAATGTCCACGGGGGGCTTCGATTCGGTTCGCGGTGAATTCTCTGTCGGAAAGTTGTCTTGCGTGCTGCCATTGAGGTGCGGCTCCGCCGGAGCATGCACGTCCGCTGCGTCGGTGATGTCCTGGCCCACCGGTTCTTGATTCACCGGTTCTTGGTCGGGAGCGTCATCAAGTGTCGCGCCTAGCGCCGCCGCTTCGTCGGAGTGAGGTGTTGCGGGCGGCTTCGATGAATACAGCCCGTCGTCGTTGCGTTGCGCGGCCAGCCGGACCATGCCTTCGACATCGCGGCAGACGCCGAAACCGCGATAGCCGAGAAATTGTCCGGCGCGGTCGTAGATCGGCAGGCCCGAGAGTTCGACCGGCAGTCGTGCGCCCGCGCCGTCGGCGGGCCAGTCCACGACGATGTTGCTCCAGGTCTCGCGGGTCGCAACCGCTGCCGCCACCTGGCCTTCGGGATCGAGGCCGAGCGCATCGGCGATTTCATTCCACGGCCGGCCGAAAGCGGCTGCGGTGCGCGCGCCGATCAGGCGGGCGAATTCGTCGAGGCCCAGAGAAAATCGGCCGTCCTCGTCCATGTGCCACATAAAGCGCAGTGGATGACGCCGCGGCGTCAGCGGCGGGCCGTCCATCTCGAGCAGCGTCGCCGACACATCGCCGGTGTGAATCTCTTGCACGGGCGGTTTGCGGCGTTCGTCGTCGAAATAGATCCGCGTGACATGATCGGTGGGCGCATCGTGATGCGCGGGTTCGTCGTGCAGTGCGTCGGTCTGTGCGACCTGCGGTGCTTCATCTTCCGTTGCGATACGCTGGGGCGCTGTGGTGGTGTCCGCGATTTCCGGAACGAGTGTATCCGGCTCGGGTGGCTCATCGAACACGGATTCGAACACGTCGGCGGGCATCACGTCGGGAGGCGTTTCCGGTGCCGCGCTTTGCTGCGGAACATCGGCGGGCGTTTCCATCACCGCTTCAGTCCGGGCAGGCTCAGCCGGCGCGCTCTGCGTCGCGTGTTCGGTGACGCTCTCGTTTGCTTGCTCCGGCTCATCAGGTGCGATGACCACGGGTATCGGCTTCGGCATTGGCTTGGGCACAATGACGGCGCCGATCAATGCAACCAGCGCTGTCCCTTCGCCGGTCCCGACGCGATGCACGGTGACGCGGCCAAGATCCATTTGCAGGGTCGCCTGTCCGTCGCGCAGCGCGCCATTGCGCGCGTCGTCGAATCCGGGCCCGGTGAGATCGTTGAACAGACCGGGGAAATTTTTCGCGCGGTCGTTGGCACCCGCCAGCGCGCCGTTCGGTGTGAAGGTCATGGCGGGCATCGAGGCGCTGTCGACAAGATGCGCGAGCCGTTCGGTTAGCGGCACCGGACGTCCGACGGGGTCCGCGGCGGCGATGAGAATGCCCGCTGTCCCGTCAGCGAAGGTGAGCCGCGCGCAGGAGCACGTCAGCAGGCGACCGAGCGGCGCGCCGAAACCGCGCAGCCGTTCGAGCCGCGGCGTGCCGGATGGCGACAGCCGCGCCGCGAGTTGTGCCGCCTGGCGGCGACGCGGATCGGCGGGTCCGATCTTTTTTTCCGAAAGTGCTGCGGCGTTGCGTTCGCCGAACAACCGCGCTCCGATGGTGTTGGCCCAGAGAATATGCGCGCCGTCGACCGACCAGACCCACGCAGGCATGCTGCTCGTCGCATGAACCGCAAGGTGCGGATCGCGGATGCCGTGGAGCTGAAAGTCGGCTTCGCTCATGTTCGACAACGGGTCTGTCACTCGCTTTCGTGGCGCCGGATCGCGGCGCAGGAGATGGGTTCGGCAGCCTTAACAAATGATTAGTATGGCGCGGCTGCCGCAAGGTCCACCAGTGCGGGGTGAGACTACCCATCCAAACCAGCGATAACGTTAATTCCCCGGCGCGCTGAACCTCAACGCCGCTCGGGCGTTGGGTGTTGCAAAACATATTCAAACGTTCACGATGGGTGGGCAGGAACTGTCGCTGCGCTGCGTCAAATGTGGTGTCACCCGGCGGTGAATTGCGAGACACGGGTCCGGCAAGACGGGCTCGCATGTAACAGGAGGGTGCGACATGGCAGGCAATCAGTTCGAAATCCCGAAGGAAATGCGGTCGATGGCGGAGGCGAGTCTGGAGCAGGCGCGCAAGGCCTTCGAATCCTTCATCAGCAGTGCGCAGCAGACCGCGTCGGCGTTTGGCGGATCGTCGTTCGGCGCCCCCGGCGAGGCCGCCAAGGACATCAGCGCCAAGGCCATAGCCTTCGCCGAGAAGAACGTTCAGTCCTCGCTGGCCTACGCCCAGCAACTGATCCACGCCAAGGATCTGACCGAGGTAATGCGCCTGCATACCGAATACGTTCAGGGTCAGATGCGCGCGCTCGCCGAGCAGGCCAGCGAAATGGGTCAGGCCGTGACCCGCGCGGCCATGGACGCCGGCAAGCCCAAATAGCGTTTTTGGCAGCCAGTTAGCAGCGCCTGATCCGGCCTCACGCCGGATCAGGCAAGCGTCGGACATGGCGGTATTTTGTTGCAATGCACAAAGTCCCGCCTATAGTGCCAAATAGATACTGATCTTGCGCAGGCCAAGAGTTACCCCAAAGCCTTCGCGCGGCCGGTTGCACCGTCCCGGCCATTTCAATTCCAGACACAGGGAATCTCCATATGAGCGCGAACGACCCGTTTTCCGTTGTCCCCTTCAAGGTCCCTGAGCAGTTTCGTGCATTCGCCGAGATGGGCGTTTTCCAGGCCCAAGGCGGCTATCAGAAGCTCAAGGACGCGGCGGTTTCCAACAACGGGGCTTTGGAAGCGATGGTCACGTCGGCTACCAAAGGCGCCGGTGACTTCACCTCGAAGGTGATCGGGATGGCCCAGACCAACACCGAGGCGGCCTTCGCCTTTACCCAGAGCCTGATGGGCGTGAAATCGCTGCCGGAAGCCTTCGAACTGATGAATGCGCATGCCCGCAAGCAGTTCGAGGTTCTGAGCGCGCAGTCGCAGGATCTCGCCACGCTGACCCACAAGGTTGCGGTCGAGGCGGTCGAGCCGATCGCCACCGGCGCGGCAAAGGCCTTCAAGCCTGGTCTCTGACCGGGCCGCCGGTTCAAGGAACAGGCGCATCCGGATGAACCGTTTGCGCCCCCGGAGCCACCAATAACGAACTGTTCGCGGCGCTCGTTCGGCAGGTCAAAGCGTCTTGCCAAAGCGCGGCGTTGCACATAGTTTCCCGCGAAATCGCCGCCCTCGGCGGAGCCGCCTTGAGGTGGCCGTTCGATTGAAAATGCAGTTGTAGCTCAGCTGGTTAGAGCGCCGGATTGTGGATCCGGAGGTCGGTGGTTCGATCCCACCCAACTGTACCACTTTCCCCGTTCCCCGATCAGACCCCATCAGGCCGACTGCGCCAGCAGGATGCGAACGTCGTCGCCTGTGGCGAGCGCGCTGTCGGCATGCGTGAGCATCGCAAAGGTTGCGATCGGCGCAGGCCGTCCGACCAGGTAGCCCTGAACCTCGTTGCAGAGTTCGGATTGCAGGAACGCCAGTTCAGCCGGCGTCTCAACTCCTTCCGCCAGCACCGGCAAGCCGAGGCCCCGTCCGAGCCCCAGCACCGCGCGCACGATGGTCGCTGCCTGCGCATTGGTGTTGACCGATTTGATGAACGAGCCGTCGATCTTGATCTTGTCGAACGGGAAGGCGCGCAGATTCGAAAGCGACGAATATCCGGTGCCGAAATCGTCCATCGCGATATGGACGCCGAGGGCCTTGATGCGCCGGAGCGTGTTAAGCGCGCGGTTGAGGTCGCGAACCAGCGCAGTCTCTGTAATTTCGAGTTCAAGACGGTCCGGTGAGAGGCCGGTTTCGAGCAGCACCTCATGCACCAGCTGTACGAAGTGCTCGCTGTAGATCTGCACGGCAGAGACGTTCACGGCGATCGTCAACGGCTGCGGCCAGCTCGCGGCCTGCTTGCAGGCCTCGCGCAGCACCCATTCGCCGATGCCGAGAATGGCGCCGGTTTCTTCAGCGATCGGAATAAACACAGCCGGTGAGATCGATCCGCGTGTCTTGTGGGTCCAGCGCAGCAGGGCCTCGAATCCGACCACGCTGCGGGTCTGAATGTCTTCCTGCGGCTGATACACCAGATTGAATTCACCGCGCGCCACGGCCTGACGCAGATCGTGCTCCAGCACCCGGCGGTCGTGCACTTCCGCGCCCATTCTCGCTTCGAAGAAGCGGTAGACGGCGCGGCCGTCCACCTTGGCGCGATAGAGCGCCGTGTCGGCATGGGTGAGCAGCGCCTCGCGATTGTCGGCGTCGTCCGGGCAGATCGCGATGCCGATGCTGCACGAGGTCAGATTGTCACTGTCGGATTTGTCGGCGCCGGGTTTCAGCGCCATGAGAATGCTGTCGGCCAGCTTTCCCGCCGCTGCGGGGCTGGACAGTCCGGGCATCAGCACCGCGAATTCGTCGCCGCCGAGACGCGCAACCATGCAGGTGTTGTCGAGGAGCGCGGAGACGCGCGAGGCGACGGTCTGAAGCACCTTGTCGCCGGCGGCATGTCCGAACAGATCGTTGACCTCCTTGAACCTGTCGAGATCGAAACACAGCACCGCGCACTTCTGCCCGTTGGCATTGGCGGCCGCGATTTCATGATCGAGGCGCGCATGGAAGCTGCCGCGGTTAGGCAGCGACGTCAGCGCGTCGTGGTGTGCGAGATAGCGGATGTGCTGCTCGGCCTTTTTGCGCGCCTGCAGGTTGCGGACGGCGATGACGTGATGCGCCTGTCCGCCGAAATCGATCGGACGCAGGATCAATTCGACCGGGATCATGGACCCGTCGACATGGCGCAATTCGGCCTCGACCGGCTGGTTCGGCGCTGCCAGCAGCTTTGCGCGCGCGTTCGCGTCCGGAATGTATGTTTCCAGCCTGGCGCCGATCAGCTTGTCGGACGATGATCCGACAAGATGCGCAAAGCTGGTGTTCGCGGTCACGGCGATGTCGCCGTCGCAGACCAGCAGGCCTTCGACTGCCGCATTGGCCAGACCACGCATCCGGTCGGCTTCAAGCACGGACCGGCGCTGGTCATGGATGTCGAGGGCGGCGGCGGCCAGCGCCAGCAGAATGATGGTGAAGCTCGAGACGGCAACGCCGATGGCGAGCCATCCGGCGGGAATGGCGGCCTGAGGAATCGGGACGGTGGGATCGGGAATGATCGCTACCGCGCCCATCGCCGTGAAATGATGGCTGCAGATCGCGAGCGTCAGCAGCAGCGCGCCGGCAATCCGCCAGCGGTGCGAACTGGCGTGCATGCCGGCAGGAAGGGCGGTCGCGCCGATCAGCGTGCCGAGCAGGATCGAGACTGCGACGAGGGTTGAATCCCACAGGATGACGCCGCCGATTTCGAAGGCCGCCATGCCGAGATAATGCATCGTGGCGATGCCGCCTCCGACGACAGCGCCGCCGAGCCACGGCCCAAGCCGCCATTCGGGCCGCATCGCCATCGCGAGGCCCGCGCCGGTCAGCAGGACAGCGGCGGCGAGCGACAGGATGGTGAGGGCGATGTTGTAGCCGCTTGGGATTCCGGGCGAGAATGCGAGCATCGCGATGAAATGGGTGGACCAGATGCCGAAGCCGGTCGAGATCGCAGACACCGCGAGCCAGACCGGACGCATCCGGCCGACCGACAGACGTGCATGTCTCAGCAAGCTGATGGCGGCGAACGAAGCCAATGTACAAATGACAGCCGCGAGACCCACGAGCCACAAATCATGGGCGGTGGCGATACAATTGTAGACCTTCAGCATCGGACGACCTGCACAACGCGAGAACAAGCGATTGCTTTGGCAAGTAGGGGAAATTGCGTAAGAACACGTAAATTCCCCGATGCATGTTCGACCTATGCGTGTGCGGAGGGCCTCGGGGCGGTCGGATGCGAGAGCGTGCGCACAGCGAACAAATGACGAAAGTCGCTGTGGCGCAGGTATTTCTTTTATTCTCGGCGCATCTGTCACCGTCGTTGGAAGCTAACGCGCGATCAACCATGTCGCGAAGTGATGATCCGGCGACGGTACCGGCCTATCGGTCCGCGCGGCTGACCACATCCATCAGCTCAGTGATCTTGCGGCGCTGATCGGCCTTGTCGCCCGACGTGATCGCATCCTCGACGCAATGAGCAACATGGTCGCGCAGGACCTCTTCTTCGACCCGCCGCAACGCCGCGCGTGCCGCCGCGATCTGCGTGACGATGTCGATGCAATAGCGATCGTCATCGACCATGCCCGCGAGACCGCGAACCTGGCCTTCGATCCGTTTCAGCCTTTTCAGGCAGGACGTCTTGATTTCCTGGCGCATGACGATTTATATACCCCCATAGGGTATACAGGTCAAGGAGAGCGATGGTGACGGCGAACACAAACGATGGGAAAAGTTGCTGCAGCGGACATGGTCATGGGGGCCATGACCATGCGCAACACGATCACGCCGGTCACGGCCATGCAGGCCATGCGCACGCTGATACCGATGGGCGCGTCATCGATCCGGTCTGCGGCATGCGCGTCGATCCGCTCACCACGAAGCATCATCTCGATTACAAGGGGCAGGATTACTTCTTCTGCTCGGGACGTTGCCGCACGCGCTTTGAGGCGGAGCCGGAAAAGTTCTTGGCGCCGAAATCGTCCGCGCCCGAAGAGAAATTGCCCGAGGGCACGATCTACACCTGCCCGATGCATCCCGAAGTCCGTCAGGTCGGCCCGGGAAGCTGCCCGATCTGCGGCATGGCGCTGGAGCCGGAGACCGTCTCGCTCGACGACAAGCCCGATCCCGAACTGATCGACATGACGCGGCGTTTCTGGATCGCGCTGGCGCTGACGCTGCCGGTGTTCGTCATCGACATGATGGCGCATCTCGGCGGCATGCACCTGTTCCCGGCGCAGACATCCAACTGGCTGTCGTTCGCGCTGGCAACTCCGGTGGTGCTGTGGGCCGGCTGGCCGTTCTTCGAGCGCGGCTGGCAATCGGTCAAAACGCGCAACCTCAATATGTTCACGCTGATCGCGATGGGCACCGGCGTTGCTTACATCTACAGCGTGGTTGCAACGCTGGCGCCGCAGGTGTTTCCGCAGGCGTTTCGCGATCACCACGGCGCGGTTGCGGTGTATTTCGAAGCCGCCGCAGTGATCACCGTTCTGGTGCTGCTGGGTCAGGTGCTCGAGCTGCGTGCCCGTGCGCAAACCTCCGGCGCGATCCGTGCGTTGCTGGGCTTGGCACCAAAGACTGCACGCCGCATCACGCCGACAGGCGACGAGGACATCGACATCGATGCCATTGCAGTCGGCGATCTCCTGCGCGTGCGTCCGGGCGAGAAAATTCCAATCGACGGCGTCGTCACCGAAGGCTCGTCGCTGGTCGATGAATCCCTCGTCACCGGTGAATCAATGCCGGTGAAGAAGGCCGAGGGCACGCAAGTGATCGGCGGCACCGTCAACCAGAGCGGCGGTCTTGTGATCCGCGCCGAGAAAATCGGCCGCGACACCATGCTGGCGCGGATCGTCGATCTGGTGGCGCGGGCGCAGCGCTCGCGCGCGCCGGTGCAGCGTCTGGCCGATCAGGTCGCAGGCTGGTTCGTTCCGGTGGTGATCGCGGTGGCGGTTGCGGCGTTCGCAGCGTGGGCCGTGTTCGGTCCCGAACCGCGATTCACCTACGCGCTGGTCGCGGCGGTCACCGTGCTGATCATTGCGTGTCCCTGCGCGCTTGGTCTTGCGACTCCGATGTCGATCATGGTCGGCGTCGGCCGTGGTGCGCGGTCGGGCATCCTGATCCGCGACGCCGAAGCTCTCGAGCGGATGGAGAAGGTCGACACGCTGGTGATCGACAAGACCGGCACCCTGACCGAAGGAAAGCCAAAGGTGGTGGCGGTGGTCGCCGCCGATGGTTTCGCGCGTAACGAACTGCTGCGGCTCGCCGCCAGCGTCGAGCGCGCCAGCGAACATCCGTTGGCGTTCGCGATCCTGAATGCTGCGAAGGAAGAAAGCATTGAGCTTGGCGACGTGCAGAACTTCGATTCACCGGTCGGCAAGGGCGCCATCGGTACGGTCGATGGCCGCAGGATCGTGATCGGCAATGCTGTGATCATGCAGCAGTCGAACATCGACATCGCAGCGCTGGAGGCCGAGGCGCAGACGCAGCGCGAGCGCGGCGCGACCGCGATCTACGTGGCCGTCGATGGCCGCGCCGCCGGCGTCATCGCCATCGCCGATCCAATCAAGCCGAGCGCGCAGGACGCACTCAGGCGGTTGCGCGACGACGGCTTGCGCATTGTCATGCTGACCGGCGACAACGTCACCACGGCGCAGGCGGTGGCGAAGACGCTTGGCATCACCGAGATCGAGGCCGACGTGCTTCCCGAGCGTAAGGGCGACGTCGTGTCGCGGCTGCGCGGCGAAGGCCGGGTGGTGGCAATGGCCGGCGACGGCATCAACGATGCGCCGGCACTTGCGGTGGCGGATGTCGGCATCGCCATGGGCAGCGGCACGGATGTTGCGATCGAGAGCTCCGGGATCACACTGCTGCGCGGCGATCTCAGCGGGCTCGTGGAGGCGCGGCTGCTGTCGCGCGCGACGATGCGTAACATCCGCCAGAATCTCGTGTTCGCATTTCTCTATAACGCGGCGGGCATTCCGGTTGCGGCCGGTCTGCTTTATCCGGTGTTCGGGATTTTGCTGTCGCCGATGCTGGGCGCCGCGGCCATGGCGCTGTCGTCGGTCAGCGTCATCGGCAATGCGCTCCGGTTGGCGCGGGTGCGGCTGAACTAGCGCGGGCTGCGATGTCCCGGTCGAGCCGCGCCGCCAGTTCGGAGCTGACCTGCGTCATTGGCAGGCGCAGCTCGGGGCTGTCGATCAGGCCGGTACGCCATAGCCAGTACTTGATCGGCGCCGGGCTCGGCTCGGAAAACAACAGCTTCGTTAAGTCGGAGACAGTGTGCCAGCGGATCGGTGCCGCACCATGGTCGCCCGCCGTCAGCAACTTGATGACCGATGCAAATGCTTCGGTCTCGATATGCGCCGATGCGAGAATGGCGCCGTCCGCGCCGTCGGCCAGCGCATCGTAGGTTTGTGCATCCTCGCCGGTCAGCACGGCAAAACGGGCCGGGCGCCTGCGCAACAGCTCGATGGATTGAGCGCGGATCGCACAACAATCCTTGAGCCCGACAATGTTCTGATGCTCTGCCAGTTGCAGCATCGCCTCATTGCGGAGGTTGACGCCGGTCCGGTAGGGAATGTTGTAGATCATGACCGGGTGCGCGGCCTGGTCGGCAAGCGCGCTGAAATGCCTGATCATTCCGTTTTGCGTTGGTCGCAAATAATACGGACAGGAGATCAGGTATCCGTCGATCGGCCATGCAGCCGTTCTGCGCAACGTGTCCAGCATCGCCCGCGTATCGCTGCCGGACAGGCCGAGGCAAACCGGAAGCTCCTTGCGACCGCTGGCGATTTCGTCGCGCACGATCGCGACCAGCCGCGCCGTTTCCTCCGGTGCAAGGGTGAGACCTTCGCCGGTGGTGGCGGTGAGGATCATTCCATTGATCGGCAGGGCGGCGTAGTGCCGCACCAGGCGCCGCAGCGATGCGTCGTCGAGTTCTCCGTCATGAAACGGCGTGACGAGCGGTAGCCACAGGCCCTGCAGGCGTGATCGAAGGTTGGTCATTGGTCCATCTCCATCAGGTAAAGCCGGAGACGGGACAAACAAAAACCCCGTCCTCGCGGCGGGGTTTCGGGATCAAGCTTGAGCGAGACAATTATCGCGCGCGTCGATCTCCAGTCCCCGAGCGGGGACCTTTTTTCGACAGCGTTGCGCACGAATTCGCGATCATGCGCCGAGAGTGATTTGAGGTGGCCGCGCTGTCAACGTACCGGCAGAAAAAAGACCGGGCTAAAGAGCCCGGCCTGTTTAGTTTTTGGCCACGTGAGGCCGACACAATCACCTTCCAAGAGGGATAACTGAGCGCGCGTTCCGCTGGAGGAGGGGGACAGTGCGCAGAACGCTCAATCAGTGTGAGGAGAGTATGGGCCTCGATTTCCCATGCGGACAACTCCGATCCCGGTATGTCAGTCATGCTCAGGATGCGGGCTCAAACGTCCGTTTGAACCCGATCAGGACGGCCAGCGCTGCGCCTTACTCACGATAAAATCACGGAAAACCTGCACGCGGGCCACGGACTTCAATTCTTCGGGATAAACAAAATACGTATCCAATTGAATCGAGTCCGCCTCGCTGAACAGCTGCACCAGCCGGTTATTGTCCTCGACCAGGTAGTCCGGCAGCGCGGCGATGCCGAGGCCCTGCTGGCAGGCGCGCACCAGACCCAGGATGTTGTTGACCTTGAACACGGGCTCGCGCGGGCCGGAGCCGTTGCGGTTGGCGTCGATCAGCCAGTTCCGGTTTTGCAGGTGCTGCGGCACGTTCTGGTCGCTGAGCACGATAATGCGATGCGCATCCAGTTCGTCGAGGGTGCGGGGGGTGCCGTGGCGCTTGACGTATTCCGGCGAGCAGTAGGCGTGGAACCCCATCGAGAACAGCTTGCGCTGAATGAGATCCGGCTGGGTCGGCTTGCGGGTGCGGATCGCCACATCGGCTTCGCGCATCGACAGGTCGAGTTCCTCGTCGGTCACGATCAGCGAAATGCGGATGTCGGGATAAAGGGCTGTGAACTCGCCCAGCCGCGGAATCAGCCAGTTGATGCCGACGCCCGGTGTGGTGGTGACTTTGAGGTCGCCGCTCGGCCGCTCGCGGCTGTCGGTGAGTTTTGCGCGCGCTGCCTGCAGTTGCATGAAGACGTCATGCGCGGTGCGGAACAGAAGGTCGCCCTGTTCGGTGAGGATCAGTCCGCGCGCGTGGCGGTGGAACAGCGAGACCGACAGTTCCTGCTCCAGTGCGCTGACCTGACGGGAGACGGCCGACTGCGACAGCCCCAGTTGCTCGCCCGCGTGCGTGAAGCTTCCCGCCTCCGCAGCCGCGTGGAAGACCTTCAGCTTGTCCCAATCCATATCGCTTAATCCGTCGCGTGTTCGAGCCATGGTTACTCCGCCGCTGCGCGTTCGGTTGCGCTGTGAGCCAGGAAGCGTTCCGCTTCCAGCGCCGCCATGCAGCCGAGACCGGCCGCTGTCACCGCCTGGCGATAGGTTTCATCCGCGACGTCGCCCGCGGCAAAGACGCCGGGTACCGAGGTCGCGGTGGAATGAGGTGCGATCTCGACATAGCCGGAGGATTTCAATTTCAACTGGCCGGTGACGAGTTCGGTCGCCGGTGCATGGCCGATGGCGATGAACACGCCGTCGGCGGCGTGCTCCGTCACGGTGCCGCTCTTGAGATTCTTCAGGCGGATGTGGGTCACCTTGGACGGATTGTCCGAACCGCGGATTTCGTCGACCTCGCTGTCCCAGATCACGCTGATCTTGGGGTGCTTGAACAGCCGGTCCTGCAGGATGCGTTCGGCACGCAGGCTGTCGCGGCGGTGAACCAGCGTCACCTTCGAGGCGAAGTTGGTCAGGAACAATGCTTCCTCGACAGCGGTGTTGCCGCCGCCGACCACGAAGACTTCCTTGTTGCGGTAGAAGAAACCGTCGCAGGTGGCGCAGGCCGAGACGCCGAAGCCCTTGAATTTTTCTTCCGAGGGAATTTCGAGCCAGCGCGCCTGCGCGCCGGTGGAGAGGATCACGGCGTCAGCGAGATAGATGTCGCCGCTGTCGGTGGTAATCCGGAACGGGCGCTGGGAAAGCTCGAGCTTGTTGACATGATCGGTGACGATCTTGGTGCCGACATGCGCCGCCTGCTTTTCCATCTGCTCCATCAGCCAGGGGCCCTGGATGACGTCGGCAAATCCCGGATAGTTCTCGACGTCGGTGGTGATGGTGAGCTGGCCGCCGGGCTGAATGCCCTGGATCAGCACGGGCTCGAGCATGGCGCGTGCGGCGTAAATCGCGGCGGTGTAACCCGCCGGTCCAGAACCGATGATGACAACCTTGGCATGAATAGGAGCGGCCATAGCCCGACCCTTAGGAGTTTGTTGCATGGATTGATCAGCGAAGAGGCGGGAAATGCCCGCAAAGGCATCGCTGCGCTGTTAAAAGTGCATGTTCCGAATGTAGGCCATCCTGCGAGCTATGCAAGATATGCAACCCCTCTCATGAGATTTTCCCCAGCTAGCCATGACATAGCGTCTAGGCGAAATAAAATTGCGCGACGCTGTCCCTCTGGCTAGAACAGTTTGGAAAGGCCGGAAATATCCGGCCGCCTAGGATCGGATGCCCGTGTCAAAGAGCCTCGACGAAATCGACCTGAAAATTCTGAGCGAGATTCAGGCCGATGGCCGAATCACCAACGTGGAACTGGCCAAACGGGTCGGGATCTCGCCGCCGCCGTGTCTGCGCCGGGTCCGGACGCTGGAAGACGAGGGTTACATCCTCGGTTATCGCGGATTGCTGAATCCGCCGTCGCTCGGGTTCGATGTCACGGTGTTCGCCTCGGTGCATCTGTCCAGCCAGGCCGATGCCGATTTGCGTGCGTTCGAGGAATTCGTCCGCCTCGAGCCGCTGGTGCGTGAATGCTGGATGCTGTCGGGCGAGATCGATTTCATTCTCAAATGCGTCGCGCCGGACATGGCGACGTTTCAGAATTTCGTCTCGCATCTCACGGCTGCGCCCCATGTGCGCAACGTGCGAACCTCGCTTGTGCTGCACAATTCCAAGAACGCGCCGGACGTGCCGCTTGAACTGAAAGTCCCGCAGGGCTGAGCCATCGATAGCTCGAACGTCGCGACCGTTTTAACGGGAATGACATGGTGGGCATACGGCGCGGGCCGTTCTCCTGCATCATCCAATGCTCTAAAAGCCGCGTGCCGGGCGCTTCCCTCGCCCAATTGCGTGATGGGGCTGACGTGACTTTATTTCAGATCATTGTGCTGGCGGTGGCGGGATTCGCTGCCGGCACTGTCAATGCTGTCGCCGGTGGCGGCACGTTCATTACGTTCGCCGCGCTCGTCGCCTGCGGGCTGCCGACGCTCGATGCCAACGCCACCAGCGCCGTGGCTTTGACGCCCAGCAATCTCTCCAGCGTCGCGGCCTATCGTTCCGAAGTCCGCAGTCATTTCCGCGAGATGATTCCATTCGCGATCATCGGATTGATCGGCGGAGGCGCGGGTGCGCTTTTGTTGATCTGGATTGGCGACGGCGGTTTTCGCCCGCTGGTGCCGTGGCTGCTGTTGCTGGCCACCTTGCTGTTTGCGTTCAGCAACCAGATACGCACCTTCGTCGAACCTTGGTCGCGCGGACAGCATGCAGGCGCGCGGATTGCTGCCTATGTTCTGATGATGGTGGTGGCGGTCTATGGCGGATTTTTCGGAGCCGGCACGGGCATCATGATGCTCGCAGCACTGGCGATCCTCGAAAGCGGAAATTTTCACAAAGCCAACGCGACGAAGCTTCTTGTCGCGTTCCTGATTCAAATCATGTCGGCGGCGTTGCTGATCGCCGGCGGCCTGGTGCATTGGCCGCAGGCGCTGGTGACCATTGGCGCGTCTGTCTTCGGCGGATACTACGGCGTCACCGTTGCGCGCCGCGTGCCGGAAAAAATAATCCGCGCCGTGGTGGTGGCCATCGGCGCGGTTTTGACTGTCGTGTTCTTTGTGAAGTGACGCTTACGCCTTGTTGCGCAGCGAGGCGTCGAGGCTCCACGGGCCGGGACCGGCGGCAGCGAGATAGAGGCAGGCGAAGCAGAACAAAGCGGCTGCGGTGCCGCCATTGA
This sequence comes from Pseudomonadota bacterium, assembly GCA_040387615.1. Lineage (GTDB taxonomy): Bacteria > Pseudomonadota > Alphaproteobacteria > Rhizobiales > Xanthobacteraceae > Afipia. The sequence goes on along the minus strand of JAZKDK010000019.1, from coordinate 24,654 downwards.
GCAGCGGCAGGAAAACCGCATTGCCGGCCTTGAACATATGCCCGATGAAATAGGCGAAGGCCATCTGACCGGCCAGAATGAACGCCGCGAAGCGCGTGAAGTATCCGAGCATCAGCAGCGCGCCGAAAATCAGTTCAATCGTTCCCGCAACCACGATGAGCGGCGGAATGTTTGCGAAGTACGGCAACACCGGAAACTTGAAGATCTTCGCGACGCCGTACTGAAACAGCAGCAGGCCGGTGAAGATGCGAAACAGGCTCAGAAGCTGAGGCCGGTACGGCGCCAGAAAATTTTCATACTGCATTTGGTATCCCCCAGTTGAATCCACGTGATTTGATATCGCGCCGGACAGGGAAGCAATAGTGTTACCGCCTGGAAATCCGATGACGATTTCGTGGGGCGATCCGGAACAAGCCGAAGGTGACAGTGTTACGCGTGTGCCCTGGTTTCCGGCTGGAAACCGCTACTTCTTCTGCGGTTCGCTCTGCGGAATGTCCGCGCCGATGCAGCGGACGGCCTTGGGCTGGCAGGCAAAACCGATATTGGAGCAGGTCGGCGCCTCGCCTGTCGCTCCGCGCGTGCAGTTCACGCATTCGTCGGTCCAGCGCAGGCAGTTCGGCTGGTTGACGTAGACCGAAAGTTCTTTCGGCTTGCCGGGCGGTGGAATGTCGATCTCGGCCGCATGCGCTCCGCTGGCGGCGATGCCCACCAACAGCAGCAACATCATGACGTGAGAGCGCTGCATCACATTCCTTATTGCGGCGAACCGGGCCGGCAAGCGCATGCTACAGCAAACCAAAAGCAAATGGCCGGGAAATCCCGGCCATCGTCATTGAAGTGCGTTGTTCCAAACGTACGGCTTACTTCCAGTCCACCCTGGTGATCTCGTAAGCCTTCGCGCCGCCGGGAGCCACGACTTCCACCGAGGAGCCCTTTTTCTTGCCGATCAGCGCGCGCGCCAGCGGCGAGGTGATCGAGATGCGGCCCTTCTTGGCGTCGGCCTCAGGCTCGCCGACGATCTGCCAGACGGCTTTCTTCTCGGTGTCCTCGTCGACCAGCGTCACGGTCGCGCCGAACATGATGGTGTCGCCGGACAGTTTCGAGACGTCGATGATTTCGGCGCGTGCAAGCTTGTCCTCGAGCTCCGCGATGCGGCCCTCGTTATGCGACTGCGCTTCCTTCGCGGCATGATACTCGGCGTTCTCCGACAGGTCGCCATGCGAACGCGCTTCGGCGATCTGCTCGACGATGCGCGGGCGATCCACCGACTGGCGTTGCTTCAATTCAACTCCCAGCGCGTCGTATCCGCCCTGGGTCATCGGTACCTTTTCAACCATTTCGTCGTCGTCCTTGAATTTCGTGCGGCGGAGACTTGCCGCATGCACGAAACATTTTGATGAGATCCCGTTGGCCTGTCGCGGTCGCGGGGGAACGAAAGAGAACGTCATCGCGGCCGGACGGTTCCCGCCGCAAGTCCTACTTATACTACGCCGGTCGACATGACCGGCTACCAATTTCAGAGATCGGGAAAGTAACCTTGCAGGGTGCGGACTTCGAGATCCCCGCCCAGATAGGCCCGGATGCCCTGTGCCGCCGCCAATGCGCCCGAAAGAGTGGTGTAATATGGCACTTTATGCAAGAGGGCAGCGCGTCGCAACGAGCGGCTGTCGGCCAGCGCCTGTGGCCCTTCGGTGGTATTGAAAACGAGTTGCACCTCGCCATTGGTGATGGCGTCGACGATGTGCGGACGCCCTTCCAGGACCTTGTTGATCTTCTCGGCCGGTACGCCGCTTTCGACGAGAAAGCGTTGCGTGCCCGATGTGGCGATCACCTTGAAGCCGAGCGAGGACAGCAGCTTGACCGCATCGAGGATGCGCGCCTTATCGCTTTCGCGCACCGACACGAAGACTGTGCCCTTGCGCGGAACGCGGGTACCGCCGCCGAGCTGGCTCTTGGCGAACGCCACCGCGAACGAAGTGTCGATGCCCATGATCTCGCCGGTCGATTTCATTTCCGGCCCGAGCACGGTGTCGACGCCGGGGAAGCGCGCGAACGGGAACACCGATTCCTTGACGCCGACATGGTTGAGCTTGGGCGGCTTCAGCTTGAAGTCGGCGAGCTTCTCGCCGGCCATGATGCGCGCGGCGATCTTTGCGACCGGAATTCCGACCACCTTGGCGACGAACGGCACCGTGCGCGAGGCGCGCGGATTGACCTCTAACACGTAGATATCGCCGTCCTTGATCGCGTACTGCACGTTCATGAGGCCAACGACGTCGAGGCCGAGCGCGAGTTCGCGGGTCTGACGTTCGAGTTCGGCGATCACCGCAGGCTCGAGCGAGTGCGGTGGCAGCGAACAGGCCGAGTCGCCGGAGTGAATACCCGCTTCCTCGATATGCTCCATGATGCCGACGACGAACGTATCTTTTCCGTCGCACAGGCAGTCGACGTCGACTTCGGTGGCGTCCGACAGGTAACGGTCGAACAGCAGCGGATTCTTGCCCAGCACCGTGTTGATCTGGCCGGTCTTGTCGTTCGGATAACGCGCCTTGACGTCGGCAGGCACCAGCTCCGGCAGCGTACCGAGCAGGTAATCGCCGAGCTGGAATTCCTCGCGAATGATCTGCATCGCGCGGCCGCCGAGCACATAGGACGGGCGCACGACCAGCGGCAGGCCGAGATCCGCGGCCACAAGCCGTGCCTGCTCCACTGAGTAGGCGATGCCGTTCTTCGGCTGCTTGAGCTTGAGCTTGTCGAGCACACGCTTGAAGCGGTCGCGGTCTTCAGCGAGATCGATCGCGTCCGGCGAGGTGCCGAGGATTGGAACGTTGGCTTCTTCCAGCGCGCGCGCCAGCTTCAGCGGCGTCTGGCCGCCGAACTGCACGATCACGCCGTGCAGCGTGCCGTTGCTGCGTTCGGTATCGATGATTTCCAGCACGTCTTCGGCGGTCAGCGGCTCGAAGTACAGGCGATCCGCGGTGTCGTAGTCGGTCGAGACCGTCTCCGGATTGCAGTTGACCATGATGGTCTCGTAACCGGCGTCATGCAGCGCGAAGCAGGCGTGACAGCAGCAATAGTCGAACTCGATGCCCTGGCCGATCCGGTTCGGACCGCCGCCAAGAATGATGACCTTGTTCGCAGCCGAAGGCGCACTCTCGTCGGCCATGACGCCCGCGAACGGGGCCTCATAGGTCGAGTACATGTAGGCGGTGGGCGAGGCGAACTCGGCAGCGCAGGTGTCGATGCGCTTGAACACCGGGCGCACGTTCAGCGCACGGCGCGCGGCTTTCACCTCGGCTTCGGTGGTGTTGGTGAGCACGGCGAGGCGGGCGTCGGAAAAACCCATCGCCTTCAGCATGCGCATGCTGTGGGCGTTGCCGGGCAGGCCGTTCGCCTTGACCTTGGCTTCCATCTCGATGATGCCGCGCATTTCCGCAAGGAACCACGGGTCGATCTTGCACGAGGTGAAGATCTCCTCATTGGTCCAGCCGAGCCGCATCGCCTGCGCGACCTGCAGCAGCCGGTCGGGGGTCGGGGTGCCGAGTGCCGCGCGCACCGCATTCTTGTCGTCGCTCTGGCCGAGGCCTTCGATCTCGATTTCATCGAGGCCGGTGAGACCGGTTTCAAGTCCGCGCAGCGCCTTCTGCAGGCTCTCCTGGAAGGTGCGGCCGATGGCCATCACTTCGCCGACCGACTTCATCGACGTGGTCAGCGTGGTGGAGGCGCCGGGGAATTTCTCGAACGCGAAGCGTGGAATCTTGGTGACCACGTAGTCGATGGTCGGCTCGAACGAGGCTGGCGTCGCACCGCCGGTGATGTCGTTGGCGATTTCATCGAGCGTGTAGCCGACGGCGAGTTTCGCCGCGACCTTGGCGATCGGGAAGCCGGTGGCCTTGGAGGCCAGCGCGGAAGACCGCGAGACGCGCGGATTCATTTCGATCACGACCATGCGGCCGTCGGCCGGATTGACGCCGAACTGCACGTTCGATCCGCCGGTCTCGACGCCGATCTCGCGCAGCACCGCCAGCGAGGCGTCGCGCATGATCTGGTATTCTTTATCGGTCAGCGTCAGGGCAGGGGCGACGGTGATCGAGTCGCCGGTGTGCACGCCCATCGGATCGAGGTTCTCGATCGAGCAGACGATGATGCAGTTGTCCTTTTTGTCGCGGACAACCTCCATCTCGTACTCTTTCCAGCCGAGCACGGATTCCTCGATCAGAACTTCGTTGGTCGGCGAGGCATCGAGGCCGCGCTCGATGATGTCGAGAAATTCTTCGCGGTTGTAGGCGATGCCGCCGCCGGTGCCGCCCATGGTGAACGAGGGACGGATGATCGCGGGCAGGCCGATTTCGGACAGCGCCATCAGCGCTTCGCCCAGCGCATGCTCCTGATAGCGCTTGCGCCGGTCGCTTTCGCCGAGAATCCACTGCCGCTCGTGTTCGGCGAGCGCGTCGCCGGACAGCTTCTGCCGTTCCGCGTGATGCTTGTCGCGAAAGGATTTTTTCAGCGCCGAGGCATTTGCCAGCCGCGACTTGGGTGTCTCAAGGCCGATCTTGGTCATGGCCTCGCGGAAAAGCTGCCGGTCTTCCGCCTTGTCGATGGCGTCCGCGGTGGCGCCGATCATCTCGACATCGAATTTCTCCAGCGTGCCCTGCTGGCGCAGCGACAGCGCGCAGTTCAGCGCGGTCTGGCCGCCCATGGTCGGCAGCAGCGCGAAGCCGCCGGGCATCACATTGCGTTCTTTCTCGATGATCTTGGCGACGATTTCGGGCGTGATCGGCTCGATATAGGTCGCGTCCGCCAGTTCCGGGTCCGTCATGATGGTGGCCGGATTGGAATTGACGAGGACGATGCGATAGCCCTCCTCGCGGAGGGTTTTCACGGCCTGGGTGCCGGAATAATCGAATTCACAAGCCTGGCCGATCACAATGGGCCCAGCGCCGATGATGAGGATCGTCGAGATGTCGGTTCTTTTAGGCATTAAGTCTCACGGCAGGAATTTGGGCACAAAAAAAGGGCGCGCATCCGCGCGTCCCTTGAGCCAAGCGCCAGGTTGCCCTCGCGCGCGCCGTGTCTTTAGACCAGATTCTGTGACGGTGAAAGACCTTAAAGCCGCGATCAACTGCGAATTTCAGGCCGTTTCCGGGACTTGCGGCCCGCTGGATCGAGGACCAGAGAAATTGGAGGCTCGGCCTGGACTTGAACCAGGATGTGAAGCGTTTGCGGCGCCTCCGCGTAGACATTCCGCCACCGGGCCATGGCAGGAGATTACCGCGGCGTTACGTGGAGTCCACGAGGGTTTCGGCTTAACCTTCGAGGGCTTCGACTTAACCTTAATGGGTGCAGTTCTATCGATCAGGCGCGCGCTGTCGCCACGAAGGTCATGCGCGCGGGATTGTAGCCGATGTTCGTTTTTGCGCGCGAGGCATCGAACCCCGCGGCTTTCAGCTTCGCCAGCATGTCGGTTTCGGCGTAGCGCTGCAGTCCGATGCTTTTGCGCAATTGCCAGTAGTCCGACAGCGCCGTGCGGGCCAGTCCCCACAATGCGTCGGTCAGGAATCCGTTTTTGGCCGCCAGCCTGAGCAGCGCCGTCACGTCGGTGGCAGCACCGACTTCGGGGCGCAGGATATCACCCAGCACCAGTCGGCCGCCGGGCTTCAGTATGCGGCGCATCAGGGCAAACGCCGCGTCGAGTTCAGCCGGCGTCATGTACTGCGCCACCGAAATCATCACCGCGAGATCGATCGACCTGTCCGGCAACTGTTGAAGGTCATCGAGCGAGCGGACCGCGATTTTCGGGTTCGGGCCGAACCGGGCGGTGAGACGTCCGCGCACACCGGGGGCGGGCTCGGCGAGGATCAGCTTCTGGCAGGCGGCTGCGACCTGCGCGGCGAACAATGCCTCGCCGCAGGAATAGTCCAGCACCACGGCTTCCGGGGAGGGGACATATGCAAGGATGTCATTGGCGATCACGCGAAAATGCACATCGCGATGCAGCTTGCTGACATAAATCGTGTGGGTTGAATCGTAATAGTCGATCCAGTCGTCCATCGGCTTTGTCCGGACTGGCATGATCCCGAAAAGTGGGCCCGGTTTTCGGGAAGATCATGCCTCTATGTTAATGGCATGGTCCCGGAAACCTGCTGTTTCGGAACGATCATGCCTCGAAGGGAGGGGTTCCCGCCCGGGAACCGGCGGGCCTAGGATGCGTTAGAAGGTCTGGCGATCACTGTCCATCGCCCGATGTTTATTTCCTAGCAGGAAGGCCCCGCCGTGAGCAAAACCAAGAATGCCGTTTCGGCCGAACTCGACACCCCCACCGATCTCGACAGTGCTGCCGTGACCAAGGTGTCCACCGCCCTCAACACGCTGCTGGCGGATGCCTTCGCGCTTTACTTAAAGACGAAGAATTTCCACTGGCATGTCAGCGGACGCCATTTCCGCGATTACCACGTTCTGCTCGACGAGCAGTCCACCCAGATCCTGGGCTCCACCGACCAGTTGGCGGAACGTGTCAGAAAGATCGGCGGAAACACCATCCGCTCCATCGGCCACATCGCCAAGCTCCAGACCATCGAGGATAACGACGAGAAGTTCGTGCCGCCGCGCGAAATGCTGCGCGAACTGATGGAAGACAACAAGAAGGTCGCTGCGGCCATGCGCAAGGCGCACAAGGTTTGCGACGATGCCGAAGACGTTGCGTCCGCCAGTATCCTCGAAGTCTTCATCGATGAGACCGAGCGCCGGACCTGGTTTCTGTTCGAGGCCACCCGCCAGGAAGGCGGCAACGAGGCGTAAGCGATACTTCCCGAGATATCGCAAAGCCCTCGTCCATTTAAACGCCCGCGTTTTCGCGGGCGTTTTGTTTTTCCTTCTCTCACAAGGGGAGAGGGGAAGGAGGTGCGTTCGCTACGATCCGGTTTTGCTCAGGTGCGGTCGATTGCGTAAGCTGACGCCCGGCCGCCGGGAGAACGTCGCGTGCACGCATTCGAATGGACCATCGGGCTGATGCTGGGGGCGATGCTGTTGTCGGCGCTGGCGCGCCGTCTCGGCGTTCCCTATCCGACGTTTCTTGCGCTCGGCGGCGTCGGCATCGCCTTTCTCCCGGATGCGCCGGCCTGGACGCTCGATCCCGAACTGGCGCTGGCGCTGTTCGTCGCGCCGGTCCTGCTCGACGCGGCGTTCGACACCTCGATGCGGGATCTGCGCGACAACTGGGTGCCGGTTGCGACGCTGGTGCTGGTGGCGGTCGGTCTCACCACGGCGGTCGTCGCCGTTGTCGCGCACTGGCTTCTCCCATCCATGCCGTGGGCGGCTGCGATTGCGCTGGGCGCCATCGTCGCGCCGCCGGATGCGGCAGCGGCGACAGCAGTGCTCCGCAGCGTCAAGCTGCCCTATCGCGTTCTCAAAATTCTCGAAGGCGAAAGCCTGCTCAACGATGCCAGCGCGTTGCTGATTTACCGTGTCGCCGTGAGCGCTGCGTTGGCGACATCGCTCAGCGCGAGCCACGTCGTGCCCGTGTTGACGGCCGCGATCATCGGCAGCCTTGTCGCGGGATACGTCTTCGCGCGGCTTTCGATGCTGGTCACGGCGCGCATCACAGACGTGCCGTCGACCATCATCATGCAGTTCGCCGGCACCTTTACGGTGTGGATTGCCGCCGAGAAACTCGGCCTGTCCGGCATTCTCACCATCGTTATCTATGCGGTGACGCTCGCCCGCAACATTCCCGCCTACACGCCCGCGCGGCTGCGTGTGCCGTCCTATGCGGTGTGGGAGACAATGGTCTACCTGCTCAACGTGATGGCCTTTGTTCTGATCGGCACGCAGTTGCGGCCGATCTGGGCCGGGCTGGACGACTCAGTGCGGTGGCAATACTCGGTCGTCGCAGGCGCTGTGCTTGCGGCGGTGATTGTCACGCGCATCGTCTGGGTCATGGCCAACAACACGGTCTGGCGATTGCTCATTTTCCGCTTCGGGCTCAAGCCTCGCCGCGCGACGATCAGCCCGCCCACACAAAAGGGTGGTATCCTTGTCGCATGGTGCGGGATGCGCGGCATCGTCACGCTGGCCGCTGCCTTCGCGCTGCCGGAGGGATTTCCCTATCGCGACCTGATCCTGCTCACCGCGTTCGGCGTCGTGCTCGGCACGCTGGTGATTCAGGGGCTGACACTGCGGCCGCTGATCGCGTGGCTGGCGCTCGATGACGGCGATCCGGTGGGGCACGAGGTCGGGTGGGCGCGGCGCGCCGCGTTCCATGCCGCGCTTGAATCCATCGACGGCGACAAATCTCCCGAAGCGGAAATGTTGCGGCTGGAGTATCAGCAGATGCTGGCGCAGGCCGAGAGCAATCCGGACGGGATCACGTCGAGCGAGTTGCCGGCCGATCCGCTGCGGCGGCAGGCGATCGGTGCTGCGCGCCGGGTGCTGTTCGACATGCGTGAGTCAGGCGAGATCGGCGACGACGCGTTTCACCGGCTGGAAGAGGAATTCGACTGGGCCGAGTTGAGCGCGGCGAAGTCGTGAGCCAGTTGAACTCTTATTTTTCGGAGCGAGATATTTCTGCGGTCGTCCCGGCGAAGGCCGGGACCCATACTCCCTGCGCACGGAGTTTACGCAGGATGCGGGTTACCGTTCCAATAACTGAAGGCGGCGGTTATGGGTCCCGGCCTTCGCCGGGACGACGAAAACGAGCTTAAGCCCGCTTCTTCTCGCGCATCAGATCCGCGAACCGCCTGAACAGATAGTGCGAGTCGCGCGGGCCGGGTGAGGCTTCGGGATGGTACTGCACCGAGAACACGGGCTTGTCTTCCAGCGCGATGCCGCAGTTCGAGTCGTCGAACAGCGAGATGTGCGTCTGGGTCACGTTGTCCGGCAGCGTGGTCTTGTCCACCGCGAAGCCGTGGTTCATCGAGGTGATCTCGACCTTGCCGGTGGTAAGGTCCTTCACCGGATGATTGGCGCCGTGGTGGCCCTGATGCATCTTCATGGTCTTGCCGCCGAGGGCGAGGCCGAGCATCTGGTGGCCGAGGCAAATGCCGAAGGTCGGCGTGCCGGACGCGATCACCTTCTTGATGACGGGCACCGCATATTCGCCGGTCGCCGCCGGATCGCCGGGGCCATTCGACAGGAACACGCCGTCCGGCTTCATCGCCAGAATATCTTCAGCGGAGGTCTTCGCGGTCACCACCGTGACCTTGCAGCCTTCGCCGGCGAGCAGCCGCAGGATGTTGCGCTTGATGCCGTAGTCGATGGCGACGACATTGAATTCAGGCTTGTCCTGCTTGCCGAAACCCTTCTCCCATTCCCACGGCGTCTCGTCCCAGGTGAAACGCTGAGCGCTGGTCACCATCGGCACGAGGTCCATGCCCTCGAGGCCGGGCCATTCGCGCGCTTCTTCCTTAAGACCGTGCAGATCGAACTTGCCGTCCTTCGCGTGCGCGATCACGGCGTTGGGCATGCCCTTGTCGCGGATCAGCGCGGTGAGCGCCCGGGTGTCGATGCCGGACAGGCCGATGATGCCGCGCGCCTTCAGCCAAGCATCGAGATGCTTGGCTGAGCGATAGTTCGACGGATCGGTAATGGCTGCGCGTAAAATCACGCCACGCGCGCCCGGCGTCGCCGCCATATTTACCGTTTCGATGTCTTCGTCGTTGGTTCCGACATTTCCGATATGGGGAAATGTGAAGGTGATGAGCTGCCCGGCATAGGACGGATCGGTGAGGATTTCCTCATAACCGGTCATCGCCGTATTGAAGCAGACCTCGCCAACGGCCTGACCTTCCGCGCCGAGGCCGAAGCCTTCCAGCACGGTGCCATCGGCAAGCACGAGGAGCGCGGTCGGTTTATGGTCCGGCCAGGCTGAGGAATTATCTGATGTCGTCATAAGTGCATCACATAACCCCTGTGCCGCGGCGCGTCAAAGGCAGAAGCACCGGAAATTCATGTCATTTGCACATATTTGACACCCGGCGAGCGCTGCCTAATCTGCGCCCCCACGCGGCCACTGCGACATAACGAGCCGCAAGGCAGGAGACTTATCCATGAGTTCGACGGGCATTCCGCTGGATCTGCGTCAGCTTCATTCGGGCGGAACCATCGGTAATATGATCGTCAACGCGGTGGGGCGGTTCGGTGACCGGCCCGCGCTCGCTGACGGCAAGGTTCGGTGGAGTTACCGCGAACTCGGCGACACCATTGGCCGCTTCATCACACTGTTTCGCTCGCTCGGGCTGAAGAAGGGCAGCGCGCTGTCGGTTCTGGCGAGCAACCGCGCGGAATCCTGGGCTGCGATCTGCGCCGCGCTCGTCATGGGTATCCGCTACACGCCGCTGCATCCGATGGCGGCGGAAGACGATCACGCCTTTATCATCGAGGATGCTGAGATCGATCTCTTGATCGTGGAGGGAGCGAAGTTCGGTCCGCGGGGCCTCGCGATCAAGAACCGCGTGCCGGGCCTCAAGAATTTGTATTCCATCGGGCCGATGGAGGGTGTGCGCGATATCATGCCGGATCTCGCCAAGGCCGAGGCGGCGCCGCTGGTGGATCAAAGCGAAGCCCACGAGATCGCTTTTCTTGCCTATACCGGCGGCACGACCGGCCGCTCCAAGGGCGTGATGCTATCGCATCGCTCTTTGGTGACGATGACGCTGCTGTTGTTTTCGGACTGGGACTGGCCGCAGGACATCCGCTTCCTCGCCGCGACGCCGATCAGCCACGCCGCCGGCGTCACGCTGTTTCCGGTGATGATGCGCGGCGGCCTGATGCGCCTCGTACAGGGCTTCGAGCCGGAAGTTTATGCCGGCGTTGTGGCCGCCGAGAAGATCAACTCGACGTTCCTTGTGCCCACGCTGATCTACGCGCTGATCGACAACGAGGATCTGCGCAAGCGCCACGATATGTCGTCACTGGAGATGATCGTCTATGGCGCTGCGCCGATGTCGCCGGATCGCCTGCTGGAAGGCATGAAGATTTTCGGCAAGGTGTTCGTGCAGCTTTACGGCCAGACCGAAGCGCCGCAGATCATCACCTCGATGCGCAAGATCGATCACGATGAAACCAGGCCCGCGCGGCTCGGCTCGTGCGGACGTGCAAGTCCCGGGGTCGATGTGAAGCTGTTCGACGCGGACATGCGTGAAGTGGCAATCGGCGAGCCGGGCGAGATCTGCGTGCGCGGGCCGCTGGTGATGGACGGCTACTGGAAGCGTCCCGAGGCCAACGCCGAAACCCTGAAAGGCGGCTGGCTGCACACGGGGGACGTCGCGGTGAAGGACGCCGAGGGCTATTTCTATATCGTCGACCGCACCAAGGACATGATCATCTCCGGCGGCTTCAACATCTATCCGCGCGAGGTCGAGGATGCGCTGATGTCGCATCCGTCCGTGGCTTCCGCCGCCGTGATCGGGATTCCCGACGACAAGTGGGGCGAGGCGGTGAAGGGCTTTGTGGTGCTGAAGGCCGGAGCCAATAGCGGCGCCGCCGAACTGCAGGCCCACGTCAAGGACAAGCGCGGCGCGCCGTGGTCGCCCAAAACCATCGATTTCGTCGAGGTCATTCCCGTGACGGGGCTTGGCAAGATTGACCGCAAGGCGCTGCGCGCGCCTTATTGGGAAGGCCGCAAGCGCGGCGTGGCATGATAGATACTTAATAGGATGTCATGCGCGGGCTTGACCCGCGCATCCATCTCAAGAGTAGAGTCCTTCAAGAAGGATGGATTGCCGGGGCATAGGCGAGCGGAAGCGATGCCGTTCTTCGAACGGCTATGCCCGGCAATGACAGAACTGGATGTGCCCATGCCAAACTCGCTTCCTGTCGTGCTCGTTCCCGGTCTTGCGTGTTCGCCGCGCATTTACGATCCGCAAATTCCGTCGCTGTGGCGGCAAGGTCCGGTGTTTATCGCCAACCATGCCCGCGGCGGCGACATGGCGGCGATCGCGCGGCGCATTCTCGCCGAAGCGCCGTTGCGCTTCGCGCTCGCGGGCCATTCGATGGGCGGCTACATCATATTGGAGATGTTCCGGCAGGCGCCCGAGCGCGTCGCGCGGCTGGCGCTGCTGAACACATCGGCGCGGCCCGAAGCGCCGGAAGTCTCCGAGAAGCGGCGGGCGATGATCGTTGAGGTGAAGCAGGGTGGCTATCGCGCGGTGATGGATCGCCTGTTTGCGAACTTCGTGCATCCCGCGCTGGCGCGTGACGAGCACCTGCACCGCATCGTGCTCGACATGGCCGACGATGTCGGTCCCGATGCATTCGTCTGGCAACTTGAGGCGATCACGGGGCGCGCTGACTCCCGCCCGACGCTGGCCACCATCAAGTGCCCGACGCTGGTCCTGACCAGCGATACCGACAACATGGTTCCGGCCGATGCATCGATCGAGATCGCCAACGGCATTCCGGGCGCGAAGCTGGTCACCGTCCAGGATTGCGGTCATCTCACTCCGCTCGAGAAGCCGCATGCGGTGACAGACGCGCTGCTCGACTGGCTCGAGATGTAATTCCCTTGGTTGTGCGGACCCGCAAAACGCCCTAAATCAACGCAACCGATTTGCCGCGAGGGAGAGACCGATGCTGCGCGATGACATCAACAATGCCGTCAAGGATGCGATGAGGGCAAAGGACGAGCGCAAGCTCTCGACGCTGCGCATGGTCAATTCGTCGCTGAAGAATGCCGACATCGAGGCGCGCGGACAAAGCAAGCCGCCGCTCAGCGACGAAGACATCCTTGGGCTGCTGCAGAAGATGATCAAGCAGCGCCAGGAATCGGTCGAGCTTTACGACAAGGGCGGCCGACCGGAACTCGCAGCACAAGAGCGCGAGGAAATCGCGGTGATTTCCGCCTATCTGCCGAAGCAGATGTCCGAGGATGAAGTGAAGGCCGCCATCGCCGCCACCGTGACCGAGACCGGCGCCGCCAGCATGAAGGACATGGGCAAGGTGATCGCCGCATTGAAGGCGAAATACGCCGGCCAGATGGATTTCGGCAAGGCCAGCGGTTTGGTGAAGGCTGCGCTGACAGGGTGAGCTTTTCCCTCTCTCCTTGTGGGAGAGGATGCCCGAGTGAAACGAGGGCGGGTGAGGGGTGTGAATTCCTCATATTGCTTTGACCCCTCACCCGGCTCAATCTCGCTTTGCTCGATTTCGCCACCCTCTCCCACAAGGGGAGAGGGGTGCTATCGCCCCGTTGCGGGACTTTCGCCATGCTTACCGAAACCGACAACTACGACGAACTCTATCGCGACTTCCGCTGGGACATTCCGGCGACCTTCAACATCGCGACCGCTGCGTGCGACCGTCACGCCGACGGCTCGGGCAGGCTTGCGCTGATTTACGTCGATGAGGATGGCGGCACGCAGAAGCTGTCGTTCGACGAGATCAGCGCGCTGTCGAAAAGTTTCGCCAATGTCCTGAAGGCCGATGGCCTCAAGCGGGGCGACCGCGTCGCAGTGTTCCTGTCGCAATCGGTGGAGTTGCCGATTGCGCATCTCGCTGCGTTCCGCTCGGGTCTGGTCTCGGTGCCGCTGTTCACGCTGTTCGGCGAGGACGCGCTCGAGTTCAGGCTTTCCAACAGCGGAGCTAAAGCGGTCATCACCGACGAGGGCGGTTGGGACAAGCTGTCGAAGATCCGCGATCGGCTGCCGCATCTGCAGGACATCTACGTCACCAGCGGCCAGGTCCATGCCGGCGCGAAGCCGTTCTGGCAGGCGATTGAAGACGCCTCGGAGAATTTTCCGACTGTCGAGACCAGCCCGGACGATCCGGCGATCATCATCTACACCTCAGGGACCACGGGAAATCCAAAAGGCGCGCTGCATGCCCATCGCGTGCTGCTCGGCCACCTGCCGAATGTCGAAATGGCGCACGACTTTTTGCCGAAGCCCGGCGACCTGATGTGGACGCCGGCGGACTGGGCGTGGATCGGCGGACTGTTCGATGCGCTGTTCCCGGCCTGGTATCACGGCGTTCCGATGCTCGGGCATCGCGCCAAGAAGTTCGAGCCGCAGGCGGCGATGCAACTGATGGCCGATCATGGCGTGCGCAACGTGTTCCTGCCGCCGACCGCGCTGAAGCTGATGCGTCAGGCCGACGTCAAACACTCAGGCGTGAAGCTGCGCAGCATTTTCTCTGGCGGCGAATCCCTCGGCGCTGAGCTGATCGAGTGGGTGCGCGCCACGTTCGGCGTTAACGTCCACGAAATCTATGGCCAGACCGAATGTAATCTCGTGCTTGCCAACAACTCGGCGCTGTTCCCGATCAAACCAGGCTCGATGGGCAAGCCGACACCGGGTTTCGATGTACGCATCGTCAACGAGCGCGGTGAGGAACAGCCGCGCAATGCGCGCGGCATCGTCGGCGTGCGTGCGCCGAACCCGTGCATGATGATTGAATACTGGAAGAATCCGGCCGCGACCGCGACGAAATATGCCGGCGGCTTTCTGCTCACCGGCGATCTCGGCGTGCAGGATGACGACGGCTATTTCTGGTACGTCAGCCGCGAGGACGACGTCATCACCAGCGCGGGTTATCGCATCGGCCCGGCGGAGATCGAGCACACCTTGATGAAGCATCCGGCGGTGGCGATGTCCGCCGTGGTCGGGATTCCCGATCCGATCCGCACCGAGGCGATCAAGGCGTGGATCGTGCTGCGTCCGGGATTTGCGGCGAGCGACACGCTTGCGAAAGAGATACAGGACTTCGTCAAGGTGCAGCTCGCCGCGCACGAATATCCGCGCCACATCCAGTTCGCGGACACCTTGCCGATGACAGCCACCGGCAAGGTGTTGCGGCGCGAACTGCGAGGGCTGGGGTAGAAACGTATCCGCCAGCTTGTCGTTGCCGGGCTTGACCCGGCAATCCATCTTCGAAGAGTGATGGATCCGCGGGTCAAGCCCGCGGATGACGATTAAGTGTGTGGCAACTATTACATTTCCGGCACTTTGATCCCGAGCTTCTTCAGCGCCCCCAGCATTCGCTTCGGGGGCTCCATCTGGATCACCAGCGGCTTGCCGGTTTCCAGCACGCTCTTGAGGCTGGAGAGAATCGCCGGCCAGCCCGCGCGGCCTCCCGAGAGAATGTCTTCGCTGATCTCGCGGTCGTTGGCTTCGGTCATGGTCAGGCGGACGGAGTCGCCCGACTGCTCGATCTCGTAAGTCACCAGCGTCTCGCCGAGCGCCTCGATCAGTCCGGGCCAGTTGACGTTGAAAGTGATGACCAGCTTGCGCGGCGGATCGTAGGCGATGACTTCGCCGCCGATATGAACCGAGCCGTCGGGCGCGCGGAGCACGAACGCGCCGCCGACTCGTTCCTCGACCTCGACGCCGAAGCCTGAGAAGTAGTCTCTGCTGTACTCGGCAGATGTCAGCGCTTCCCACACCTTCTCGGGCGTCGAGGCAATGTAGATCGTGTAGACAAGCGATGGCCTGAACTTGCTGATGTCCATTATGCGCTCTCTGCGTCGCATGCCTCTTGGAAGACCAGAGGCTTGCCGGTTTCGAGAATGCTCTTGAGGCTGGACAGCACAAGCGGCCATCCGCCGGAAATGCTGGGCAATGTCTTGCTGCCGTCCGCGAAGCCCTCATGCGTGACGGTGAGCTTGACCGCGCTGTGCTCCTGTTCGAGCACGAACGTCACGCGCGACGGCCGTTCCTTGATCATGTCCTCGTCGAAAACCGAAAGCCAGCTGTAGACCAACCGGCGCGGCGGATCGGATTCGAGAATGACGCATTCGTTCACCACCTTGCCGCCCTTGTGCATTTGCATGGGCGAGCCGACCTTCCAGTCCGAGTGCAGGCTGCATCCGAACCAGTAGCTCAACGTGAATTCCCTGTCGGTCAGGGCATGCCAGAGCTTGTCCGGCGTGGTCTTGATATAGGTGGTGTAGACGAATTCCGGTTTACGCATCACGCTTCTCCAGTTGACGTTTGAGTTCACTGAGCGCGGCGAGCTTGCCGCGCTCGAATTTCCTGATCCATCGTTCGCCGATCTCGTGAATCGGCACGGGATTGAGGTAGTGCAGTTTCTCGCGGCCATGCTTCAGCGTGGTGACGAGGTTTGCCGCCTCCAGAATCCCGAGATGCTTGGTCACGGCCTGCCGCGTCATGGCGAGGCCGTCGCAGAGTTCGAGCAACGTCTGTCCGTTGCGAGCGTGAAGCCGATCCAGCAATGAGCGCCGCGATACGTCCGCCAGTGCCTTGAAGACGTCATCCATGGTCAGGATAATAGGCAACCAAATGGTTGCATGTCAAGTCTGCCGTTTGAATCATTTTGCGCTGCGGTTGAACCGCTTGCTTTCGCGCAACGTCTCATCCTTGATGCGCGCCTGTGCATCGGGGAATTTTCATGTCGCTTCAGGTTTATCTCGCCTACGTCGCCGCCTGCGTCGCGCTCGCGATTCTGCCGGGTCCGATCGTCACGCTCGTCATCGCCAACGGTCTTCGCTACGGCACGCGCGCGGCGCTGACGAATATTGCCGGCGCGCAAGCAGGCCTTGTGATCATCATCGGGATCATCGCCGTCGGCCTGACGTCGCTGATGGCGACGATGGGTTACTGGTTCGAGTGGGTCCGGTTCGCCGGCGCGGCCTATCTCGTCTGGCTCGGCATCAAGCTGTTTCTCTCGACCGGTGCGATGTCGGCGACGGAGGCGCCGCCGCCGCCGCGCGGCGGTTTTTTCCTGCAGGGATTTCTGGTCCTGCTGAGCAATCCGAAGGTGCTGGTGTTCTTCGGCGCGTTCATCCCGCAGTTCGTCGATATGCAGCAGGATCACCTGCCGCAAGTGGTGGTGCTTGGTGTCACCTTCACGGTGATCGCGGCCCTGACCGACGGGGCCTATGCGCTGCTGGCCGGGCGTGCGGGTAAACTGTTGTCGGCGCGGCGCGTGCGGCTGGTGTCGCGCATTTCCGGTGGTTTCATGATCGGCGGCGGCATCTGGCTTGCCCTGACACGCGCGAGGTAACGATGCTGCCGGATATTCCGTGGTTCGTTTACGCGATGCTGCTGGCTCCGGTCGGCCTCATCGTATTCGCGGCGATCTACAAATATCTGGAAGTCCGCGCCGCGAGCGACTGGCCCAGCACGCCGGGCAAGGTCGTCATCTCGAAATCCGAAACCCGGCAGGTCAAGGTGATCGACAGCGACCGCGAGGCGGGGCACCGCTTCGAGGAACGTAACTTCGCGAACATCACCTACGAATATCCCATCGCCGGGCAGACCTATCGCAATGATCGCGTCAGCATCGGCGAGGACCGCGGAAATTTCGAGGTCGCGGAAACCATCGCGCGCTATCCCGTCGGCAAGGCCGTGACCGTCTATTACAATCCGAACAAGCGTGGCGAGGCCGTGCTTGAACGCGATATGCCGCAAGGCATGTGGGGCTGTATCGGCTGGATGGTGGTGATCGCGGTCGTGCTGGTGTTCGGCTCCGCGATCGGTTTTCACAAGCTGACCGATTTTGTCTCTTCCAAGCTGGTTAATCCCGAGATGTCGGGCATGACCGTGGCGCTGGGCGCGTTCGGGGCCGTGATCGCGCTGTTCGCGCTGGGGCTCCATCGCCAGGCGTCGCTCGCGAGAAAATGGCCGGTGGTGCAGGGCAGGATCAAGACATCGGGGCTGGAGCAATTCCGCGGCAAGGCCGACGAGGGCCGCTCGCGCGGGCCGATCATGTTCAAGGCGAAAATTTCCTACACCTACCGCTATCAGAACGCTGAATATACCGGCTTCGTGGCCAGCATGGCGGGACAGGTCGCCTCCACCTCCGACTGGGGTGTGCAGCGTTTCGTCAAGAAGTATCGCGACGGCCAAACCGTCGATGTCTACGTCAATCCGCAAAATCCCTCGGAGGCGGTGCTGGAGCCGCGCGTCACCGCTGCATGGGTTCTGTGGCTGTCTGCAATAGCGATCTGGGGCATTGCGTACTACGTGGCGATCAAGGGTTAGCGCGTCACTCGGCGGGCATCAGCTTTCTCGCGTGCAGCGTCTCTTCGATCTCGCGTAAGAGACGCGCAAGCCGCTCGGCCCATTGATGCTGGCCGGACTGGTCGCCGATCAGATCCTGGCGGATCTCGATGCCGGTGTTCATCAGCCCACGCTTTTCGGCGTGCACAGGGATGGTGTAGTCGGTGGCGTCGCTGACCGCGTAGGGCTCGTTGTCGCCGACCACGAGATCGCCCTCATGGCGCAGCTTGTCGCGCAGCATATGCGGCAGCCGGTCGTCGCGATGATACAGCGTGCCGATGTGCCAGGGCCGGGCGATGCCGGCATAGACCGGCGTGAAAGAATGCAGCGACACTAGAATGGTCGGCAGCCCCTGCGCCTTGCGCTGATCCAGCGCCTGCGCGATGCGCGCATGATAGGGCGCGAACACCGCCTGCCGTCGCGCGGTGACCTGCTCGTGGTTGAGGCCGCCATTGCCGGGAATTTCCGTCGCCTCGCTGATCAGCGGGATCGAGCCCGCACTGTCGAATGGCCGGTTGCAGTCGATCACCAGGCGCGAATAGCGCTGCGCGATCAGGTGGACGTCCATTTCCTTCGCAAGCCACGTCGCGACCTCGGCAATGCCGATGTCCCAGGCGATATGGCGTTCCAGTTCACCGGCGTGCACGCCGAGGTCGCCGAGCGCGCGGGGGATCAGGCGGCCGTAATGATCGCAGGTGAAAAAGAACGGCGAGCGGCTGCCGGCATTTTCCTCGCGCACGGGCGGAACTTCGTCGTCCTGAAGGAGTCGTAAAGTGTCGGCTGGAGCGGGCAGGACCATTTTGCTTTCGTTGCCTATCACAGCGGCATCCAAGCCCAACAATTAGCCGGAAATGCAGCGAAATAGCATGTACGATTCGCAGACAAATTCAATCGGGCTGAACGAGCCGATGCCTCTGCTGACGATTCACCACAAAACCGAGTATCGCTACGACCGCCCGGTGGCGTTCGGCGAGCACCGGATCATGCTGCGTCCGCGCAGCGGCCACGATATTCGTGTGCTGTCGGAACGGCTCGAGATCTCGCCGCAGCCGTCTTCGCTGCGCCGCATTCACGATGTGTTCGGCAACAGCGTCGCGATCGCCGATTTTGACACCGAGTCGGACCGGCTGGTGTTCGACTCGACCGTGACCGTCGAGCACTATCCGCTCGAGAACGTCGTCCTGACCCCCGATGACCAGGCCTATTACTACCCGTTCGTCTACGATCATGATGAACTGACGGACCTCACACCGTCGATGACCCCGCAATACAGCGATCCCGACGGCGCGCTGGCGGCGTGGGCGCGGCAGTTTCTTAGCGACGGAAGCCGCACCAGGACGCTGGATCTGCTGGTCGGTATGACCCATGGCGTGCGGGAGTCGTTCGGCTATCGCAGACGCCACGAGCACGGCACGCAGCATCCGCTCGACACCTTGGGTATTGGTTCAGGCACCTGCCGCGATTTTGCGCTGTTTATGATCGAGGCGCTGCGACGGCTCGGCATCGCCTCGCGTTTCGTCAGCGGCTACATCTTTATCCCCGGCGACGAGGCGCATGGCTATGTCGGCGGCGGCTCGACTCACGCCTGGGTGCGGGCCTATCTGCCGGGCGCGGGCTGGGTCGAGTTCGATCCCACCAACGGCATCGTCGGCAACCGCGATCTCATTCGCGTCGCGGTGGCGCGCGATCCGCAACAGGCGATCCCCTTGCACGGTACGTATATGGGACCGGCCGACGCTCATCTCGGAATGGACGTCACCATCCATGTCCTTTCCATCGGCGAAGAGGTGAAGGACTAGTGTGGTGGTTCGCAAGTCCGCATCATTTCTACAGCTCGTCCTTTTGCGGACTTGCGAACCAAAACCACACTAAAATTATAGTTTTCTGGCATCCTTTAGAATCCGAAGTTCGCTATGGAGGATGCTGCAAAATGGGGCGAACTTCGGATTCAGGACACTAGGCATGCTGATCCGGGTCGGGTTCGAGATTTCCTACGGCGCCGTGGCCGAGACGCCGATGGTGGTCATGCTGCGGATTCATCCGTCGCGCGCGAAAGACATTGTCGGTGAGGAAACCATCCTCACCGAGCCGAACGTGCGCATCCGCTACTTCCACGACAGCTTCGGCAACGTCTGCGGACGGCTCACCGCCCCGCCGGGCGGCATCACGTTTCGCGGCGATGCGCTGGTGCGTGATACCGGCATGCCCGATGCGGTCGTGCCCGAGGCGCAGCAGTTGCCGATCGAGCAGTTGCCCGACGAGGTGCTTCTCTATCTGATGGCTAGCCGCTATTGCGAAACCGACCACCTGATCGATTTTGCATGGTCGCAGTTCGGCCAAACGCCGCCCGGATGGCAGCGCGTGCAGGCGATCAATGCATGGGTGCACAATCATGTGCGGTTTGACTACCAGCAGGCGCGTCCGACCAAATCGGCCTTCGATGTGTTTCAGGAGCAGCAGGGCGTCTGCCGCGACTTCGCACATCTGGCGCTGACGTTGTGCCGCTGCATGAACATTCCGGCGCGCTACGTCACCGGCTACATGGGTGACATCGGCATTCCCTTTGATCCGGCGCCGATGGATTTTTCAGGCTGGTATGAAGTCTATCTTTCAGGCAAGTGGTACACATTCGATGCGCGCCACAACAAACCGCGCATCGGCCGCATCCTGATGGGCACCGGCCGCGACGCGGCCGATGTCGCGCTGTCGACCAACTTCGGGCCGATGGTGCTGAACAAGTTCGTTGTCATCAGCGATGAGGTTATTGAAGCAAACGCGAGCTAACTGCGATGACCGAGCGTCTGTTCGTCTACGGTACCCTCAGGCGCGGCTCCCGGCATCCGCTGGCGGAGCAGTTGGCGGCCAAGGCCAGTTATCTCGGCGAGGCGCGCCTCAACGGCCGCCTCTATCGCATCACGCATTATCCCGGCGCGGTGGCATCCAGCCAGCCCGGCGAGTGGATCATGGGCGACGTCTATGTTTTGCAGGATCCCACTTTTCTGACGGCGCTGGACCGGTACGAAGGCTGCGCCCCCGGCGACGCCAAGCCGACGCAGTATTTGCGCCAGCTTCAGAGCGTAAAATTGTCTGACGGCACCGCCGTCGAGGCATGGACCTACATCTACAACTGGCCGGTCGGGAAACTCGACCGGATCATGTCGGGCCGCTTCGAGGAAGCCTAAGCGCTCAAGCCACAGCCTGCGCGGCCGCCGTCAGCGCCGCGGTGTCCTTCACGACAATCGCAAAACGATCCGCCAGTTCGGACAACGCCACCCGATGCACCACGCTGGCCGGGATCGTGCCGCCGAGCGGATCGGGCAGGTCGCGGGTCGCGGTCGCGTTGGCGACGATGGTGGTGCGGTACTTCAGATCCGTCGCGGCGCGTGCGGTGGCGCTGACGCACATGTGGGTCATGAAGCCTGCGAGGATCAGCTCGGAACGGCCGGTGCTTTTCACCAGCGCATCGAGATCGGTGCCTGCGAAGGCGTTGGGCAGGCTCTTGCGCACCACGACTTCGCCCGCTGCCGGCGTCAGCAGCTGGACGATCGGGGCATAAGGTCCGTCCTCGGCAAACAGCGGGCGGCCCGAAGGCGCGTGCTGCACGATATGGAACACCGGAACGCCCTGCGCGCGCGCCAATTTCAGCAGCTTTGCCGCTTCCACGATGGCGGCGTCGACACCGTCCAGCGGCAGGCTGCCTTTTGTGTATTCGAGCTGGGCGTCGATGATGACGAGGGCCGATTTGTCGAGCGCGCTCGGATGCAGCGGCGCGCCGGCGATCTGGAGCAGCGATTTCGGGGCAGGGGCCATTTTTCTTGCTTTCGTTGATGAAACCGGAACTGAAGCCGGACCATAAGGGCTGTGAATAGCCGGGACAACGGGCGAAGAATTAGGGGATAGGACAGACTGTCCTATATTGATGGTCGGTTGGAAAAACCCTGAGTCTCATGCGCTTCACGCCCCAATTTCTCGACGAACTGCGCGCCCGGCTTCCGGTTTCGGAAGTCGTGGGCAAGCGCGTGAAGTTGAAGCGGGCGGGCAAGGAGTGGAAGGGGCTGTCGCCATTTCATCAGGAGAAGACGCCGTCCTTCACTGTCAACGACCAGAAGGGTTTCTACCACGACTTCTCCAGCAACAAGCACGGCGACATCATCTCCTTCGTGATGGAGACGGAAGGCGTCGGCTTTCCTGAAGCGGTCGAACGGCTCGCGTCGATGGCGGGGATGCCGCTGCCGGCGGTGACGCCGGATGCCGCGCGCCACGAGCAGCGCCGCAAGACGCTCTACGACGTGATGGACCTCGCCGCGAAATTCTTCGCCGACACGCTGGCGTCGCGTAACGGCGCCAAGGCGCGCGGCTATCTCGGCGACCGCGCGATATCGCCCGCGACGCAGTTGCAGTTTCGTCTGGGTTACGCACCCGGTGAGCGGTTTGCGCTGAAGGAGCATCTGGGCTCCCTCGGCATTCCTGTCGAGGACATGGTCGAGGCGGGACTTCTGATCGGCGGCGACGACATTCCGGTGCCTTACGACCGTTTCCGCGATCGCGTGATGTTTCCGATCACCGACGGGCGCAACCGCGTCATCGCCTTCGGCGGCCGTGCGCTGGAAAAGGACGTGCCTGCGAAGTATCTCAATTCGCCGGAAACCCCGCTGTTTCACAAGGGCGACAATCTCTACAACCTCGCCACCGCGCGGCAGGCCGCGCATGAAGGCGCGCCGCTGATTGCCGTCGAAGGATATGTCGACGTGATCGCGATGGTCAGCGTCGGCTTCAACGCCAGCGTTGCGCCGCTCGGCACGGCGCTGACCGAGAACCAGCTCGCGCTGCTGTGGAAGATGGCGGACGAGCCGATCCTGTGTTTCGACGGCGATGGCGCGGGCCAGCGCGCGGCGTTTCGCGCGGCGGACCTGGCGTTGCCGCATCTCAAGCCGGGAAAAAGTCTGCGCGTCGCGCTGCTGCCCGAGGGACAAGACCCCGACGATCTTGCGCGCTCCGGTGGACGCGGCGCGATCGAGGAAGTGATCGCGCTGGCAAAGCCGCTGGCGGAGATCGTGTGGTCGCGCGAAGTCGAAGGTGGCAGTTTCGCGACGCCTGAACGGCGCGCGGCGCTGGAAGCACGCATCAACGAACTGACCAACGGCATCCGCGATGAAGTGGTGCGACGCTATTACCGGCAGGATTTTTCCGAACGGCTGCGCAATGCCTTCGCGCCTCAGGGAGGCTATCAGGGCGGTCAGCGCGGCGGCGGTTTCCGGGGACAAAATCAGGGCGGGTTCGGCCGCGAATCAGGCCAGCGTTTTCAGCCGCGAGCGCCGTTTGCCCCCGGCGGAGCCGGCCGGAACGACGGCCGCGGCGGCCTATCCACAGGTCCGCGCACCATCAACCGCTCGCCCTATCAGGTCGCCAGCCCGCAGCTTGCGGGTTCGTCGATCATGCGCGGCCAGCGCAGTTCCCTGTCCCGGCGCGAGGCCCTGATCCTGCTGTCGCTGATCAATCACCCCTGGCTGCTGCACGACCATCTGGAGGAAGTTGCGGCCCTGGAGCTGGCCCATCCCGAGGCCCACAAGCTGCGGGCCGGAATCATTGGGGCCTTCTCAAATTATTCGCATACCGACGATCCGGCGGCGGAAAGCGCGCGATTGCGGGCGAGTTTGGATCGGGCGGGATATTCCGAGCAGATTCAAAAGGTTGAGCGATCACTCACCACCAAGAATGTGTGGGGGGCCCAGCCGGGTGCTGCGGAGGAGGATGTTCTGGCCACCTGGCATCAGCTGGTTGCCTTGCATCGCCAATGGCACTCCTTACTTAGAGAACTCAAGGATGCCGAACTGGCGCTTGGGCAAGACAGCAGCGAGAGAAATCTTTCCTGGCTGCGCGATGTGAAAGCCCGGCTTGCCGAAGTGGACGGCCTTGAGGCGCTGATCGAGGGTTTCGGCGAATCTTCGGGCAGGTTCCAGCGCAGGAGTTGACGAAACCGCCACGGTGGGCCTTTAAAGCCTCCGGCAACGCCTTAAAAAGACTCGCCAAACCGGGTTTTTACCCGCAAAAACAGGGTTAATCGAAGCTTAACGGCCTTCGGCCATACCTACACCTTCGGCCCGGGTGGTGCCCTCAAAAGCGCCGCCCTTTCCGCATCAATGCGGTTTCAAATTCATCGCGGGCCATCGGCCCACGGCGTGAGCGCGTTTCAGGAGCAGTGAATGGCCATCAAGGCAAAGACGGCAGCGATCAAAGACAAAGACAAGGATCAAAAGGCCGCCGACACGCCTGAGAAGGACGGAGCAGACGCACCTTCTCCGTTGCTCGATCTTTCCGACGCCGCCGTCAAGAAGATGATCAAGCAGGCCAAGAAGCGCGGCTTCGTGACCTTCGATCAGCTTAACGAAGTGCTGCCCTCCGACACCACCTCGCCCGAACAGATCGAAGACATCATGGCGATGCTCTCCGACATGGGCATCAATGTGTCTGAGTCCGACGACGCGAACGACGAAGACGAAGAGAAGCAGGAAGAGGAAGCCGACGAGACCGATAACGAACTCGTCGAGGTCACCTCGAAGGCCGTCACCGAAACCAAGAAGTCCGAGCCGGGCGAGCGCACCGACGATCCCGTGCGCATGTACCTGCGCGAGATGGGCACCGTCGAGCTGTTGTCGCGCGAGGGCGAAATCGCCATCGCCAAGCGCATCGAGGCCGGCCGCGAGGC
>JAZKDK010000018.1:30717-147612 GCA_040387615.1 Pseudomonadota bacterium | reverse complement strand
CGCGATTGAGGATGACGTCTTCGCAGACCTGACGCAGCTCGGGATCGATGTCGTCATAGATGACCATCTGCCCGGCATTGACGATGCCCATGTCCATTCCGGCCTTGATGGCGTGATACAGAAACACCGAATGCATCGCCTCGCGCACCGGCTCGTTGCCGCGGAACGAGAACGACAGGTTGGAAACGCCGCCGGAAATATGCGCATGCGGCAGGTTCTGGCGGATCCAGCGGGTGGCCTCGATGAAATCGACGCCGTAATTGTTGTGTTCCTCGAGCCCCGTGGCGATGGCGAAGATATTCGGATCGAAGATGATGTCCTGCGGCGGGAAATCGAGCTTTTCGACCAGCAGGTCGTAGGCGCGTTTGCAGATCTCGATCTTGCGCTCGAACGTGTCGGCCTGTCCGACCTCGTCGAACGCCATCACCACCACGGCCGCGCCATGGCGGCGCGCGATGGTGGCTTCGTGCAGAAACTTCTCCTCGCCTTCCTTCATGGAAATCGAGTTGACGATCGGCTTGCCCTGAACGCATTTCAGGCCGGCCTCGATCACGTCGAACTTCGACGAGTCGACCATCACCGGCACCTTGGCGATGTCCGGCTCGGAGGCAACGAGATTAAGAAAGTCGATCATGGCCTGCTTGGAGTCGAGCAGGCCTTCGTCCATGTTGATGTCGATGACCTGCGCGCCGTTCTCGACCTGATCGCGCGCCACCTGAAGTGCTGCGGCGTAATCGCCTTCCTTGATCAGCTTGCGGAAACGCGCAGAGCCGGTGACGTTGGTGCGCTCGCCGACGTTGACGAACGGGATATCGGAGGTGAGGTTGAACGGCTCGAGGCCCGACAGCCGCAGCAGCGGCGGAATTTCCGGCACGATGCGCGGCCTGTGCGGAGCGCAGGCGTCGGCAATGGCCCTGATGTGATCCGGCGTGGTGCCGCAGCAGCCGCCGACCACGTTAACAAGACCTGCCTGCGCGAACTCGCCGACCAGCCGCGCCATGTATTCCGGGCTCTCGTCGTACTGACCGAATTCGTTTGGCAAGCCAGCGTTCGGATAGGCGCAAACCAGCGCGTCCGCGACGCGGCCGATGTCGGCAATGTGCGCACGCAGGTCTTCCGCGCCGAGCGCGCAGTTAAAGCCGATGGTGATCGGGTTGGCGTGTTGCACCGAATACCAGAAGGCTTCCGGCAACTGGCCGGAGAGCAGCCGTCCCGATTTGTCGGTGATGGTGCCGGAGATCATCACCGGCACATGAATGCCGCGCGCCTCGGAGATTTCCGCGATGGCGTAAAGCGCTGCCTTGGCGTTCAAGGTGTCGAAAATGGTTTCGACCAGCAGCAAATCAGCGCCGCCATCCAGAAGTCCGTTGATCTGTTCGCTGTAGGCGATGCGCAGGTCGTCGAACGTCACGGCGCGGAAGCCGGGATTGCCGACATCCGGGGAGATCGACGCGGTGCGGTTGGTCGGGCCGAGCGCGCCGGCGACGAAGCGCGGCTTGCCGTCCTTTGCGGTGGCGCGGTTGGCGGCGTTGCGTGCCAGCCGGGCGCCCTCGAGGTTCATCTCGTAGGCGATGGTGGTGAGGTCGTAGTCCGCCTGCGCAATCGAGGTCGACGAGAACGTATTGGTCGCGACGATGTCCGCGCCTGCATCAAGATAGGCGAAGTGGATGTCTTCGATGGACTGTGGCTGGGTCAGGATCAACAGATCGTTGTTGCCGCGCAAGTCGCGGTGAAAATCCTTGAAGCGTTCGCCGCGGAAGGCTGCTTCGTCGAACTGCAGGCCCTGGATCATGGTGCCCATCGCGCCGTCGAGCACGAGGATGCGTTCGCGGGCAAGCGCGCGGAATTGGTCGGCGGTCGGAGATGTTTTCACGGTCATGGGATCACGCAGCTTTCTGCGCACCGTTGGGGCGAATTCCCAAAAGGTGGCTGATGGCGAACACAAGATCCGCACGGTTCATCGTATAAAAATGAAAATTCTCGACGCCATGCTTGGCGAGTTTCTGCACCTGGCCGGCGGCGACGGTCGCGGCCACCAGTTTGCGCGTTTCGGCATCGTCATCGAGGCCTTCGAATTTGTCGGCCAGCCAGGACGGCACGGTGGTGCCCGCACGGGTGACGAAATTGCGCGCCTGCTTGAAGTTGTGCATCGGCATGATGCCAGGCACGACCGGAATATCGATGCCACGCGCGCGAACGCGGTCGAGGTAGCGAAAATAGAGATCGTTGTCGAAGAAGACCTGGGTGATGGCGCGGCTGGCGCCCGCGTCCACCTTGGCTTTCAGCGCGTCGATATCGGCATCGAAGTCGGCGCTCTCGGGATGCTTTTCCGGATAGGCCGACACTGTGACGTCGATATCGGGATAACGCTTCTTGATGCTGGCGACGAGATCGGCCGATGTCTGGTAGCCGTCTGGATGTGCGGCGTAGGTCGTGCCGATGCCGGTGGTGGGATCGCCGCGCAATGCAACGATGTGACGGACGCCGACGTCATGATAGCGCGCGACGACATCGTCGATATCCGCCTTGGTGGCGGCGACGCAGGTGAGATGGGCCGCGGGCGTGAGCTTGGTCTCACCGAGGATGCGCGCGATGGTCGAATGGGTGCGCTCACGGGTCGAGCCGCCCGCGCCATACGTCACCGAGACGAAGTTCGGCGTCAGCGGCGCAAGCCGGTTGATGACCTCCCAGAGGTTGCGCTCCATCTCTTCGGTCTTCGGCGGAAAGAACTCGAAGGAAATCGCCGGACGCTTTTGCCCCGGTGTTTCGGTCGGGGCGGATGTTTCGCTCGTCACGCTTCTCAACTCCACATGTCGTAAGGCGGTGCGCGGGCCGGATTGGGCTGGCGGCCTCCGCGGCGCGGTGTGCCTCCGTTTCGCCCTTTGGGCCGGACGTCGTCACCATTTCGCCTTTACGGGCCAAAATAGGCGAAACCAGCCATTTCCGACAGCCCATTGACTGGACATTTGGCATGGGAAATTGCCCACTATGGCTGTCTTTCTAGGAAAAACTTGCCGTTAGAAGAGGAGGTAATGGCGAATAATCCAAGTATTTTGGCCAAAATCCCAGCTTCATTCCGGATTTTCTGCCAAAAATCCCAAAATGTTAGTGGGCAAACATTCGCTGACCTCATTAATCTGTCATATAGTTGCCCACACGCCTCCGGCAACCAGGCTGGGTGGCATGTGCGCCAGCGGTTTGACCGCTGCCCGCGAGCCACTAGCTTGGGCCGCATGACCCCGCTGTCCATCCTCGACCTTTCGGTCGTCACCACCGGCACCAGGCCTTCCCAGTCGCTGCGCAACAGCATCGATCTGGCGCAGCATGCCGACCGTCTCGGCTACACGCGCTACTGGCTGGCCGAGCATCACAGCCTCGCTTCGGTGGCGTCTCCCGCGCCCGAAATCATGATCGGACAGATCGCGGCGGCGACCCAGCGCATTCGCGTCGGCTCCGGCGGTGTGATGCTGCCGAACCATGCACCGCTGATGGTCGCCGAACGGTTCAAGATGCTGGAAGCGCTGTTTCCCGGCCGTATCGATCTCGGCCTCGGCCGTGCGCCCGGCACCGATCAAACCACCATGCATGCGCTGCGCCAGCGGTTCGATCCACGCGGCGGCGACGACTTTATCGAGCGCCTGATCGAACTGACGTTGTGGGAGACCCGCAACTTCCCCGAGGGTCATCCCTACCATAACGTGATTGCCATGCCGGATGATGCGCCGCTGCCTCCGATCTGGCTGCTCGGGTCGAGCGACTACAGCGCGCAGCTCGCAGCACAGGTCGGCATGGGCTTCGCGTTCGCGCATCATTTCGCCTCGCACGACGCAGCCGACGCGATGATTCACTATCGCGCACACTTCAAGCCGTCGCATTGGCGCACTGTCCCGCATGCGATTCTGGCAATCGCCGTGATCATGGCAGAGACAGATGAAGAAGCGGACCGGCTGGCGTCGTCGGCCGATCTCAATCGCCTGCTGCGCGACCGCGGGCAATATCGCCCGCTGCCGAGCATCGAGGAGGCGCAGGTCTATCCGTATTCGGATGCGGACCGTGCGAGCATTGCGCGCAACCGCTCGCGGCTGTTCGTCGGCTCACCGCAAACCGTGATGCAGAACATTGCGCCGCTGATCGAGACCAGCAAGCCGGACGAGGTGATGGTGATTACGGCGACCTACGATCACGACGCGCGCAAGCGCTCCTACAGCCTGCTGGCGGACGCGTTCGGCATCGGCAAGCAGGCGGCGGCCTAGTTAGCCTTATTCCGCGGCCTTTTCCGTGAACGCGACGCGGAACGGATGCGCCGGATAGACGCCGACGATCCGCAACTCCTTCGAGAAGAACTTCAATTCTTCCAGCGCATAGGCGAGGTTTTTGTCGTCGGGATGGCCATCGACATCGGCGTAGAACTGCGTGGCGAAGAAATTGCCTTCCACCATGTAGCTTTCCAGCTTGGTCATGTTGACGCCGTTGGTGGCGAAACCGCCCATCGCCTTGTACAGCGCTGCCGGAAGGTTGCGCACACGGAAAACAAAAGTGGTCACCAGCGGACCAGAATCCTGCGCGGCCCACAGTTGCTCGCGCGCCAGGATCACGAAGCGCGTGGTGTTGTGGGTCTCGTCTTCGATGTCCTCGGCCAGAATATCGAGACCATAAATGTCCGCAGCGAGACGCGAGGCAATCGCGGCGCAGCTTTTATCGCCGCGCTCCGCAACGATCCGCGCCGAGCCTGCGGTATCGCCCGCAACGATCGGCTTGATGCCGAGCTTGCGGATGATGCGGCGGCACTGGCCGAGCGCATGGACGTGACTCTCGACGGTCTTGATGTCCGAGATCTTGGTGCCGCGCGGTGCCATCAACTGATGACGGATCGGCAGAAACCATTCGCCGACGATGAACAGCCCCGACTGCGGCAGCAGGTGATGAATGTCGGCGACACGGCCGGCCACCGAATTCTCGATCGGGATCATGCCGAGGCTGGCTTCGCCCGACGAGATCGCGGCCAGCGCGTCCTCGAAGGTCGCGCAAGGCAGCGGCGTGGCGTCCGGAAAGGCCTCCTGAATCGCGATGTGCGAATTGGCGCCGGGTTCGCCCTGAAAGGCGATTTTCATCGATTTGGTCATGATGGTCTTCCCGCCAGCATCTGGCGCGCGGTCTCAAGATCGTGAGGCGTATCGACGCCCAGCGGCACCGTGTCAACCACCGTGACGTCTATCCGCATGCCGGCCTCGAGCGCGCGGAGTTGTTCGAGCTTTTCGCGGGTCTCGAGCGGCGAGGGCGGCAGGGCGACAAACCGCGCCAGCGCCTGCCTGCGATAGGCGTAAAGCCCGATGTGGTGATAGCGCGGGCCGTCTCCATAAGGAGCGGTTGCCCGCGTGAAATACAGTGCCCGCAATCGTGTCGTGCTCAGGGGAGACCCGACCACTTTGACCACGTTGGGGTTGGTGTATTCCTCGTCCTTCCGGATCACGGCGGCCAGCGTGGCGATATCGACATCGGCATCGGCAAGCGGCGCCAGCACCGCGCGAATATCCTCGGGCGCGATGGTCGGCAGATCGCCCTGAACATTGATGATAGTGTCGATCTGTCCTGCACCATCGATGGTCTGCAATGCCTCGAAGATCCGGTCGGAGCCGGAGGGATGATCCGCGCGGGTCATGACGGCTTCGCCGCCATGTTCGGTTATGGCGCGGGCGATCTCCGGCGCATCGGTGGCAACAACGACCCGGCCGATTCGCGCAGCTTCCGCCCGGCGCAGCACATGGACGATCATCGGCAGGCCGCCAATGTCGAGCAGCGGCTTTCCCGGCAGCCGAGTTGCGGCCATGCGGGCGGGAATCAGCACCAGGGCGCGGGTTTCTGTCATGGGAGGCAAGCGGCTCGGATGGCCAAATTGGTGAGGAAATGACGGGTGTTTTCAAGGGGTCGCGCGTTTATACGGGTTGCCAGAAGGCAGGCAAACCGTTATCTCGATCCCGCTACCTGTATTGCGCTGCACGCCTGTTCCCGGTAGCAATTCATGGCCGTTTCATGCGGCCAAACGTATCGACTTTCCGGCTAGGGCCTGATCGCAAATGGACTCCTTCGAACTCAACAAGATCATGGGCGCAGTGCTTGGCACCTGCCTCGTTCTGCTGGCGACCAACATGGCCGCCAATGCGATTTTCTCGCCGAAGAAGCCGGAAAAGCCCGGTTTTGAAATCGCGGTGAAGGAAGCGGAAGGCGCCGGTCCGGCTGCCGCCGCAGCGCCGAGCGAGCCGATTGAAAAGCTGCTTCAGACCGCCTCCGTCGAGAAGGGCTCTGCCGCCGCCAAGAAGTGCGCGGCCTGCCACACCTTTGAAAAGAACGGCGCGAACAAGGTCGGCCCGAACCTCTATGGCCTGATTGATGACGAGATCGGCCACGGCCGTGCCGGGTTCAATTTCTCCGCTGCCATGAAGGGCAAGGGCGGCAAGTGGACCTACGACGCCCTGAACAAGTTCATCGCCAGCCCGAAGGGCTACGTCCCCGGCACCGCGATGGGCTTCGCCGGCATCAGCAAGGACAGCGAGCGGGCGGACCTGATCGCCTACCTGCGCACGCTGGCCGACACCCCGGTGCCGCTGCCGACCGCCAGCAAATGAGCTTTCGGCGCGTGACCGAAATTTAATCCGAAAACGGCCAGGTTCGCCTGGCCGTTTTGCGTTGCAATTGCTGTTGTTTTCGAGCCGGACATTTCGCCGCAAAGAACGTTCCGCAACAGGCTGGCATCACATCCAAAAACCGACATAATCGGTCAAGACGTTGCCTAGTGATCCGGTTCTGACATTCGTATCATGGTCTTCGCGGGCACCTTGCGAATGTCAGAACCAAAGGATCACTAGAATTATATTTTGCAAGTGTCCTTCCGTATCCGACGTTCGCTCGGAAGGTGCCGCGGAATGAGGCGAACGTCGGATACGGGACACTCGGCACCCGTTTTGCGACCAGCAACAGGAATATTCAATTTGAGCATTTCACGACGCGGCCTTCTTCAAAGCAGTGCGTTTGTTGCAGCGGTCCCGATGCTGAACGCGGCGGGGCTGAATACCGTCGGCCTCGCGCAGGCGCAGGGCGCACCGGAGTGGAAACATGCGTTGTCGCTGTTCGGCGACATCAAGTACCCCGCCGACTTCAAGCGTTTCGACTACGTCAATCCGGATGCGCCGAAGGGCGGCATCGCCCGGCAGATTTCGATCGGCACCTTCGACAACTTTAATCTTGCTGTCGCCGGCGTCAAAGGGACGATCGCGCCTGCGGTCGGGCTGATCTACGAGACTTTAATGGCACGGTCGCAAGATGAAGCGACCACTCAGTATGGTCTGCTGGCCGAGTCGGTGTCGCATCCCGACGATCATTCGTGGGTGATCTATCGTCTTCGCAAGGATGCGAAGTGGAATGACGGCAAGCCGGTCACTCCGGAAGACGTGCTGTTCTCGATGGAGTCGCTGAAGAAGTACAGCCCGATGTATTCGTCCTACTACAAGCACGTGGTGAAGGCGGAGAAGGTCGGCTCGCACGACATCAAGTTCACGTTCGATGCGCCCGGCAATCGCGAGCTTCCGACCATTGTCGGTGAATTGACTGTGCTCCCGAAGCACTGGTGGGAAGGAAATGACAGCGAAGGCCGCAAGCGTGACATCGGCGCGACCACGCTCGAGAAGCCGCTTGGCTCGGGTCCCTACGCGATCAAGGACTTTATCGCTGGCCGCTCCGTAACGCTGGAGCGGGTCAAGAATTACTGGGGCGAGAAGACGCCGACGCGGATTGGTCAGAACAATTTCGACCAGATGCGATTTGAATTTTTCCGCGATACGACGGTCTCGCTCGAAGCGTTCAAGGCAGACCAGGCGGACTGGATCATCGAGTCCTCCGCCAAGAGTTGGGCGACGGCCTATGATTTTCCGGCCGTGACCGAGAAGCGCGTCGTCCTTGAGGAATTCCCGATCAACGATTCCGGCCGGATGCAGGGCTTCGCCTTCAACATCCGCCGTGAACTGTTTGCGGACAAACGCGTTCGCCGCGCTTTCAATTATGCGTTCGACTTCGAGGAAATGAACAAGCAATTGTTCTACGGCCAGTACAAACGCATCAACAGCTACTTCGAAGGCACCGAACTCGCCAGTTCGGGTGTTCCGGTTCAGAGAGAGTTTGAGATCCTCAAGGAGGTCTACGGCGAGATTCCACCCGAGGTGATCGCCAAGCCGTATGAGAATCCGGTCGGCGGCGATCCGGAGAAGGTGCGTGAAAACCGGCGTCAGTCGACTCGTCTGCTGAAGGAAGCGGGGTATGAGGTCCGCGATCAGAAGCTGGTAGACAAGAACGGCAAGCAGGTTTCGGTCGAGTTTCTCATCGATAGCCCGCCTTCGGAGCGCATCGTTCTTTTCTACAAGCCGTCGCTGGAGCGGCTCGGTATCGATGTCACGGTTCGAACCGTTGATACTGCGCAATACCAGAATCGGCTGCGTAGTTTTGACTACGACATCGTCACGGAAGTCTGGGGGCAATCGCTGTCACCGGGCAACGAGCAACGCGATTTCTGGGGAACCGAGTCTGCCGATGTGCCTGGATCGCGCAACACGATTGGAATCAAGAATCCGGTGGTCGACAAGCTGATCGACAAGATCATTTTCGCGAAGGATCGCGAGACGCTGGTCGCGGCGACCAAGGCGCTCGATCGCATTCTGCTCTGGCATTACTATGTCGTGCCGCAGTTTACTTACGGATTCTCGCGATACGCGCGCTGGGATCGTTTTAGCCACGCGCCATTGCCGAAGTACGGCCGCTCCGGTCTGCCGACGTTATGGTGGTTCGACAAGGAGAAGGCCGACAAGATCGGCAGGCGTTCTTGACCGGCGTTTCGCGGCGGCGTGTTCTCGTTCTTGGCGGCAGCGCCATGGCTGCGGCATGGTCGCCGCTGACGGCAGCGGCTCAATCCGGCGTCGAGACCGCTCCTGAATCCCACGGCATGTCGGCGTTCGGCGACCTGAAGTATCCAGCGGATTTCTCCCGCTTCGATTACGTCAATGCCGATGCGCCCAAGGGCGGCGTGTTCTCGACCGTGCCGTCATCGCGCGCTTACAACCAGTCGTTTCAGACGTTCAATTCTCTGAACGCCTTCATCCTCAGGGGCGATGGCGCGGTCGGCATGGACCAGACCTTTGCCGCGCTGATGGTGCGTGCAGGCGATGAACCCGATGCGATGTACGGCCTTGTCGCCCGCTCGGTGCGGATTTCGCCGGACAAGCTGACCTATCGCTTTACGCTGCGGCCCGAAGCGCGTTTCCATGACGGCACGAAAATCACCGCGAAGGATGTGGCGTTCTCCCTGACCATCCTCAAGGAGAAGGGGCATCCGATCATCCAGCAGCAGCTGCGCGATATGACGAAGGCGGAAGCCAGCGACGACGCGACGGTGACGGTGACATTCGCGGCCAAGCGCGGCCGCGATGTGCCGCTGTATGTGGCGGGATTGCCGATTTTCTCAAAGGCCTATTACGACAAGAAGCCCTTCGAGGAATCCACCCTCGATATTCCGCTCGGCTCCGGACCTTACAAGGTCGGGCGCTTCGAGGTGGGGCGCTATATCGAATACGACCGCGTCAAGGATTGGTGGGCGAAGGATCTGCCGGTATCGCGTGGCGTGTTCAATTTCGATGCCGTGCGCTACGAGTTCTATCGCGACCGGGATGTCGCGTTCGAGGGCTTCACCGGCCGGAATTATCTCTATCGCGAGGAATTCACCGCGCGGATCTGGAACACGCGTTACGATTTCCCCGCCATCAAGGATGGCCGCGTCAAGCAGGAGAAACTGCCCGACGACACGCCGTCGGGGGCACAGGGCTGGTTCCTGAACACGCGGCGCGCGCAGTTCAAGGACTCGCGCGTGCGCGAAGCGCTGATCCAGGCATTCGATTTCGAATGGACCAACAAGACCATCATGTACAGCGCCTATGCGCGCACCCAATCGCCGTTCCAGAATTCGGACCTGATGGCGGAAGGCCCACCATCGCCGGAAGAACTCAAGCTACTGGAGCCGTTTCGCGGGCAGGTGCCTGACGAGGTGTTCGGCGCGCCGTTCGTGCCGCCGGTGTCCGATGGGTCGGGACAGGACCGCTCGCTGCTGCGCAAGGCATCGCAACTGCTGCAGGATGCGGGATGTCCTATCAAGGACGGGAAGCGACGGCTGCCCAACGGCGAAGCGTTCCGGATCGAATTTCTGCTTGAGGAGCCGGCATTTCAGGCCCACCACGCGCCGTACATCAAGAATCTGGGTGTGCTCGGCATCGACGCCAGCGTGCGGCTGGTCGATCCGGTGCAGTTCCGCTCGCGGGTGGACGATTTCGATTTCGATGTCGCGATCCAGCGCTTCAGCATGTCGTCCACGCCGGGCGATGCGATGCGCACGTTCTTCTCGTCACAGGTTGCCGACATCAAGGGATCGCAGAATCTGTCCGGCATCAAGAACCCGGCCATCGATGCGCTGATCGAGCGAATCATCGCCGCGGACAATCGCGACGAGCTGCGCATTGCCTGCCGGGCGTTCGACCGCGTGTTCCGCGCCGGGCGCTATTGGGTGCCTCAATGGTATTCGGCGAGCCATCGCATTGCTTATTGGGATGTCTTCGCCCATCCTCCGAGCATCCCGCGTTACGCCAACGGCGTCGGCGCGCCGGAATTGTGGTGGTCCGATGAGGCAAAGGCCAGAAAGCCCGAGCAGGCCAAACCTGACAAAGCCAAGCCCCAACAGACCAAGCCCGAGCAGGCGAAATAATCCATGAGCGCGTATATCGCCCGCCGCATCCTGCTGATGATCCCCACATTGCTGGGCATCCTGTTCGTGTCGTTCGTCGTGGTGCAGTTCGCCCCCGGTGGTCCGGTGGAGCGGGTGATCGCGCAACTGTCCGGCTCCGATACCGGCGCGAGTTCACGCATTTCGGGATCTTCCGGCGGCGACTTTGCCTTGCGACCGCAGGCGGGTGCATCTGCTGACGCCGTCAGTTCGAAGTATCGCGGCGCGCAGGGTCTCGATCCGGATTTCGTCAAGAGCCTCGAGAAGCAGTTCGGATTCGACAAGCCCGCGCACGAGCGGTTCGCGCTGATGCTGTGGAATTTCGCGCGCTTCGATTTCGGCAAGAGCTATTTCCGCGACGTCAGCGTGATCCAGCTGATCAAGGAGAAATTGCCGGTCTCGATGTCGCTCGGCATCTGGATGACGTTGCTGACCTATCTGATCTCGATCCCGCTCGGAATCCGTAAAGCCATTCAGGACGGTTCGAAGTTCGATACCTGGACATCCGGCATCATCATCATCGGTTTCGCGATCCCGGGGTTCCTGTTCGCGATCCTGCTGATCATCCTGTTTGCCGGCGGATCGTTCTTCGATATCTTCCCGTTGCGCGGATTGACCTCGGACGGCTGGGCGCAAATGCCGTGGTATCAGAAGGTCACCGACTATTTCTGGCACCTCACGCTGCCGCTGATCTCGATGGCGCTCGGCGCCTTCGCGACCATGACGCTGCTGACGAAAAACTCGTTTCTCGATGAAATCCGCAAGCAGTATGTGATGACCGCGCGCGCCAAGGGTTGCAGCGAGCGCCAGGTGCTGTACGGACATATTTTCCGCAACGCCATGCTGATCGTGATCGCCGGATTTCCGAGCGCGTTCATTCACGCGTTCTTCTCGGGCTCGCTGCTGATCGAGACGATCTTCTCGCTCGATGGGCTCGGCCTGCTCGGTTTCGAGAGTGTGCTCAACCGGGATTATCCGGTGGTGTTCGGCACGCTGTTTATCTTTTCGCTGGTCGGCCTGGTGGTCAATCTGATCTCGGACCTCGCCTATATGTGGATCGACCCGCGGATCGATTTCGAGGCGCGCGAGGTATGACGATCGCTCCCGCACCGCCGGTCGAGACCACGGCATTATCGCCAATGGGCGAAGCCGTGCCGCCCTCGCGTCACCCGCTCGGTATATCGCCGCTCAACCAGCGGCGCTGGCGCAACTTCAAATCCAATCGCCGCGGCTACTGGTCGTTCTGGATTTTCTCCCTGCTGTTTCTGATCTCGCTGTTCGCGGAGCTGATCGCCAACGATCGCCCGTTTCTGATCAGGTTCGACGGCAAGCTGTTTTTCCCGGCCTTCGTGACCTATCCCGAAACGGCTTTCGGCGGAGACTTCGAGACCGCTGCGGATTATCGCGATCCGTATCTGCAGAAGCTGATCAAGGAGAAGAACGGAGCTATTCTCTGGCCGCTGATCCGTTATTCTTACGGCACGCACAATCTCGACCTGCCGACGCCCGCGCCATCGAAACCGACTTGGATGCTGACCGAAGCGCAATGCAAGGCGGTAGTTGAAAAGAAGGGTGTGCGAGGTTGCCGTGACCTCGAATACAACTGGCTCGGAACCGATGATCAGGGCCGCGACGTGGTCGCGCGCCTGATTTACGGCTTCCGCATCTCGGTTCTGTTCGGGCTGTCGCTGACGATCATCTCATCGGTGATCGGTATCGCAGCCGGAGGCATCCAGGGCTATTTCGGCGGCTGGGTCGATCTGCTGTTTCAACGCTTCATCGAGGTGTGGACCGCGATTCCGTCGTTATATCTGTTGCTGATCCTGTCTTCGGTGCTGGTGCCCGGATTCTTCGTGTTGCTCGGCATCCTGCTGTTGTTCTCATGGGTGTCGCTGGTCGGCCTCGTGCGTGCGGAGTTCTTGCGCGGCCGAAATTTCGAATACATTCAGGCTGCGCGCGCGCTTGGCGTCTCGAACCGTACCATCATGTTCCGGCACCTCCTGCCGAACGCCATGGTGGCGACCATGACCTTCCTGCCGTTCATCGTGTCGTCATCGGTGATGACGCTGACGGCGCTGGATTTCCTCGGCTTCGGTCTGCCGCCCGGTTCGCCGTCGCTCGGCGAACTGCTGTCGCAGGGCAAGTCGAATGTGCAGGCACCGTGGCTCGGTTTCACCGGCTTCTTCTCGGTTGCGATCATGCTGTCGCTTCTGATCTTTATCGGAGAAGGCGTGCGCGACGCTTTCGATCCGCGCAAGACGTTCAGGTGAGGCCCATGTTGGACACAATCAACCAGCCTCTGCTCGATGTGCGCGATCTGTCGGTGGCTTTCCGTCAGGGCGGGAACGAGAGCATCGCGGTTGACCAGATTTCGTTTTCGATCGATCGCGGACAATGCGTCGCGCTGGTTGGCGAATCCGGTTCAGGAAAATCCGTCAGCGCGCTGTCGGTGCTGAAGCTGCTGCCGTATCCGACAGCGCATCATCCGACCGGAAGTATCCGCTTCAAGGGGCAGGAGCTGCTCGGTCTCAGTGAGAACGAGATTCGCGGTATTCGCGGCAACGACATCTCGATCATCTTTCAGGAGCCGATGACGTCCCTCAATCCGCTGCACACCATCGAGGCGCAGATCGGCGAGGTGATCTATCTGCACAGCGGCGTGAAAGGCGCGGCGGCGCGGGCGCGGACGCTGGAATTGCTGACGCAGGTCGGTATTCCCGAGCCCGAAACACGTCTCGCCAGCTATCCGCACCAGCTCTCTGGCGGTCAGCGGCAGCGCGTGATGATAGCCATGGCGCTGGCCAACGAGCCGGATCTCCTGATTGCCGATGAGCCGACCACAGCGCTGGACGTCACGGTGCAGGCGCAGATCCTGAAGCTGCTGGCGGACATTCGCGGGCGGCTCGGCATGAGCATGCTGTTCATCACCCATGATCTCGGCATCGTGCGGCGCATCGCCGATGTGGTCTGCGTGATGAACAACGGCAAGATCGTCGAGCAAGGACCGGTTGAACAGGTTTTCACGGCTGCTCAGCACCCCTACACCAAGGCATTGCTGGCGGCGGAGCCGAAGCCCGATCCCGCGCCGCCACGACCCGAGTCACCGGTCGTGATGTCGTCCGACGATCTGAAGGTCTGGTTTCCGATCAAGCGCGGTTTGCTGCGCAAGACGGTCGGGCACATCAAGGCGGTCGATGGCGTCAGCGTGTCGGTGCGTCAGGGCGAGACGCTCGGTGTCGTCGGTGAATCAGGCTCGGGCAAAACCACGCTTGGGCTTGCACTGTTGCGCCTGATTTCATCGAAGGGGCCGATCGTCTTTCTCGGCAAGGATATTCAGGGTCTGAATTTCAAGCAGATGCGCCCGGTCCGCCGCGACATGCAGATCGTGTTTCAGGACCCGTTCGGTGCGCTCAGTCCGCGCATGTCGGTTGGCGATATCATTGCCGAGGGGCTCGGCGTGCATCAGCCAACGCTGAAGGAAGACGAGCGCGAAGCGCGCGTCATCAAGGCGCTCAAGGAGGTCGGACTCGATCCGGCGACGCGCTTCCGCTATCCGCACGAATTCTCCGGCGGCCAGCGCCAGCGCATCAGCATCGCGCGCGCGGTGGTGCTGGAGCCGAATTTCGTGGTGCTGGACGAGCCGACCAGCGCGCTCGACATGCTGTTTCAGGCCCAGATGGTCGATCTGCTGCGCGAGCTGCAGCGCAGGCGCGACCTGACCTACATGTTCATCTCGCACGATCTGCGCGTGGTGGCGTCGCTCGCAAGCAACCTGATTGTGATGCGGCATGGCAAGGTGGTCGAGCAGGGCGCTGCGGCGGACCTGTTCAAGAATCCGCAAACCGATTACACGCGCGCGCTGTTCGCTGCAGCGTTCAACATCGAAGCCGCACCGAATATCGTGCCGGATTTGTGAGTCTTCAACTCAGTCTCTTGATACTGGTGACGTCGCTGCCGGCAGCCTTGATCCGCGCAATGGCGGCCTGTGTCGGCTCGATAGCGGTCGCCATGTGGTGAGCGTTGGCGTGAACGATGGTGGCGCTGTCGCGCACGATGGCGACATGGCCCTTCCAGAAAATCAGGTCGCCGCGTTTGAGATCATGCCATTGCGAAGGCGGCAGCGCCGTTCCCAATGCCGCTTCCTGCATGTCGCTGTCGCGCGGCGCGGTAATGCCGGCTGCGGCAAGCGATATCTGCACCAGGCCTGAACAGTCGATGCCGAGGCTTGTCCGTCCGCCCCACAGGTACGGCGTGCCGGTGAAGCGTTCGGCGACGGCGACAAAGTCCGCTTCGGTCACGTTGAGCACTGCGACGTGTTGCACCGGCAGATAGTGCCGCTGGCTGGTGATCGCGAAGGTGTCATCGGTCTTGACGATTTCAACGCGCGCGCCGAGCGGAAGGCTGTCGACCGGTGGCAATTTGATTGACGGTCCCGGAAAGGCAAAGGTTCGCAGCGCAGTGACTTGATGCGTCGGCGTCGAGCGCGGTTGAACCAGCGCGATATCGGGAAACCATCCGACATAGCCATCGGTCTTGAGTTGGCCCCATGCCCACCCTTCCGCGTCGCGATCGTAGATCATGACGCGCTCACCCTTCAGCGCTTCGGTGTCCAATGCCGCATCGTGCGACGGTTCGCGCCGGACCGGAACGATGGGGTCGAACACCTCGAATTCGGTTCCTTCGACGTACCGCGCAGCCGTCACCTTGCCTTCGAGATGTTTTGCAGCAAGATCCGGTCGCGCCGGTGTCAGCCTTGGATCGAAAGCAAGCCTTGGATCAAGTTTTGGATCAGCCATAACGCTCGCTCAGCAGCTTGTAGATTGCGCGCGCGGCCTGGCACTCGCCGCCCTCGGGGCGGGCGGGCTTTGCTGACGGCGTCCAGCCGTAAATGTCCACGTGAAGCCAGCTCTTGGCGCTTTCGACAAAGCGTTTCAGAAACAGTGCACAGGTGATCGACCCTGCAAACGCGCCGCCCGGCGCGTTGTTGAGATTAGCCGTTTTGGAATCCAGCCATGAGTCGTATGGCATCCAGAGCGGCATGCGCCACAGCGGATCGTTCTCGGCGCGGGCATGGCGCGCGACGTCCGCGGCGAGTGCTTCGTCGTTGGTATAGAACGGCGGCAGGTCCGGCCCCAGCGCGACGCGCGCGGCGCCGGTCAGCGTGCCGAGGTCGATCAGCAGATCGGGCTTCTCCTCGTCGGCCAGCGCCAGCGCATCGGCCAGCACGAGACGTCCTTCCGCGTCGGTGTTGCCGATCTCGACATTGACGCCCTTGCGCGACGGAAAGATATCGAGCGGGCGAAAGGCATTCCCCGCGACCGAATTCTCGACCGCGGGAATCAGAACACGCAGGCGAATCTTGAGCTTGGCGTCCATGATCATCTGCGCGAGCGCGAGCACATTGGCCGCGCCGCCCATGTCCTTCTTCATGATCAGCATGCCGCTCGACGGCTTGAGATCGAGCCCGCCGGTGTCGAAGCAAACGCCCTTGCCGACCAGAGTGACCTTGGGATGCGATGCATCGCCCCAGGTGATGTCGATCAGGCGCGGTGCGCGGGTCGACGCCATGCCGACCGCATGGATCAGCGGGAAATTCTGCTTCAGCAGGTCATCACCGACGATGCAGGTGTAAGTCGCGCCGAATTTTCCGGCCAGCGCCTGCGCGGCCTGTGCGAGTTCGTCCGGCCCCATATCATTGGCGGGCGTGTTGATCAGGTCACGCGCCAGCGCAGCCGCCTCCGCCATGCGCGTGATCTCGGCCATGTCGATGTCACCGGGCGGAATGAGCCGCGCGCCGGGCGCGTCGTTTTTCCGGTAGCGATTGAACCGGTAACTCCCGAGCGCAAACGCCAGCGCGGCGAGCCGCGTGTCGTGCGGGGCGTTGGCAAAGCTGTAGGTGCCCGCCGGAAGCAAGCCGGGCAATTGTCCCGGCCGGAACGGATCGCGCCACTCGCTCGCCGCATCCTCGATGCCGAACAGGACGTGGGCAAGCGAACCGTCCTCCGCCGGCAATGCGAGGTATTGGCCGGGCTTTGCCGAGAAGGTGTTGGCTGCGGCGAATCGCCGGGCAGTCGCGGGAAGTGTGGCGCTGAGAGCGTCCCAGGTTGATTTGGAGGCAAAGGTAATGGGAACGGGACGGTCGTCGGTGGAACTTTTGAAAGCAGGGTGCATGGGCTTCCCAGACAGCGGCGGGGCGATAGGCGTCACTATAGCAGCGTGGCGCGCGCGCGCGGCAGGCTCAAGACGGTGTTTTTACATGCCCTTTTGATGGGGGCGGCGGGTGTCGCGCCCGGAGACGGGCTGCGGGTTAACCAGACATTAGGGTTAACAGTCTATTTCTGCGACATCCGGCTTCGCCACCCTCGATAGCGAGTCCATGCGTCATGCGTAATCCATCTCAATTCGCCCGATATCTTGGCCCTGCGGCGGTCGCGGCGATCCTCGTCGTGGGACTGGCCGGGTGCCAGACCGCGCGTTCACCGGACGTCACCGGATCGCTGAATGCGCGTGCGGACGCGGGCCCGGGCGAGGTATCACGCGATGCGATCGAGGCGTACGGCGAACGTTATCGCGCCAATCCGCGCGATAGGGCAGCCGCGCTTCAATATGGCCAGTCGCTGCGTCTGAATGGCCAGCGCCAGCAGGCAGTCGCGGTGCTGGAGCAGGCGACAATCGCCAATCCCGGTGACAAGGCGCTACTGGCTGCCTATGGCCGCGCGCTGGCGGACAATGGAAATTTTCAGCAGGCGTTCGATACTCTGACGCGGGCCCATACGCCGGCGAATCCTGACTGGCGCATCCTGTCGGTGCAGGGCACCACGCTCGATCAGCTCGGCAATCACGATGAGGCGCGCCGCTATTACGCGAGCGCCTTGAAGATCGCTCCGGAAGAGCCGTCGGTACTGTCGAACCTCGGCATGTCCTATGTTTTGTCGAAGGATCTGCCGAAGGCGGAGGCGGTGCTGCGTAGGGCCTACAATCGCGGTTCTGCGGATTCCCGCGTTCGTCAGAATCTCGGACTGGTGGTCGGGCTGCAGGGACGTTTCGCAGAGGCCGAGACCATCGTGAAGGCGGATCTGCCGGCTGAAGAGGCGGAAGCCAACGTTGCTTACCTCAAGCAGATGCTCAGCCGTGATGGCGGCCGTGGGCCGCGAACGACGGCCGTGGCAGAGCCCCGCCGGTCATAGACCACGCTTCATATTCAGATTTATTTGGGTTGAACGATGTCACGGCGCCTAACCGGCGCGGCTCACATCATTTCATGTATTCCGAGACCTTGATGCCAGTGGGGCCGAGAATGACCACGAACAGCACCGGCAGAAAGAACACGATCATCGGCACGGTCAGTTTCGGCGGCAAGGCGGCCGCCTTTTTCTCGGCCTCGTTCATGCGCATGTCACGATTTTCCTGAGCCATCACGCGCAGCGTCTGTCCAAGCGGTGTGCCGTAGCGTTCCGACTGTTGCAGCGCCAGACAGACCGACTTTACGCCTTCGGTGCCGGTCCGCTTGGCGAGGTTCTCGTAAGCCATCTTGCGGTCCTGGAGGTACGACAGCTCCGCGGTGGTCAGCGAGAATTCTTCGGCGAGGGCGATCGACTGGCTGCCGATCTCACTGCTGACCCTGCGAAACGCGGCTTCGATCGACATGCCGGACTCGATGCAGATCAGCAGAAGGTCGAGTGCGTCCGGAAACGCGCGCCGGATCGACAACTGGCGCTTGGTGATCGCGTTCTTGAGAAACAGCATCGGCGCCTGCATGCCGAACCATGTCGCGCCGAGGCACATACCGATTTTCATCGGGGTCGGCTGCTGCATGTTCG
Source organism: Pseudomonadota bacterium (assembly GCA_040387615.1). Classification (GTDB taxonomy): domain Bacteria; phylum Pseudomonadota; class Alphaproteobacteria; order Rhizobiales; family Xanthobacteraceae; genus Afipia. The sequence goes on along the minus strand of JAZKDK010000018.1, from coordinate 128,982 downwards.
AAATCACGAAGACATAGAGAATGGCGCCGATCAGGAACACGATCGGCATGACGAGACGAAAAAACAGGAAGGTGATGTAAGGCGCCTGGCCGCGGTAGCCAGCCATGACGAGCTTCTCGCGCGCCGCTTCCTGGGCCACCCACTTGCCGAGGTTGAAGTCTTCGACGACCTTCTGCACCAGTTGCTTCGGCGTCTGGCGCAGCGAGACCTTCTCATTGCGGTTCAGCCGCTCGCGTTCACGCTGGCGCAGACGCTCGCGCTCGCTGGCGACCGCCTTCATGCGCTTGGCCAGACCTTCGCCCGCAAACATCGGCGACACAACCGCGTAAGCGGCCGCGGTTGCAGCGATTGCCGACATCAGCATCGTCATGAACCGGATGTCGTGGAATTTCTCGATGAGAAGTTCTAGCAGCATGGTCCCTCGTCAGAAATCGAAGTTGATCATTTTTTTCATAACGAGGACGCCTGTTCCCATCCACAGCGCGCAGCCGGCCAGCATCAGCCGCCCGGTTGGATGGGTCCACAGCAGCGAGATGTAGTCGGGCGTCATGATGTAGACCATGACCATCACGACCGGAGGAAGAGCGCCGATGATACCGGCAGAGGCCTTGGCTTCCATCGACATCGCCTGAATCTTCGCCGCCATCTTTCTGCGGTCGCGAAGCACCTTGGACAGGTTGCCGAGCGCTTCCGACAGGTTGCCGCCGGACTTGGTTTGAATCGCGATCACGATGCCGAAGAAGTTGGCTTCCGGAAGCGGCATTCTGTCGTAAAGACGTTGGCAGGCCTCGCCAAGCGGCATGCCGATGGTCTGGGTTTCGATGATCGCGTTGAATTCGCTGCGCAGCGGCTCGGGCGCATCCGCTGCGACAACCTTGATCGAATCGAACAGCGGTAGACCTGCCTTGATGCCGCGGACGATGACGTCGACAGCATCGGGAAGGGCATCGAGAAACTTTGCTTCGCGACGCTTCTTGAGAAAGCCGAGCACCCAGCGCGGCAATCCGAAGCCGGCGGCGAGGGCGAAACCGAGCGACGACGGCAATCCGGCGCCGACAAAGTAAGTCACGATCAGGACGGCCGTGCCGAGAACGGCGGAGCCGATCATGAACTGCTGCTTCGTCCAGTTCAGGCCCGCCTGGGAGATGCGAATTTCCAGCGATACCTTCTGGGATTGAGCCAGCCGCTGTTCCAGCTCCTTCATCGACTCTTCGACCTGCACGCGGCGGGAGCGGACCCGGTCGTCGACGCGAAGCGATGGTTCTGCGCGCGCGAAGGATGAGCGGCGCTTCTCGGCCTGCTTTTCGCCGGAGAGCAATGGATAGATGAAAACCCAAGCGACTCCCCCGACCGTGACGGCGGAGAGGAAAGCCAGTGCCAGCGCCTGCATGTTCATGGCGCGTTCCTATATTTCGGCGACTTCAGCCGCGTCGAGCGCAGCGGCCAGCCGCTTTTCTTCGCCGTAATAGCGGGCGCGTTCCCAGAATCGCGGCCGGCCGATGCCGGTCGAACGGTGCCGGCCGATGATATTGCCGTTCAGGTCTTCACCCATCAGGTCGTAGACGAAGATATCCTGGGTGATGATGGTATCGCCTTCCATGCCCATCACTTCGGTGATGTGGGTGATACGGCGCGAGCCGTCGCGCAGACGGGCCGCCTGGACGACGATATCGATCGAGGCGCAAATCATCTCGCGAATGGTGCGCGATGGCAGCGAGTAGCCACCCATGGTGATCATGGATTCGCAGCGGGACAGCGCTTCGCGCGGATTATTGGCGTGCAGCGTTCCCATCGAGCCGTCGTGGCCGGTGTTCATCGCCTGCAACAGATCGAACGCTTCGGGTCCGCGGACTTCGCCGACGATGATGCGTTCCGGCCGCATACGCAGGCAGTTCTTGACCAGATCACGCATGGTAATCTGGCCTTCGCCCTCGATATTGGGCGGGCGCGTTTCAAGACGCACGACGTGCGGCTGCTGCAGTTGAAGCTCCGCGGCGTCCTCACAGGTGATGACGCGCTCGTCTTCGTCGATGTAGTTGGTCATGCAGTTGAGCAGCGTGGTCTTGCCGGAGCCGGTTCCGCCGGAAATCAGCACGTTGGCGCGGCAACGACCGATGATCTGCAGGATCTGCGCCCCTTCGGGAGAAATCGCACCGAACTTGACCAGCTGATCGAGCGTCAGCTTGTCCTTCTTGAATTTGCGGATGGTCAGTGCCGGGCCGTCGATCGCCAGCGGCGGCACGATGGCGTTGACGCGCGAGCCGTCGGCGAGGCGCGCGTCGCATATCGGCGAGGATTCGTCGACGCGGCGGCCGACCTGGCTGACGATGCGCTGGCAGATATTGAGAAGCTGCTGATTGTCGCGGAAGCGGATGCCGGTCTTCTGGATCTTGCCGCCGACTTCGATAAAGACGGTACCGGCGCCATTGACCATGATGTCGGCGATGTCGTCGCGGGCCAGCAGCGGCTCGAGCGGCCCGTAGCCGAGAACGTCGTTACAGATGTCGTCGAGCAGCTCTTCCTGCTCGGCGATCGACATCACGATATTCTTGATCGCGATAATCTCGTTGACGATGTCGCGAATTTCCTCGCGCGCGGATTCGACGTCGAGCTTCGCAAGCTGGGCGAGGTCGATGGCCTCGATCAGCGCCCCGAAGATCGTTGCCTTGACCTGATAGTAGGTGTCCGAGCGCCGGGCTTCGACAACCGGGGCGGGCATCGGCGGCCGGGCAGGCGCCAGCGGAGGCGACGCAACGCTTGCCACCGCCGGCCTTGCGGCGGCGGGCGCTGCTTCTTGCCCCCGGTCCGGGGGCTGAACCGCCCGGACGTCGGCTTCTGATCCGCTACGCTTACCAAACACGGCGATAACTCCACGCGATAGTCTATTTGGCTCGAAGTTTTCCGAGCAAAGGCCCCAGGAACGAATTGCGCGGCTTCTTGGCTTCGCCGCGGCCGGTCAGGCGCTGCGCAATCTGCAGGAACATTTCGGACGTCCGGTGATTGGCCGCGATCTCCGCGATCATCTGACCGTTGTTCGCCGCCGCGCCGAAAATCTGCGGCTCGAACGGAATGGTCACGATCGGCTGGCTCTCGATGGCCTTTGCGAACTCGCTGGTGCTGATTTCGGGCCGTTTCGGAACGCCGGCCTGATTGATGCAGTACAGCGGCGGCCGGTCGTTGGGCCGTGCGGCCTTCAGCGCGTCGTACATGTTCTTGGTGTTGCGCAGATTGGCGAGATCGGGGGTTGCGACGATCAGGATATCGTCGGCCCCGACCAGGGCGCGCTTGGTCCATCCGGACCACTGGTGCGGAACGTCGAGCACGATGCAGGGCATCGTCGTGCGCAGTGTATCGAAAATCGAATCGAACGCCTCAGCGCCAAAATCGTAGACGCGGTCGAGCGTCGCCGGCGCGGCGAGCAGGCTCAGATGGTCGGTGCACTTGGACAGCAGGCGATCGACAAAGGCGGTATCGATGCGATCCGGAGAGAAAACCGCATCGGCGATGCCCTGCGGAGGATCCTGATTGTAATCGAGGCCTGCGGTTCCGAAGGCGAGATCGAGGTCGGCGACGACCGAATCCAGCGCGAGGTCGCGCGCGATCGCCCAGGCAACGTTGTGCGCCACTGTTGAGGCGCCGACGCCGCCCTTGGCGCCGACGACGGCAATGATCCGTCCGACAGCCTTGGCTTCGGGAACTGAAAACAGGCCGCAGATCGAACGAACGACGTCGAGCGGCGCGACGGGCGCGATGACATAGTCGCTGATGCCGCGCCGGACCAGTTCGCGGTACAGCACGACGTCGTTGACGCGGCCGATGACGACCACGCGGGTGCCGGCGTCGCAAACCGTTGCAAGCTGGTCGAGGCCTGAAAGAATATCGTTGCGTCCCTCGGTTTCCAGCAGGATCACGTTCGGGGTCGGCGCGGTCCGGTAAGCCTCGATGGCCGCCGCCATGCCGCCCATTTGAATCTTGAGATGGGCCTTATCCAGCCGCCGGTCTTCGCCGGCGGACTGTACAGCCGCGGCGGTCTCAACCGTTTCGCAAAATGCCTGAACAGACACGCGCGGTGCCGGCGCGATGTGCTCATCGGCAGCGGGTGAGCCCGCTCCGTCGTCCTGGTCTTGACGCGCGTAACTAATCATTTGCCCACATCGCTCAGTTTGGCCTTGTCGGCTTCGGGATATGCGGTCGTCGTCGGCGTGCCCTTGCGGTACCGGTCGAATGCAACGTTACGACGAGGCGTATAGGCCGGCGTCTCGGCGCGCGGCTGCACGAGATCGGACGGATTGTCGACCATTGCGGCAAGGTTGCGCTGGTTTGCGCAGCCCAGATTGTAATACGGCCGGTTTTCAAAATAGCCCTTGTTCTTGATCGAGGGGCCGAGGTCTTCCGGCCACGTGCCGCACGGACCGGCATCGGCCACGATCCGCGGATAGTTGACGCGGATGGTCGCAAACAGCCGGGGATCGGCCGGACGATAATTTCTGACGGTGATGCCGCGCGGCGGCACACCGGCGGCCGCCAGGATGCCCTGAATTTCACGCAAAGAGTCAGTCGCCACGCGCGCGTTCGGCGTGTTGGTCGGCATATCGATGATGATGCCGCCGGTGCCTTCGCGTAACCAGGTTTCCGCGAGACCGGCGATGTCCGAACGCTGCGCAGCGGTGAGGCCGCCGCGGCCGGAGCCGACGAACACTTCCGTCGCGCGGTTCGCTTCCTGAACCACGATCGGATGGCGCTGGCGATAGTCGACCGGAATGCTGCTCGTCGGCGTATCCTGGTCGGTATGCGTGCAGGCTCCTAACGCCGCAGACGCCCCGAGAAGGGCGGCCGCGATCCGCAGGCTGCGCGTGAGATTGGGTACTCGCATCGTCATCGCTACTGTCCTTGTCCCATCTCAGTCGGTGATAAAGCCGTAAGTGCCGCGATACTTGCGGCCCGGCTCAGCGCGTCCGGGAACGCCGTAGATACGATTGATGTTGCCGAGCAGATCCGATTGCGGATCAGCAGCGTCGGCGAAGCCGTCGTCGGGACGCGACAGATCCTTCTGCGCGACCGCGCGGACGACGAACGGCGTCACCAGCACCATCAGTTCGGTGTTGCGGTTGACGTAGTCGCGGCTGCGGAACAGCGTTCCGAGCACAGGCAACTGCGCCAGTCCGGGCAGACCGTTGATGGATTGCTTGGTCTGCTCCTGGATCAGGCCGGCCATCGCCATCGAACCGCCCGATGGAATTTCGAGCGTGGTTTCTGCACGGCGTGTCTTGACCGACGGAATCGTCAGGGTGCTGCCTGCCTGATCAAGGGTGATCGAGTTGTCAGGCGACAGTTCGGAGACTTCGGTCATCACGCGCAGGCTGATACGGCCTTCCGACAGCACGATCGGGGTGAAGTTCAGGGTAATACCGAACTTCTTGAAGTCGATCTGGGTGGTACATGCCCGCGTGATCGGATCGCAGGTATATCCCTTGGGAAGCGGGAATTCGCCGCCCGCAACAAAGGTCGCGGATTCGCCGGAAATCGCCGTGAGGTTCGGTTCCGCGAGGGTGCGTACGACGCCGGCGCTTTCCATCGCGCGCAGCGTTGCGGTGACTGCGGGCACGCGCTGTCCGAGCAGATTCGTCGCCTGGCCCGCCGCGCCAGTGAGGCCGTTGCTGGCGACCAGCGGGCGGCCGTAAGCGGTGAACGGATTCGTGTTGTTGAAGTTCACGACGGCGGTGCCGTAGTTCATCGTGGCGCTCAGGTCGACGCCGAGCTGTTTGATGATGTCGCGCTGGACTTCAGCGACGGTGACTTTCAGCATGACCTGATCGCGGCCGCGCACCGCGATACTGTTCACGACCTTTTCGGGGCTGCCGGCCAGCCGCGTTGCCATTTCCTGCGCCTGTTGCGCTTCAACGGGACTGGCGGCCCAGCCGGAAAGGACCACGCCGTCACCGACGCCCTCGATCCGGATATCGGACAACGGGAATGACTGCTTCAGCGCGGCGCGGACGCCGTTGAGATCGCGCGTCACGGCGATATCGTAGGCGGCAATCTGCTGGCCTGCCGAGTCGAAGAAGACGATGTTGGTCTGACCGACGGCGGCGCCGATGATGTAGGCGCGCTGGGCCGAGCGCACGACGGCGTTGGCGATCTTCGGGTCCGCGACGAGGACGTCCTTGACGTCGCGCGGCAGGTCGATCACGACGGATTTTCCGATGCCAAGCGGCAGAAAGCGCGCGTTCAACTGGCCACCGCCCGATGCAGCCACCGCAGGCGTGCGGTAATCGCTCGCGATCACCGGCGACAAGGCCGGGTTCAGCGTCAGCGCGGAGACCGCTGCAAACGACAGGGCACGCACCAAAAAGGTCCGTACAGGTGCGTGATGTCCCTCTCGCCTCATCTTCTCGGTCCCCTCGATCACTTTCGTGTCGTCATTGTTGTTGAGACGCCGTAGCGAACCACGTTGACGCTGTCGCGCTTGCCGGCTTCATCGATGTTGACGTCGTTCTTGTTGGCATCGACGAGGCTGCGCAGTGCGAGCGACAACGTGCCTGCCTGCCGTGCGCGCGCCAGCGATTCCGCCTGTTCGGGCTTCAATTCGAGCGTCGCGGTCTTGCCGACCACGACCTTCTGTCCGTCCTTCTCGCCGACCGTCTGGTCGATGGCGAGAACCCGGACGTTGGTAAGAATGGTTTCGGCATTGATGACGTCGGTGCTGCCGTTCCGGTCGGCGACCTTGTCGCGCTTGATCAGGATGACATCGACCTTGTCGTTCGGCAGGATGAAGCCGCCCGCTCCGGTTTCTGGAGAGATTTCAGTCGAGATCGCGCGCATGCCGGTGGGCAGGATCGCGGCCATGAAGCCGGAGCCGTTGCCCTTGACGAGCTTGGTTTCGCGGATCGGTTCGCCGGCGAGAAACGGAGATCGCGCAATCGACCCGACGATCTGGCTCATGGCCTCGGCGCGGTCGTTCTTGCGGATGAAGCTCGAACTGGCGGTGGAAGCCGGCCAGGACTGCCACTGAATATCATCCGGCGTCACCGTCTGGCCCAGCGCGATATCTGAGCGGGCGACGAGAACGTCGGTGGTATCCATCGTGACGGGGGCTTCAACCTGCTTCGGACTGGAACCGCTTGCAAGATATGCAGCAGCGCCGCCGGCGCAGACAGCAATGGTCAGGACGACAATCCGCGCGGTATTCATGTTACGCTTCACTTTCCACATCACGCCGCGACGAACCCGTCGCTGTGGTCGGATTTGACCAGCTAAACGTCAAAGCATGGTTAATGAGGCGTATCTAAATCGCGTTAATGAGAAGTTGCGATTGCAGTTAGTGCCCGATGAGGCGCGTGAGATCGACGGCCTTCATCCATTCGGTTTCGGGATAGATCATCAGCGCGCCGAGGGCGAGGGCGATGCCGTAGGGAATTCCGCTGTCTTTCCGGTGAAGCCGTTGCAGCCATTCCTGCGAAACGAGCGAATAGGGCAACGGCCATTGCCGGAACTGGAGCATCAGAAGCGTCAACGCGCCGCCGAACAGCGATGCGTAGATCAGGTAGTCGGCCAGCGGTGGGAAGCCGAACCAGAGTCCGGCTGCGGCCGCGACCTTGGCGTCGCCGCCGCCCATCCACCCAAAGGCGAAGCAGGCAAAGGCGATGACAAGCACGGTCAGGCCGGCCCCGACATGCATGGCAATTTCGGAGAGCGGCATGCCGCCGAAGCCCGCAAGGATGAAAAAGCCTGCCACCAGCAGCAGCGAGACGCGGTTGGGGATCGTCATCGTGAACAGATCGCTCGCCGCGGCGAAGGCCATCAACGCTGGAAACAGGAAAACGCGCGCGAGGTCGAGGATCATGGGTTTGCCAGGGTCTGTCGGAATTGAGCCGGGGGAATTCGGTCCGAATGAGCGACGCGGCAGGCTAACCGGCAGAAATGAACAATTTTAGAACGGGGCGCTACCAGATGCTGGCGATCCGGAACAGCGCTGCCAGCGATGCCAAGACCAGCGCCGCGCAGACAAGCCGGGCAGGTTCGTCGCCGGACAGCGGCACGAAGATGGCCGCGAAGCCAGACTTCGAATTCGTGCGTTTCTCGGCGGGGGACGGCTTCATGGATGCTTCGCGGGTTAGCGGATCGGTCTTTGACGCAAAAAAGGCTTCGGTTTCCCGAAGCCTTTTTTTTCGACGAACAGTAATTGCTTACTTGATCGTCGTTTTGATGGTGTCGAACTTGGTGTTGAGGGTCGTACCCAGACCGTTCACGGCTGCGATGATCGCGAGCGAAATGCCGGCGGCGATCAGGCCATATTCAATCGCGGTGGCGCCAGATTCGTCCTTGACGAAGCGAGCAACAAGCTTGGTCATTTGTAACTCCATTTGTACACGTGGCTGTAGAACTGTGGCCCTTGCGGAGGCGGAAACCACCGTGACCATGAGGTGAACCTAAGCAAAGGGAATTGCAGCGCAGTTAATTCGATTGCTGAAATACCGAGGTATCAGCCTCTTCTTGCTGACGGTAAATGCCGCTTTAACGGCTTCATATATTGGAGCGAACTCGCCGTTCTTCACTCGCAACCCAGCGAGCTGGTCGCTGCGGATATGTTGGAACTCCCCGGTTGATAGGGGCAAACGCAAATGAGGCTCCGGTTTCCCGAAGCCTCATGCGATCAAATGAATACGTGCTTGATTAGTTGATCGTCGTCTTGATGGTGTCGAACTTGGTATTGAGGGTGGTACCGAGACCATTCACGGCAGCGATGATCGCCAGCGAAATGCCGGCTGCGATCAGGCCATATTCGATTGCAGTCGCGCCGGACTCATTCTTGAGGAAGCGGGCAACAAGCTTGGTCATTTTTTATCTCCGTTTACACACGTGGCTGAGGAACTCTGGTCTTTCGGCGGGCGGAACCACCGTGACCGAATGGAACCCTAAACGCGGATACAATTGCAGGTCGTTAATTTGACCGACGAAAACCGGGGGTATTTTCCACATCTCGCGGACGGGTAAGTTCCCGCCTAATGAGATACTGCAAATTGTGTGGAACCCGGTCAGTCATGCGACTTCCGCCGGCGGCTGGAGATCCAAGCCCCGTTTGCAGTTCATTCATCAATTAACGTCAGATTTGCCATGTCGGGCGCCGGCACCGCTGCGTATCGCTTTTGCCGGCTTGTACACGCCCCGGAGTAAAGTATGTCGATCAAGGTCTCACCTCGTCGCGCGCGCGGGTCCGTCACGCTGGGTTTTCTTGTTGCCGGATGCCTGATGCTTCCGATCGCGACATTTGCCGCCAGCGACGACATGGTCGAGGTCGTTGTCGATCAGGCGAAGGTGGTCAAGCTGCCTGAGAAGGTCGCCACCATCGTGGTCGGAAATCCTCTCATCGCGGACGTCACCCTCCAGCCAGGCGGCATGGTGGTCGTCACCGGCAAGGGATATGGCTCGACGAACATGATCGCCATGGACCGGACAGGAAGCGTTCTGGCCAATCGGTCCATCCAGGTGGAAGGTCCGATGGACAAGATGGTGACGGTCTATCGCGGTCTGGAACGGGAATCCTACAGTTGTACCCCGGTATGCGAACGGCGCGTGACCCTCGGCGATGGCCGGGCTTTCTTTGACGCGGCCCTCGGCCAGACCAATGTCCTGAACAATCAGGCGAGCGCCGCCGGCGCAAGACCCTGACGGTTCTGCCCGCGGCGCCGATTCGTTAACACCCGGTTAATGCCAGCCCGCATGTTGTTCGTATCCGGCGCAAGCATTCGACAATCTCTGTCGTCTATTCTCGACGGTAGTTAGTTCCGCTGCCTCCCGAGGATAGCCCGATGCGTCCGTCCGCGACGTCCCTGACTGCGCTCAACAAAGCCTTGCGCCGATTTCGCCGTAACCGGCGGGGATCTGCGGCCGTCGAGTTCGCGTTCATTGCTCCGCTTTTCTTCGTGCTGTTGTTTGCGATCATCGAAACGGCGCTGATGTTTTTCGCATCCCAGGTTCTTGAAACCGGCACGCATGATTCCGCGCGATTGATGCTGACGCATCAGGCGCAGGATGCCGGCATGACGCGGCCGCAGTTCAGCACGGATCTCTGCAATCGCGTCAAGGTGCTGTTTTCATGCGACGACAGCCTCACCAGCCCGCTTATTATCAGCGTTAAATCCTATAAGCCCGGCGTTGCGATACCGGCCGCCGACCTGACCGATCCGATCGCGGGGGGCGTTATGACGGCGACGCCGGCGTACCAGACGTCGAGCCCCGGCGACACGGTTGTCGTGCGTACGTTCTACCAATGGCCGCTGATCGTCACCGGGCTTGGATACAACATCGCGAATCTCGGCAGCAAACGGTTGCTGTCGGCCACAGCCGCATTCCGCGTCGAACCTTGATGGACAAACGATCATGAGAATGATGTCACAGTTCAGAAGCGCGCGCCTTGGCAGGCGGCTTCTTGTTCGTTTCGGCAAGGACAGGCGCGGCGTCGCCGCGGTTGAATTCGCATTCATCGTCCCGTTGATGCTCGTGCTTCTGTTCGGAATGATTGATACGTCGAGCGGAGTCGCCATCAACCGCAAGGTGACGTTGACCGCGCGGACAGTGTCTGACCTTGTCTCGCAGGGGGCGACAGTGTCGAGCACGGACCTCTCGAACTTCTTCAAGATGGGCAGCGCTGTCATGACGCCATATCAGGTCACGACGGCGACGTTGGAGCAGAGGGTTTCCGCAGTCAGCGTCGATGCATCGAAAAATGCAAAAGTAGTCTGGAGCTACAAGGCCGCTGTCAATGGCGGCACCGCCACCGTAACCAAGGGATATGAGGCAGGTGCGACTGTTACGACAATTCCGGCCAATCTTCTTGTCGCGAACACGCAACTGATCTGGAGCGAGGTCACTTACAACTACATACCTATCGTCGGTTATGTCTTGGGTAAGGCCGTTATCCCGCTGTCTGAGGACACTTTCACGCGGCCTCGCCAATCCAACAAGGTCGACTACACCAGTTGATCATGGGATTGCCCGATCGGGCCATTCGCTCAACACCTGGCGCCAGCATACGGCGTGTAACAAAAAAGGCCGTGCGATCCGCACGGCCTTTCGATGTTGGGTTGTCCGTTGAAATCCTTTGCAGCGTGAGCTGCAAAAATTTCAGTTAGCCGGCGGCGCGAAGATTGTCGGCCGACGACTTGCCCGAACGGCGATCGGCGACGATTTCGTAGCTGATCTTCTGGCCTTCGCGCAGCGTTCCAAGACCAGCGCGCTCGACGGCGCTGATGTGAACGAATACGTCGTTGCCGCCGTCGTCAGGCTGAATGAAACCGTAACCCTTAGTCGCGTTGAACCACTTCACTGTTCCCATGCTCACGCAGGTAGTCCTTCTCAAGATAGATATAGTCAAAGCCCACGTCTAAATGGGCTGGTGAGATCGAAATTTGGATGAGGTCGTCAGCGTCTAAACCGGCTGTACCGGTGGATAGCTATGTCGTCCGGCCGAAGATCGATCTCTCAATATTACGTGAAAATGGCCCCCAAAACAATCCTGACGGGTGCGGATTTTTGATGCCCGTCCAGCGTGCTCCGGAAGTACGGGATCGCGCATGACGTGCGCGATCCCGTGAGATGGGGAGGAGGCTGTTACCGGCGGCGGAATTGTCCGCGCGGTGGAGTACCGCGGGGTGGACCGCTGCCGGCCCGCTCGTCCTTGTGCCGGAAAATCAGGCGGCCCTTTTCGAGATCGTAGGGTGACATTTCGATGGTCACCCGGTCGCCCGCCAATGTCTTGATGCGGTTCTTTTTCATCTTCCCGGCAGTGTAAGCGACGATCTCGTGTCCGGCATCGAGCTGGACGCGATAACGCGCATCGGGAAGAATTTCGGTCACCAGTCCTTCGAACTGGATCAACTCTTCTTTGGCCATAGGGGTCTCCAAGTCCTCTAATTTATGTGTTCAATAATCCGACTACGAGCGCTGCGGGCGCTGATTGCGCCTGGGTTGGTTCTGCGCCGGGCGGCTTTCACGGTGCAGGAAAGCGACCCCCTGAATACCCTCACCCTTGGCATTTTGCGATGGCCGAGATTGTTCATGACGGCCAGCTTCGTGCCGGTCGGACTGCGGCATGCCCCCGCCGGGACGGCGGCGGCGGCGCGGACCCTGCGATCCGGGCGCTCCGTCGTTCGAACGCGGGTTGTGCCCATGGCCTCCGGATCGCGCCGGACGATGCTGGGCAGGAGCGGCCGCGGCGGGACGCTGTTGGTGTCCCGGGGTGCGGCGATCTTCCTTCGGCAAGGTGACGCGGATCAGCTTTTCGATGTCGCGCAAATAGCCAAGCTCCTCGCCGCCGGCGACCAGCGAAATCGCGGTGCCGTCCGCGCCGGCGCGCGCGGTGCGGCCGATGCGGTGGACGTAGGTTTCCGGAACGTTGGTCAGGTCGAAGTTGATGACATGGCTGATGCCGTCGACGTCGATGCCGCGGGCGGCGATGTCGGTGGCGACCAGCGTGCGGATATCGCCGGTGCGGAACGCCGCCAGCACGCGCTCGCGGTGGTTCTGGGACTTGTTGCCGTGAATGGCTTCGGCGGGAATGCCGGCCTTGACCAGACCCTTCACGACCTTATCGGCGCCGTGCTTGGTGCGGGTGAACACCAGTGCGCGGTTGACCTGCTCGGTCTTGAGAATCTGCGCCAGGATGGCAGGCTTTGCAGAGTGATCGACCTGCAGGACCTTTTGTGTGATGCGCTCCACCGTGGACGCCACCGGCGTCACGGCGACGCGCGCCGGATTCTGCAGCATCTGCTCTGCGAGGTCGGCGATGTCCTTCGGCATGGTGGCCGAGAAGAACAGCGTCTGACGCTTGGCCGGCAGCTTGGCGACGATTTTGCGGATGTCGTTGATGAAACCCATGTCGAGCATGCGGTCGGCTTCGTCGAGGACGAGGAATTCGACCTGATTGAGCTTGAGCGCGTTGCCCTGAACCATGTCGAGCAGACGGCCCGGTGTTGCCACCAGCACATCGACGCCCTGCATGACCGAGCGGACCTGGCGGCCCATCGGGACGCCGCCGATCGTCAGCGCCGAGGTCAGCTTTATGTGCCGGCCGTAAGCGTTGAAGCTCTCGAGAATCTGGCCCGACAGTTCGCGGGTCGGGCTCAGCACCAGCACGCGGCAGGTCTTCGGCTGCGGCTTGATACGGTTTTCCAGCAGGCGATGCAGGATCGGAAGCGCGAACGACGCCGTCTTGCCGGTGCCGGTTTGCGCAATGCCGATCACGTCGCGGCCAGTGATCGCGATGGGAATGGTTTGAGCCTGGATGGGGGTGGGCGTGACGTAATTTTCTTCTTTAAGGGCACGCGAGATTGGATCGGCGAGGCCGAAATCCTGGAAGGAGGTCAAAAGGATATCTTTCTATGAGTCGCAACGCGCGCCCGGCGGAATGCCAGGTGCGGGCGGGTGTCGGAGACACCCGCGTGTCTGGGGCGTCGGTTTTGGTTAGCTGAAGGGGCAAGCCAGAAACCGTTTGACGGGATCAGTACACGCGGCTCGCAGAGACCCGATGATTCTCAAGGTCGTGCGCACCGTATGGAACAGGAACACGGCGCTTTCAAGGTAAAATCTGTCCGGATGAGCCATGGTGCAGGCGGCGAGGCCGTCGGCGGGCTGATCGTTTCCGGTCCTAGCGGCCTGCTTGAATTTTAGACAGTCAGGATTTTGTGTTTATTTATTATGCAAATGCCGCAAGCAACGTCAGGTTAGCTGCCTAATAGCAAGGCAGCCGAAATACACTTCATCCAACGAATCTATTTTACTCTTTTATATCAACGCTTTAGACAAATTCGCGCCATGGCATAGTTCTTGCGATTCCCTTAACGCCGGCGGCCGGTGGGCCGTCGCACAGCGTTTCACGTCTGCGTCAGGGAGATGACATCGCATGACTAGGCATTTCAACAGCGCTGCAGTTGCACCGTTCAGCCGCCGTAAATGGTTGGCCGCAACTGCGGGTCTTTTTTTAGGTCTCGCCACGATTGGCGGGGCAAAGGCGCAGGAGACCATCAAGGTCGGCGTCCTTCATTCGCTTTCCGGAACCATGGCCATCAGCGAAACCACGCTGAAGGATACGATCCTGTTCCTCATCGACGAACAGAACAAGAAGGGCGGCGTTCTCGGCAAGAAGCTCGAGGCCGTCGTTGTCGACCCGGCTTCGAACTGGCCGCTGTTTGCTGAAAAAGCCCGCGAACTGATCACCAAGGACAAGGTGTCCGTGGTGTTCGGTTGCTGGACCTCGGTGTCGCGCAAGTCCGTGCTGCCCGTGTTCAAGGAGCTGAACTCCATCCTGTTCTACCCGGTGCAGTACGAGGGTGAAGAGAGCGAACGCAACGTGTTCTACACGGGTGCGGCGCCGAACCAGCAGGCGATCCCTGCGGTCGATTATCTCGCCAAGGAAGAAAAGGTGCAGCGCTGGGTTCTGGCCGGCACCGACTACGTCTATCCGCGCACCACCAACAAGATTCTTGAAGCCTATCTGAAGTCGAAGGGCGTCAAGGCCGAAGACATCATGATCAACTACACGCCGTTTGGTCATAGTGACTGGCAGACCATCGTGGCCGACATCAAGAAATTCGGTTCGGCAGGCAAGAAGACGGCGGTGGTTTCGACCATCAACGGCGATGCCAACGTTCCTTTCTACAAGGAGCTCGGCAACCAGGGCATCAAGGCGACCGACATTCCGGTCGTTGCGTTCTCGGTCGGCGAAGAAGAACTCGCCGGCATCGACACCAAGCCGCTGCTCGGCCATCTCGCCGCCTGGAACTACTTCCAGTCGATCAAGACGCCCGAGAACGAGGCTTTCATCAAGTCCTGGCAGGCCTACACCAAGAACCCGAAGCGCGTGACCAACGATCCGATGGAAGCGCACGTGATCGGTTTCGACATGTGGGTGAAGGCGGTCGAGAAGGCCGGCGCGGTTGACGCCGACAAGGTGATCGACGCTCTGCCGGGCACCAAGGCCAAGAACCTCACCGGCGGCGTGTCGGAAATGCTTCCGAACCATCACATCACCAAGCCTGTGTTCATCGGCGAAATCAAAGGCGATGGCCAGTTCGACGTAGTGTGGAAGACCCCTGGCCTCGTCGCAGGCGACGCCTGGTCGAAGGAGCTTGATGGCTCCAAGGACCTGATCGGCGACTGGGTCGGCAAGAAGTGCGGCAACTTCAACACCAAGACCAACAAGTGCGGCGGTCAGGGTTCCTGATCTCGTCACGCGGCGCGATGCATCCAAGAGGCATCGCGCTCTGACCTGAAACGATCGGAAGGCGGCGGCAGTCGCCGCCTTCCTCTCACCTCTGCCGGGGTTGTCACGTGCTTTCCATTTTTATCAATCGCTTTCGTGCGACGATGATCGCGCTGGTGCTCATTCTGGTCTCGGGCGCGCCGGTTCTGGCCGGTCCCTTTGAAGACGCCGTTTCCCAGTTCGCTAACGATTCATTTTCCGATACCGAGGCTGCCGTCGGGGCGCTTGCGGCCAGCGGCAATCCGCTCGCATTCCCGATCATCGATGCGCTTCAGGACGGCCGCCTGCTGGCCGACCCGCAAAGCAAGAAGGTTTTCGTCAAGGACAAGAGCGGCAAGATCACCGATGCCGCGACCGGGGAAGCTGCGGCTGCGCCACCGGGCGCGGCTGCCGTGCGGCTCAATAACCGCCTGCGCCGGACCGTCGAAGCCGCGCTCGGCGGACTGACGCTGTTGTCACCGGACCCCGCCAAACGCATTCAGGCGGCGCAATCCGTGTTCAAGACTCACGATGTCGCTTTTCTGCCGGTGATCGAAGGCGCGTTGCAGAAAGAAACCAACAGCGGCGCGAAGCGGGCGTTTGCCGAAGCCAAGGCCGCGATCATGTTGTTCGATCCCAAGGCGTCCGAGGCTGACAAGCTCGACGCGATCTCGGTGATCCGCGATCGTGGCGATCAGGATGCGCTGGCGATCCTCACCGGATTGCCCGCCGATCAGTCGCCTGCGTTGGCACGAACGTCAGCCGCCGCGATCAGTTCGATCCAGAGCAAGCTTGCGATCTGGGCCACCGCGCAGAACGCCTGGTACGGCCTGTCGCTCGGCTCGGTTCTGCTGCTGGCGGCTATTGGCCTTGCCATCACCTTCGGCGTGATGGGCGTCATCAACATGGCGCATGGCGAGATGGTGATGATCGGGGCGTATGTGACATTCGTGGTGCAGGAAGTGATCCGCACCAGCTATCCGGGCCTGTTCGACTACTCGCTGCTGATCGCGGTGCCGCTTGCCTTTCTTGTGGCGGGCCTGATTGGTGTGGCGATCGAACGCAGCATCATTCGTTTTCTCTACGGCCGCCCGCTGGAGACATTGCTCGCGACGTGGGGGCTGTCGCTGGTTCTTCAGCAGGCGGTGCGGACCATGTTCGGCCCGACCAATCGCGAAGTCGGCAATCCGTCTTGGATGAGCGGCGCGTTTGAAATCGGCCAGATGACCATCACCTACAACCGGCTCTGGATCGTGGTTTTCACCATCGCCGTGTTCTTTATTCTGCTCGGCATGCTGCGCTTCACCAGCCTCGGGCTTGAAATGCGCGCTGTTACCCAGAACCGCCGCATGGCGGCGTCAATGGGCATCGCGACCTCGCGGGTCGATGCGCTGACTTTCGGCCTTGGCTCGGGCATCGCCGGCATCGCGGGCGTGGCGCTGTCGCAGATCGATAACGTCAGCCCCAATCTCGGCCAGAGCTACATCATCGATTCGTTCATGGTCGTGGTGTTCGGTGGCGTCGGAAATCTTTGGGGCACCTTGGTCGGCGCACTGACGCTGGGCATGGCGAACAAGTTCCTTGAGCCTGTTGCGGGAGCCGTGCTCGGCAAGATCGCCATTCTGGTGCTGATCATTCTGTTCATCCAGAAACGGCCGCGCGGCCTGTTCGCGCTCAAGGGCCGGTCGGTGGAAGCATGACGCCGTATTTTCTCACCCGCTCGCTCAACAAGAGCGCCACCTGGTTTCTGCTGATTGTCGCGGCAGTCGGCGTTCTCGTGCCGCTGTCGAACTTGCTGCTGCCAGCATCCTCACCGTTTCAGGTGCCGACCTACCTGATGGCGCTGTTCGGCAAGTATCTCTGCTACGCCATCCTCGCGCTCTCGATCGATCTGATCTGGGGTTACTGCGGCATTCTCTCGCTGGGCCACGGTGCGTTCTTCGCGCTCGGCGGATACGCGATGGGCATGTATCTGATGCGGCAGATCGGCTCGCGCGGCGTCTACGGCAACCCGGTGCTGCCGGATTTCATGGTGTTCCTGAACTACAAGGCGCTGCCGTGGTATTGGTACGGCTTCGACATGTTCTGGTTCGCGGCGCTGATGGTGCTGCTGGTGCCGGGACTGCTCGCATTCTGTTTCGGATGGCTCGCATTCCGCTCACGCGTCACCGGCGTGTATCTGTCCATCATCACCCAGGCGATGACCTACGCGCTGCTGCTGGCATTCTTCCGCAACGATTTCGGCTTCGGCGGCAACAACGGCCTGACCGATTTCAAGGATATCCTCGGCTTCAACGTGCAGGCGCAGGGCACGCGCGCGGCGCTGTTTGTTCTGTCATGTCTGGCGTTGGCCGTGGCGTTCCTGATCTGCCGCGTGATCGTGACCTCGAAGCTCGGCAAGGTGCTGATCGCGATCCGTGACGCGGAATCGCGCACGCGCTTTCTCGGCTACCGTGTCGAGAACTATAAGCTGTTCGTGTTTACGCTGTCGGCCTGCATGGCGGGCGTCGCCGGCGCGCTGTATGTGCCGCAGGTGGGCATCATCAATCCCGGTGAGTTCGCGCCCGGAAACTCGATTGAAGCCGTGATCTGGGTCGCGGTGGGCGGACGCGGCACCCTGACCGGTGCGGCGCTCGGCGCCATCGTCGTCAACTATGCCAAGACCGTATTCACCTCCGGTGTCCTCGCGCCGTACTGGCTGTTCATGCTGGGCGCACTGTTCATTCTGGTGACGCTGCTGCTGCCCAAGGGCATCGTCGGGACTGTGAAGGAATGGTGGGGCAAGCGGCAGGACCGGATTGACGCAAACGCGGTGAGCGCTGCGGCCGAAGACGGCGTTACCCAATCCGGACTCAACAAACCAGGTCGGGCGGAGTAGGCACATGAACGTCATGGACACCCGCGCCACTTCGGCCATGCTTTATCTCGACGGCGTGCATGTGTCGTTCGACGGTTTCCACGCCATCAACAACCTGTCGCTGACCATTGCGCCGGGCGAGATGCGCGCCATCATCGGCCCCAACGGGGCCGGCAAGACCACGATGATGGACATCATCACCGGCAAGACCAAGCCGGACGAGGGCGACGTCCTGTTCGACGGCAAGACGGATCTGACCCGTCTCGATGAAACGCAGATCGCCGAACTCGGCATCGGCCGGAAATTCCAGAAGCCGACCGTGTTCGAAAGCCAGACCATCGAAGACAATCTGCTGCTGGCGCTGAATGTCGATCATCGTGTGCGCGGCACGTTGTTCTGGCGCGAGACGCCGAATGAGAGCGAACGGATCGACCGGGTGCTGGAGACCATCCGTCTGAAGGATTCCCGCGATCGCCTTGCCGGTGCGTTGTCTCACGGCCAGAAGCAGTGGCTCGAGATCGGCATGCTGCTCGCACAAGATCCGAAGCTTTTGCTGGTCGATGAGCCGGTGGCGGGCATGACGGATGTGGAGACACATCAGACTGCCGAGCTTCTGAAAGAGATCAACAAGGAGAAGACGGTGGTCGTCGTCGAACATGACATGACGTTCGTGCGCGAACTCGGCGTGCGCGTCACCTGTCTGCACGAAGGCTCGGTTCTCGCGGAGGGCACGCTCGATCAGGTGTCGTCCAATGAACGCGTCATCGAAGTGTATCTGGGGCGTTAGCGCATGATCCCGAAAAAGTGGGCACCGGTTTTCGGGCAAGATCATGCGCAGAAAGTAAAGCCATGCTGAACGTCAACAACATCACCCTCTATTACGGCGCAGCACAGGCATTGCGCGGCGTCTCGCTGGCGGCCGAGCCCGGCAAGGTGACCTGTGTGCTGGGGCGCAACGGCGTCGGCAAAACCAGTCTCTTGCGCGCGATGGTCGGGCAATATCCGATCAAGGATGGATCAATCACCTTTGACGGGGCCGACATCGGGGGCCTGAAGCCCTATGAGCGTGCGCGCAAGGGAATCTCGTTCGTCCCTCAGGGCCGCGAAATCTTTCCGCTGCTGACCGTCGAGGAAAACCTCAAGACTGGATTTGCGCCGCTTAAGCGCGACGACCGCACCATTCCCGACGATGTGTTCTCGCTGTTTCCCGTGCTGCAGACCATGCTGGGGCGTCGCGGCGGCGACCTGTCCGGCGGGCAGCAACAGCAACTCGCCATTGGCCGCGCCCTGGTGATGCGGCCGAAGCTGCTGCTGCTGGACGAGCCGACCGAAGGCATCCAGCCGTCCATCATCAAGGACATTGGCCGCGCCATTTCCTATCTTCGCAGTCTAGGCACCATGGCCATCGTGCTGGTCGAACAATATCTCGACTTTGCCTGCGAGCTCGGCGACAATTTTGCGGTCATGGATCGCGGGGCGGTCAAGTTCACCTGCGATCGCAGCAATCTCGATCCTGCCGAGATCAGCCGCCAGATGGCGCTCTGACGGGATCGAATGACCTGAACTGACTTAAACCGGCCGGGGCTAATGCAAAGCGGGATCATATCGTCGTCGGCGGAGACCTTCGCGGCCAACCGGGCGGTTGGCGCGGTCAAGTTCGACGTGCATGTGAAAGACGGCGCGACGCGGCGGCGCGAGCTGCATGAAGCCGGCTCCTTGCGTGTGCGGTTTCCCTCGCCCGAGCAGCAGGGCCTCTCCGCGGTGTTCGTCAACACTGCCGGTGGCATCGCAGGGGGCGACCGCTTCGACATCGACATTGCAGTGGACGCGGGCGCGCATCTGACCGTGACCACGGCAGCCGCCGAAAAGGTCTATCGCTCCCACGGACCGGATGGCCAGGTGAATATCGCGCTGCGCGCCGGTGCCGATGCGCGGCTGGCCTGGCTGCCGCAGGAAACCATCCTGTTCGATCAGGCCTGCGTGTCGCGTAAGATTGAAATCGATCTGGCGCAGAGCGCATCGCTTCTGCTCTGCGAAATCGTTGTGTTCGGCCGCGCTGCCATGGGTGAACTGATGACGCGCGGTAGCTTTGTCGACCGCTGGCGTCTGCGGATCGACGGCAAGCTCGCCTTTGCGGAAACCATCCGGCTCGACGGCGACATTGCTGCGAAGCTCGCGAGCCGCGCGGTCGCAAATGGCGGTGTCGCCATCGGCACGGCACTGATCGTGCCGGGCGACGAGGCGATGGTCGAGCGCATCCGCGAAATGTCCGGTGCGTTCGGTGTGGAGATCGGCGTCTCGGCATGGAACGGATTTGCAATGGCGCGTTTCTGCGCACAAGATGCCGCGCGGCTCCGCGCCGATATGATGAAAGTTCTCGGATGTGTGAGCCCTTCGGGCTTGCCGAGACTCTGGCTCAGCTAAAGAATCTTACTCAATTCGCTTAAGAAAAACCGGATACTGCACGCATGAATTTGTCTCCCCGTGAAAAGGACAAGCTCCTGGTTTCCATGGCCGCCATCGTCGCGCGGCGGCGTCTCGAACGCGGCGTCAAGCTCAATCATCCGGAAGCCATCGCGATCATATCGGATTTCATCGTTGAAGGCGCGCGCGACGGCCGAACCGTGGCCGAGCTGATGAAAGCCGGCGCGGAGGTCATCACGCGCGAGCAGTGCATGGATGGTATCGCGGAGATGATTCACGACATTCAGGTCGAGGCTACGTTTCCAGACGGGACGAAACTCGTCACCGTTCACGAACCTATACGATGAGGACGCAACATGATCCCCGGTGAACTCTTCATCAAGGACGGCGATATCGAGCTCAACAAGGGCCGCAAGACGGTGACACTGACGGTAGCGAACACCGGCGACCGGCCCATTCAGGTCGGTTCACACTATCATTTCTTCGAGACAAATCCGGCGTTGAAGTTCGAACGCAAGAAGGCGCGCGGCATGCGGCTCGATATTGCGGCTGGCACCGCGGTGCGCTTCGAGCCGGGGCAAACGCGCGAGGTCACTCTCGTCGCGGTGGCAGGCAAGCGCACGATTTACGGGTTTCGTGGCGACGTGATGGGAAAGCTGTGATGCAGACATATGTCGGTGGCTGCCAGTGCGGCAAGGTCCGCTATGAGATGTCCGGCGAGATTGGCGATGTTATCGCGTGCAACTGCTCGCGTTGCGGCAAACTGGGGACGCTGCTGACCTTCGTTCCGGCGGAGAACTTCAAACTGCTGTCGGGCGAAGATGCGACGACCCTTTATAAATTCAACAAGGGCGTCATTCAGCATCGTTTTTGCGCGACTTGCGGGGTCGAGTCCTTCGCCAACGGCAAGGCGCCGAACGGGGCCGAGATGGTTGCGGTCAACGTACGATGTCTCGACGATGTCGACCTTGATTCCTTGAGCGTGAAGAAATTCGACGGCAAGAAACACTGAACGAGAAATACCGAAAGATCAGCAATGGCCACCAGAATCTCCCGTTCCGTGTATGCGGACATGTTCGGTCCGACCACCGGCGATCGTGTCCGTCTTGCCGATACCGATCTCATTATCGAAGTCGAGAAGGACTTCACCGTCTACGGCGAGGAAGTGAAGTTCGGCGGCGGCAAGGTGATCCGCGACGGCATGGGCCAGTCACAGGTCACCAATCGGCAGGGCGCGGCGGACACCGTCATCACGAATGCGCTGATCGTCGATCACTGGGGCATCGTCAAGGCCGACGTCGCCATCAAGGAGGGTTACATCTCCGCCATCGGCAAAGCCGGCAATCCTGATATCCAGCCCGGCGTCACCATCGTGATCGGCCCCGGCACCGACATCATCGCGGGTGAGGGCAAGATTCTCACCGCAGGCGGCTTCGACAGCCACATCCATTTCATCTGCCCGCAGCAGATCGAACACGCGCTGATGTCCGGCGTCACCTCGATGCTGGGCGGCGGCACCGGCCCGTCGCACGGCACCTTCGCCACCACCTGCACCCCGGGGCCGTGGCACATGGCGCGGATGATCCAGTCGTTCGACGCATTTCCGGTCAATCTCGGCATTTCGGGCAAGGGCAACGCCTCGCGGCCGGCCGCGCTGGTGGAAATGATCAAGGCCGGCGCTTGCGCGCTGAAGCTGCACGAGGACTGGGGCACGACACCTGCCGCCATCGACAACTGTCTCTCGGTCGCGGACGACTATGACATTCAGGTGATGCTGCACTCCGACACGCTGAACGAGTCCGGCTTCGTCGAGGACACCATCAAGGCGTTCAAGGGCCGCACCATCCATGCCTTCCACACCGAGGGCGCGGGCGGCGGCCACGCGCCGGACATCATCAAGGTCGCGGGCCTGAAGAACGTGCTGCCGTCATCGACCAATCCGACGCGGCCATTCACGCGCAACACCATCGACGAACATCTCGACATGCTGATGGTCTGCCATCATCTCGATCCGTCAATTGCCGAGGATCTGGCCTTCGCCGAAAGCCGCATCCGCAAGGAAACCATCGCGGCGGAAGACATCCTTCACGACCTCGGCGCGCTGTCGATGCTGTCGTCGGATTCGCAGGCGATGGGCCGTCTCGGCGAGGTCATCATCCGCACCTGGCAGACCGCCGACAAGATGAAGAAGCAGCGCGGCTCGCTGCCTGAAGACAAGGGCAAGGACAACGACAACTTCCGCGTCAAGCGCTACATCGCGAAGTACACCATCAATCCGGCGATCGCGCACGGCGTCTCCAAGCTGATCGGCTCGGTCGAGAAGGGCAAGATGGCCGACCTTGTGCTGTGGTCGCCGGCGTTCTTCGGCGTGAAGCCCGATCTGATCATCAAGGGCGGTTCGATTGTTGCCGCGCCGATGGGCGATCCGAACGCGTCGATCCCGACGCCGCAGCCGGTGCATTACCAGCCGATGTTCGCGGCCTATGGCAAATCGCTGACCGCATCGTCGGTGGTTTTCACCTCGAAAGCAGCCATCACAGGCGGGCTCGCCAAGAAACTCGGTATCGACAAGAAGCTGTACGCTGTTTCAAACACCCGCGACCGCATCTCGAAGAAAAGCATGATTCACAATGACGCGACACCGAACATCGAGGTCGACCCCGAGACCTATGAGGTGCGCGCCGACGGCGAATTGCTGACCTGCGCGCCGGCGGAGGTGCTGCCCATGGCGCAGCGCTATTTCATGTATTAGGGTCCCGGCCCTGATGAGACAACAAAAGCCGGGAGGATACCTTGATCTACGTTGTTGCAACTTTGACCATCAAGCCTGAAACGCGTGCGGACATGATCGCCGCGGCGAAAGCCTGCATCGCCGAAACCCGCAAGGAAGCCGGCAATATCGCCTACGATCTGCATGAAAGCGTGACCGATCCCACCAAGCTGGTGTTCGTCGAGCAGTGGGAAAATGCCGAGGCTCTGGTGCCGCACCGCAAGGCCGAACACATGAAAACGTTCGGACGAGTCGTTGTGAACTGCCTCGCCGCGCCGCCGAAGATCGAGGTCATCACGCCGGCGAATGTGGAGGTCCGATGATCTACGTCGTCGCCACTACCAAGGTGAAGCCGGAAGGCCGCGAGGCCTTCATCGCGGGCGCGAAAACCTGCATCGCCGAGACGCACAAGGAGAAGGGCTGCATCACCTACGAACTCCATTCCAGCGTGAACGATCCGAATACCCTGGTGTTCGTCGAGCGGTGGGAAACGCGGGACGATCTTACCGCTCATAGCCGCGCGCCGCACCTGAAGGCGTGGCGCGAATTCTCGGCACCGCTGAAAGTTTCGCCGACTGAAATCGAGATCATCAGCGGCGGCGAAGTCCAGAAGCTATGAGATCAGCACCATGATCCGCGCGACGCAGGTTCGCCCGCCCGGCAGTTGGACCGAGGCCGCCGCTGATACGGTGGTCCTCGGCTTCGACGACCGGCATCGGCGGCGGATGGCGATGACCGGCACGCGCGGACTGGAATTCCTGCTCGATTTGAAGGAAGCCGTGGCGCTGCGCGGCGGCGATGCGCTGGTCCTGGACGACGGACGGCTGATTGAGGTGGTCGCCGCGCCCGAACCTCTGGTCGAGATTCGCAGCACCGATCCGCATCATCTCGTGCGGGTCGCCTGGCATCTCGGCAACCGGCATCTGCCGACGCAGATCGTGGGCAAAGGCCTACGTATCCGCCGCGATCATGTCATCGAGGAGATGGTGCGCGGCCTCGGCGCGCGCGTCGTCGCCATCGAAGCGCCGTTCGATCCCGAGGGCGGAGCGTATTCCGGCGGCGGCCATGCTGCGCATGCCCATGAGGATCACGCGCAGGGCAGTCACGGAAGTCATGACCATCACCACGATCATGGCAAGCATGACCATGGCCACGCGCATCACGATCATGATCATGGTGACGGTAAGTGTGATCACGATCATCACCACGGTCACGCCCATGCTCATGACCATAAATGATCGCGGGCAGGGCGGTCTTGCGTCTGAGGTAGAAGAGACGGCTGCGCTGTTCCGGCTGATGACGTGGCTGTCGCCGTCATTTCCGGTGGGGTCGTTCTCCTATTCCAGCGGCATCGAGTGGGCGGTCGAGGCCGGCGACATCACCGACATGACCACGTTGCAGCAATGGCTCGCGGCCATGCTGCGGGAGGGCGCGGGCTTTTGTGACGGCACATTTCTTTGCCACGCCTACCGGGCGGCGTCCGCGATAGACGGGCGCACCTTGAACGATGTCGCCGAACTCGCAGCCGCTTTTACGCCGTCGCGCGAGCGGCATCTGGAAACCACCGCGCAGGGGCGTGCATTTGTCGAAATCGCTCGCTCAGCGTGGAACTGCGAAGCGCTCGACCTCCTGGCATCGCATGTGACCGGGCCGATCGCTTATCCAGTCGCCGTCGGTGTGCTCGCGGCGGGACATCGCATTCCGCTTGCCCTGACGCTGCACGCCTTTCTGCACGCGACGACGTCGAACTGGATTTCAGCCGGTGTCCGCCTCATCCCGCTGGGACAGACCGACAGCCAGCGCGCGCTGGCGGCGCTGGAGTCCGTGATCGCGGCGACGGCGGAAAAATCATTCGATGCATCGCTGGATGATCTCGCGAGCGCGACGTTCCGCGCTGATCTCGCCAGCATGCGTCATGAAGCGCAATACACCCGGCTGTTTCGATCTTGAGAGAGGTTTTGCCATGAGCACCAGCATGAACGGCCCGCTTCGCGTCGGCATCGGCGGTCCGGTCGGGTCCGGCAAGACGGCCCTGATGGATCTGCTCTGCAAGGCGATGCGCGAGCGCTACGAGATCGCGGCGATCACCAACGACATCTACACCAAGTGGGATGCGGAATTTCTGGTCCGCTCCGGTTCGCTGCCGCCGGATCGCATTGCGGGCGTCGAGACCGGCGGCTGTCCTCACACGGCGATCCGCGAGGACGCGTCGATGAATCTGGCGGCGGTGGCCGACATGCGCGTCAAATTTCCCGATCTCGATCTGGTGCTGATCGAATCGGGCGGCGACAATCTCGCAGCGACCTTCTCGCCGGAACTGGCAGACCTGACCATCTACGTGATTGACGTCGCAGCCGGCGACAAGATCCCCTCCAAGGGCGGCCCCGGCATCACGCGGTCCGATCTGCTGGTGATCAACAAGATTGATCTCGCGCCCCATGTCGGCGCATCGCTCGAGAAAATGGACACTGATGCGAAGCGCATGCGGGGCGAGCGGCCGTTCGTCATGACCAATCTGAAAAAGAGCGAAGGGCTCGATCGGATTATCCGCTTCATCGAGGCGAAGGGCGGCCTTCAGGCATCGGTTCCGGAGAAGGTTAACTGACGGAGCCCCGCCGTTTCCGCACAGCGGCTGCGCCCTGCTGAATTGATATTGTCAGGAACGCTCGTGCCGCCGGGGTGTTAGCCCTGCATGAAACGGTCACTCGTCATAGCCCCCGGCAGAGACTATAGC
Source organism: Pseudomonadota bacterium (assembly GCA_040387615.1). GTDB lineage: Bacteria > Pseudomonadota > Alphaproteobacteria > Rhizobiales > Xanthobacteraceae > Afipia. Next base: position 102,959 of record JAZKDK010000018.1, on the reverse strand, counting down.
AGCGTCTTTCTTGGTGCGATTCTGCTTGGAATCGTGGCTGTGGTCCTCGGTCTGGCCATGGTGGCCTAGCTCACCGCCATCCTTGGGAGGTGACGTGGATTTACCATGAAGGCCGACAGGTATATTTTCCCGTCGCTGGAACCATCTGGCAGCGCTTACATTAATCCATTCGCGACACATTCGGGCGGTGCCGGCGGTTTGACCGGCAATCCGGCAGCAGCAGAGTATTCATGACGACCAGTTCGGTATCTGCGTACGACGACCATTTCCGCCGGGTCAATTTCTCTGGCCCGAGTTCATTTTCATCCCGTATCGTTTTCGAGTAAGTGCGTGCTCCGGCTGGGTCTTATCATCGGATTGATGGCGATCATCGGAGTGCTGGTCTCCGGTCTTGCGGCCATGAAGGTCTACGATCAGGAATTGTCGATCGCCCGGATCGATCTGGCGCGCTCGGTCGACACCCATGCCAATCTGGTCCAGGAGCGGCTGAGCGAGCGTGAACTGCTGGCCCGGGTCGCGGTCGGGTTGTTTCGGTCGCCCTCGGTCAACATGGCCAATGCCCTGCAGCCGCTGCGGTCGTCGATCTATGCGTTCAAGACCGATTTTCTCGTCGCCAGCTGGGTCGCGCGCGTTCCGCGTGCCGATTTCGGCCGGGCACAGAATGAACTGAAGGCCGCAGGTTTCCCCAATCCGGTACTCCGGAGCGTCGACGATACGCCGTTGAATCCAGCGGCTGTGCCTGATCCCGCAACCGTCGTGATGGATGTCGAGCCGCTGAACGATGAAACCAAGGCCTTTGCGGGACGTGTTCTGAACAATCACCCGGTGATTATGCCCATGCTCAACCGTGCGGTGGAGGAGGGCAGGCCGGTGTCGTCCGATCCCTTCGTGCTGTTGCGCGTCGGTGGCCCCATGGGCATCGTGCTGGCGTCGCCGGTGCGGATGGACGCCGGCACCAGCGTGGCGGGTTTTCTGACGATTTCCTACCGGCTGGCGCCCTTGATGCTCGCCAATGACGATCTGTCGCTGTTCTCGGTGGCGCTACGCGACCCGCGCAATGCGTCGGATAACCTGACCTCGGATGCCGAAGGCAATGTGACGTCCATTCCGCTGCAGCTTGACGCCGAAAACCCGCCGCTGCTGCGCGTCGTTTCCTTCGGCGCGCGGGACTGGACGCTGATCTATTACGCCAGGACCAACCCGGCGGCGCGGGCGCAGGAAATTGCTGGCATCGTGACGCTGATCGGCGTGGCGCTGACCCTTATTCTCTGCGGCCTGTTCGGATATGTGTCCTACAACAACATTCGCCTCAGCCGGGAAATTCAGACCCGCATCGACTTCGAGCGCCGGCTGACCGCCGTCATCGATGAACTCAATCATCGCGTGAAGAACATTCTGGCGGTGATCCAGTCGATCGTGACCCGGACGTTGCGTCATGGCGCGGACATCGACATCGCCCGCGACCTCTTGATCGGACGTATTCATGCTATGTCGCATGTCGTGTCATTGCTCAGCGAAAGCCAGTGGCAGGGCGTCAAGCTCAAGGGCCTGTTCGAACCGCGGGCGATTCCGCACGCGGACCGGATCGCGCTGAGCGGGCCTGACGTCACCGTCAGCGCGCGTGCGGCGCAGAGCCTGTCGCTGCTGTTTTTCGAACTGGCGTCCCATGCCGATGAAGGCCTGTCGCTGGTCGGCAAACACCCGCATATCGTCGCCGAATGGAGCGTCAGCGAACAGCCGGACGCCATTTTCCATTTCCGCTGGGAGGAATTCAACACCAGTGCGGCGACCCGTCGGACCGACAGCGAATTCGGGATCGTGCTGCTGGATCGTGTTGCCCCCGAAGCGCTGGGCGGCACGTCGAAGCGGTACTTCACCGACGTCAGCTACGTCTATGAGCTGACGGCGCCGATGGCGACGGTGGTGGACGAGACTGAAATGGATCGCACCGAACGCATCGGTGCGCCGGTGAAGAAACGCTGATCTAAGCGGATCGAGGAACAAACTTTCCGGCGATGAATTGAGCAGCAGACGCTGTCACGCAAGGGAAAGTCATCATATGGGACGCTATCTGCTGTTGTGGTTGCTCGGGATTCCTATTCCCGTGCTGATTTTGATCTGGGCCTTCGGCGGTCTGAACTGATCCAAAAAAACGCGGCCACTTGTGAGTGACCGCGTTTTTCTTGTGCGCCTGAGAGTTTTATGCGTGAGACTTGCGTGTCTCAGAGATGGCGGCTCTAGCCGCCACCCCCGCCGATCACGGCGCGGATCGTGTTATCCGGACCGAAATCCTCAGCGCCGTCGACATAAAGCAAGGCGCTCAGTTTCGACCGTGCGCGGTTGACGCGGCTCTTGATGGTGCCGACTGCGCATCCGCAGATCGCAGCGGCATCTTCATACGAGAAGCCGGAGGCGCCCACGAGGATAAGCGCTTCGCGCTGATCCTGCGGCAGCTTGTCGAGCGCCGTTCGAAACTCCTCGAACTCGAGATGAGCGCTCTGGGCAGGCTGCGACTTGAGCGTCTTGGCATAGCTGCCATCGGCGTCTTCAACCTCTCGCCGCCGCTTGCGATAGTCCGAGCGGAAGAGATTGCGCAGGATCGTGAACAGCCACGCCGGCAGATTGGATCCCGGCTGGAAGGAATCGATGTGCGCAAGCGCGCGCAGCAGCGTTTCCTGCACGAGATCGTCCGCGCGGTCGGCATTGCCGCTCAGCGAGATAGCGAACGCGCGCAGGCTGGGCACGGTCGCGAGAATGTCGTCGCGAAGTGAGTCTGTGAGAGGCATTAGTCCCTCCCGTCTTTTGGCGGGTCTCCAGCGATCTGTGATGCCGCTTCCTGGGAATCAAGCTGGCGGATCAGATCGGCAAAACGGTCCGGCACGCCCTGACGCACGACATCGTCGTACATCGCGCGCAACTGGTGCCCGATACGGGATTGGATTTCGGCATTCAGACCACCTTGCTTGCCGGCGCCGGTGGATGCCCTATTTTGTGGAGGCTTCAAATCTTTCATTGGCCCGATCCGTTTTTCCCCATGGAGCTAATTAGCTGTAAACACGGGAGTTTTGGTTTTCTCCGAAGCCTTTCAGCCCATTGATCACGTCGTAAACGGGGCGCGCGGCTTAAAGTTCCAGCGGGAAGGAACTTTTCCCCTGTTAAGACGTAGATAATCCGAAGCGGGGAACCGGCGGTCGCCGGGTCGCGTTACCGGTCCAAAGGGAATCCGGTCCATGCAAATGATGATTGATTGGAGGGGGTATGTCTCGTTCTCAGCTCGTCGCTGAACATCTGCCACTGTTGCGGCGCTATGCCCGCGCGCTCACCGGAAGTCAGGCGTCCGGCGATGCCTATGTGGCGGCCATGCTTGAGGCCTTGCTTCAAGACCCCTCACTGCTGGAGGAAAAGCACGGGCCACGTGTGGGGCTGTTCCGGCTTTTCACCCAAATCTGGAATTCGGTGTCCCTGAACGAGACCGCCGACAAGGGCTCCGCCCCGGTTGCCTCCGAGCAACGGCTGTCGAGCCTGACCGCGCTCGCGCGTCAGGCGTTCCTCTTGCTGTCGCTTGAAGGCTTCGCGGAAGCAGAGGTTGCTCATATCCTGGATACGGACGTGACAAATGTTCGTGAACTGGCGGATACCGCCGGCCGCGAGCTGGCGGCGGAGATCGCAACCGATGTCCTCATCATCGAGGACGAAACCTTCATCGCGATGGATCTCGAAAGTCTGGTCAAGAACCTCGGTCACAATGTGATCGGCGTGGCGCGGACACACACCGATGCCATCGCGCTGGCGAAATCGAAGCGGCCGGGTCTTATCCTGGCTGACATCCAGCTTGCGGATGGCAGTTCGGGTCTTGATGCCGTGAACGAACTGCTCAAGTCGTTCGAGGTGCCGGTGGTGTTCATCACCGCCTACCCGGAGCGTTTCCTGACCGGCGAGCGGCCTGAACCAGCCTTCCTGATCTCGAAGCCCTTCCAGCCGGCGATGGTGTCGGCGGTGGCAAGCCAGGCGCTGTTCTTCCAGCGCAACTCCAAGAGCCGGCCCCGAGCGGCGGCGTCCTGAACAGGCTCTGTCACAAAGCGAATACAACAAAAAAGCCGGAGCGCAAGAATCGCGCTCCGGCTTTTTCATGCGCCGCACAACGACAAACAAGCGAAGACAAAGAAAAGGGGTGCAGCCGGCATCACCACGGCTACACCCCCGTAAGCCGGTCGATTAGGGGCAGGGGATTTGACCGGCTTTGGATACGACGCGCGCATCACGACAATGTTCCCGGCTGAATCGAATTATTCTTCGGCCCTCGCTATCGACGCGCCGGAACGAAAGCCGAGCGAGCCACGTTGTTTTGCAGAGCCGCAATCATGCGGCACGGCAACGTGTAGAGGCGGCAGATGTCTTACCTGGCTTCTGGAACTCTCGGAGTGGTGGCAGGGGTGCTGGCACTGGGTGCCGTGCATTTGGAAGTATCGGCAGGAAACGGCCTGCTTGGCCCGGCTCAGCGCGGTGACGCGACGTTGAGTGGTGACGCGACGCTGACAAGTCCAGCGGCGCGTACCGAACGCATTGCGATCAACGTCGATCGTTCGGCGAAGGGCGATCGCGAGACTGCGGTGTCGCCGGTTGCCGGCGTCACGATTTCGTTCAAAGTGCCGGGATCCTCGGACTCCTCGGTGATGGTCCGTCTGCCGTCAGGCGACGCGGCGGACGCACAGCGCAAGGCTCCTGCATTGACCACCAGCACCGGCAAGGGATCATCCGCAGGTGCACGTCCCGTGGCGTGTGAGCCGGTGGTGAGTGTTCTGACAGCCGTGGCGAAGCAGCTTGCGCCGGGCCGCTGCGTGACCTGATCCTTCTCAACCAACCATCATCCTTCTCAACCAACCATCAAAGAAAAAGAGCGCCGATCGCGCTCTTTTTGTGACGGCATTGATGTAAGCGACGATCCGCTTATTCCTCCGGCTCTTCTTCGGTGGCCTGGCGGCGGTTTGCCAGAAGGCCCAGCGCAATGCCGCCGACGGCGATCAGGGGAATGATGCGTTTCAGCCCGATCGTCCGGACAATCTGCAGCCCTGCAGCCAGCACCATCGGGTCGCTCAACGCGGCCTGCATGGTGGATTTGGCGGCTTCAACCGGCTTCTTGCGGATTTGACGCTTTCGCACCGCGTAACAGATCGCCGCCAGCATCGTCGCCACGAAAAACACGCCGGCGCCCGCGAGGCAGGCCTGCAGCAATCCGTATTTCTGCAGCACGAAAACGAAGGCCGCGGCACACAGGAACGAGGTCGTGATAAACAGCGATACTGCGACGGCGATCGCCAGAGATGTCAGCCGCAACGCGCTCCCGGTGCTTTCGCGAATGTCATCCATGAACTTCTGAAACATCGAAAATCCGATCAGTATCCGTCAAAAAATGGCTCGGGAGCCCCACCGGCATTTTTGCCGGTGGCGGCCTGAAAATTCACGTTACCTGCGCCAGGTCACGCCGATCAGAAAGCCAAGCCCGACGGCGAGGCCGACCGCAGCCAGCGGACGCTGCGTGATGGCGTCTTCGAGCGATTCCTCCAGCGTGCCGGCGTAGTCCTGCGCGGCGTCCAGTGCCTCGCTGCCGCGTTTGCCGGCGTCGGACATCATCGAGTCCACGTTGGCGCGGGCCTGCTTGTAGGTTCGCTTGGCCTGCTTGCTCGCGTCGCCTTTAAAGGCTTCGAGAACGTCCGAAATCTGGTCTGCGAGTGCTGAGATATCGTTTTTCACGGCGTCTACATCCTTCTGAAGGCGTTCATACGTGGCTTTGTCCGTCATGGATTTCATCGCGTCTTCACCATCGGTGCTAGACATCTAAAACTCCTGGTAGCCGCATTGCTCCGTGCGAAAACGCCCGGTTCCTGCGAAGGTTCCATGCTGATTAATCGCCGGGCAGCTGGGTGTCCTTGACCGGCATCAAGTGCTCCTTGAGAACCAGGCCGACGATCAGGATCGGCGACGACAGAAACGCACCCATCGGCCCCCACAGCCATGTCCAGAAGGCCAGCGTGATGAACACCGCGAGCGCATTCAGCGCGAGCCGCCGCCCGATGATCGTCGGCGTGATGAAATGGCCTTCGATAAAGGCCACGATGGCAAAGCCGGTCGCCGCAACCAGTCCACCCGCGAGCGTCGACGCGGTAATGATGCCAACGGCCGCCAGCACGACGAACATGACGATGGGGCCGATGATCGGAATGTAGTTCAGCGTCGCGGCCAGCGCGCCGAGGCCGGCGGGATTCGGCATTCCGGTGGCGGCGCAGATCAATCCGGTGGCCACGCCGAGCCCCATATTGATCATGGTCACCGTCAGCAGATAGCCACCGAGATTGCTCTCGATTGCGTTCAGGATACGCAGGGCGCGCAGCCGCGAGTCGTGGCCGGTGAAGTTTAGAACGAGCGCGCGGCGAAGATCCGGCCAGCTTGCGATGAAGAGCACGAGGACCGCGAAGAACAGCAGAATCTCGGTGAATGTCGGCGACAGAAACTCGAGCGTCGGCTGCACCCACTCGATCTTCGGCAGGGGAAAGCCGGTTTCCGCGGCTGTACCGCCGAACAGGCTCTGCACCTGATGCCAGAGTGCGATTGGCCGGTCGAAGATGTGGAATTTATCCTTGAGCGATGACTGAAGCTCCGGCAGCCGCGTGGTCCACTCCATCACCGGCGCGGAAATCAGCGCCACCATGAAAGCCAATCCGGCGCAGGTCGCGGAGACGATCAGGACCGCCGAGACCGAACGGGGAATTCCATAACGCTCGAAAAATTTCGCCGCCGGGGACAGCATGGTGCCGATCACAAGCGCTGTGACCGTCGGCAGGAAGAAGGCCCGTGCGACGTACAGCACTGCGATCACGCTGATGATGAGCAGCGCGAGCAGCGAAAAGGCAACGATCTCTGATTGTCCGATAGCCGGAGGCTGCTGTTCGTCCTGTTCGTCCGGCGAAGATTTCGCCGGACGAATCCTGTCGCGCACCTCTCGGCGCACGTCCGGCACGTCAGATTCTGCCGAGTAGCAGCAGGATCACCACGATCACCAGGATGGTGCCGACGATCCCCGACGGACCGTAACCCCAGTTAGCGCTGTGGCCCCAGCTTGGAATGACGCCGAGCAGGATAAGGATCAAAATAATGATGAGGATGGTGCCAAGAGACATGATTGAAGCCCTCGATGTTAGGCCAGCCCAAGCCGGCTTCGGCACCGCTAACAGGCAGCCGGTCCTAAGGTTCCATTGTCTCTTGTGAACCGGCCTCGCAACGACGGGCACAAATAGCTGGTCGTGCGCGAGGTGCCGGAACCAAAAGCCATGACACCGCGTTCGCTCTGTATCCGCATCACATGATGCCATCGCAGAACTCGAGGCAGGTCATGACACATTCGGCGCAGGCGAATTCAGTGTCTCGAAATTCAGTTTCCCGGATCCTCACCACGTCCCTTCGATGTGCTTGCGGCTTCGCCGTCGCGGCGGTGTTGCTGCCGCTTGGGCTCGCGACGCCCGCGGCGTCGCAAACGCTTGGATACGCTGGATATTCAAACGGATATTCGCAACAGGGATCGTTCTGGTCGGACCGGCAAGCGCTGCCTTCACCGAGCGTGACCGAGGATGACAGCGACAGTTCTGCTGTCCTTCCCGAGCGGCTGCAGCGCAAGGTCGTCTCTTACGAGACGCGTGAAGCGCCCGGCACCATCGTGATCGATACCGGCAATACCACGCTCTACTACGTGCTCGGTCAGGGCCGCGCGATCCGCTACGGCGTCGGCGTCGGCCGCGAGGGCTTCACCTGGTCGGGTGTGCAGACCGTGTCGCGCAAGGCGGCCTGGCCTGACTGGCACCCGCCGACAGAGATGATCGCGCGCCAGCCCTACCTGCCGCGGTTCGTTGCGGGCGGTCCGGGAAATCCGCTGGGTGCGGCGGCGATGTATCTTGGCTCCAGCGCCTATCGTATTCACGGTACCAACGATCCTTCCACGATCGGCAAGTTCGTCTCCAGCGGCTGCATCCGCCTGACCAATGGCGACGTGCAGGATCTGGCCAGCCGCGTCTCCATCGGCACCAGGGTTGTGGTGCTGCCGAAGAGCGGACGGATCGAAGCCGATGCGGCGAGAGAGCGGGCGGTGCCGCGAGCCAATGTGCTCAAGCCGTTGCGCGTGAGTACGTCACAAAACGTCAAATTGTCCGGATTAAATTGAGCGAAAGTTTGAGCGGGCCATGTACCGGATGAACCAGGCTGAAGAGGGCATCATGCGTCAGTTCAAGTTGTACCGCCGATCGACGGCCTTTGCCGTCGTGATGGCGCTTGTCTCAGTTTCGGCCGGTGTATCCTCTGCGCATGCCCGCGACTTCTTCTCCTCCTTCCTCGGCGGTGTCTTTAACGACAACGGACACCCGGGTTCACCGCCATCGATACCGTTTGCTTCTCCGTTCGGTGACGCGCAGCCATCGCCGGGCAGACGGGTCAATATCTACGGCGGATCGACCACCTACTGTGTGCGCACCTGCGACGGCCGTTACTTCCCGGTCACCGCTACGGATGGACAGACCAAGGCGGAAGCCTGCAAGAGTTTCTGTCCGGCCACCGAGACAAAGATCTTTCACGGCGGATCGATCGACAACGCATCGAGCGATACCGGAAGATCGTATTCGGATCTTCCGAATGCGTTTCGCTACCGCAAGGAATTGATCACCGGGTGCACCTGCAACGGCAAAGACCCTGCGGGCCTGGCGTCGGTCAAGATCGAAGACGATCCGACCCTGCGCAAAGGTGACATCGTTGCCGGCACGGACGGATTGATGATCGCGGGCAGCAGCCACCGCAGCGCCGCGCTGAATTTCACGCCGGCGCCGAAATCGGTTCGCGCGAAATTCGAACGCCTGCCGGTCGTTGCGGCGCAGTAATGCCCGAGAGTGTTCTCTGTTCCCGGATGGGAACAAAACCTCAATGTGATCGTTGGATTTGCAGGGATACGGGACGAACTTCTCGCACCCTGCCAATTCGATTGCATGAGGGGTCACCATGTCTTTGCTTATCAGCGTCCTAATCACATTCCTTGTTGTTATTCTGGTTCTTTACCTCGTCAATCTGTTGCCGATCGACGGCCGCGCGAAGCAGATCGTCCGCGCCATCGTCATTATCATCGGCATCATCTCTATTCTGAAATATCTCGCGGTGTTCTAGCGCCAGCGGCGCGTGCCGCGACTGGAGTTCGCACGCAAACAAAAAAGCCCCGGCATTGCCGGGGCTTTTCGTTGCTTGTTTGTAGCGGTTACTTCAGCGTTCCGAACCAGTCGTCCACATCCTTGCTGACCTGATCCTTGGCGTAACCGTAACGCTGCTGGAGTTTTCCCTCGAGCTGCTCGCGGCGGCCCTCGATGACATCGAGATCGTCATCGGTCAGCTTGCCCCATTTTTCCTTCGCAGCACCCTTGAACTGCTTCCAGTTACCTTCAACGCGGTTCCAATCCATCGATCATCTCCTCTGTGAATATGATCGATAACGTCATGCAGCGGCAACCGTTCCGCCAATGACGCCTTTGTTAAGCGGCCTTCACGCTGCCGAGGAACACGCGGACCTCGCTCTGCAACTCGTTGGACTGTTGCGACAGCCGCCCGGCTGCACCGAGCACTTTCTCTGCAGCAGAGCCGGTATCGGTCGCAGCCTGTCGCACGCCGCCGATGTTGGCGGTCACTTCGGCGGTGCCGGCAGAGGCGCGTTGCACGTTCTGCGCGATTTCCTTGGTCGCGACGGATTGTTCCTCCACCGCAGCAGCGATGGCGGCAGAGATCTTGCTGATATCGTCGATCGTCGTGCCGATACCCTGGACCGCTGCGACGGCATCGCGTGTGGCGATCTGGATCTGATTCACCAGCGCTGAAATCTCCTCGGTCGCCTGAGCGGTCTGGGTGGCGAGACTTTTCACTTCGGTCGCAACAACTGCAAACCCGCGCCCCGCGTCACCTGCGCGTGCGGCTTCGATGGTGGCATTGAGGGCGAGCAGGTTGGTCTGCGATGCAATGGTCTGGATCAGCGTGACCACTTCGCCGATCTTCTGGGCGCCTTCGGCGAGCGCCTGAACGGTCTGGTCGGTGCGCTTGGCGTCGGCCACCGCAGTGCTTGCGATGGTCGCTGATTGCGTGACCTGACGGCTGATTTCACCGATCGACGACGAGAGTTCTTCCGCCGCTGCGGCGACCGATTCGACGTTCAGCGATGCGGTTTCGGCAGCAGAGGCGACGGCGGTCGATTGCTGGTTGGTCTCTTCAGCGGTCGCCGACATCGATTGGGCAGTCATCTGCATGTCGCCTGACGCCGTCGACAGCAGCTGAACGAGATTGCCGACCTTGGTCTCGAACTCCAGGGTCAGCCGCTCCATCTGCGCAGCGCGGCGCTCCTTGGCGGAGCGTTCGTTGAGCTGCTCGGCTTCCAGCCTTTCGCGCTCGATGCCGTTCTGCTTGAAGATCTGTACCGCACGGGCCATGTCGCCGATCTCGTCCTGGCGGTCGATGTTCGGCACCTCAGCCTTGTAATCCTGCTCGGCGAGGCGCGTCACGACAGCGCCAAGCTGCGCCAGCGGGGCGACCACGCGGCGGCTGAAAACGAAATAGAGAATTGCGATGAAGGTAACGGCCGACAGGATCGTCATGACTTGGGCGACAAAGCCCATCCAGCGTGCGCGGGACTGCGCACTTTCCGTTTCCAGCCGGGCGCGGGTGTTCATCTTGCTCTGGAATTCGTCGAGCGGCTGCACGATCACAGCCTTGTTGCGATCGTAGTTCGCGTCGAACATCAGCTTGCGGGCCTGCTCGAGGTCGCCCTTCTGCGCGGCGGCCATGGCCGCTTCCTCGATCTTGATCAGGGCATCCGAGTTGGCCTTGGCCTTTTCGATCAGGTCCAGCTCTGCCTTCGGAGCGCCGAGCTGGGTCAGGCGTTGGACGACACGATCGCGGGTCTTGGTTTGATTCACCTCGCGCCAGTAGGCGTCGTAATGCTTCTTCTCTCCGAAGATGGTGTATCGGCGTGCTTCGTTGGTCAGCAGGTCGGAGCCGGAGGCGAGATCGTCGCCCAACTGCTTGAATTCGGCCTGCCGGGTGACCGCCCGCCGTTCGGATTCAATGCTGGCGTCAGCAAGCCAGAGACTGGCGCCGGTGATTGCGGCCAGTCCGATAGCGACCATAGAAGACAGTTTCGTGGCAAGCGACGCACGCATCGATTTCTTCTTCCTTGTTGAAGCCTGCATTCGCGCAGGAAGGGCGGGATCATCTCAAAGTGGACCGGACGCGGGGTCTGCCACCGAATCGATCATTCACGCCGCGCTGTTAAGATGGCGTAAACCGTAAAACACATCGGCGATTCAGTACCGCTCAAACGAAAACCCCGGCGCGAGCGCCGGGGTTTCGGTCATGAAACTGTCGTGTTGTCAGCCCGCGAGTTTCGCTTCCTTGCGGCGCGCGTGCAGGATGAACTCGGTATAGCCGTTCGGCTGCTCGCGGCCCTTGAAGACCAGATCGCAGGCGGCCTGGAACGCGATGCCGTCAAACTTCGGGGCCATCGGCTTGTAGAGCGCATCGCCGGCGTTCTGCTTGTCGACGATCGCGGCCATGCGCTTCAGCGATTCCATCACCTGATCCCTGGTGACGACGCCCTGATGCAGCCAGTTGGCAAGATGCTGCGCGGAGATGCGCAGTGTGGCGCGATCTTCCATCAGGCCGACATCGTGAATGTCCGGCACCTTGGAGCAGCCGACGCCCTGATCGATCCAGCGCACGACGTAGCCGAGGATGCCCTGGCAGTTGTTGTCGATTTCCTGCTTGACGTCATCCGGCGCCCAGTTCGACTTCGACACCGGGACCGTCAGAATGTCCGAGAGTTTCGCCTTCGGGCGACTCTTCAGTTCCTTCTGCCGCGCGCCGACATCGACCTGGTGATAATGCAGCGCATGCAGCGTCGCGGCCGTCGGCGAGGGCACCCACGCGGTGGATGCACCGGCCTGCGGATGCGCGATCTTCTGCGCCAGCATGTCCGCCATCTTGTCGGGAGCCGCCCACATGCCTTTGCCGACCTGAGCGTGACCCGGCAGGCCGTTGGCCAGACCGGTGTCGACGTTCCAGTCCTCGTAGGCCTTGATCCAGGGCTGCGCCTTCATGTCGTTCTTGCGGATCATCGGACCCGCTTCCATCGACGTATGGATTTCGTCGCCGGTGCGGTCGAGGAAGCCGGTATTGATGAAGCATATGCGCTGCGCGGCGTTCTGGATGCAGGCCTGCAGATTCACCGTGGTGCGGCGCTCCTCGTCCATGATGCCGACCTTCATGGTGTTGGCGGTCATCGACAGCATCTTCTCGACGCGGCCGAACAGATCGACCGTCAGTGCGACTTCATCCGGGCCGTGCATCTTCGGCTTGACGATATAGACCGACCCGGCGCGGCTGTTCTTGAGTTTGGTCTTGCCCTTGATGTCGTGAAGCGCAAGCAGGCCGGTCACGGCGGCGTCGAGGATGCCTTCCGGAATTTCCTCACCCGAGCTGTCGAGCACGGCGTCGGTATACATGTGGTGGCCGACGTTGCGGATCAGCATCATGCTGCGGCCGTGCAGGGTCACCTTGCCCTTTTCGTCCGCCGCGGTGTAGGCGCGGTCGGCGTTGAGCGCGCGGGTCAGCGTCTTGCCGCCCTTCTCGAAATCAGCCGACAGCGTGCCGTTCATCAGGCCGAGCACGTTGCGGTAGACCAGAACCTTGTCCTCGGCATCGACGGCGGCGACTGAGTCTTCCATGTCGAGAATGGTCGAGACGGCGGATTCCAGGACCATGTCGGCGACGCCGGCCGGATCGTCCTTGCCGATGGTGTTGTTGCGGTCGATCAGCACGTCGATGTGCATGCCGTTGTTGACCAGCAGGATCGAGGTCGGGGTGTGGGCATCGCCCTGATAGCCCACGAGCTGGGTCTTGTTCTTGAGCGCGGTGGCGTTGCCGCTCTTGAGCTTGGCGGCGAGCTGGCCGTGCTCGATGTGATAGGCGGTGACGTCGCTGTGGTTGCCGGTCGCGAGCGGCACGGCCTGATCGAGGAACGTCTTGGCCTTGGCGATCACCTTGTCGCCGCGTGCCTTGTTGTAACCCTTGCCGCCTTCGGACGGATCGTGCGGGATCGCATCAGTGCCGTAGAGCGCGTCATAGAGGCTGCCCCAGCGTGCGTTCGCCGCGTTCAGCGAATAGCGTGCGTTGGTGAGCGGCACGACAAGCTGCGGTCCGAACATGGAGGCGAGTTCTTCATCGACATTCGCGGTCTGCACTTCCTTGGCGGGAGGCTCCGGCAGCAGGTAGCCGATCTCCTTCAGGAAGGCGGTGTAGGCATCCATGTCGAACGCCTTGCCCTTGTTGGCCTTGTGCCAGCCGTCGATCTTGGCTTGCAGCGCGCCCCGGGTGGCGAGCAGGTCGCGCGTCCGCGGGGCGAGATCCTTGACGATCGCGGCGAGGCCCGCCCAGAAGGCGTCCGGCGCAACGCCGGTGCCGGCGGTCGCTTCCTTGGCAATAAAGTCGAACAGAACAGGCGCGATCTTCAAACCGCTGGCGTCGATACGTTTCATGATAAGTCTCACGGAAGACGGCGAAAAATCGCCGCTTCAAGGCTTCAGGATGAGGTGAATTTTACCGTTGGACACGGCGTGGCGGGACGGTTTTAGCGCCAAAGCCGGGCAAAAGAGAAGTCCCTTTCCCGGGTCCGAAAGGCGTATACCACGACCCCCGCCGGTATCGGGCGGGGCCCCAGTTTCGCAGAGCAAAAGCGGCCGGTGGGGACCGCCGGGAGATTGCTCAGATATTGGCGGCGAGATCGTCGAGATCGCCGAAAAGCACGCCCGTATTCGCCAGCAGCCGCTCGATCTCGTCGGCGCCCTCGGCGACTGAACGTGTCGAGGTGTCGATGGTCAGTTCGGCGTTGGCCGGCGGCTGATAGTCGTTGGCGATGCCGGTGAAGCTCGGCAGATTTCCCGCGCGCGCCTTGGCGTAGTGGCCTTTCGGATCACGGCTTTCGCAAACCTCGGCCGGGGTCGCCACATAGACTTCGCGGAACAGATCGTCGGCGATGCGTCGCGCCTGTGCGCGGTCGTCGCTGGAGGGCGAGACCGCTGCGACGATGGCAATATGGCCGTTGCGCGCGAGATGCGTTGCCATCTCGGCGAGGCGGCGGATGTTCTCGGCGCGATCCTTCGGCGAGAAGCCGAGATCGCCGTTGAGTCCAGCGCGCAAGGTGTCGCCGTCGAGCAGCAGCGGGGAGCCGCCGTGGCTGAACAGCTTGCGTTCGAGTGCGCGCGCCAGCGTTGACTTGCCCGAGCCGGGCAAGCCGGTCAGCCAGACCACCGCGCCGCCGTGGCCGTAACGCGCCGAGCGCTCTTCCGGGCGCAGCGCGGATTCGACCGGCACGATGTCGATGGGAATGGCGCGTTGCCCGGAATCGACGCTGAGCACGAGGCCACCGCCGGCGATGCGGCCGTTGACTTCGATCACAAGGCGACCGGTGCGCGGATTGTCGGTGTACGGATCGACAGCAACCGGCTTCGCCAGCGAAATATCGATCTCGCCGACATGGTTGCGCCCGATGGAGGACGTTTCGACGCTCGCGAGTTCGCCGGGATCGACCGCCTTGTCGATGGCGACGATCGTGGCGCGGGTTTCCATGGTGCCGAGCCGCACCAGAACCGATGCGCCGGGCTTCAAGGGCGCGTCATGCAGCCAGAAGATGCGGGCACGCAGGCGGCGGGTGTCGCGGGGTGCGGCCTTGATGTGAGCGATAACGTCGCCGCGTTCCAGGAACAGTTCGCGGTCGAGCGTGATGCCGACCGAACGGCCGGCACCTTGCCGCGTGGTCACCGGCGTCTGCGGCCAGCTTTCAACGGACTTGACCTTGGCGACCTTGCCGGTGGGCATGATGACGATTTCGTCGCCGGTGCCGATGTGACCGGATTCGACGCGGCCTGCGACGATGCGGCGGTCGTCGAACTTGTAGATCGCCTGCACGGGCAATCGCAGCGCCAGTTCGTCCAGCGCACGCGCCGGGGTCAGCCCGTCGATGGCTTCGACGACCGTAGGCCCGCTGTACCAGTTGATGTTGGCTGTGCGCTCGGTGACGCCATCGCCGTCGCGCGCCGAAATCGGCACGATGGCGGTGGGCGTGACGCCGAGGCCGATCAGATGCGCCGAAATCTCGTTGCTGATCTCCTTGAAACGGGCCGCGCTGTAGTCGACGCGGTCCATCTTGTTGACCACGACGGCGACCTGTTTGACGCCCAGCAGATGCAGCAGATAGCCGTGGCGGCGGGTCTGGTCGCGGACGCCTTCCAGCGCGTCGATAATGAGGATTGCGCCGTCGGCCTGCGATGCGCCGGTGATCATGTTGCGCAGGAATTCCGCGTGGCCTGGCGCGTCGATCAGAACGACGTCGCGCGACGGCGTGCGGAAGCGGATCTGCGTGGTGTCGATGGTGATGCCCTGGTCGCGTTCGGTCTGCAGTGCGTCCAAAAGAAACGACCATTCGAACGGCATCCCGCGCCGCGCGCTGACCGCTTGCAGCATTTCCAGCTTGCCGTCCGGAAGACTGCCGGTTTCATGCAGCAGGCGGCCGACCAGCGTCGACTTGCCGTGATCGACATGGCCGACGATGACGATGCGAACCTGCGGGCGTGCGGTTACGCCGTTGGGTATCGTGGCGAGGGAAGCCGTTGGCACGATTTTGGAGACTGCGATGTTCATCGGGGCGCTCATCCAACGTCAGAGGTAACCGGCGACACGAAGCCGCTCGAAGGCATCTTCGGTTTCGTGGTCGAGCGCGCGACCGGCGCGCTCCGGCACTTTCGTGCCCTTCAATTCGGTCAGGATTTCATCGATATTCGAGGCGTTCGATACGACCGGGTTGGTAATGTCCTGATCGCCCAGCGAGCGGTAGCGCTTGCCGTTGTTCGACAGGTAGAGCGGGATGATCGGAATATTCTCGCGCTGGGTGTAGGCCCAGATGTCTTCCTCGGTCCAATGCAGGATCGGATGGATGCGCAGATGCGCGCCCTGCGGCGGCGATGCATTGAAGTGATCCCAGAATTCCGGCGGCTGATCGCGGACATCCCATCCGCCTTCAAGACCGCGCGGCGAGAACACACGCTCTTTCGCGCGGGTGGCTTCCTCGTCGCGACGGATGCCGGCAATCAGGCCGTCGAAGCCGTACTTGGCGAGCGCGAGTTTCAGGCCTTCCGTCTTGCGCGCGGCGGAGCGTGCGGCGGGCGGCAGCGTCGGATCGATTTCCTCGATCGGCGGGCAGAAATCGACTTTGAGATCGAGCCCCCATTCCTTCGCGTACTGATCGCGGAAGGCGTACATCTCGGGGAATTTCTTCTGTGTGTCGACGTGCAGCGCGGGGAACGGCACCTTGCCGAAGAACGCCTTGCGCGCCAGCCAGATCATCACGTTCGAATCTTTGCCGAGCGACCACAGCAGCGCGAGCTTTTTCAGCCGGGCGAACGCCTCGCGGAAAATGTAAATGCTCTGCGCTTCGAGCTCGTCGAGGTGATCCATCGACGGCACGGCCGATATCAACGGTGCGGCAGACTTGGGTGCGGGCGCGTTCGCCGAAGAGGTTGCCAAAGAATTCGCTAAAGAACTTGCCATGGATTACTCCGTCCCGGGCGCGGGCAGTGCCCGCAGGCCGTTGCTTGCGAAAGATGCAGCGGCACTCAGACGGAGGTGTTCGCCATCCAGATGTGTCACGAGAAGATGCATCTCTTTTGCGCTGGGTTTGTGGTACCAAATTCTAAGTTTGCAGCGCAGCGTAGAAGAAATATTTTTCTCTTTGCGCGGCTTGCAAGATACATATATAGAAAATAATTCCAGTCAACCCCGCAAATGGGGAAGCGGAGTTTCGTATGCGGTTCCTGCCGGTATTCCTTGATCTGCAAGCTGGCACCATTGTTTTGGTGGGCCAGGGCGAGCTTGCGCAGGCCAAATTGCGCCTGCTGCTGGCGGCGGATGCGCGCGTGCGATGGTTCTCAACCGACGGAAATCATGATCTTTCGCGGCTTGATGCGGAGTCAGCCGCGCGCGTCGAACGCGCTGACGGCGATCCGTTCACCGCCGATCTCTCCAACGTCATTGCAATCCTCTGCGCGGGGGCCGGCGAAACCGGTCATGCCATGGCGGCGCGTGCGCGCGCGCTCGGCATTCCCGTCAATGTGATGGACGAGGTCGCGCATTCCACTTTCATTTTCCCGGCCATCGTCGATCGCGGCGATGTGGTCGTGGCTGTCGGCACCGGCGGTGCTTCGCCTGTTGTCGCGCGCCGCGTGCGCGAACGCATCGAGACGCTGCTGCCTGCGCGCATCGGTGATCTTGCATCGTTCGCCGGGCGCTGGCGCGACGCCATCAAGGCGCGGCTTCCCGAAGTGGCGATGCGGCGGCTGTTCTGGGAGCGCGTCATCGACGGCCCGATCGGCGCGGATGTTCTCGCCGGACGCGTTGACGACGCCGAGCGCAAGCTCAAATCGATTCATGATCCGGTGGCGTTCGCGGCAAGCGGCGGCGACGGCATTGTCACGCTGGTCGGCGCGGGGCCGGGCGATCCGGATCTGCTGACGGTCAAGGCGCTGCGCGCGCTGCAGGATGCCGACGTGGTTTTCTACGACGATCTCGTATCGCCTGAAGTTCTCGACCGCGCGCGCCGTGACGCGGCGCGGGTGCCGGTCGGCCGTCGTGTCGGAAAGCCCGGCATCGGCCAGGACAAGATTCATCGCCTTCTGATCGAGGCCGCGCAGGCGGGCAAGCGCGCGGTGCGGCTTAAGGGCGGCGATCCCTTCATCTTCGGGCGCGGCGGCGAGGAAATCGCCGCACTTCGCGCAGCGGGTGTCGCCTATGCGGTGATCCCCGGCATCACCGCTGGACTCGGTGCTGCTGCTGAATCCGAGGTGCCGCTGACCTACCGCCAGGAAGCGCTGCGCATCACCTTTCTCACCGCACACAAGGCGGAAGATGCCGGCAATGTCGACTGGTCCGCGCTGACCGACACGAAAATGACCGTCGTGGTCTACATGGGCATGACGGCCGCACCGACCATTCGCGATGGCCTGCTTGCTGCGGGACGCTCGCCTGATACGCCGGTCGGCGTGTTCGCGCGGGTGACGCGTCCGGACTCCAAGGCCGTGGTCGGCAAGCTTCGTGATCTGCCTTCACTCGCCGATCAGGTGAACAGCGGTCCCGCGATCCTGATCATTGGCGACGTCGTTTCCCGTTCCGCTCCGTGGCGAAACGGAAATCTCCAAGCAACCCCCGATGACCTCATCTCTGACCTTTTAATGGCAGCCGAATGACCTCACCTCTGCAACAGAAAATCAAGATCACCGGTCCCTCCATTGTCACGGCCAATCGCACCGGCGATGGCGCGGTGATTTACCGGACCCCCTCGCATGGATGGTCGGACAGGCTGTCCGACGCCGCCATCGTGCGGACTGCCGACGACGCGCGCGCGCTGCTCGCGGAGTCGGTCGCCGACGATGTCGGCTCGGTGGGCGCTTACATCGCGCCGGTCGAGATCGGCGAGGATGGCATCCGGCCCGGCAACCTGCGCGAGAAAATCCGCCAGCAGGGCGTCACCATCGATCTTCTCGTCTCGGCCTGAGCCGCGACACCTTCAAGGCAAGTGTTATGTACGCTTACGACGAACTCGACCGGACCATCGTCAACGAACGTGTCTCGGAGTTTCGCGATCAGGTCGCGCGCCGGTTGTCCGGCGAACTGACCGAGGACGAATTCAAGTCACTGCGGCTGATGAATGGCGTTTATCTGCAACTGCATGCCTACATGCTGCGGATCGCGATCCCTTACGGCACGCTGTCGTCGAAGCAGCTGCGCGCGCTGGCGCATGTCGCGCGCAAATACGACCGCGGCTACGGCCATTTCACCACCCGGCAGAACATCCAGTACAACTGGATCAAGCTGGCTGAATTGCCCGACGCGCTGGCGGACCTCGCCAAGGTCGGCATTCACGGCATGCAGACCTCCGGCAATTGCATTCGCAACGTCACTTCCGACCAGTGGGCCGGTGTGGCGCCGGGCGAAGTTGAAGACCCGCGCATCTGGGCGGAAATTCTGCGCCAGTATTCGACGCTGCACCCGGAATTCTCCTTCCTGCCGCGCAAGTTCAAGTTCGCGATCACCGCGTCCGAGCATGACCGTGCCGCCATCAAGGTTCACGACATCGGCCTGCGCATTCACCGGAACGCGGCGGGCGAGAGCGGCTTCGAAGTGCTGGTCGGTGGCGGTCTCGGCCGTACGCCGTTCATCGGCAAGACCATCAACGAATTCGTCAGTCACCGCGACATCCTGAGTTATGTCGAGGCGATCCTGCGCGTCTACAACCAGTACGGCCGCCGCGACAACATCTACAAGGCGCGCATCAAGATCCTGGTGCACGAGCTCGGCATTGCGAAGTTCAAGCAGGAGGTCGAGGAGGAGTGGGTGCAGATGCGCGACGGCGCGCTGGCGCTCGATGCCGCTGAAGTCGAGGACATCCGCTCGCGCTTTTTCTATCCGAAGTATGAAAGGCTTTCCGACACCCCGGATGAGCTGAAGAAGGCGCTGCAGAATCCGAATTTCGAGGCCTGGTACAAGAATTCGGTCGCTGCGCATAAGGCGCCCGGTTACGGCATTGTCACGCTGTCGCTGAAGCCGGTCGGCGGGCCTCCGGGCGATGCCACGGCCGAGCAGATGGACGAGATTGCCGATCTCGCGGACAAGTATTCGTTCGGCGAAATTCGCGTCGGTCACGAACAGAATCTGGCGCTGCCGCATGTGGCCAAGCGCGACCTGCCGGCGCTGTGGCGCGCGCTCGACAAGATCGGCGTCGCGACGCCAAACGTCAATCTAGTCACCGACATCATCGCATGCCCCGGCCTCGATTACTGCTCGCTGGCCAACGCCCGCTCGATCCCGATCGCGCAGGAAATCACCCGGCGGTTCGCCAATCACGACACCGCCAACCTGATAGGCCGGCTGCACATCAATATTTCAGGCTGCATCAATGCCTGCGGTCATCATCACGTCGGCCATATCGGTATTCTCGGCGTCGAGAAGAACGGTGAGGAATTCTACCAGATCACCATCGGCGGCCGTGCTGACGAGAACGCCGTTCTCGGCAACCTCGTGGGCCCTGCGGTGCCGTACGATCAGGTGGCCGATGTGATCGAGGATATCGTCGAGGCCTATCTGGCGTTGCGCCAGCGTCCTCAGGAGCTGTTCGTGGATGCTGTGAAGCGTCTTGGCGTCGAGCCTTTCAAGGAGCGGGTCTATGCCACTCGTTAAAGGCAACACCGTCGTCTCCGACGAGTACGTGCATCTCGCCGATGACGCGGAACTTCCCGCTGACGGTGCGGTGCTGGTTTCGGCCGAGCGTTTCCTCGCCGATGCCGAGGCGGCGCTGTCGCGCAATAGCAAGCTGGGGGTGATCTGGCCGAACAACCGCGATGTGGATGACCTGCTGCCGTATCTCGAGAGATTGGCGGCGGTGGCGCTGGTGTTCCCGGTGTTCCGGGACGGGCGTGCCTACACCCAGGCGCGGCTGCTGCGTGAGCGTTTTAAGTTTCGCGGCGAATTGCGCGCCACCGGTCAGGTGCTGCGCGATCAATTCGTGTTCATGTTGCGCGCCGGGTTCGATGCTTTCGAGGTGAAGAAGCAAAGCGACGCCGAGGCCTTCGCCAGCGTCGCGAAGCGTTATTCGGTGTTCTATCAGCCGACCGGCGACGGCCGCATCACCGCGTTTCACCGCCGGCTGATGCATCTTCCGGAAGGAGTGCGTTCATGACCACCGCTGCACCCTCATTCCTGTCGCAGGCTCCCGCGAGTGCATCATCATCGCTGATCGTTGCGGAAGCTGCCGAGCTTGACCGCACGCTTGCCAAGGCATCGCCGGGGGAAATCATCGCGGCTGCCGTGCGGCAAGTCGGTCGTGACAGGTTGGCTGTCGTGTCCTCGTTCGGCACGGAGTCGGCGGCGCTCCTGAAGATTGCAGCCGATGTCGATCCGGCCATTCCGGTGGTGTTTCTCGACACCGGCTGGCTGTTCGAGGAAACGCTGGCCTATCGCGATACACTGACGAAGCTGCTCGGACTGACCGACGTGCGCACCATTCATCCGCTGAACGATACACTCGATCGCGAGGACAAGGACCGCGATCTGTGGTTCTCCAATCCGGATCAGTGCTGCTTCATCCGCAAGGTGGAACCGCTGGCGCGTGCGCTGTCGTCGTTCGACGGCTGGATCAACGGCCGCAAGCGGTTTCAGGGCGGCGATCGCGCCGCGATTCCCGTCGTCGAAGCCGACGGCGCGCGGCTGAAATTCAATCCGCTGGCCAATGTTTCACCGGATGACTTGAAGGCATTGTACGCAGCCATGAATCTGCCGCCGCATCCTTTGGTCGCATCCGGCTTCACCTCGATCGGGTGTATGCCTTGCACCAGCCGCACGCTTCCCGGCGAGGATCCGCGTGCGGGCCGCTGGCGCGACAGGGGCAAGACGGAATGCGGTATTCACGTCACAAAAACCTCCTAAAATTTTGCCTTCTTGAATCCCGGTATTTCTTGGAACGTTTGCACCGCAATCTTGCTAAGAATGAAATCCGGTTTCGTTGACATGACCACGTGATTTCCAGAGTTTCACGCCTTCCCTGATGGCGATGATGTCGTCAGTTCGAATGGAGTTTGAAATGTTTCGCCCCAATCCAATGATCGGCCGTCTTCTCGTGATTGGAAGTTTGATCTGGGCAGGCTCGGCGCTTGCTGCGGATGTCACGTTGCTCAACGTGTCGTACGATCCGACTCGTGAGCTTTATTCGGATTTCAACAAGGCGTTCGCGGCTGCGTATCAGAAGGACACCGGCAAGAGCATCGAGATCAAGCAGTCGCACGGCGGATCGGGTTCGCAGGCGCGCTCGGTGATTGACGGTTTGCAGGCCGATGTGGTGACGCTGGCGCTCGCTTATGACATCGACGCGATCGCGGGCAAGAACCTGATCGCGAAGGACTGGCAGACCAAGCTGCCGCAGAATTCCGCGCCGTATACCTCGACCATCGTGTTCCTTGTGCGCAAGGGCAACCCGAAGGGCATTAAGGACTGGGACGATCTCATCAAGAAGAACGTGCAGGTCATCACGCCGAATCCCAAGACGTCCGGCGGCGCGCGCTGGAATTATCTCGCGGCGTGGGGTTACGCGCTGAAGAAATACGGCGGCGAGGACAAGGCCAAGGCATTCGTCGGCGACATCTTCAAGAACGTGCCGGTGCTCGATACGGGCGCGCGTGGTTCGACCGTGACGTTCGTCGAGCGTGGCGTTGGCGACGTGCTGCTCGCGTGGGAGAATGAAGCGTTCCTGGCGGTGAAGGAATTCGGCAAGGACAAGTTCGAGATCGTGGCGCCGCCGCTGTCGATTCTGGCCGAGCCGCCGATTGCGGTGGTGGACACGGTCGCCGACAAGAAAGGCACCCGCGCCGCTGCTGAAGCCTACCTGAAATACTGGTACACCAAGGAAGGCCAGGAAATCGCAGCGCGGAATTTCTATCGCCCGCGGGATGCTGCGGTCGGCGAGAGGTATGCAGACTCCTTTGCAAAGGTTAGCCTTTTCACCATCGACGACGTGTTCGGCGGCTGGACCAAGGCGCAAAAGGAACACTTCGGTGAAGGCGGCGTTTTCGATCAGATCTACAAGAACTGATCTGATCGCGGAGTGATGGGGGCATCGTGAGCGGAGGAACGGGAAGACGACGGGCATTGCCGGGTTTTGGCCTCACCATGGGGCTGACGCTGACATGGCTGTCGATCATCGTCCTCATTCCGCTCGCGGGCCTCTTTCTCAAGACATCTGAACTCAGCCTTCTCCAGTTCTGGGAGATCCTCACCGCGCGCCGCACCCTCAACGCGCTGAGGATTTCGTTTGGCCTCGCGTTCCTGGCCGCCATCGTCAATCTCGTGATGGGCATGATCATCGTCTGGGTGCTGGTGCGCTACCGCTTTCCGGGCCGCCGTATCTTCGACGCCATCGTCGATATTCCCTTCGCGCTGCCAACCGCGGTCGCCGGTGTCGCACTGACGGCGCTGTTCGCCCAGAAGGGCTGGCTCGGCGCGCCGCTGGCCGAGTGGGGCATCAAGGTCGCATTCACGCCGATCGGCATTTTCGTGGCGATGATCTTTATAGGCTTTCCGTTCGTGGTGCGCACTGTGCAGCCGGTGCTGATCGATCTCGAAATTGAGGTGGAGGAGGCGGCGGCAAGTCTCGGCGCCTCGCGCTGGGACATCATCCGGCGCGTGATCCTCCCGAGCCTGACGCCGGCGATCCTGACCGGCTTTGCACTCGCCTTTGCGCGCGCTGTCGGCGAATACGGTTCGGTCATCTTCATCGCTGGCAACTTGCCGAACGTCTCCGAAATCGCGCCGCTGCTGATCGTGATCCGGCTGTCGGAGTTTCGTTACGCCGATGCCACCGCGATTGCCGTCATCATGCTGATCGTCTCGTTCCTGATCATCTTCACCATCAACCGCATTCAACGCTGGGCGCAGACGCGCGGCGTCGCGGTCGCGGTCTAGGCCGCGTTATGGTGATCAACCGGCAAAAATCAGCGTCCGCGCATGAAATCCGCACCGAGCCGTTTCTGGTGCGATGGACCCTCATCACCATCGCGATCACGTTTCTGACGATCTTCGTGGTGCTGCCGCTGGTCGTGGTGTTCACCGAGGCCTTCTCGAAAGGCATCAGCGCCTATCTCAAGGCGCTGTCGGACCCGGAAGCGCTGTCCGCGATCCGGCTGACGCTGACCGTTGCTGTCATATCGGTGGGACTCAATCTCGTCTTCGGCGTCATTGCCGCCTGGGCCATCGCGAAGTTCGAGTTTCGCGGCAAGGTGTTCCTGATCACGCTGATCGATCTGCCATTTTCCGTCAGCCCGGTGATCTCCGGTCTGGTGTTCGTGCTGCTGTTCGGCGCGCAGGGTTACTTCGGTGCCTGGCTGATGGAGCACAACGTGCAGATCCTGTTCGCGGTGCCCGGCATCGCGCTGGCGACGACCTTCGTGACGTTCCCGTTTGTGGCGCGCGAACTGATCCCGCTGATGCAGGAGCAGGGCACCCAGGAGGAGGAGGCGGCGATTTCGCTCGGCGCGTCCGGGTTGCGCACCTTTCTGCGCGTGACCATCCCCAATATCAAATGGGGTATCCTGTACGGCGTGCTGCTGTGCAACGCCCGCGCCATGGGCGAATTTGGCGCGGTTTCCGTGGTCTCCGGCCACATTCGCGGCGAAACCAACACCATGCCGCTGCTCGTCGAAATCCTGTACAATGAGTATCAGTTTGTGGCTTCATTCGCGATCGCGTCGTTGCTCGCATTCCTGGCGCTCGTCACGCTGATCGTGAAAACGGTCCTCGAAAGCCATCTCGAAGAAGGACAGACCGCAAGTGACGATTGAAGTCCGCAACATCGTGAAAAAGTTCGGGGCCTTCGCCGCGCTCGACAACGTCGATCTCAAGGTCGCCACGGGCGAGCTGGTGGCGCTGCTCGGGCCGTCGGGATCGGGCAAGACCTCGCTGCTGCGGATTATCGCCGGTCTCGACTGGCCCGATGAGGGCTCGGTGATTTTCGACGGCGAGGATGCGCTGTCGCGCGGCGCCGGCGAGCGTCACGTCGGCTTCGTGTTTCAGCACTACGCGCTGTTCCGCCACATGAGCGTGTTCGAGAATGTCGCCTTCGGTCTGCGGGTTCAGCCGCGCGCCATCCGCAAGGATGAGGCGCATATCAAAAAGCGCGTGAAGGAACTGCTCGATCTGGTGCAGCTCGACTGGCTGGCGGACCGCTATCCGAGCCAATTGTCCGGCGGCCAGCGCCAGCGTATCGCGCTTGCGCGTGCGCTCGCCATCGAGCCGCGCATCCTGCTGCTCGACGAGCCGTTCGGCGCGCTCGACGCCAAGGTGCGCAAGGAATTGCGCCGCTGGCTGCGCCAGCTTCATGACGAGATTCATGTCACCTCGATCTTCGTGACCCACGATCAGGAAGAGGCGCTGGAAGTCGCCAACCGCGTGGTGGTGATGGACAAGGGCAAGATCGAACAGATCGGCACGCCCGGTGACGTTTACGACAACCCGGCGACAGCGTTCGTTCACGGCTTCATCGGCGAATCCATTGTGCTGCCTGTGCAAGTCGCCGACGGCAAGGTCCGGCTCGGCGACAAGGTGCTGAACCTCGAGCCGCGCGACGCCGTGTCTGGTCCGTCAAACCTGTTCATCCGGCGTCACGATGTTTCAATTGTGCCGAACGGCAGCGGCATCTTCGAGGGTGACGTCAAGCATGTGCGTGCGTTCGGGCCGACCCAGCGCGCCGACGTGGTCCTGCACAACGGCGCCAACGAGACCCTGATCGAGATCGACGCGCCACGCGACCGCGACCTCAAGCCCGGCGACGTGGTCAGCCTGCAGCCCCGGCGCTACCGGCTGTTTCCGGCGCAGTCGTGAAAATAGCAGTCGTAGAACAATGAATGTCATGGCCGGGCTTGCCCCGGCCATCCATCTTTAAAAGAGAGCGTCTCCAAGAGGATGGATTGCCGGGTCAAACCCGGCAATGACGATTTGAGGTTGCGGTTGGTTCGTTGCTCTGCACGAGGGTTCCCCAACAGACGCCCCCGTTCACCTTTCAGCCACTGTTGGTGTGCAACAAACGCCGACCGACGGTTGGGGAATGCAGATGATACGCATGGCGGGGGCCATTCTGGCGCTGACGATTCTGAGTGGCTGCGGGACGGGCGGTGAGACGCCCACCGGGCAGCCGGCGTTCTATGTCAGCATGGCCAGCGCCGACGCGAAACTCGATCCCGCCACCGCGGCATCCATGATCTCCGGCTACCGGCAGAACAACGGCCTCGGCGCGGTCCAGGTCGATTCGTTGCTGATGAAGTCGGCGGAAGCGCAGTCGCAAGCCATGGCCAGCCGCAACAAGCTCGATCACAACGTAGCGGGCACGCTCGACAAGCGCATCAAGGCGTCGGGCTTCGACGCCACCAAGGCCGTGGAAAACGTGTCCGCCGGTTATCATACGCTGGCGGAAGCCTTCTCGGGCTGGCGGGATTCACCGCCCCACAAGGCCAATATGCTGGCGAGCGGTGTCACAAAAATAGGCATCGCGGCGGCCTATGCTCCAAATACCAAATACAAGGTGTTCTGGACGCTGATCCTCGCCGCGCCGGATGCCAGATAAATCTCAAGATAAATCTTCTGTGACGTTCCCCTCGTTTTGGCCAATTGACGCGGCTGCGAACTGAGGCCACCGTACTGCAGCATGGTTCCCCCGGATGCTAGTGATCCGGTTCTGACATTCGTATCATATCCTTCGCAGGCGCTTTTACGAATGTCAGAACCAGAGGATCACTAGAATTATAGTTTGTTAGTGTCCTTCGTATCCGAGGTTCGCTTGGAGAGCGCTGCAAAGCGAGGCGAACCTCGGATACGGGACACTCGTTCAGTGGCGAACCTCGGATACGGGACACTCGTTCAGTGATGGCTTATGGATCAATTGTCTCCCGATAAACCCGTTGCCACGATCCCTGCACAGGCCCAGCGCGTGCTGGTGCTGCAAGGCGGCGGCGCGCTCGGCTCCTATCAGGCCGGGGCCTATCAGGCGCTCTGTCATCATGACTTCGAGCCGAAATGGATCGCAGGCATTTCGATCGGCGCGATCAACGCGGCGATCATCGCGGGCAATCCCCGGGAGAAGCGCGTCGGAAAGCTCAAGGAGTTCTGGGAAATGGTGTCGTCGGCCTCGCCGATGCCATGGGCTCCGTTCGTGCAAGGCGACCACGCGCGCTCGGTCTTCAACGAGACCAGCGCCGCGCTGATCGCGACCTTCGGCGTGCCGGGATTCTTCACGCCGCGTTTTCCGCCGGCGCCGGTCTGGCCTGCTGGAAGTCCGCAGTCGCAGAGTTACTACGACACCACGCCGCTGCGCGCGACGCTGGAGCGGCTGGTGGACTTCGACCTGATCAACGAGGCCAAGATTCGCCTGAGCGTCGGCGCTGTCGGTGTCAGCAGCGGCAACTTCAGATATTTCGACAACGTCGAGTTCAAGAAGCTGGGCAAGAAAATCGGACCCGAGCACATCATGGCGTCCGGCGCCTTGCCGCCGGGGTTTCCCTCCATCGAGATCGAGGGCGAGCATTACTGGGACGGCGGCGTCTCGTCCAACACGCCGCTGGACTATGTGCTGGATGCTGAAAACCGCACCGACCTGCTGATTTTCCAGATCGATCTGTTCAGCGCGCGCGGGCCGCTGCCGCAGTCGCTGGTCGAGGCGGCCGAGCGCGAGAAGGACATCCGCTACTCAAGCCGCACCCGCATGAACACCGACAAGGCAAAGAAAGTTCATGACGCCAAAAAGGCGGTGCGCGAACTGATCGCCAAACTGCCGGAGAGCTTTAAGGACGATCCGCTGGTCGCAACCCTCAATGAGGCGGCGAAAGAAAACACCGTCACGGTGGTTCATCTGATCTACCGCAGCAAGACGCACGAAGCCTCGTCGAAAGATTACGATTTCTCCCGGCTCGGGATGGTCGAGCACTGGGCTGCGGGTGAGCGCGATGTGTACACCTCCATGTCTCATCCGGAATGGCTGAACCGGCCGCAATCCGGCGAGAGCATGGTGACCTACGATCTTTGCCAGGCGGGATCGGAAAAAATCAAGTGAATGAAAACAGGAGCGAATAATGGGTACTCTTTCCGGCAAGACGGCGGTGGTCACGGGCTCGACGAGTGGCATCGGCCTGGCCTATGCGCGAGCCTTTGCAAGCGCTGGCGCCAATGTCGTGCTCAACGGCTTCGGCACGCCGGCCGATATCGAGAAGGAGCGCGCGGCCATCGAGAAGGATTTCGGCGTCAAGGCGGTGCATTCGCCGGCGGACATGACCAAGCCCGCGGAAATCGCGGAGATGGTTGCGCTTGGCGAAAAGACCTTCGGTTCGGTGGACATTCTCGTCAACAATGCCGGCGTGCAGTTCGTCTCGCCGATCGAGGAATTTCCCATCGAGAAATGGGACATGATTATCGCGATCAATCTGTCGTCGGCGTTTCACGCTATCCGCGCGGCGGTGCCCGGCATGAAGAAGCGCGGCTGGGGCCGAATCATCAACACCGCGTCGGCGCACTCGCTGGTCGCTTCGCCGTTCAAGTCGGCCTATGTCTCTGCCAAGCACGGCATCGTGGGCCTGACCAAGACCGTGGCGCTGGAACTGGCGACCCACAAGATCACGGCCAATTGTATCTCGCCGGGTTATGTCTGGACGCCGCTGGTGGAAAAGCAGATTCCCGATACCATGAAGGCGCGCGGGTTGACCAAGGAGCAGGTCATCAACGACGTTCTGCTCGACGCGCAGCCGACCAAGGAATTCGTCACCGTCGATCAGGTCGCGGCGCTGGCGCTGTTTCTCACCGGCGACGCCGCAGCGCAGATCACCGGCGCGAACCTGTCGATCGACGGAGGCTGGACGGCGGAGTAGGCCACAAGGTGTCATTGCCGGGCTTGACCCGGCAATCCATCTTTTTGGAGAATGATGGATACGCGGGTCAAGCCCGCGTATGACGTCCGCGTTTTGTTACGACTTCTTCCCGAACGCCAGCACGTGAAAGCCGAGGCGCTTTCGGGTGATCCAGAACAGCAGGATCGTCTCGAAGACCAGCGCAACTGAGGTGGCTGCGGCAGCGCCGTAGCCGCCGAAGCGCGGCACCAGCAGCACGCACAGCACGAGGTTGACCAGGAACGCCAGCGCGTAAGCCAGCGCGCACATGTTCTGGTGTCCCAGCATGTTGAGCAGCCGCTCCACCGGACCGATGGCCGAGCGCACGATCAGGCCGATCGCCGCGACGAACATGATGCCATAGCCTTCAGTGAACTGCGGTCCGAACAGCCAGAGCAACGGCTTGCCCAGCGCCAGCAGCACCGCGGTGGCCGCGACCGAAGGCCAGAACGTCCACTTGATCGCGTGGGCGATATAGGCCGACAGGCGCTCCTTGTCGCCCGACGCGTGATACTCGCTGAAGCGATGCGCGGTGGTGGCCGACATCGCGTAGTGAATGAACGACACCAGCGCCAGCGTCTTGACCACGGCGAAGTAGACGCCGACTTCTTCCGATGAGCGGAATTGCTGGAGCACCAGCACGTCGGTGTAAGACAGCAGCAGATAGAAGCCCTCGACCATCATGATCGGCAGCGACACCTTCAGCCAGTTCCGGAAATCGTAGGTCTTCGGACCAGGATCGACACTCTCGCGCAGGCGGCCGTTGAGAACGATCAATTGGCCGAGCATCGCGATCCACACCGCGGCGGCGCTGGCGATCATCGCAGCCGTTGCGCCGAGATTCATGCCGAGCACGACGGCGCCGGCGGTGAACCCGATGATCAGCGTCTGCCGCACGATGAATTGCGGCATCAGGCCAAGGCGCATCCAGTCATGGGAGCGCGCGAGGCCATCCTGTGTGTTGGCGACGACGAAGGCGGGCAGGGTGAGACAGCCGATATAGAGCGGCACAATGGTGTGCGCATCGATCCACGGCGACAGGGCTGTCACCAGCGCGGCCAGCAGCAGCGCGACCGTGGTCGAAGCCGCCAGCGTCATCCAGCGGCTGCCGGAGAGAAAGCCGCGCAGCATCGAAAGCTGCCCGTCGGCGCGATACTCGGGAATGATCTTTTGCGCGGACACGGCGATGCCGAAGTCCAGCACGCTGCCCAGCAGCAGCACCCAGGTCCAGACATAGACATAGATGCCGTAGTCCGAGCCGCCCATCCATCGTGCGAGCAGCACCTGCGAAAAATAGGCGAGGCCGGCGCTCAGCACGCGAATGAGGAACACGGTGCCGGCGAGCCGCTTGGTCAGTGAGGCTTCACTGGTGCCGGTGAGCACGCCGCGCAGCCGCGCAATCAAGCCCGCGGGCTTCGCTTCAGGCGCGCTATCAGCTGGCATGACGGTCACGGCACTCGATCCTGATTCCCGCTTGTGGGGCAGGATGCGCCTTAGCAAGGATTCGTTAAGATTTGGTTGGGTGTGACCTCGCCCGCCTGCGGGAAGACGTCGAATCGCGCAGTAGCATTTCGAATGTGCAATTTATCTAGGAGTCGTCCCGGCCTTCGCCGGGACGACGTCAGAGGGTCACGCGACGGCTACCCCGCAAATCCGCCCTCCTCGAGAAACGCAGCTTCTTCCGGCGTCGTCGCGCGGCCGAGCACGGTATTGCGATGGGGGAAGCGGCCGAACTTGCGGATGATGTCGGCATGCAGCACCGCCCATTTCAGGCTGTCCTCACCGAGCGGCGCGAACAGCGTGATGCTGCGCTCCTGATCAGCCATGTCCTCGGAGTGCTCGTACGGCAGATAGATGAAGGCACGCAACACAGGATCGGTGCGCAGGTCGCGTCCCTCGGCAATGGCCTTTGTCGTAACCTCGCGGGCGAGGGCGTCCGTCGAAAACGCGCGCGGGTCGTTGCGGAACATGTTGCGGGGAAACTGGTCGAGCACGATCACCAGCGCCAGCGCGCCGTCGTCGGTGTCCTGCCATGCGCTCAGTTTGCCGTCGCGGGCCGCTTCCCACACCGCCATGAAGCGGTCGCGCAGTTCCTGATCGAATGCATCGTCCTTGCCGTACCAGCGCTCGTATCCGGCGGCGCGCCAGAAGGTGAGGATGTCGGAGGGGGAGGTAAGATTATCGGTCATTGTGCTCGTTCACTCCCTCTCCCCGCCTGCGGGGAGAGGGTTGGGGTGAGGGGCATCTTGAATGGCGGACTCGATCGTCTGCACGACGCCCTCAATGTTTTGAAGAATATCGTTGTTCCAGAACCGTAGCACGCGATATCCGATTTCAGAAAGCCGGCGGTCTCGGACTGCATCTGTGTTGGATTCGAAATGCTGGCCGCCGTCCGCCTCTATAATCAATTTCAGTTCGCGGCAGACGAAATCGCAAACGTAATGATCGACAGGCTCCTGACGGACAAATTTGGCGCCAGAGATTTGTCGATTTCGCAAGTGACGCCATAGCTTTGTTTCGGCGTCCGTTTGCAGACCCCGCAGTCCTCGGGCGATGCTCGTGGCTTTGCGATCCGGTCCTCGCATACGGCTGCCCCTCACCCGGATCGTTTCACGATCCGACCTCTCCCCGCAGGCGGGGAGAGGTGAAGGGTCATCTCCGCATTAGCTTGCCGCGGCGGCGGCCTTCGGCTTCTCGTCGCGCAGTTCGCGGCGCAGGATCTTGCCGACGTTGGTCTTCGGCAGTTCAGTCCTGAACTCGACGTGCTTGGGCACCTTGTAGCCGGTCAGTTCGGTCGCTGCGAACTTGATGACGTCCTGCGCGGTGAGGTTCGGATCCTTCTTCACCACGAAGGCCTTCACGGCTTCGGTCGACTTCGCGTCGGGAACGCCGATCACCGCGCATTCGAGCACGCCCGGATGGCTCGCGATCACTTCCTCGACCTCGTTCGGATAAACGTTGAAGCCGGAAACTAGGATCATGTCCTTCTTGCGGTCCACGATCTTGGTGTAGCCGTCGGGTGACATGATGCCGATGTCGCCGGTGCGGAAGAAGCCGTCGGCGGTCATCACCTTCGCGGTCTCTTCCGGACGGTTCCAGTAGCCCGCCATCACCTGCGGACCCTTGGCGCAGATTTCGCCGGGCTCGCCGAGCGGCACTTCATTGCCGTCGTCGTCGCGGATCGACAGATATGTCGACGGCACAGGAATGCCGATCGAGCCGGAGAACTTGTCGGTGTCCGCCGGATTGCAGGTCAGCGTCGGCGAGGTCTCGGACAGACCGTAGCCTTCCGACAGCGCCACACCCGTCACCTGCGTCCACTTGTCGGCGACCGGCTTCTGCACCGCCATGCCGCCGCCGAAGCAGCTCTTGAGCTTGGAGAAGTCGAGCTTGTCGAAGCCCGGCGTGTTGAGCAAGCCGTTGTAGAGCGTGTTCACCGCCGGGAAGCTGTTGACCTGATACTTCGCCAGTTCCTTGACGAAGCCCGCCATGTCGCGCGGGTTGGGGATCAGGAGGTTCACGCCGCCGGCGCGCACCGCGAGCAGGAAGCATGCGGTCAGCGCGAAGATGTGATAGAGCGGCAGCGCGCAGACGATAAAGAGCTGGTCGACATGCGGCGGCTTCTTCAATGCGGGCTGCAGCCATGCATCGTTCTGCAGCACGTTGGCGAGAATGTTGCGGTGGAGCAGCGTTGCACCCTTCGACACGCCGGTGGTGCCGCCGGTGTATTGCAGGAACGCGACATCGTCGCCGGTCAGCTTCGGCTTGTTCAGCTTCAGCTTGCGTCCGGCCGCCAGCGCATCGTTGAACGGAACGGCGTTCGGGATCGAGTACGCCGGCACCATCTTCTTGACCTTGCGCACGACGAAATTGACGATCACACCCTTGAAGCCGAGCAGATCGCCCATCGAGCCCATGATGACATGCTTGACGTTGGTCTTGGCGATGACCTTCTCAAGCGTGCTCGCGAAGTTCTCGAGCAGCAGGATCGCTTCCGCGCCGGAATCCTTGAGCTGGTGCTCAAGCTCGCGCGGCGTGTAGAGCGGATTGACGTTCACCACGGTATAGCCGGCGCGCAGGATCGCGCTTGAGGCGACCGGGTTCTGCAGCACATTCGGCATCATGATGGCGACGCGCGCGCCCTTTTGCAGGCCTTTGCTTTGCAGATAGGCGCCAATCGCCGCCGACATCTCGTCGAGCTCGCGATAGGTGATCGACTTGTCCATGCAGATGAAGGACTTGCGGTCGGCAAATTTCCTGAAGCTCTCTTCGAGCAACTCCACCAGCGATGGGTATTGATTGACGTCGATGTCGGCGGGTACGCCGGCCGGATATTGTTTAAGCCAGATACGTTCCATGGTTTCTTCCCCTCGGCTGGTTTCCTGACGGCCCCCGTCTTGTGGCGGGGTGCACGGGCTATGTTCTCAAGTATTGAAATAAGTATTGAGCGAAGCGGTAGGCCATAGCAAGCCTGTGCGTGGTAACGACGCACTTTTGAGGCTTGTGTCAGCAGGCTTACGGCCGCTCACGCATGCGGGTTTCGCAGAGCACAATCACGGCCGGGTGAATTAGCCGCGAGGGGCGGCGTCGGGCTTCTGCTGGGCAGCAGGCTTGGCCGCCGGTTTGGCGGCGGGAGCGGCAGCAGGTTTGGCTGCGGAGCTGGCAGCGGCAGGTTTGGCGGCAGCAGGTTTCGCCGCCGCTGGTTTTGCCTCGGGCTTGGCTGCTGGCTTGGCGGCAGCGTCCGGCTTTTTGTCGGTTTTCGGCGCGCCGGCGGGTTTGGCCGCCGGGTTGACCGCGGCGGTTTTCGGCTTCGGAGGCGATACAGCCGGCTTGGCGTCGGGCTTTGCCGCGGTCTTCTCGTCCTTCTTTTTCTCGGGCTTTGCGTCGGTGTCCGGCTTGGCGGCGACCTTCGGCTTGGCGCCCTTCTTCCGCTTGGAAACGGACGCCGCCTGATTGGCGGCTTCGGCAGCATCGGCTTCGAGAATGGCCGCGCCGGTGCGGACCGGGCCGGTATAGACGATCACCGGGGTTGTGGCGGCAGCCGGCATCGCCAGCAGGTCCGACACCTTCATGGTCGGGGCCTGAAGGCCGGCCGTGAACATCGCGATCCCGGCGTCGTTGTTGTCCGCCTGGATGTCGGGATCGTCTTCCTCGTTTTCGGCGGCGGGCCGCTTGCGTTTCGGTCCGCACATCTCGTCCCGTAAATTCGGCGGCGAGGCGTCGATCGGCGCCAGCGCATCAACGGTGCCGAGCGCCGGCTTGAGCCACGACAGCTTGTTGCCGCCGAAGCCGCGTTCGAGCAGCTGCGCCGCCTTCAACGCGCGCTGCGACGACGACTGTGCGCCGAGCACGACGGCGATCAGCCGCTTGTTGTTGCGCGTCGCGGTGGCGACCAGATTGAATCCCGAGGCGCAGATGAAGCCGGTCTTCATGCCGTCCGCGCCGGGATAACGGCCGATCAGCTTGTTGAAGTTCGCGGTGACGCGGCGGCCGAACTTGATGGCCGGAACGTGCATGAAATACTCGTACTCGGGCAGATCGCGGATGATCGCGCGCGCCAGAATGCCGAGATCGCGCGCCGACGTGACCTGTCCTTCCGCGGGCAGACCGTTCGGATTGACGTAACTCGTCTGCGTCATGCCAAGGCGTTGCGCGGTCTTGTTCATTTCCGCGGAGAAATTATCGATGGAGCCGGAGACACCTTCAGCCAGCACGACGGCGATATCGTTCGCCGACTTCACCATCATCATCTTGAGCGCGTTATCGACGGTGACCTGCGTGCCCGGCCTGAAGCCCATCTTCGAGGGTTGCTGCGCGGCCGCCGTCGGCGACACGGTGAACAGCGTGTCGAGCGTGATGCGGCCTTCCTTCACCGCCTTCAGTGTGACGTAAGCCGTCATGATCTTGGTGACGGACGCCGGGTACCAGGGATAGGTCGCGTTCTCGGCCTGCAGCACCTTGCCGGTATCGGCTTCGATCACCAGCAGCGCCTCGGCGTGCGCCATGCGCGGCGCCATCGCCGCAAGCAACATCACCGCCAAAAGCGCAAGCGGTCGCAACGACGGAATCCGGAACAGGGCAGGGACCAGCATCACTACCGGATTCCGACGGTTGAAAGCACGCCAGCGGCGAATGAAACCATAGCATCCTCGGCGTGTTGCATGCGGGTTCGAAAGCAATCCGGATCGTCAAATCAGATGCGACACCAGGCTCAATACTTATACCGGAGCGAGCGGTTCCGAACAGGGGTCTTGAGGCTCAATCAAGCATGAAATGGGCCAAAATTCGGCGATGCCCACACTTCTTGAAGAGTTTGCTTCCTTGACCGGGTTACGCCTTTGAGGCCGTGGCTGCCGTCAGCGCGGGCGAATGAGCGCGGGCCTCGTCCTGAACCATGAACTGTGCTTTCGCGAGCCTGGCGAAATAACCGCCGCTCGCGACGAGTTCATCGAACGTTCCGCTTTCGATCACCTTGCCGTTGTTGAACACCAGAATCCGCGTCGCATTGCGGATGGTCGACAGGCGATGGGCGATCACGAAGGTGGTCCGGCCCTGCATCACAGTATCGAGAGCGGCGTTGACCTTGGCTTCGGTGACCGCGTCGAGCGCGCTGGTCGCCTCATCGAGGATCAGGATTGGCGGATTTTTCAGCAGTGCGCGCGCGATCGACAGGCGCTGGCGTTCGCCACCGGACAGCATGCGGCCGCGCTCGCCGGCATTGGTGTCGAACTTCTGATCGCTGCGCTCGATGAAGTCGATCGCCTGCGCGCCCTCGGCGGCCGCGCGCAATTCCTCGTCAGTCGCGTCGGGCTTGCCGACCCGCAGGTTCTCCGCGATCGAGCGGTTGAACAGCAGCGCCTCCTGAAACACCACGCCGATGTTCCGGCGCAACGCCGCCAGCGTCATGCCGCGCACATCCATGCCGTCGATCTTGATGAAGCCGGATTGCGGATCGAACGCGCGATGCAGCAGCGCGATGGCGGTTGATTTGCCGGCGCCGGTCTCGCCGACCAGCGCGATGGTCTGTCCCGGCAGCGCCGTGAACGAGACATCCTCGACGGCGGGCCGCTTGCCGTCATAGGAGAACGAGACGTCGTTGAATTCCACAAGGCCGGTGAGGCGGCCGGGATCGATGGCGTCCGGCCGGTCGCGCACGGCCGGAACGGCGTCGAGCACGTCGAAGAATTCGCGCAGCCGTGGCGCTTCCATGAAAACGCTGTTGATGAAACTCACGACCTGTTCGAGCTTCTGGATCAGCATGGTGGCAAAGCTCACGAACATCACGATCTCGCCGACGCTGGCCTGTCCCTGGCTGTTCAGGATAATGCCGACCACGAAGATCGCCAGAATCGTGATGGTGGTGGAGGCGCGGGTCATGACTGCCACGAGTGCCCACCACGACAGCACCGGCAACTGTGCCGACAGCAACTTGTCGGCAACCCCGCGCAGCTGCTGCACCTCGGCATCCACGCGGACAAAGCTCTGCACCAGCGCAACGTTGCCGAGCGCGTCGGACGCACGCGCCGCGAGGTCGCCGTAGTGCTCCTCGACCTCCATCTGCAGGCCATAGGTCTTGCGCACCACCAGCGTGGTCAGGACCGTGAAGATGATACACAGGATGAACAGCAGGCCCGCGAGCCGCCAGTTGATGTACAGCGACAGCGGCAACAGCACGACGAGGGATACAATCGACGCGAAATGTTCGCGGAAGAAACTCAGCCAGACCCGCCACAGCGCATCCGTGCCTTGCAGCATCACCTTCATCAGGCGTCCGGAATGTGTGCCGGTGTGAAAGGTGAGCGGCAATTGCATGATGTGCTCGAAGTAACCGGTGAGCACAGCCTGACGCTGGCGATGCGCGAGGCGGTCCGCCTGCAGGGCAACGAACGCGCTGCAGATGATCGTGAAGAGTCCGAACCCAACCCACGCGCCGAGCAGCGGCCAGGGCGACGTGATCGTGCCGAACAGCGTGTCCGTACTCGGTTTGCCCGACAGCACGTCGATGATGCGGCCGAACAGGACCGGCTCGGCAAATTGCGCCACCGCAAGCAGCAGGTTGGCAGCAGCGAGAAACCAGCCCAGCCGAGCTTCCTTGCCGAGCAGTTCAAGAACGCGAACATAAAGACGGATCAAAGCGACAGCCTTATAAGTCTGACTTCAACGAAAGGGCCATCATCCTAGCTGGGGATGAGCGGAGAATACAGTGCGGAAGGGGAACGAGCGGCCGCGTTATGCACTCAATTGATTTTGCGGGCATTTGGCGGCGGCGGGGAACGGATCGCTGATCTGCGGACGGCGCGAAATATGACTTAAAGAGAACGGCAGGCATGCAACTGCGTTTGCGGATAGTAAGTTTTCGCGCCAGACAAAGTAGGACGGTGTCATGCCGAAGACTTTTGTCGGCAGAGTAGTCTCGGATCTGGGAAGAGATGGCTCGGCAGTCAGAACGATCAGCGGCGACAATCGACGGAATCGTGAGCGCGGCGCTAAAACTCTTCATGGCGCGCGGATTTGAAGACGTGAGCATCGACGATATTGCAGCCGCTGCCGGCATCGCCAAGGGCGGCGATTATCACCACTTCTCGTCCAAGCAGTCGATTGTCGAGGTGGTGCTCGATCGTGTGCGCCGCTAATGACCCGAAGCGGACAACCGGATTAACGCGCAGCGTGCCGCGTCTTATCACCAGCCTCGTTGCACCGGAGGAAAGAACTGGCCGCCGCCCCGGCGCGTATTGCTCGGTTGGGGATTCGGATTGCGTTGGAAAAAAATGCCGAAGCCGTCGGCATCCTGTCGGCTTCCGTTACCCCAGCCATTGTCGTCCGCCATGAGAACCTCGCTCGGCTTGCGCGTAATGAAGCCGCCCTGGGGCTGGTCGCTCAGCACCGCAACAAACTCGGTGCGATAGTTGGTCTCCTCGCTCAGCGGCTCGTCGGAGACGACGATCGAGGATCGCGGCAATGCGGTCGGCGCGATGCGATCAAGGACTTCCTTCGGAATGGTGATGCGGTCGAGCGCGTTTTTGGCGTTATCTCCATTCTCGATCGTGACGGCGGTCCAGCGCAGGCCCGCGTCGTTGCGCGCCACCGCTGTGAACACATGCGTGCCGACCGGTCTGCCGGGATCGCGGATCGTGACCGGAACCTCAATGGTCGCATCGAACACTTCGCCGCCGCCGTCCGGCGCTGGCTTATGCGTGTTGCGCCGGACGTAAAGCGTTCGCGTCGCGCGGCTGACATAGATCGAGACCGGCTCGAGCGCGAGCTTTGCGTCGAGCGCCGCCTTGGCGATGTCGGCCTTTTTTGTCTGAGCCGTCTTGGCCGCTTCTTTTGCAGCGCTGGCTGCGTCGAGCTTTGATGACGCGTCCGTCTTGGCGGTATCGAACTGGGTCCCCAGTTCCGCTGCCTTGGCGGCGGCCTTTTGCTTGCGATCCTCGGCTTTCGCCCTCGCTTGGTCGGTCTTGGCGGCGGCCACCGCCTTGTCCGCGGATACGAGTTCGGCGTCGGCCCGGGCTTTGAGCCGCTCCAGCTTGCGCAGCGACGCCGCGAGTGACGCCGTCTCGCGCGCCGCTATCGCACCAGTCTTCTTCGCTTCTTCGGCCGTCTTCGCAGTCTCCGCGGCTTCGCGTGCGAGCGTCTCGGCCTTTGCCGGAGCAGCTGCGATGACTTCCGCCTTCGGCACAAAGAGCGATAGCGCCGGGTGAGAAAAGTCGACCGGGGCCGCATCCTCCGGCGAGATGATCACGCGCATCCCGATCCGCGTTTTGCCGAACAGCTTCTCCGCAAAACCGAAAGGCATTCGCACGCAGCCGTGTGAGGCCGCGTAACCGGGCAACGGCCCGCCATGCAATGCAAGGCCGTTCCAGGTGATGCGCTGCATGTTCGGCATCGCGGCATCGTCATACATGTTCGAGCGGTGGTCCTTGTTCTTCTCGACGATGGCGAAGACGCCGGCTGGCGTCTCGCGCTCCTTGACGCCGGTCGACACCGGCGCGCGCATGATCCAGCCCTCGGCGTCATAGATCGTGACCTGCTGGCTCT
Organism: Pseudomonadota bacterium; assembly: GCA_040387615.1. Lineage (GTDB taxonomy): Bacteria > Pseudomonadota > Alphaproteobacteria > Rhizobiales > Xanthobacteraceae > Afipia. The sequence goes on along the minus strand of JAZKDK010000018.1, from coordinate 64,341 downwards.
TGATCGACACGATCGCCATGATCGGCTCGCCTGCCTCTCGCGGTGCCGTCGTCTCGGCGGGTTGCGCGCGACGCGTCTGCTTCGCTGCGGCGTCGGCGGTCGGCACCATCGCGGCCATCGCTGCGAACATCACAACGGCTGAAGATGCCCAATGGCGCATCGCCACTGCGGATTTTGCCGACGTCAATCGATCCACCATTCCACTCCCCGTTTCAGCGTGGGTTCGCTGCCGTGACCAACCTCACATATCCGACTCGTGAGGAACAAGCATGCTCCAGCAGAGATTGGCACAAACCGGACGCGAGCGTTCGCAGGCCTGCCGTTGCACACAGGCAACACTTCCTGGAAAAGGACACGGCCTTGCCGTTTGCGCCATTGCGCGGCCATGACCTTGTCCGAACAATCAGCGGCGTTCGCATGCTGTGCAATCCGGTTCCGATGAGGCTGGAATGATGAACCTGCAGCGACTTTCCACAGAGCCGTCGCCATTGTTGCGATCAGTCATTCTCATGACCGGGGTTGTCGGCTTGCTCGCGACCTCTGGCCCGGAAGCAAGCCAGAACAGCAACGCGGCGTCACGCAAGGACATCAGCGCATCCTCTCAGCTCGCTGGTGCGCCGCAGCCAAGCTCAGTACTCAATGACGATCTCGGTCAAACCGATGGTGCGATGGCCGAACTCGCAGGCGCAGTTGCCGAAGCATTAATTGCTTTGGACAAGCCGGACCCGGTTGTCGAAGCGATTTCGAGCAATTCGCTGGATGTGCCGCGAACCCAACTAGCGTCTGTGCAACTCGCAAGCGCGGATCCGTCGGATCTCCAACTTGGCGACGCCGACAAGGCCGTGAGATCCATCGAAATTGTTGACGAGTGCCTGGTCATGGACATCTGCGTCGATCGATATCTGTGGGCGCTTTATCAACGGACGCCCAAGGAGGACACCATCAAGGTGCCTGAACGAAGGAAGGTCGCCGTCAAGCGGAAGGGCAAGATGGTGACTGTCACCAGAACCTTCACCAGGCTTGTCGACCAAGAGTTTGGGTGGAAGGATCCGAAGGCGGCGGAACGAGTTCGCATGCCGATGATGGACTACGTGATCGGAGGTATGGATCGGAGCTTCAAGCTAAAACTGTTTCATATGCTTCACGCGGCGGAGGCGGCGGGCCTTTCGCCCGGCATCACCAGCGCATTCCGTGATGATTACCGCCAGTCGATCGCAAGCGGTCTCAAGGCGGCGAGCAACAAGTCGTTTCACGGCGGAAGCTCCCGCGGTGGCTATGGGCATGGGCTTGCGGCCGATATCGTGAGTGTTCAGGGCGGAACGCGCAACCAGCGATGGGCTTCCTCCGATAAGCTCTGGAAGTGGGTTGATGCGCATGGGGAGGAGTTCGGGATCGGGCGCCCATATCTCGGTAGGGACCCGCCGCATGTCGCACCAGTCGATGGCCGGGAATATGCAGCGCGCAGGCGAAGCACCAAACAGGCGACATCGGATGTGAAGAAGGTGAACATGAAGGAGGCGGAGGTGAAGAAGGTCGGCGTGAAAAAGGTGAAGCGTGTGACGACACGCGACCACTCACGCCCCGCGAAGCGCCCGAGAACTGCAGCCGCTTCAAAGCTGAAAGCGAGCTGAGTGGTCGGGTCCGATATCAGGCTGCAAGATAAAATCCGAAAATCTATAACGTCCGTTGCTGGCGCTTCTCGGATTTAGCCGCTGCCAATAACTCCAATATGAAAGCTACGCAGCTTAATTGACCTTGCGCGCGCTCACGGGCGGCAAAAAGCTGTCGTCGAAAATGTCGCCGGGCGAAGGACGTTTGCGAAACTCGTAGCCGTCGGCGATCTGGCTGATGCCCGTATTGAAGCGGCCGCTGTTAATGCCGCCGAGGCCGTCCTGCCTGACCTGATCGGTGATGATGTTGTCGCTGAGCACGGCGCGCAGCCGCTCCAGTTCGACGTCACGCGAGCCGCTGCTCATCTGCAGCAGGACATCGTCAATCGCGCGCGCCGGATCCTTGAGACTCAGGCGAATGCCCGCGATCGTCGCGCGCACGAAACCTTTCACGGCGTCCGGATTGGCGGTTGCGAATTTCGGATTGACGATCAGCGCATGTCCATAGACCTCGCTTCCGAAATCGGAGAAGCGAAGCACCGCGAGATCGTTTGCCGGAACGCCGCGGTCGCGCAGGTTGATCGCGGACAGAAACGAAAAGCCGGTGACGGCATCGAGCTGGCCGGCCGAGAGCATCGGCTCGCGCACCGCGGCGCTGATTTTCTCCGTCCTGATCTTGTCGAGCTTGATGTTGTTCAGGCGCGCAATCGCCGGCCACAGCCATGCGGCGAGATCGCCGTCGACGACGCCGATGGTCTTGCCTTCGATGTCCGACATGGTCGCGATGCCGCGGCTCTTGCGCGCGATGATCGCGTAGGGCGCTCTGTTGTAGAGCACGAACACCGCCTTGACCGGCACCGCGCCCTCCTTGTCGCGATAGCGAATGAGCGCGTTGATGTCGGCCAGCGCCATGTCGCTGCTGCCCGATGCCACGCGGGCGATGGCGTCGACTGAACTGGTCGCCTGGCCGGTGGTGACGGTGAGATCTTCGGCGCGAAACAGGCCTCTGGTGGACGCCAGCACGAATGGTGCTGCCGCGCCGTCGATCGCGCGGTCAAACGAGAAGTGCAGGGCCGATGCGGCGGTCCCCGGCGTCGTGCCGAGAGCGCACGCACACAGAAGCGCGATCAGCGGCAGCAGCGTCTTGCGGAAGATGCGATCTCGGCGTCTGGGCATGCGCGACACTTGAACGTGGGAGGCGTGGGGCGGCTTTTGGGCATCGGCTGTGTTGGTATGATGACAAACACACAAGCCTCTGTCCGTCACCTTTTGGCCCTTTCCACCCCAGTTTGCCGCAATTTCGCCATTTGTCGTTCAGCTTGCGTTGGGGTTAGGGAGCCTAATGTAAAGATTAGGGTTATCCTCCGACTGGCCGGTCTGGCCAGGGATGACCTGTGAGGACGTTGAAATGCTCATTCGTAAGACTTTGCCTTCGCCTTTCACCCGAGCTGTGGTTCTGGCGACGGCTGCTGCGCTGGTCTTGACCGTGGCTGTTCCACCGCCGACCGCACAGGCGCATCCGGTAGCCGCACCGGCTGCCAAAACCACCTCCGCTGAGCCTGCGAACGCCAGCGAGGCCACTGATTTCAGCTCCCGGGCCCGCCGCCGCGCCGTGCGCCGCGGCTACAACAACAACGCCGCCGGAGCAGCCTTCATGGGCATGGCGCTGGGAACCATGGGCGCCATCGTCGCCGAGCAGCGCCGCCGCGACTACTATCGCGACAACTATTATTATGGCGGCGGTCCCTATTACGGCCGGCAGTACTATGGCGGGCCGGCCTATTACGGCGGCGGCTATCCGTATCAGGGCGGCGGCTATTACCGCATTCCGACGTACTGATCGGCTCGTCAGCCCGTTGTTTTGTCGCCGGGAGCAATCCCGGCGACTTGCTTTTTTGGAGCATTTTCAGCCTGTTGGGGTGCCCGTTAACACGCTGGCGAGGGTTTTGATCTAGGTTCGAAGAATGAGTGATTCGCTAGAACGGCTTTATCACGCAGTTATCGCGGCCAAGGATCTCGATCCGGCGACGTCGCGGACGGCACGGCTGTTTCAGCGCGGGCCAGCGAAAATGGCCAAGAAACTGGCCGAAGAAGCCATCGAAGTCGTCATCGATGCCGTCAACGGCGACTCCGATGCGGTGATCCGGGAAAGCGCCGATCTGCTCTACAACTTGTCGGTGCTCTGGGTGGCTGCAGGCGTTCGCCCGGAAGACGTGTGGGCCGAAATGGACCGCCGCGAACGGACTCAGGGCATCGCCGAGAAACTGCCGAAAGTGTCTGCTGAAAAGCCGCGTTCAGCCGCGCCGGTTCCTGGCAAATCCAGCCCCGCTGCAAAGACTGCGGCCAAGATTGCGCCACCATCGGCCTCTGAAAGTGTGGCGCGGCGACCAATTGTCGCGCTCCAGAGCGGCCGGCTAAAGAAACGGCGCTAATTAGCCGCGAAATTACACATTTCCATACATGGACAAATGACACGGACGGTGGTTCATCGCGCCATGCTGAGACGAATGTATGACTGGTGCATCGCCGCCGCCGACAAGCCTTATGCCCTCTGGCTGATGGGGGCTGTGTCGTTCGCGGAAAGCTCGTTCTTTCCGATCCCGCCGGACGTCATGCTGATCCCGATGTCGCTGGCACGGCCGCAGAAGGCGTGGCTCTATGCGCTGGTCTGCACGGTGACGTCGGTTGCCGGCGGTGTTGTCGGTTACGCCATCGGCGCGTTGCTCTATGACAGCGTCGGCCAGTGGCTGATCAATCTCTACGGCTACGGCGACAAGGTCGAGGCGTTCCGCGCGTCTTACGCCGAGTACGGCGCGTGGATCATCCTGCTGAAAGGCCTCACGCCGATCCCGTACAAGCTCGTGACCATCACGTCCGGTTTCGCCAACTACAATCTGCTGCTGTTTGTGATCTTTTCGATTATCGCGCGTGGTGGACGGTTCTTTATCGTCGCGATTCTGCTCAATCGCTACGGCACCTGGATTCGCGAAGCCATCGAGAAACGTCTCGGCCTCTGGGTGATCATTGCCACTCTCACGCTGGTGCTCGGTTTCATCATTGCGTTCCGGCTGTTCTGATCACACCGTTCGCATGGCGAAACCGCGCCAGACATAAGGACTTTTCCCTCGAGCGGCGGCGGGATACTCTCGGGCCATGTCCAATCACACCAGCGATCTGTTCGTGGACGTGCGTGGACGCATGGTCCTGATCGTTGCCGGCCTCGCGCTCGTGTGGGGGCCGACGACAGCTTGGTCGCAGCAAGCTCAGCCGCAGCTTCAGGTCGCGCCATCGCAACAACCCGCTCCGCCAGCGCCGTCCGCACCCCCAGCCAGTAATCCGGGATTGATCGAGGAAATCGGCAAACTGCTGAAGGATTCGGCGTCGGGGTTGAGTTCGACATTGCCCAGTCCGGGGCAGGCGCTCGACGGGCTGAACTCCAGCGCCAGGGATGCGACCGACAGCTTGAAGCGGATCGCGCCCCCCTCCGGCCAGACAATGGCCAGCGGGCGCACCCTTTGCCCGCCGGCGGCCAATGGCGCGCCGGATTGCAAGCGTGGGGCAGACCAGCTCTGCAAGGAGAAGGGCTACGCCGAGGGCAGGAGCATCGATATCGAATCCACCCAAAAATGCTCCGCAAAATCGTATTTTTCGGGCCAGGGTGCGTGTCGGACAGAAAATTTCGTCACCAAGGCGGTTTGCCAGTAAACGCAAGCCCCTTTCAAGAAATGACTGTAACCCCTAAGACCGTGGCACATTTGCCGCAGCGCGGACGCGCGCCTGCCGGTTCGGTTGATGGTTCAGTCTTGAAGAGGATTTTCTGATGTCGATGCCTGCCTTGTTCAAAGGTCGCCTTTCGATTCCGGCGATCGGTTCGCCGTTGTTCATCGTGTCGGGCCCCGATCTCGTGATCGCCCAGTGCAAGGCAGGAATCGTCGGCTCGTTTCCGTCATTGAATGCGCGCCCCGCCGCGATGCTCGATGAATGGCTGCACCGGATCAAGGAAGAGCTCGCGGCGCACGACAAGGCACATCCCGATCGCCTCTCTGCACCGTTCGCGGTCAATCAGATCGTGCACAAATCCAACAACCGTCTCGATCAGGATCTTGCGGTTTGCGAAAAGCACAAGGTGCCGATGGTGATCACCTCGCTCGGCGCACGTGAGGAATTGAATCAGGCCGTGCATGCGTGGGGCGGCATCACGTTTCACGACGTCATCAATCAGAAATTCGCGCACAAGGCTGTCGAGAAGGGCGCGGACGGCCTGGTGCTGGTGGCTGCTGGGGCGGGCGGTCATGCCGGCGCGATCTCGCCGTTCGCATTCGTGGCGGAGACCCGTCAATGGTTCGATGGCCCCATCGCATTGTCCGGCGCGATCGGACACGGCCGCGCGATCCGCGCCGCGCGCGTGCTCGGCGCCGACTTCGCCTACATCGGTTCGGCGTTCATCGCCACGCAGGAGGCCAACGCGCCCGAGAATTACAAGGGCATGATCGCTGCGTCCTCGGCCGACGACATTGTCTATTCGAACCTGTTCACCGGCGTGCACGGCAATTATCTCAAGCCGTCGATATTGGCGGCCGGCATGGACCCGGAAAATCTGCCGGTGTCCGATCCGTCGAAGATGAATTTCGGCACCGACGCCAGCGGCGAACGCAACAAGCCGAAGGCCTGGAAGGAAATCTGGGGCAGCGGACAGGGCATCGGAAGCGTCGACAAGGTGCTGCCGGTCGCCGAACTGGTGGCGCGCTTCAAGAAGGAATATGAGGCCGCAGCCGACGCGCCGCTCTAGAACCAGACGAAGCACATCATGGAAGCCGTCTTTCGCGTCGAAGGTAGTCGCGTGATCACGAGCGAGCATGCTGCCGGTCCATGGGACCCCAGCATGCAGCATGGCGGCGCGCCGTCGTCATTGATCGTGTGGGCCGCCGAACGCATTCCGTCGCCTCAGCCGATGCATGTCGCGCGGCTGACGGTCGATCTGATGCGTCCGGTGCCGGTTGCTCCGCTCACAGTCGAGACCGAGGTGGTGCGCGAGGGCCGCAAGATCCAGCTCTGCGCGGTTCGTCTTCTGGCGAACGGCGTTGAGGTGGTTCGCGCCACCGTTCTCAAGGTTAGGACGCAGGCGGTGACGCTGCCCGGCAATCTCGTACCGGAGATGCCGATTGACGTTCCGGGCCCGGAGGCCGGCCGCGAAGAGCCGCAAACGTCCAGCAGTTTTCTTGGTGGAGTAACGCTGCGCGCGGTTAAAGGCGGGTTTCTGAAGCTGGGGTCGGCCGCCATCTGGTTTCGGCCTGAGCGTCCGATTGTCGAAGGAGCAGCGACCTCGCAGGCGATGAGGACTGCGCTTGCGGCGGATTGCTCCAACGGCGTCTCGGCGGTGCTGGATTTCAATCGCTGGAGCTTCATCAACGCCGACCTCACGGTGACGTTTGCGCGGCAGCCGGTAGGCGACTGGATCTTGCTGAATTCCGAAATGACGCTGGGTGCCGACGGCGCTGGTCTTGCGGTTTCACGGCTTGGCGATGTTCAGGGATATTTCGGTCACGCCATTCAGTGTCTCGTGGTCGAACCGCGCTGAGCAAAGCCGAGAGGCGATGAGTCTTGGCTTATTCGGCGACCCGGGTCAGCACGGCCTTGAATGCGAGGCTCGGAAACTCCGTTGCGGTGCCTTCGCAGATCGCGAAGCCGCCTTTGACGGTTCCGTTGAAATTGATCATGACTTCGTCGAACCCGAACACCGACGGATGACTGGAATCAGGCGTATGCCGAACGCTGGAAACACTTCCGGCAAAAGACTGGCCGTTCTGAGTGTAGGTTCCGATATATGCGAATGCAGAACTCCCGCCACGGAGCTTTCCGTTATCCGCATTGATCACCCCCAGGGCTTTGCCCCGCGGGGTCTCGAATTCGACTTTGTACAAGCCTTGGAGCAATGCGGCTTCGGGGGCGAGAGGCGTGCCGGGGGTCGCTGCCGGCTGCGAGTTAGCTTGGTGTCGCATGCGCTGTCATTCCAGTATTGACGCTGAAGGTGGCCTTCGAGCGTGACGTCTTTTGATATCGACGGTTATTCGTGTTCGCGCAGTCTGTAGAAGCATAACATCACCGGAGATACTCGCCGATGGGTCGGACTTTAGATAAAGTCTTGGTGCCCCTGGCCGGAATCGAACCAGCACTCCTTGCGGAACTCGATTTTGAGTCGAGCGCGTCTACCAATTCCGCCACAGGGGCCAACAGGACCGGTGCCCGAGGGCAGGGGTCGTGAAGCGGGCGGAATATAGCTTGCGCGCGGTTGCGGTCAACCGCCTGTGATGGAATGAGCGTCGACAGTGGCCGGTGGGCGAGTTAGGACGCTTCAAACAGGAGATTCCACGTGGCGAGCGACGCGACCTTCAAGCCGGGATACATGCGGCGTCCGAGGGATCCGGTTTTTGTTGCTGGAGCGGCCATCGCTTTCTTGGCGACAGACGTCCTTGCGGGCGCGTGGTTCTTTCAATTGGTGCTTGATATCCGGCCCTGTCCGCTGTGCCTCGAGCAGCGCTATGCCTATTACCTGGCGATTCCGCTTGCTGCGCTGATTGCGCTCGGAGCCGCCCGTAATGTCACGCGCCCGCTTCTGATCGCGGGCCTCGGAGCCTTGGCCGTCATATGGCTCGCCAATGCCGGCCTTGGCGCCTTCCACGCCGGCGTTGAATGGGGCTTTTGGCAAGGCCCGACCGATTGCAGCGGACCGATCACCGATCTTGGCGGCGGCGGCAATCTGCTGGACGGCCTCAACAAGGTGAAAGTGATCCGCTGCGATGAAGTGCAATGGCGTTTTCTCGGGCTGTCGCTGGCGGGCTACAACGCGCTGATCTCCCTTGCTCTGGCCATGCTTGCCCTGTGGGGCATCAGCAAATCGATGAAGTCAGCCTGAGCCCTAGTCGTCGGCATCGACCTGTGGGCGTCCGAACAGGTGGACGATGCCTGGCGTCGCGATTGAGACGAAGACGAAGCGCGACAGATGATGTGCGCCGACGAAAATCGGATCGATATGCAACGTCAGCGCCAATGCCAGCATGGCGTCCATCGCGCCCGGCGCGAAGGCGACGACAATGTCGCTGAACCGGGCACTCGTCGTCAGGGTGACGAGCGCGACAAAGATCGCCGAAATAACGATGGCCACGGCGAACGATCCGATCGCGGCGGCCATGTAGCTGAGCAATGTGCGGGCCGAAATTCTGGCGAACCGCGTGCCGATCAGTGCCCCGATGCCGATCAGAGCTGCGGCGTAGGCCCAGTTCGGAAGCCCGCCCTCGATCGATCCGGTGCCGTGCAGTATGCTTGAGCCGAGCATCGCGCCGAACATCCAGCTTGCAGGAAACTTCAGCAGGCGCAGTAGCAGCGATGTCGCTACACACACCGCAACAAGAATACCCAGCGCAAGTGGCGTCGCGGGGGCCGCGTGTATCGCGGAGCCGCCATGCTGCGCCAGTCCGGATGCCGCCAGGATCAACGGCAGCGCCGCGGTCAGGATGATCACGCGCATCGTCTGGACGACCGCGATGCCGGCGACGTCGGCGCGCCGCTCGTTGGCGAGCATGATGATCTGCGACAGTGCGCCGGGGCTGCCCGCGAGCAGGGCGGACGTGCGGTCCCATTTGTGAAAATGCTGGAGATAAAGGCTGCTGCCGAGCGTGGCGCAGAAAGTGGACGCGGCGAGGATCGCGATGCTCACCGGATAGGACGCCATGTTGGTCAGCATTTGCGGTGAGACCATCGAGCCCAGCGACAGGCCCAGCGTCATCAGGATGACGTGCGCCATCAGCGGCGGCAGCCCCATCGGCCGTCCAGCGATCGCAGTCGCGCCGACCGCGATCATCGCGCCCGAGATCAATCCGCCGGGCAATTCCAGCCAGTGGAAGAACGCTCCTCCGGCCAGACCGATCAGGAGGGTTTCAAATGTGTGCAGGATGTCGCGCGGGGTGACGTTGCGAAAAATTCGCGACAGCGTTTGAAGGACGAATGTCATTGCGGCGGGATTTGAGGAACGACAACGCCGTTATCACAAATCCCGCGACACGCCGCAAATGAAGCGCGAGCATGGCTCACGCATTTTCCATGCGTGGCGCGATGACGATGGAAGGCGAAGCCGTCGAGACGGCCGGTTCACCTTCCGATCAATGGGCTAGTTGGCTTTGCCGGCGCCCTTCTTGCACTCGGAGCGGAATTTCTTGCGCTCCTTGCCGTGCAGTCCCTTGGCGTCGGCCTGCTTCGAACATTCGAGCGAGGCCGCGGTGCGTTCGGTTTTTTCCTTGGGGGCCGCCGTCTTGGCCGGTGCTGTTTGGGCTGGCGCTGTCTTGGCGCTGGGCGTCGCTGGCGTGGCGGGGGTTGCCGTCTGCGCGAAGGCCGAACCGGCAAGCATCAGCGAGGCGACGGTGGTGGCAAGAATGCGTGAAGAGAGACTGATCATGGGTAAAATCTCGCGTTGCAGATGGATGCGAGCCTTGGCCTCCGTGCATGAACCGCCGGTGAACGCCGCAGTGCGGTAATGGTGTCGGTCCTTCATTATTTTTTGATCGCCGCGGGCGACGGCGCGTTGAATGCAAATCCGCGTGAGCTAGGATGGGTTGCTTTCGAGATCCCTTTTCAGGAGAGTTCGATGACAATCCGAGCTAATCTTTTTTGCGCGGCGCTGCTGACCGGCGCGGCAAGTTTCATTGCAATACCGGCGCAAGCCCTGACTGCTCAGGAATGCAGCGCCAAGTATCAGGCGGCGAAGACAGCGGGCACGCTGGGCGACCAGAAGTGGAATGACTTCCGCAAGGCGCAATGCGGCGCCGACGCGACACCGGCCGCCGCAACAACAACTGCTCCCAAGGAGACCCCGAAGGCTGCTCCGAAGGCCGCAGCTGCGCCCAAGGAAGCACCGAAGGAAGCTCCCAAGGCTGCTGAAGCGCCGAAGCCTGCTGCGGCTCCGGCAGCCGCAGGCGCCGCGGTATTCCCAACGGCAGTTGCACCGAAGTATTCCAGCGAGACGGCGGGCAAGGCGCGCATGCACACCTGCGTTGATCAGTACAACGCCAACAAGGCGGCCAATGCCAATGGCGGCCTGAAGTGGATTCAAAAGGGCGGTGGCTATTACAGCGAATGCACCAAGCGGCTGAAAGGCTGACATTGGCAGATCGCCAGCGGAGCAGCCGGGCGAGTGAAGTCCGGCTGATTCAGCGCAACGATTGCACGTCATGAAACGCGCGCTCGTTGCGCTTGGTGTCATTCTCGCCGTCTATGGCGCAATCGCCTATCTGCTGTTGCCGTCATTCTGGCGGCACTATGAGCGTCAGAAAAAACTCGATGGCCTGCCGATGGTGACGGCCACTGCGCAGGGCATTCCTGCCGATCCGGTCAATGTCGGGCTGGTTGGATCGCGGAACGATGTTCTTTGCGCCATGCGCGAGGCCGGATGGGTTGCCGCCGATCCGATCACATTGCGATCCTCTCTGGAAATATCGGGCAGTGTGCTGCTCGATCGGCCCTATCCCAGCGCGCCGGTGAGTCCGCTGTTTTACGATGGACGCCGCGAAGACTTCGCCTTCGAGAAGCCGGTCGGCAAGAGTGCCGATCAGCGACATCACATTCGATTGTGGATGGTCCTGGAGGATGGAGAAGAGAAGCGGCCGGTCTGGCTCGGCGCTGTGACGTTCGATCGCGGCGTGGGTCTCAGTCACTATACCGGCGCGGTGACGCATCACATCGCGCCGGATGTGGATGCCGAGCGGCACTTGATCGAAACCGATTTGCGGGCCGCCGGGATGATCGAGGCCCGCTACACCGTGGCCGGGGTTGGCCCCACGCTGCGCGGACGCAACGGCGAGGGCGATCTCTATTATACGGATGGCGAAGTATGGGTGCTGCGGCTGGTAGAAGGCTGCATCAGGCGTCACCGGCCGCCGATTATTCTTGCAGGGCCGGCCGTGAACGAACTTAAGGATACGATCTGGAAAAACATCGCCGAACTCTATCGGCAGTCGCAGCAATAATGCTGCGGAGCGTGCGCGTGCTGCGATTGACAGTGGCGCGTCGCCCCGCGTGATATGCGGCGTCATTTGCTTTGGAGCCGTCCATGATTGCCAGCCTGAGTGTCCTTCTGATCTGTCAGTTGATCGGCGAGGTGATGGTTCGCGCCTTGCGGGTGCCAGTGCCGGGGCCAGTGGTGGGGCTGGCGCTTCTGTTTGCCATCCTCATCATGCGCGACCGCTTCACGAGTCTGGCGCGCGGGCCGTTGCGGGACAACGCTGTGGAAGGCACGGCGAAAAGCATGCTTGCGCATCTGTCGCTGCTGTTCGTGCCGGCGGGTGTCGGCGTGGTGCAGCAGCTCGATTTGCTCGCGACGCGAGGCCTCGCGATTTTCGTGATCCTCGCTGCCTCAGTGCTGGTGACATTGCTGGTGACCGTCGGCACATTTCTGATCACCAGCCGCCTGATGCGCGGCGGGCGCGGCGCGTCATGAACGCCAATCCCTTCGCGCTTTGGGTCTATCTGTCGCAAACGCCGCTGCTGTGGCTGACCGTCACGCTCGTGGTCTACGCGATAGCCGACGCGGCGTCGCTGGCGACCCATCGTCACCCGCTGATGAATCCCGTGCTGCACTCGATCTGGATCATCGGCGTGTTTCTGCACGTCACCGGAACCAGCTACACGACCTATTTCAGCGGTGCGCAGTTCGTGCATTTCCTGCTCGGCCCCGCGACCGTCGCGCTTGCGGTGCCGCTCTATGAGAACCGCAAGACCGTGATGTCGGCGATTGTCCCCATGCTGATGGCGCTGGTGGTGGGCTGCGTCACGGCCATCGTGTCGGTGGTGCTGTTTGCAGAGGCGGCGGGCCTGCCGCGGGAGATCGTGCTGTCGCTGGCGCCGAAATCGGTGACCGCAGGCGTCGCCATGGGCATCAGCGAAACGCTGGGCGCCAATCCCGCCATCACGGCGGTCGCAACCGTCCTCACCGGCATTATGGGCGCGATCGTGGTGACCCCGACGATGAACCGGCTGGGCATCACCGATTTTCGCGCGCGCGGTTTCGCGGTGGGGCTTGCCTCACACGGGATTGGCACGGCGCGCGCGTTTCAGGTCGATGAAGTCGCGGGCGTGTTCGCCGGCATCGCCATGGGATTGAACGCGCTGGTCACGTCGCTGCTGGTGCCGGTCGCGGCCACGCTGCTGTTGCGGTGAAAAAGGCCCCCACCGACAGGCGAGGGCCTTGATGCATTATGCGGAGGCCTTGGCAGTAGTCTTGTAGCGGTTCGCCGCATGGGTCCGCGACAGTTTCGGACCGAGCGCTTTTCTCGCGGCGTCATAGTTTTCCCATTCCTGCGCGTCGGGCAGCGACGGGATGGTGATGAGTTCGCCGAGATCGAGGCCCGCCAGCGCGGCGTCGACCATCTCGTCCGCCTGCATCACGATGGCTGCTGGAAGATGAGCGACCGGCACGCCCGCGAGATCCCAGAAGTTCGTCGCGGTTGCACCCGGCAGCACGGCCTGAACCTTCACGCCGCTGTCCTTGAATTCCTTGTGCAGCGCCTGGGTGAAATTGACGACATACGCCTTGGTGCCGCTGTAGGTGCCGTTCAGCACCTCGGGATCGAGCGCGACAATCGAAGCGATATTGACGATGGTGCCGTTCTTGCGAGCGACAAAAGCGGGTGCGGCAGCGAGGGCCAGCCGGGTCAGCGCCACGACATTAAGCTGGATCATCGCGTCCATCTGATCGACATCCGAGGTCAGCAACGGCCCAGCGGAGCCGATGCCTGCGTTATTGATCAGAGCGGTGATGTTCGGGTCGGACTTCAGCCTGTCCTCGACGCGGCGCAAATCCGCCTTCGCGTTCAGGTCGGCGGCCAGCACCTCGACCTTGCGGCCGGTGTCCTTGGCGAGCTTGGCTGCGAGCGCGTCGAGCTTCGCCTTGTCGCGCGCGACCAGAATGAGATCGTATCCGCGCCGGGCCAGCCGGTCCGCATAGAGGGCCCCGATCCCTGAGGAAGAGCCAGTCACCAAGGCCGTGCCTTTGGTTTGTTGCTGAGACATTGTCGTTCGTCCTGTGTTGATCCGTTGAGCCGGCATTGGCCGGTCTTGACGGGATCAACTTATGGCGCTACCCGTTTGTCTCAAATGTCATATATACCTCGTTTAAGGACATTCGTAAAAGCGATCAAAACTGGGACAACGTCATGAAGCGCATCGGTCTCGTCGTTTATCCGGGCTTTCAAATCCTTGATCTGGTTTCAATTTCGGTGTTCGAAGTGGCGAACATGGCTGCAGCCGCGCCCGCCTACGAGGTTCAGCTTCTGTCCGAGCACGGCGGTCCGGTGGAGAGTTCGTCCGGCGTTCCGGTGGAAACCAAGCCGTTCAGCAAGGCGAAATTCGATACCGTGATGGTCACCGGCTGGCTGACTCCAGTTCTATCGTCGCCGGGTCTTCTTGCCTTTATGAATTCGGCGGGCAAAGCATCGCGGCGGGTCGCCAGCATTTGCACAGGCGCTTTCATACTCGCCGAAGCCGGTATTCTTGATAGCCGCCGCGCGACCACGCATTGGGCATTCGCGCGGAACATGCAGGCCCAGTTTCCGAAGGTCAAAGTTCAGGAAGACAAGATCTACATCGTCGATGGACCAGTCTGGACCTCCGCGGGCATGACATCGTGTATCGATCTCTGTCTGGCGATGGTCGAGAGCGATCTTGGTGTGGACATCGCTCGCGGCGTCGCGCGCAAGATGGTGGTCTATCACCGGCGGACCGGCGGACAGTCGCAGTTCTCGGCGTTGCTTGAGCTCCAGCCGAAGTCCGATCGCATTCAGGACGCGCTGGCTTACGCGAAGAAAAACCTGAAGAACGAACTGTCGGTTGAAGTTCTGGCGGAAGCCGCGCGGCTCAGCCCCCGCCAGTTCAGCCGCGCGTTCCGCTCCGAAACCGGACAGTCGCCGGCAAAAGCCATTGAGAACCTGCGCGTCGAAGCGGCGCGGATTCTGATGGAAGAGGCAGAACATCCTGTCGATGTGATCGCGCGCGAGACCGGGTTTTCTGATCCCGAGCGAATGCGCCGTGCGTTCCTGCGGGCGTTTGGCCAGCCACCCCAGGCTATCAAGCGCGCGGCACGTATGTCGGCTGCTGCGTAATCTATGCGTGGGTCTGCCATGCGCGCTCAAAATGAGAGGAAAGCACGCGAGCTGTGATAACGGGTCAAATCCCTTGATGCCGAACCCGGAGTTTGCGTGATGTCTCCCTCGCTTTTTTCCCCGCTGAAAGTCGGGCCGTATCAGCTCAGCCATCGCGTTGTCATGGCTCCGCTGACACGGATGCGGGCCGCGCAGCAAGATAATGCGCCGCATCCGTTGAACCTGGAATATTACGGGCAGCGCGCCACGCAAGGCGGCTTGATCATCGCCGAAGCATCGCCAGTCACTCAAACCGGGCGAGGCAATCCGAGAACCCCGGGCATCTATTCGCGCGAGCAGATTGCTGGCTGGCGCGAAATCACAGACGCGGTTCATGCCAAGGGCGGCATCATCTTCCTGCAGCTTTGGCACGTCGGGCGTGTCTCGCACTCGTCGTTTCAGCCCGGTGGGGCATTGCCGGTCGCGCCGTCTGCCGTTCCTATCTCCGGCAATTTCAGCGCCATGACGGCCGATGGAAAGCAGGTGCCTTATGAGACACCGCGTGCGCTCGAAACCAGTGAGATCGCGGGAATCGTCGACGCCTTCCGGGAAGGTGCAAGGAACGCGCTGGAGGCTGGTTTCGACGGCGTCGAGATTCATGGCGCCAATGGCTATTTGATCGAGCAGTTTCTTCAGTCACGCATCAACCAGCGAACGGATCAGTACGGCGGATCCATCGAAAACCGTGCGCGCCTGCTCGCCGAAGTCACCGACGCAGCCATTGGCGTCTGGGGCGCCGACCGCGTGGCGGTGCGCCTGTCGCCTTACGGTGTCGCCAACGACACCGGCGAGGCCGATCCGATGCCGCTCTACAGCCACGTGGTGCGGATGCTGAGCGAGCGTCGTCTGGCCTATCTTCATTTCATCGAACCGCGCAGCAGCGGCGCCGGTCGTGCCGAGGTCAATCATCAGAACGTGCCGTCGGCGATGGCGTTATTCAGGCCGCTCTGGCCCGGCGTTCTGATCACGGCGGGCGGTTTCACCGGAGAAACCGCGGAAGATGCCATCGCGTCAGGCAAGGCGGACGCGATCGCTTTCGGCCGCCACTTTATTTCCAATCCGGATCTACCGCTTCGTCTCAGGCGCAAGTCGTCGCTCACGCCCTACAACCGGGCCACGTTCTATGGCGGTGCTGCGCCCGGCTACACGGACTATCCGTTCCATGAAAATTCCTGAGAGGGTCGGTCGCCGGGCGTTTATCTGAGGATTTGAAGGACGAATTATTTCCGGCCCTTTGGCAGGATCGCGGCGACCGCGGCCGTCAGATTCTGCGCCACCACCGATCCTCTTGTGATGATGCCGCTTGCGTAGGCGCCGTTGATCAGAGTCGATATCTGGTCGGCGACTTGAGATGGATCAGGCGCGGACAGGCGCGACGCTATGTCTTCCAGGCTGCGCTTGAGCCCGAGTTTATTTTCGGTCGCGATGAGCCGTGCTGGGTGCTGGTCGTCCGGGAGTTCGATTGCGATATTCATAAACGGACAGCCTCTGTAACTCGCTTCACCGATCCGCTCGGCCACACCATTGAGGAAAGCCGTCAATTGTTTGGCGGGCTGTCCCTCATGCTTCGCCGCGTTTCTGTTCCACTTCTCCCAAAACCGCCGATCATGCTCCCGCGCATATTCGGCAATGAGTTCATCCTTGGACTCAAAGACCCGATAGAGACTTGTTTTGGACACGCCTGACTGTTCGGCGATTGTGTCGACACCTGTCGCTCGAATCCCTTCGCGATAAAAAAGATCGCTTGCGACAGCCGTGATGCGTTCGCGTGCGCCTTGCTCGGTTTTGCGAGGCGGACCTCGCCGCGGCCGCTGGCCGGATTCAGGTTTCATATCAGCAATTTTCTCAAAATCTGTTCCCAGTCGATTGACAATGTAACAGGTCTGTACCTATAAATAAAGTAACGTACAGGTCTGTAACTTTAGGAGCCGATATGCTTACGATGGTGGCCACGGAATTCACAGGTTATGGCGGGCTTAAAGAGGAAGATCGGTCTAAGCCGATCGCTACTGCAGGGCGCGTTCTGGTTCGTTTAACAGCCGCGGCGATTAATCCGTTGGATTATACGATCCTGTCCGGTGGCCATCCCCGCGCCAAAGCGCCGCTTATTCTCGGCAATGAAGGCGTGGGGGTCATCGATCAATCGAACCTGCCATCCTATCCGGCCGGCAGTCGTGTGATGTTTACGGGCCCCTATGGCGCGCGCGAGGACGGCACCTGGCAGCAGTATCTTCTGGTGCGTCCCGAAGAGCTTTGCCTGATTCCTGAATCGGTCGATGACGTCACAGCCGCGGCGGTCACCGTCGGATATCTCACGGCTTACCTCACTTTAAGGCAAGCAAAGTTCGAGCGCGGAAAGTCTGTCCTCGCACCTGCGATCGGCGGATCGGTCGGCAACGCCACATATCAGCTCGCTCATGCGCTGGGCGCTTCGGTGGTCGTGTCGACGGCGGGAAGCAGCGAAAAAGCAAAAAAAGCCCAGGAGGCGGGTTTCGGCAACATCATTGATCTGTCCCGGGAAGAACTTTCTGACGGGGTGCGGCGGCTTACGGACAACGCGGGTGTTGACGTGGTCATCGACAGCATCGGGGGAGCGATTACCAGCGGATCTCTGAGCGCGATGGCGATGGGTGGATCGCTGGTCTCTCTCGGCTATTCCGCTGATCGAAAGACAACCATCGATGTCACGGACATCATCTGGAAGGACCTTAAGGTCACCGGCTTCAGCTTGTTCAGGGCAACACCAGCCGAGATACGCGAAGCGTGGGATTGCATCTTGCCGCTTCTGGTCAAGGGCTCGATCAAGCCCCTCATCGACAGGACGTTCCCGCTCGAGAATGCAGGAGAAGCCCTTCGTTATCTGATCGAGCAGCGGCCGTTTGGGAAAGTGATTCTGACCATAGGACGCTAGACAGCAGCGGGCGCGCGCTCGCTACGGATCGAGTTCCGTGTCCCAGTAGAGATAGTCGAGCCAGCTTTCGTGCAGGTAGTTCGGCGGGAACAGTCGGCCGTTGCGGTGGAGCTGGTGGACCGTCGGCGCGAACGGCATCTGACGCGGATGCATCCGCGCCTGCGCCATGGTCATGTTGCCCTTGCGCAGGTTGCACGGCGAACACGCGGCGACAACGTTCTCCCACGTGGTCTGACCGCCGCGCGAGCGTGGGATGATGTGATCGAAGGTCAGGTCATCCTGCGAGGTGCAGTACTGGCAGGAGAAGCGGTCGCGCAGGAACACGTTAAACCGGGTGAAGGCGGGATGCGTCGTCGGTTTCACGAACGACTTGAGCGAGACCACGCTCGGGAGTTGCATCTCGAAGGTCGGGCTGTGAACCGCGTGATCGTAGTTCGCAACGATATTGACGCGGTCGAGGAACACGGCCTTGACAGCATCCTGCCAGGACCAGAGCGACAGCGGATAATAGCTCAGCGGCCGGAAGTCCGCATTCAGCACGAGCACCGGCCAACCGCCTTGTGACACATGTGCGTTCAAGTAACGCTCCTGGCCCCAACCCCAATTGGCTGCGAAGCAGCTTGGGATGACATACTACAGGCAGCGTGACGGGATTGTGAAGAGCGTTTCCGCTCACCTGCCGGTGAGCGTTCCGCCTCAATCGGCCATGGATAGCATGTGCGCTTGTGCCGGTTTTACGCGGCCTTTCAGCGTGTCCAGATAGATCTGCTGGACCGCATCGGAACCCCGGCTTTCCACCACATCGAGCTTGGGTCCCATCGCCGCTGTGAAACCCGACCACACCGCGCCGAATCGCTGGTCGATTCCGCCCGGACCCCATTCCTTGGCGCGCTTGCGGATCTGGTCCGGCGCGAAGAACCATGTCGGCTTGGCGCCGGGCAGCGAATCGTCGTCCGGTGCAGCGTCCTGATGAGTAAGGCCGACGCGTCCGCTGTAGACCATCCGGTCGCCGAAATGCCTGTGCAGCCGCGTGCGCAAATCGGGATTGCCGGCCATGTCGACGAAGGCGACGGGTTGGTCCGGCATCGATTCGATCTTGTCGTAGGTCACGACCTCGTCGTAGCACCCGAGCGATGTCACGAAATCCATGTTGCCCGCAGCGGTGAGTCCGGTCACGCGCACGGGTTTGCGGTGGGTATGCAGCAGCCACGCCAGTCCGAACGCCGTCTTGCTCGATGCGCTGGAGAGGATGACATTTGTCGCGCCGAAGAAATCCTTGTCGGCGAGGAAGTCGTCCACCAGGAACGACAGCATGAACAGCGGACGCAGCAATGCCTGATAGTCGCCGTTGCGGCCCTCGAATGCCGAGTTTCCGGTGACGCGGGAATACGCATTGTAAACCGGCGAGACGCTTTGCCGGTGCGCAGCGGCGTCGCGGAAGCCGGTCTTCTTTACGTCGGCGGCTTCGATCACGAGATGCGTCGCCATCGGCAGATAGCCGAACAGCACTTCGCCGACGGCAATATCAGGATGGCGCGATTCGAGAACCCGCCCGAAACCCCACACCGGAATGTTGCCGTATCCTTCCGGCGCGGGAAACAGATGCCAGTACTTCAACTGGTCGCCGAGCATCGCATAGGTGATGTTGTTTGCGGTGAATGCGAAACGATCGACCTTCACCAGCAGCCCGTCTTCGGGCAGTTGCGTCACACTTGGCAACGGCACTTCAACCAGTCTGCACTTCGTCAGATCATTACATCCCACGACGAATTGAGTGGCCGATGTCATTTTCGCACTCCCGCTTTCTTCGCTGCTGTCTTTGCAGGTTTCTTTGGTAGCGCATTCTTCGTCGTCTTCGTTGACGTTTTTGCGACGCGGGATTTGTTTAAAACTGGTTTGGTGTTTGAAACGGACTTCGCTTTTGGCTGCGGTTTCCTTGCCGGCGTCTTTGGCGCAGTTGCCGTTCCTGCGATCACGCCTTCACGTTTTTTGATCGCGTGATAATACGACCACCACAGATGCGCCGCCGCGCCACGCAGCGGCCGCCATGGCTCCGCCAGCGGCAGCATCTCTTTCACCGTGGGACGTGCTTTCAATCCAAGCCCGATCCGCATCGCTTCCTGGATTGCGAGATCGCCGGCCGGCCACGCATCGCCGTGACCAAGACAAAACAGCAGATAGATGTCGGCGGTCCATGGGCCGATGCCGTGCAACTTGGTCAGCGTGGCGTGGGCGGCGTCGGCGTCTTCTTCGGCAAGCACTTCGAGATTGAGCCGTTCCTCGCTCAACTCGCGCGCGATGAATTTGAGCGACTTGATTTTCGCCGCCGACAAACCCAGACGGCCGAGCCGGTCTGCACGCGCATTTTTCACCGCATCGTGATGAAACGGATCGAATGTGGTGCTGACGCGGCCCCAGATTGCGGCCGCGGCCTTGGTCGACAATTGCTGACCGCAGACGATGGCCGCGAGACCTGCGTAGCCGGGTTCGCGTCGCCGCAGGGACGGCATCCCGGCGACATCAACGACGGGGCCGAGCCGGGGATCGATACGGACCAGCGCGTGAACAGCGTCCTCGAGGTCCGCTTGCGTGTTGAGGTGGACTGTCATTGTATGCGCGAGCATGAAGGGAATCGAACGCAGGTGCAAATGCCCCGGCAGTGCGTCGAACAAAGTTGAACCATGCCGCCACCCGTTTTCCGTTTCGCGCCAAGTCCGAATGGATTTCTCCATCTCGGACATGCGCGTTCGGCATTGCTGAATTTCGATCTGGCGCGACAAAGCGGCGGGCGGATGCTGCTGCGGGTCGAGGACATCGACGCCACCCGCTGCCGGCCTGAATACGAGCAGGCCATCTACGAGGATCTCGCGTGGCTGGGGCTTTCATGGGACGAACCGGTGCGGCGGCAGTCGGAACACCTCGCGCTTTACCGGGAGGCGGTTGACCGGCTCGCGCGTGACGGTCTGCTTTATCCGGCGTTCGAAAGCCGTGCGGAGATCGCCCGCATGGTCGATGAGAAGGAGCGGACGGGAGCGTGGTCGCGCGATCCCGATGGTGCTCCGGTCTATCCCGGCAACGGCAGGCAACTGGCGGAGGCGGAACGCGCGCAAAGGCTACGCGCAGGAGCGCCCTATGCGCTGCGGCTCGATATGACCGCGGCGGTCGCGCGCACCGGAACCTTGTCATGGACGGAGCAGGGGGCGGGTCCGGATGGCGAGACCGGTCAGGTGCCGGCGAGGCCCGGGCAGTGGGGCGACGTGATCCTGGCCCGCAAGGACACGCGGACGAGCTATCATCTGTCGGTGGTGATCGACGACGCCTTGCAGGGCATCACCCACGTCGTACGGGGTCAGGATCTGTTCTGGGCGACTGGCGTACACCGCCTGCTGCAGGAATTGCTCGGGTTGCCGCATCCGGTTTACCGTCATCATGCGCTCGTACTGGACGAGGCCGGGCAGAAACTGTCGAAATCGACACGGTCTACGGCGCTCCGGGACTTGCGGGCCGACGGGACGACGCCAGCAGAGGTGCGGCGTCTTGTTGGTATTAACCCGTCTTAAACCCGCGGTGGCGTGACTCTCGCGCCCCCGGCATGTCATGTTGGGTGCCGGATGGGTGGGGAATCATGGCGGCGAAATCGCGCGTCAAGCGCAGCCTTAAGACGCGCGCCAAGCATGGTGCGAAGACGCCTGCGCGAAAGACACGTGCGGCAAAAACGGCTGCCTCAAAAAAGGCGGCTCCGAAAAAGGCTGCCTCCAAAAAAACTGTCGCCAAGTCCCCCGTGAAGCGGCGGGGCAAGCGTCCGGATTCGGAAGCGCGCATCGTCGAGGCCGCGCTGGCCGCTTTCGCCCACGAAGTTCGCACGCCGCTGACAGGTATTCTGGCGATCAGCTCGCTGCTGGCGACATCTGAACTGGATGAGCGGGAGCGACGCTGGGTGGATACGATCAAGGTTGGAGCGGAGCATCTGGCCGCGCTGGCCACGCTGTTTGTCGATGCTGCGCGCCACGACAGCGCCGGGCTCGCGGTGCGTCAGGATTTTTTTGACCTTCAGGCGCTGTCACGGGCCATCGGAGATTCGCTGGCCGGCCGCGCCGCCGCGAAGGGACTGCGATCGCAGATCGATATCGCCGCGAAACTGCCGGCTTTCGTCATCGGCGACCCGGTGCGCCTGCGGGCGGCGCTCGAGAACCTGATTGATAACGCGGTCAAGTTCACGCAGCAGGGCACGGTGGCCCTCAAGGTCTCGGCGAAAGGCGGATCGGGAGACAAGCTCAGCATCGCCTTCGAGGTATCTGACAGCGGCATCGGCCTTTCGCTCGCGGAGATCAGGCGGCTGTTCAAACCATTCTCGCAGGCCAATGTCAGCATCGCCTCCCGCTTCGGCGGCGCGGGCCTCGGGCTGTCGTCGGTCAAGCAATTGGCCCGCGCGATGGGGGGCGACATCACCGCGACCCAGCGCAGCGGCGGAGGGATGACGTTCGTGCTGACTGTTGCGGTGAAGCGGGCCAAGGGGCTGCAATTTGCGCCGGGATCGGACAGGCCGCCGCGTCCGTCGCAGGGCCTCCGTATCTTAAGCATTGAGGATAATCCGTTCGGCCGCGTTGTTCTCAACGCCATTCTGACCGAACTCGGCCACCAGGCAGAATTCATCGGGCGCGGCGAGGCCGCGCCTGATCGGATCGCACAGGGCGATTTCGATGCGGTGCTGATGGACATGGTGCTTCCGGGCATCGACGGTGTGGAGGCGATCCGGCGCGTTCGCAGTCTCGAAGGGGCGCGTGGGCGCATCGCCATCATCGGTGTGTCGGGCCGTGCGGAGGATGAAGAGGCCTCGCGCGCGGCTGGCGCCGACGCGTTCCTCACCAAGCCGGTCAGCCCGCGCGCGCTGGCGACGGCGCTTCTTCACGCGACGCGGCGTTAGCGCTTACTCCGCAAAAGTGGAAACCGGTCTTGCTTCGCAATCAAGCTTGCGCAGATTGCGTAAACTTACTGCTGAGGACGCGCAAATTTATTTTGAGGACTTCTGCCACTTGACGATGGAGGCGTTCAATTCGCCGCCATAGACGAAAATCGCAGCGATGAAATACAGAAACACCAGCGCGATCATCACCGATGCAAGGCCAGCATAGGTTGTAACGTAATTGCTGGCGAAGCGCTCAAGATATTTTCCGAACATCACGCCGGACACCAGCGAACCGAGCATCGTGACCACGATGCCCGGCATAATCTCGCGCAGTTTGCGTGAGCCTGCGGGCAGCCACTTGTGCAGAATGATCAGCGCTGCAACGAGGGCGAAGATCGTGAGGCCATAGCGCACGATGTTGAGAAGGTTTTCGTTGGGTTCGACGCGTAACGGGACGTAGCGCCGGGCTGTCGCCAGAATGAGCGGTCCGAGCACGATCAGGAAGGCCATTGCTAGCGACATGACTGCGGCGACCATGGTGTAGCCGATCGATTCAAGGCGCAGCCAGTACCAGCTGCGCTGTTCGACCACGCTATAGGCGCGGTTGAGGCCGACACGCAGGCTTTCGACGCCGTTCGATGCGAAGTAGATCGCGAGCACGAGGCCGATGGTCAGCGTCCCGCCATGCGACTGGGTCAGCACGTTGTGAATTTCGCCGGACAGCGCGTCGGCAACCTGCGAGGGCCAGGTGTCCAGCATCATCTCGGCGGCCCGGTCGGCAAGATCCTTGGATCCGAACACACCGGCAAGGGCGGTAATGACGATCAGGAAGGGAAACAGGGCCATCAGCGCCGACAAAGCAATGTGACTCGCGATCGCCCAGCCGTCATCGGCCAGGAATGTATAGAACGCATCGAGTGCGATATTGAAGGCGTCTCGGAGCAGCCTCACGTTTCACCCTGATCCATCACATCCATGATTTACCGCGCCGGTCTCGCAAAGTCATGTACGGTTGAGGAGCCAAAAGGGTTCTCCAGCATTTTCCGTCAGGCAATGGCGTGAGGCCATCGGCGGTGTTATGTACCCCTCATGACATCGTTCTTCTCAAGCATTGCCCTTCCCATCGCATTGGCAGCGGTCACGATCGTGCTGGTGCTCGGTTTGTTCAACATGATGCGCGGCGGCTCGCCCAACACCTCGCAGAAGCTGATGCGGCTGCGTGTGTTGTTCCAGTTTATCGCCATCGTGATCGCCATGCTCGCCGTCTGGACACTTGGTAAGAGTTGATTGACGACGGCAGACCGGATTTCAACCGCCATCCCGACTGGCAAAATGGATCGACGCGATGGTCATTCTCAACCGGATTTACACGCGCACCGGCGATGACGGCACCACGGCGCTGGGCAGCGGGGAGCGCCGCCCGAAATACGATCTTCGCGTCAGCGCCTATGGAACCGTCGACGAAACCAACGCCGTGATCGGCGTGGCCCGTCTCCATCTGGCGCAGGCCCCGGCGATCGATGCGATGCTCGGCCGGGTGCAGAACGACCTGTTCGATCTCGGCGCCGATCTGGCCGTGCCGCAGCGAGAGGGGAAAGCCGAACGGCTGCGCGTGCTGGCCACACAGGTCGAACGCCTGGAACAGGACATCGACGCGCTCAATGCTGATCTGGCGCCGCTGAACTCGTTTATTTTGCCTGGCGGAACACCGGCTGCGGCCCACCTGCACCTGGCGAGAACCGTCTGCCGTCGGGCGGAGCGGATGGTGGTGGAACTGGCATCCCAGCCGAACGAGCCGGTGAGCGATGCAGCCGTGCAGTACCTGAACCGGCTGTCGGATTTTCTGTTCGTGGCCGGCCGCTCCGTCAATGACAACGGTGCCCGCGATGTGCTTTGGGTACCGGGGCAAAACCGGTGATCGCGCGTATTAGGTATACCTTCCTGTATTTCTAGTTTTCGCGCGTTGACCCGGATTGGCGGGACCATTAGGTTCCGCCGCCAACCGCTTTAGAGTGGATGTGATCAACCATTTCAGGACGAAGGGGAACCGATGAAGGTTCTGGTGCCGGTTAAGCGCGTCGTTGACTACAACGTCAAAATTCGCGTCAAGAGCGACGGGACGGGCGTCGAGCTCGCCAACGTCAAGATGTCGATGAATCCGTTCGACGAAATCGCTGTCGAGGAAGCCCTGCGCCTGAAAGAGGCCGGCAAGGCGACCGAGGTGGTGGTCGTTTCGATCGGACCCGCGCAGGCGTCGGAGACCATCCGCACCGGCCTCGCCATGGGCGCCGACCGCGGCATTCTCGTGAAGGCCGAAGGCACTGTCGAGCCGCTCGGCGTCGCCAAGATTCTCAAGGCCATCGTCGACGAGGAAAAGCCAGGCCTCGTCATTCTCGGCAAGCAGGCGATCGATGACGACAGCAACCAGACCGGCCAGATGCTGGCTGCGCTGCTCGGCTGGTCGCAGGCGACTTTCGCATCCAAGCTTGAAGTCGATGGATCGGACTTCAAGGTCACGCGCGAAGTCGACGGCGGCCTGCAGACGGTGAAGGTCAAGGGACCGGCAATCGTCACCACCGACCTGCGCCTCAACGAGCCGCGCTATGCAAGCCTTCCCAACATCATGAAGGCGAAGAAGAAGCCGATCGACGAAAAGACCGCCGACAGCTTCGGCGTCGACCTTTCGCCGCGTCTGGAAGTGCTCAAGACAACCGAGCCTCCGGGCCGCAAGGCCGGCGTCAAGGTCAAGGACGTCGCCGAACTGGTGTCGAAACTTAAGGAAGTAGGGGCGCTCTGATGGCCACGCTGCTGATTGCTGAACACGACCACGCCACCCTCAAGGACTCCACCAACAAGGCACTGACCGCGGCTGCCGCGCTTGGCGCCGAGGTCCACGTCCTCGTGGCCGGTGGCGGTGAAGGCACCAAGGGTGCTGCCGAATCCGCGGCAAAGCTCAAGGGCGTCACCAAGGTTCTGCTCGCGGAAAACGCGATCTACGAACACGATCTTGCCGAACCGCTGGCCGCGCTGATCGTCTCGCTGGGCGGATCGTATGACGCGTTCGTCGCGCCTGCGACCTCGCGCTTCAAGAACGTGATGCCGCGCGTCGCCGCCTTGCTCGACGTGATGCAGATTTCCGAAATCATCAAGGTGGTTTCGCCCGACACGTTCGAGCGGCCGATCTATGCCGGCAACGCGATCCAGACCGTGAAGTCGAAGGACGCCAAGAAGGTCATCACCGTGCGCACCTCGACATTCGGTGCGGTCGGCGATGGCGGCAGCGCGTCGGTCGAGAACGCAGCGGCAGCGGCCGATCCGGCCCTGTCGAGCTTCGTCGGCGAGGAAGTCGCCAAGAGCGATCGTCCCGAACTGACCTCGGCGAAGATCATCGTCTCCGGTGGCCGCGCCATGCAGAGCCGTGAGAACTTCGCCAAGTACATCGAACCGCTGGCGGACAAGCTCGGCGCCGGCGTCGGCGCTTCGCGCGCGGCGGTGGACGCCGGCTATGCGCCGAACGACTGGCAGGTCGGCCAGACCGGCAAGGTGGTCGCACCTGAACTGTACATCGCCATCGGTATCTCCGGCGCGATCCAGCATCTGGCCGGCATGAAGGACTCCAAGGTGATCGTCGCGATCAACAAGGACGAGGACGCGCCGATCTTCCAGGTGGCGGACTTTGGTCTGGTCGCCGACCTTTATCAGGCGGTCCCTGAACTGACCGCGGCACTTTAAGACCGACATCCGGGCGCGCGATGCGCCCGGAACATGTTATGTTAGGCACCGGCTGGCGGGAATTCCGAAACCCGGGCCGGTGTTTGACGTAATGTTAAAGGGAAAACGGCAAGGTGATTGCCGTATCCTGAGACTGAGAACCACAGAGACCTGAAGCGAATGGCAGCGATCAAGACGGTTGGCGTGATTGGGTCAGGGCAGATGGGCAACGGCATCGCGCATGTTGCCGCGCTCGCCGGCTTCGGTGTCGTGCTCTACGATGTATCCGCCGATCGCCTGAAGTCCGCGATGGCTACCATTAATGGTAACCTGACGCGCCAGGTTGCCAAGAAGACCATCACCGAAGATGCGCACAAGCACGCGCTTGCCAAGATCACATCTTCCGACAGCCTCGACGGTTTGGCCGCCTGCGATCTCGTGATCGAAACGGCGGTCGAAAAGGAAGAGGTCAAGCGCAAAATCTTCCACGATCTCTGCGCGGTGCTGAAGCCCGAAGCGATCATCGCGTCGAATACGTCGTCGATTTCGATCACCCGGTTGGCAGCATCGACGGATCGGCCTGAGAAATTCATCGGCATCCATTTCATGAACCCGGTTCCGGTGATGGAGCTGGCCGAACTGATCCGCGGCATCGCCACCGACGACGCGACGTTCGACGCGGCGCGCGCCTTTGTCACCGCGATGGGCAAGCAGATTGCCGTCTCCGAAGACTTTCCAGCCTTCATCGTCAACCGCATCCTGCTGCCGATGATCAACGAGGCGATCTACACGCTCTATGAGGGCGTCGGGAATGTCGAAGCTATCGATGCTGCCATGAAACTCGGCGCACACCATCCGATGGGGCCGCTCGAACTGGCCGATTTCATCGGTCTCGATACCTGCCTGTCGATCATGCAGGTGCTGCACGAGGGATTGGCCGATTCGAAGTATCGCCCGTGCCCGCTGCTGGTGAAGTATGTTGAAGCCGGATGGCTTGGTCGTAAATCGCAGCGCGGCTTCTACGACTACCGTGGCGACAAGCCGGTCCCGACGCGCTAATTCACCACGCGCGGCAGAACCCTCCAGCTAAAGTTTGTTAACCGCCTCTCGCTAGGTTTACTCAACTTGAGTCGCGGAGAGAGTGCGTTTCCATGGACGTAATGAGCATCGTTAGCAGCATGATGGCCATGCAGGCTGCCAACACCCAGCAGCAGATCGCAACCAGCGTCATGAAGCAGAGCATCGATTCGGAAAAATCGGTGCTGCAGTTGCTCCAGCCTGCCGCGAACAATGCGCCGGGCGTCGGTGGTAATCTCGATATTTCGGTCTGAACCCGCTCAGGAGACCGGCGTGATCCACCCGATTCCGGCGCCGCCGGGCTCGGTCAGAATCGCAATGCGGCCGACATGCGGCACGTCGAAAATCGGCCGCATCAGTTGCGCGCCGGACGCGACAGCAGTCTTCACGCGCGCATCGACATCATCCACAGCCAGATAAGACATCCAGCCTTCGGGGACGCCCTCAAACGCCGGGCGATCGGTCGGGAAAATTCCGGCCGCCATTTCGCCGTTGGCGTAGGCGACCCAGTAGGTCGCGCCGTCTTCCATCGGCATCGGCTCGAACGTCCAGCCAATGGCCTTCTGATAGAACTGCATGGCGCGTTTGGCGTCGGGCGTGACGAGTTCGTTCCAGTGAAAATGTCCGTGCGACGTCATGGCCGTCTCCTCGTTGATTGTCTTGGGCGTGCTACATCGTGCCGTTGACGTCAAGCACCGACAGGATGTTGCCTGCAGGATCCTTGAACCAGGCAATGGTAGGACCGCCGTTGCCGCGCGAGACACCCTTGTTATCGGTCTTGAAGTCGGGATCGTTGTAAATCTCGAAGCGGACGCCACGTTTTGTCAATTCATCGACCGCCTTGTCGACGTCGTCGACGGGAAAGTTGAGTACGGTGAATGTCGCTGGCGCGTGGTTGGCCTTTGGGTAGATCAGCACATCGGTGCCGCCGCCCAGATGCAGGTTCAGCAGTCCGTATTCCTCGGACACCTCAATCCCGAGCGTGCGGCCGTAGAAATCCTTCGCCTTAACGATGTCATTGGTCGAGAAGCCGCTGAATGCGTTGCTTGCCTTCAACATGGCTTTGCTCCTTTGCATCACGATGGTTTCGGCTTCCGCCCACGCGGCATGAAACGCGCGGGTGTAGAGATTGGTTGCGGCCTGGGAGGGAATGGCGAAACCGCCATTCCCTCCATAGGATGCACGCCGGATAGTGTCAGGCCGCCTGGTCATAGGCTTGTTTCAAGGTCTTGATGTCGAGCCTGACCATCTTCATCATGGCTTCCATCACCTTCTGTGATTGCAAAGGCGTGCCGCTTTTCATCATCTCGCCAAGGGCGGTTGGAACGATCTGCCACGACAGGCCGAATTTGTCCTTGAGCCATCCGCATCTCGATTCCTCGCCACCGTCGGCGATCAGCTTGTTCCAGAAATAGTCCACCTCTTCCTGGCTCTCGACGCTGACGAAGAAGGAGACGGCCTCGTTGAACTTGAATTGCGGGCCGCCATTGAGAGCATTGAACCTCTGCCCTTCGAGTTCAAAGGTCGCCATGAAATCATTGACGGTTTCGACTTTGGCATTGGGAAACACCGATTTGTAGAAGGCGACAGCCTCGGGGACGTTGTTATCGAACCAGAGGAACGGCGTGATCGAAGTCATTGGGATGTCCTTGGTTGAACTGGAGCACGGACTCCCTCGTTGAGAGGAGTCACGAGCGCCTAGCGGTTTCAGAACCGTGATTAGTGGCTCTACGCCGTAACGAAGGTGTCGAAACCGCCAAAAAACATACGCTTGGTATCGAACGGCATTTTCTTCGGATCATTCATCATTTTTGCGAGGCGTGGATCCGCCATTACTTTTTTCATGACGCTGTCGCGATGCTTGCGCGATTTGTAGGTGATCCAGGAGAAAACGACGGTCTCACCGGCCTTCAGCTTCACGCTCTGCGGAAACGAAGTGACCTTGCCCGGCTTGACGTCTTCGGCAACGCATTCGCGATAATCGAGAGCGCCGTGATCGAGCCAGACCTTGCAGGCCAGCTTGGCCATGGCCGTATAAGCTTTCAGGTTCTTCTTCGGGACCGGCAGGACAAATCCGTCGACATACTGCATTTCAAGCTCCTTTGGTGGTTTCCAGGTTTATGCCGGATGTCCGGCGGTGAAGTGTTACGAGTCCTGTTTGGCAGGCGCGCAGCAGGCGTGATCGTCTTCGGGCGCGCGATAACGGCCGGTAGCATCGACATATCCGCCGCTGTCGTAACGGTCGTGAAGCCGGACCCAGTCGGTCAGGTCGTGGTTCGGGCCGTTCTCGTTGCGGCCCTTCGGGGTGATGTCGAGATACATGTAGGTGCCGAGAATTTCTTCCAACCCGCGGCCATAGGTCGAATAGGTATGGAAGATGTCGCCGTTCTCGTTCTTGATGAAGACGCTGTTGCCGGAGAGATCCTCGATTGGAACCTCGATGGTCTCGTAGTTGTAGTAGACCTTGCCGTTCGCAATCTGGTCCGGCGTAAACGAGACGTTGAAGTCGTAGTTGAAGTCGCTGTTGCCGGACGACACCCACGTGAAGCGCCAGCCCATCCGTTTTTTGTAGGCCTCGATTTCGGACAGTGGCGCGCGCGCCACCGCGACATAGGTGACGTCGTGGTGTTCGAGATGCATCAGCGCGCCCTCGACATGATCGGCCTCGAACGAACAGCCGACGCAGCCCTCGAACTGACCGGGCGCGAGCATGAAATGTTTGACGATCAGCTGGCTGCGGCCTTCGAACAACTCGGAGAGCGTCTTCGTTCCCTGCGGCGTATCGAAGACATAGGTCTTGTCGATCTTCACCCAGGGCAGGGCGCGGCGCTCTGCGCTGACCTTGTCGCGCAAACGGGTGAGCTCCTTTTCCTTGGCGAGCAGGGCCTTGCGCGCCGATAGCCATTCGTCTTTTGAAGCGATCTTGTGCGGTTGCATCAGAAACTCCTGTGTCGGGAGAATGCTTGAGCGGCTTCAGACGAAGAACTGTTCGAGCTTGTCGAGCGTTCCGGTCCAGCCGCGCTTGTGGCCGTCGCGGGCAGCTTCGTCGAAGAACTTGTCGTGGGTGAGCGTGAGCAGCGTGACGCCGCCTTCCTCGCGCAGCACCACGGTCACCTGCGAGACGCGCTCCGGCGTCGAATGCCACGCCCAGCTGAACACCAGCCGTTGATAGGGCGTCACTTCGAGATACTTGCCGCCGACCTGATGCGCTTCGCCGTCGTCGGTGCTGAAATTGATGCGGAAGTGCCCGCCGACGCGCACATCCATGTCGGCCTTTACGCTATCGCCTATGGTGTGTCCGGGTCCGAACCACTGGACGATTTTGGCGGGGTCCGTCCACGCTTCGAAGACTTTGGAGGCTGGGGCTTTGAGTCGTCGGGCGAGGGTGAGGCTTGGCTGGGTGAGCATAAATCCTTCTCCACAAAAGCGGCGAGACGATCGAGTTGTGCGGTCCAGAATCGCTGGTAGCGGCTGAGCCATTCCATTGCCTGCTCCATCGGGGCCGCTGTCAGGCGGCACGTGACTGTGCGGCCTGTCTTGCTCCTGGTGATCAGTCCCGCGTCCGAGAGCACATCGAGATGCTTCATGACGGCGGGCAGGGACATCTCGAACGGCTTCGCCAGTTCGCTGATGGTGACGCTGTCACGCCCTTCAAGTTCGGCCAGCAATGCGCGCCGCGTCGGATCGGCGACGGCGGCAAACACGCGGTTCAGGCGATCGGTAGAATAGTAAACCATGTGGTTAAGTATAGGGGCGCGCGCCGTGACGTCAAGGGGCGACGTCAGATGGGAACTGCGGCTTTATTTCGCGGTGGCGGCCTTGATGAGATTCAACGCGTCATCGCTGGCCCATTCGGCGGGGCCGGCGAGGGTCGCGATCTCGCATCCCGCGCCGTCGACCAGCACGGAGGTTGGCATGCCCAGCGCGCGCCCGGCGCTCTTCAGATCCTGAAATACCCTCGCCTTCCGGTCATGGAAATAGGCGAGCTTGGTCAGCGCGGCTTCCTTCAGAAAACTCTTCGGCTTTTCGGGATCGCGAGTGTCGATATTGATTGCGACCACTTCAAAATCCTTGCCCCCAAGGGTTTCCTGCAGCTTGTCGAGGGCAGGCATCTCCTTGCGGCATGGCACGCACCATGTCGCCCATAGATTGACGAGAACCGTGCGGCCCCTCCATTCCGACAGCTTTCTGGTTTTGCCCTCGGAATCCTCGAAGGTGAGATCGGGCAACTGAAGCGGAGCGGTAGCCATGGTTAATGCGGCAACTTCGCCTTTCGCCAACGGGGCGATTTTCTTGGCCAGATCGACCGCTGGCGCGCATTGGGCCTGCGCGTGCGCATTGCGCATGAACCCGCCGATCCCGTATATCCCACCCATTCCCGCTGTGGCCGCTATAATGGTGAAAACGGCGGTCATTCGAATGCGAGACGCATTCTTGTGGGGCAAATCGGGCGTTGATGGATCGATTTCGGGCATAGGTCTCGTCTCGGTTGAAGTCGTCATACCGCCGTAGGAAACGGTTTGACGGAAAAATGTCGGTTGGCGGTTGGATCTGAGCAGGAACGCGTGAGTACCAGGATATGAGCAACAAGATGTGGGGCGGCCGCTTCGGTGAAAGTCCCGACGCGATCATGGAGGAGATCAACGTCTCGATCGACGTCGATCAGCACCTTTACGCCCAGGATATCGCCGCGTCCAAGGCTCACGCCGCGATGCTCGCGGCTCAGGGCATTATCACGGCCAACGATGCAAAAAACATCACGGGCGGTCTAGACACGATTTTGTCAGAAATCGGCAAGGGTTCGTTCTCGTTCAAGCGCGCGCTCGAAGACATTCACATGAATGTGGAGAGCCGCCTCGGCGAATTGATCGGGCCGGCCGCGGGCCGTCTGCACACCGCGCGTTCGCGCAACGATCAGGTCGCGACCGATTTCCGGTTGTATGTGCGCGACGTGATCGACGATATCGACCGGGCGCTGGCCGCGTTCCAGCGCGCGCTGGTCGATCGTGCCATTGAGCACGCCGATACAGTGATGCCGGGCTTCACGCATCTGCAGACCGCGCAGCCTGTGACATTCGGTCACCATTTGCTGGCCTACACGGAAATGGCCTCGCGCGACCGCGGCCGGTTCGCGGATGCGCGCAAGCGGCTGAACGAGAGTCCGCTGGGCGCCGCGGCGCTGGCTGGAACATCGTTCCCGATCGATCGCCACGCCACCGCGAGCGCGCTCGGCTTCGACCGGCCGATGGCGAATTCGCTCGACGCGGTGTCGGATCGCGACTTTGTGCTTGAGACGCTGTCGGCATCGGCGATCGCAGCGGTGCATCTGTCGCGCTTCGCCGAGGAGATCGTGATCTGGACGTCGCCTCTGGTGGGGTTGGTGCGCCTGTCCGACAAGTTCACGACCGGCTCGTCGATCATGCCGCAGAAGAGAAATCCGGATGCCGCCGAACTGGTGCGCGCCAAGACCGGCCGCGTCATCGGATCGCTGACGGCATTGCTGATCGTGATGAAGGGACTTCCGCTCGCCTATCAAAAGGACATGCAGGAAGACAAGGAAGGCGCGATGGAAGCCTTCGCCGCGCTTTCGCTTGCGATCCGCGCCATGACCGGCATGACGCTCGATCTGGTCGCTGAGGAAGCGCGCATGAAGGTGGCGGCGGGGGAGGGTTATGCCACCGCCACGGATCTTGCGGACTGGCTGGTCCGCACGCTGAAGATGCCGTTCCGTGATGCGCATCACGTCACCGGGCGAATCGTCGCGAAAGCCTCCGAGCAGGGCCTTGCCCTCCACAAGGTGCCGTTGAGCGAGATGCAGGCGGTGGAGCCGAAAATCACGGCCTCGGTGATGGATGTGTTGTCCGTCCAGGCCTCGGTGGAAAGCCGCACCAGCTATGGCGGCACCGCTCCGGCCAATGTGCGCGCACAGGCCAAGGAATGGCTCAAGCGGCTGGAAAAAGAGCAAAATTCGGGCTGATCCGGGATAATTTCGTTTAATCCGGGCCTCGCCAGAACGGCACCTTCTTTGTATGGTGGCGCGCAATTTCAAGGACTGACACGTGACGTCTCGTTCCAATCCCTCTCTTTCGAAGCTGACGGCCATTGGGCTGCTCGTCGCGTCGTGCGCGCTGGCAGGGTGTGGCCGCAAGGCCTACCTCGACGCACCTCCGGGTGCATCCGCAGATCAGAACGGGACGCCAACGTCGGATTACGCCACCGCGAATC
>JAZKDK010000018.1:0-30617 GCA_040387615.1 Pseudomonadota bacterium | reverse complement strand
GGTGCATCCGCAGATCAGAACGGGACGCCAACGTCGGATTACGCCACCGCGAATCCCAACTCCGCGGCGAATGTTCAGACCGACGTCTATCGTCCGCCTGGCAGCACCAATGTGCCGACCGCGCCGCGCGGCGAGAAAAAGCGCATTCCGCTCGACGCGATCCTGGACTGATCTAGTGTCCCGTCTCCGACGTTCGTTTTAGTCTGCAACGCTTTCCATACGAACGTCGGATACGAGAGGACACTAGCAAACAATAATTCTAGCGATCCTTTGGTTCTGACATTCGTAAAGGTGCGCGCGGAAGATATGATACGAATGTCAGACCGGATCGCTAGGCCATGAATCACTTTCAGTATCGCAACGGCGTGCTGCACGCCGAAGATGTGAGCTTGACCCACCTTGCCGATGAGGTGGGGACGCCGTTCTATTGCTACTCGACCGCTACGCTTGAGCGTCACTACCGCGTTTTCGCCGAGGCTTTTGCCGGCGTGCCCACGCTGGTGTGCTACGCGATGAAGGCGAATTCCAATCAGTCCGTGCTCCGCACGCTGGCCAAGCTCGGCGCTGGCGCCGACGTGGTATCCGGCGGCGAGTTGAAGCGCGCACGCGCCGCGGGCATTTCGCCGCAGAAGATATTGTTCTCCGGGATCGGCAAAACCGAAGCCGAACTGCGGCAGGCGCTGGCCGAGGATATTCTCTGCATCAACGTCGAATCAGAGCCGGAACTCGAACTGCTGTCGAAGCTCGCGAGCGAAATAGGCCGTACTGCGCGCATCTCGGTGCGCATCAATCCGGACGTCGATGCCAGGACGCATGCGAAAATCTCCACCGGCAAGTCCGAGAACAAGTTCGGTATTCCGCTGAGCCGCGCGCGTGAAGTTTACGCCCGCGCCGCGAAGCTGCCTGGCATCAAGGTCACCGGCGTCGATATGCATATCGGCAGCCAGATCACCGATCTCGCACCGCTGGAGGATGCGTTCAAGCTGATGGTGCAGTTCGTCGGCACGCTGCGCGCCGACGGGCATACCATCTCGCATGTGGATTTTGGCGGCGGTCTCGGTATTCCCTACGAGCACGATCTGCCCAATCCGCCGGAGCCGGCCGCGTATGCGGCCATGGTCAAGCGGGTGACGAAGGGCCTCGACGCAACATTGATGTTCGAGCCGGGGCGCATGATCGTGGGCAACGCCGGAATTCTCGTAGCCCGCGTCATCTACGTGAAGCATGGCGATGCGAAGAATTTCGTCATCATCGATGCCGCCATGAACGATCTCATCCGTCCGACGCTGTACGAGGCGCATCACGACGTGCTGCCGGTTCGCGAGGATGCTGCGCATAATTTTGTCGCAGACGTGGTTGGCCCCGTCTGTGAGACCGGCGACTATCTGGCCCTCGACCGCCGGATGCCGGAACCGAAGCCCGGCGACCTTGTAGCGATCATGACAGCGGGCGCTTACGGCGCAGTCCAGTCCGGCAGTTACAACACGCGCGCGCTGGTGCCCGAGGTGCTGGTCAAGGATGGCGAGTATGCAGTGGTGCGGCCGCGGATCGACGCCGAGGCGCTGATCGCGATGGACCGCGTGGCGCCATGGTTGTAGCGGCGCAATTCTTTACGGCGTAACGCTCGCCTTTCCAGCTGCGAGTGCTGACAGAAACTATCTTCTCATTGCTGCTCTGGCGCGAGATGGATCCACCAGAGAGCGATAGCATTTCGCAATAGCATTTCATTGCTGAACGGGCGTCCTGAGACGATGTTTAGGCATCAATCGATGTGCTGCGTTTCAATTGAAGCTGCCGCACAACCGATCAGGTCACCAGCTTTTCGTCGCGATAGCGCGGCGAGAGTGTCGTCTCGGACTGTGCTTCGTCTCGTTTATCTATTGATGCGACGTGGAACACGAGGAGGGCAGGGCGAAACCTGATCGAATGTCAGGGGAATTCGTCATGCGCTTTTTCAGGTTTGATCGCCTCCTTGTTGCGATCGCTACAGCTTCCAGCCTGCTTGTCGGCGCCAGTGTTGGTGCCTTCGCCGATACCTGGCCCAGCCGATCAATCAAGTTGATCGTTCCGTTCCCGGCTGGCGGTGCGGCGGATACCATCGCCCGAATCTACAGCGACAAACTCAGCGAAGCGCTAGGCCAGTCCATCGTGGTGGAAAACAAGGCTGGTGCCGGAACCGCTATTGCCGCGGATTTTGTCGCGAAGGCTGAACCTGATGGATACACGCTGTCCCTGGCTCCCGCGGGACAGCTCACCATCCTGCCGCATGTGAACACGGCGATTAACTTCGATCCGTTCAAGAGCTTCGCACCGGTTTCGCTGTTGGCGTCGGTACCGTATGTGGTCGCGGCGAGTCCGGATGCTCCGGTATCGAGCCTGAAGGAACTTGTCGCTGCGGCGAAGAAAGACCCGGGCAAGTTCACCTATTCGTCGTGCGGTCCGGGAACGCTCTGCCACCTGAGTGGCGAACTGTTCAAGAGCCTGACCGGCACGGATTTGCTGCATGTTCCGTTCAAGGGCAGCGCGCCTGCGATCAATGCCTTGCTCGGCGATCAGGTGAACCTTGCCTTCGATACGCTGACCGTACTGGCGCCTCAAATCAGGGATGGCAAGGTCAAGGGATTGGCTGTGACAAGCCGGGAGCGCTCGCCGCTGCTTCCCAATGTGCCGACTGCGGCGGAAGCCGGTGTATCTGATTTCGTCGTGGATTCCTGGTTCGGCCTTGTCGTTCCTGCCGCGACGCCGGCAAATATTGTCCGGCGTCTGAATGCAGAGGTCATCCGCATCGGAAATCTTCCAGACGTGCGGGAGCGCCTTGAAACGCAGGGTCTTGCTGTAACAACCTCGACGCCGTCTGCTTTCACGCAGACGATCCGCGCCGATTACGAGCGCTGGGGCAGGGTGGTGGACGCCGCCGGAGCCAAGCTCAATTGACGACAAGCCAGAGTAGGCGGCGACTCTCGCCGTTTGCTCGGGCTGCCGCCTCGCCACATTCCTCCGTCTGCAATCCGGTACTCCTCGCTCTTGCCGTCACGCTTTCGTGAAGGTCCGGCGGCCCTCACGGCAGGCCCCTTGCATGTGGGTATGAGCGTTGAGGCCATGCCTCATTGCCGCCGCCGTGCTAGGCTGCACTTCGAGTCAATTCGGAGAACCCGTTGAGCGGACTGCCACCAGACCCATCAGAGCGCCCGCGCGATCCTGAATCGGCGCGGCAGCTTCAGCTCGCGCAGGCGTTGCAGCGGGCGCGGCTTGCGGTCGCATGGGAACGTGGCTGGCCGCATCTCGCCCGGCTGCTGACGGTAGCGGGGCTTTTTCTGGCTGCATCCTGGGCCGGTCTCTGGGTCGCTTTTCCGCTTGTTGCGCGCATCATCGCTTTTGCCGTTTTTGTGCTGCTCGCTATCGCGGCGCTGGTTCCGGCAGTCCGGTTTCGCTGGCCGACACGCGAGGACGCGTTGCGCCGGCTTGATCGCGGAACCGGCATCCGCCATCGCCCGGCCACGGCGCTGACCGATACGCTGAAGTCGCAGGATCCGATCACGCAGGCGCTGTGGCAGGAGCAGCGCGCGCGCACACTGGCATCGATCAAGCGCATCCGTGCCGGTCTGCCGTCGCCTCGCCTGGCACTGCACGATCCTTGGGCGCTGCGCGCGCTGGTCGTCGTGCTGCTGGTTGCGACTTATGTCGCCGCCGGCAGCGATCGTTTCGCGCGGGTTGTTGCGGCGTTCAACTGGGACGGTACGTTTTCCGCCGCGAACGTTCGCGTCGATGCATGGGTGACGCCGCCGCCCTATACCAGCCGTCCGCCGATCATCCTGTCGAACTCCCTGAACAAGGATGCGCCTCAGTCAGATACGGGTTCTGTCTCGGTGCCGGCGGGAAGCACACTGATTGTCCGGTCCAGCGGCGGCAGGCTCGATGTTGCTGCAGGCGGTGGTGTAACGGAAGTGCCTGTCGCCGGAAACGCGCCGCAAGGCACCAACGAGCGGCACTTTACGATTACGGGCGACGGAACTGCGCATGTCCGTTCGCCTTCGGGGCAGCCGCAATGGACGTTCAATGCGGTGCCTGATCGGGCGCCGAATATCTCGCTGGCCAAGGACCCCGAGCGGCAGGCCAAGGGCGCGCTGCTGTTGTCCTACAAGCTGGAAGACGATTACGGCGTGACCGAAGCGCATGCGCAGTTTGCGCCCCGCGCCGGGAAAGGGGATGCCACCAAGGAAGATGCCGCCAAGGCGCAGCCGCTGTTCGATCCGCCGTCGATCACGCTCGGATTGCCGAACGTGCGCACCCGCAATGGCGTCGGCCAGACGGTAAAGGATCTGAGCGAGAATCCCTACGCGGGCGCGGACGTCACACTGACGCTGACCGCGAAGGACGAAGCTGGCAACGAAGGGCGCAGCGAGCCGTTCGACATGCGGCTGCCGGAACGCCTGTTCGTGAAGCCGCTGGCGCGGGCGCTGATCGAACAGCGTCGTAATCTCGCGCTCGATGCCAACCAGAAGCCGCTGGTGCTGATTGCGCTCGAGGCATTGATGATTGCGCCCGAGGCATTTACGCCCGAGCTTGGGCATTATCTCGGCCTGCGCAGCGTCGCGGGCCAACTCGGGCGCGCCAATACGCGCGAGGCGATGCGTGCGACCGTAGACAGCCTGTGGGCGCTCGCAATTGCGATCGAGGACGGCAACATCACCGACGTCGACAAGGCGCTCCGGGCCGCGCAGGACGCGCTCAAGGAAGCGCTGGAGCGGGGCGCCAGCGACGAAGAAATCAAGAAGCTGACGGACAACCTGCGCGCGGCGCTGGACAACTTCATGCGCCAGCTGGCCGAGCAGTTGCGCAACAATCCGCAGCAACTGGCGCGGCCGCTCGATCCCAACACCAAGGTGATGCGCCAGCAGGACCTCAAGAACATGATCGACCGCATGGAGCGGCTGTCGCGCTCCGGCGACAAGGACGCCGCGCGGGCGCTGCTCGATCAGATGCAGCAGATGCTGGAAAACCTGCAGATGGCGCAGCCCGGGCAGGGCGATGGCGAGATGGAGCAGGCGCTGAACGAACTCGGCGACATGATCCGAAAGCAACAGCAACTGCGTGACAAGACATTCAAGCAGGGCCAGGAATCACGGCGCGATCGCAGCCGCGGCGAGCAGGGCGATCAGAGCCAGATGGACGGGCTGCGTCAGGATCAGCAGGCGCTGCGCGACCGGCTCAGCAAGTTGCTCGATGACATGAAGAAGAACGGCATGATGCCGGGCCAGCGCGGCGAAAAGGGTCAGCCCGGTCAAGGTCAGCAGGGCCAACAGGGGCAGGGCCAGGATGGCCAGGACGGCGGCGACTCGCTTGGCGATGCCGACTCTGCGATGGGCGATGCCGGCGGCCAGTTGGGACAGGGCAATGCCGATGGCGCGGTGGATTCGCAGGGCCGCGCACTCGAAGCCTTGCGCAAGGGCGCGCAGAATCTCGCGCAGTCGATGCAGCCGGGCGAGGGGCAGGATACCGGGCCGGGCAATCGCATGGGCCGCCAGCAGAATAGCGGCAACACCACCGATCCGCTGGGACGGCCGCTCAGCGGCCGCGAGTGGAGCGACGATCTCACCGTGAAGATTCCCGGCGAGATCGACGTGCAGCGCGTGCGTCGAATTCTGGAAGAATTGCGCCGCCGTCTCGCAGACCCGCAGCGGCCGCAGATCGAACTCGATTACATCGAGCGCTTGCTCAAGGATTATTGAGCCTTAGGCGTCCCGTCGTCCCAGTCAGGGGCGGCCGCCTAAATACCGTCCGACTTTTTTCAATCAGGGGCGCTTGACAGTTTTGGATGACGCTTGTATTTAACCAAGAGGTTATTTAACCTAATGGTTACATGGAAGCTCCGATGGACCCGCTCAGCATCAAATTCGCAGCGCTTGCCGACCCCACCCGCCGCGCCATCCTCGCGCGGCTGGTGCTCGGCGAGACCTCGGTAACGGAACTCGCCGAACCGTTCGCCATGAGCATGCCTGCGGTCTCGAAACATCTGAAAGTGCTGGAGCACGCTGGTCTGGTGACGCGCGGCCGCGCGGCGCAGTGGCGTCCGTGCAAGATCGAACCCGCGGCGCTCAAGGAAGTTGACGACTGGCTGGAAAATTATCGCCGCTTCTGGGAGGCCGGGCTGGACCGTCTTGAGGAATATCTCGGCGAGTTGCAGGCGAAAGAGCAGTTGGAAGCTTCCGCAAAGCGGCGCAGGACTGCGAAACGCAAGTCACCGCAACGGGTGTCCGCAAAAAAGTAAATCCGCCCCACGGCGATGTTCGTAACCCAAATCATAGCTACCAACCGAGAGTGAGGAGTTTACCTATGACCGACCAATCAGCTCAGCTTCCTCCGCTTGTTCCGCATCTCGTGGTCGACGGCGCCGTCGATGCGCTGGCGTTCTACAGCAAGGCGTTCGGCGCGACGGAAACCATGCGAATGCCGGCGGAAGACGGCAAGCGCCTGATGCACGCGCAGATGACGGTGAACGGCGCAGCCGTGTATCTGATGGATTACTTCCCTGAGTATTGCCAGCACGGCGACGGCAAGACCGAATCCCCCGGCAAGCTCGGCGGCTCGACGTTTCTGATTCACCTCGAAGTGCCGAACTGCGATGAGGCGTTCAAGCGCGCGATCGACGCCGGCGCGACCGTGATCCTTGAGCCTTGGGATGCATTCTGGGGCGCACGCTATGCGCAGGTGCGCGATCCGTTCGGTCATGGCTGGAGTCTTGCGCATCCACAGCCGGCGCCAGCCGCCTGATCGCCAGCATACTCAAAAGAAAATATCTTTCGGAGAAAAGAGATGACCTCGACTCAATCCGCTGCGATTGCGGAAACTTTCAGCAAGGAATTCGTCATCGAGCGTCTGTTCGATGCCCCCCGCGATCTGGTCTGGAAGGTGTTCACCCAGAGAGATCATTT
Organism: Pseudomonadota bacterium; assembly: GCA_040387615.1. Taxonomy (GTDB): domain Bacteria; phylum Pseudomonadota; class Alphaproteobacteria; order Rhizobiales; family Xanthobacteraceae; genus Afipia. Next base: position 23,685 of record JAZKDK010000018.1, on the reverse strand, counting down.
AATGAACTGGTGGGGCCCGAAGGGCTTCAAGATGATTGCCGGCAAACTCGACCTCAAGCCTGGGGGCATCTTCCTCTATGGCATGGAAGCGCCGGACGGCAGCGAGATGTGGGGCAAATGGGTGTTCCGCGAGATCGTGAAGCCCGAACGGATGGTCTTTGTCAGTTCGTTTTCCGACAAGGAGGCCGCGCTCACCCGTCATCCCATGGCGCCAACATGGCCAATTGAAATGCTCGCCACCATGACCCTCACCGAGCAGGGCGGCAAGACGTTGCTGGTCAATCGTGTGGTTGCGCTGAATGCGACGGACGAAGAGCGTGCGACGTTCGAAGGCGGCTTCGGCAGCATGAAGCAGGGCTATGGTGGAACGTGGGATCAGCTCGCCGCGTATCTCGCGTCGTTGCAAGCCTGAAATCTGGAGCCCGCATCATGAACGAACTTGTCCCGATTTCGACGACTGCGCTATGGACCGGCCGCATCCTCAGCGGTCTGGTCGTGGTGTTCCTGCTGTTCGACGGCGCGATCAAATTGATCCCGCTCGATGTCGTCATCGAGACATCGCGTCAGCTCGGCATCCCGACCGATCTCGCATTCACCCTCGGCGTGCTGACGCTGGCCGGCGCGCTGCTCTATGCCTACCCGAAAACATCGTTGCTCGGCGCGATCCTGCTGACCGGCTACCTCGGCGGCGCGATCTACGTGCATGTCCGGGCCGGAAGCCCGCTGTTCAGCCACACGCTGTTCGGTGTCTATCTCGGCATCCTGCTCTGGGGCGGGCTGTATCTGCGCGATGAGCGGTTGCGGCTAATCTTTCCCTGGCGTCGCTGACGCCTGAATTCAAGCTTTCACGTGAGACGGAGTAACAACATGACAACCCTAATGTACATTGCCATTGCCCTCGCGGTTCTGATCGCAATCGTTCTCATTCTCGCTGCGATGCGGGCGGACACTTTCCGCGTACAGCGATCCATCGACATCAACGCGCCTGCGGAGAAAATCTTCCCGCTGATCAACGACTACAAGCACTGGGGATCCTGGTCGCCTTACGAGAAGCTCGATCCGGCCATGCAGCGGGCATTCAGCGGCGCGCCGAGCGGCAAAGGTTCTGTGTATGAGTGGAACGGTAACAAGAATGTCGGCCACGGCCGCATGGAGATCCTGGACACGACGCCGTCGTCGAAGGTTGTGATCAAGCTGGATTTCTTCAGCCCCTTCGAAGCTCACAACACCGCCGAGTTCACCATGCAGCCCAAGGGCAACGCGACCAACGTGACCTGGGCGATGCAGGGTCCTGTGCCTTACATGATGAAGATCATGCACATGTTCATGAATATGGATCGCATGTGCGGCGATCAGTTTCAGCAGGGACTGACCAGCATGAAGGCCGTCGCTGAAAAACCGGTCTGATTGGTGCCATGGCAACGGGCAACGATCTGCGGCGCATCGCGCTGTCTCTGGACGGTACCACCGAGGCGCCGCATTTCGATCGGGCGGCGTTCAAGGTAGCCCGCATCTTTGTGACGCTCGCCGCCGATGGCCGCACCGCCAATATCAAGTTCACGCCGGAAGAGCAGGAATTCAAATGCATGCTTGCGCCCGGAGCACTCACACCGGTGCCGAATGCCTGGGGTAAGCAGGGATGGACAACACTAAATCTTACGTCACTGGGCGTCGATGAACTCAAGAACGCGATGGAAATGGCATGGCAACATGCGCAACCGAAAAAGCGGAAGTAACCGGTGGTGACGGTCACCGGTTGCTAGGACGGATCGAGCAGTCTTGCTCCGGAGCCCTGCTTGGAGAGCTGATCCGACGGGTTACGCAGCGGGCAAATTTTCAGTGAGAGACATCCGCATCCGATGCAGCCGCCGAGTTGGTCGCGCAGACGGGTCAGCTTGGCTATGCGTTGATCCAGATCGTCGCGCCAACTGGCGGAAAGTCTCGCCCAATCCCTCGCCGTCGGAGGGCGTCCTTTGGGTAACGACGTCAAGGCGTCGCGGATCGCAGACAAAGGTACGCCGGTGCTTTGCGCCACCTTGATGATGGCGACCTGGCGCAACACGGTTCGTGGATAGCGGCGCTGGTTGCCCCGGTTGCGGCGACTCGCGATGAGTCCCTTGGACTCATAGAAATGGAGAGTGGAAACGGCGACGCCGGAACGTTGAGCAACCTCGCCGACAGTCAGTTCGCGGGCGATCCCGGCGGGTGGTTTGCCGTGGTGGTCCTTGTTCTTCATCGCTTGACCTCAACTTAAGTTGAGGTTGTAGGCTGCCTTGCCCGTCATCGCAAGAAGTCGCGGTGATGGAGCGTATCTCCAACGGCAATCAGGAAGAAAATCGATGATCGGAACCAGTCATCATGATCGGACACAGTCTCCCGGCAGCGCGCCGCGACCGTTTGTCCTGATCAACAGCTTCACCCCCAAGCCAGGCAAGCTCGACGAGCTTGCCGCTCTGCTGGAGGCAGCCCGGGATTCTTTCTCGGACGAGATTTCGGGATTTCACGGCGGCCGGATCTATCGCGACGTCGATGGAAGCTCGGCCCTGCTGATCGGGGTGTTCGAGACCGAGGATCACTACGAAAGCTGGATCGCGACCGATATGTTCGCAAGCTATCGCGAGAAAATACTGCCTTTGATCGAAAGTATGGGGCAGTCACGAATTGAGGCCGGAAATGCACGCAAAGCTGCACAGCGCGGAACCACAGACCGCACGCGGGACGATATGGCGGCGTCCGCGTCCTGAAGCCGACGCGCGAAACGGTTGCCGCGTCGTCTCGTCGTCAGCCGTTGCGGCCTTCGCCGCGCAGCGTCGGCAGGCCGATGCCAGTGGCTTCGAATCCGCCGTCGACGGACAGCATCTGTCCGGTGATGTAGCTGGCGCGATCACTGCACAGGAAGAAGATCGCTTCGGCGAGTTCTTCCTCAAAGCCGTAGCGGTTGAGCGGAATGGTATCGTGATAGTCGGCGCGGATCGCGGGCGTATGGACCGCTTTGGCCATCGCGGTATCGACCGGGCCGGGCGCGACCGCGTTGACGCGGATGCCGAGTGTCGCGAGTTCGACGGCGAACTGCTTGGTGAGATGTGCGAGGCCGGCCTTGCTGGTCCCGTATGCAGTGCGCAGCGTCGAGGCACGGAGCGCCGAGATCGAGGTAATGTTCACGATCGCGCCGCCGCCATTCTCGCGCATCAGCGGCGCGGCCGCCTGGGTGCAAAGGAACGGTCCGGTCAGGTTCACCGCCAGCACGCGGTCCCAGTCAGCCTGTGTTGTTTCCAGCAGCGGCTTGAAGATTGCGATGCCGGCATTGTTGACCAGCGCATCAAGTCGCCCAAAGTGCTGGACTGCCTGCTTGAAGGCGGCGGTGACTGCGTCAGCGTCCGAGACATCGCAATGGATCGCCAGAGTGGTGTCAGGTGCGGCGAGCGCCTTGAAGGTCTGGGCGAGCAGGTCTTTCTCGATGTCGAGCAGCGCGACGTGCCAGCCGTCGGCCAGAAACCGCTTCGCCGCGGCCAGTCCGATACCCCGCGCCGCGCCCGTCACCAGCGCGACCTTCTTCTTTTGTCCCTTGGTCATGTCTCGTTCCGTTTCTTGATGGATGTCGTCAGAACTCCCTATGGCATTGACCATTTTTCGCTGGCACCCACAACAGTCTGCCGCGCCGGTCGCGCGACCTGACCGCCTAACCGCTCACACAAAATCGCCCAGAATGTCGAGGATACGTCACGCCATGCCTTCCAGCTTTATGTCATCAAGTTTTGCCAAGAATGCGATCGTGCTCGGGCTCCTGTCCGCGATCGGACCGTTCGCCATCGATATGTATCTCCCCGCGTTGCCGGCGATCGCGTCGGATCTGCAGGCTTCCACCGCGGCCACGCAGATGACGTTGATGGCGTTTTTTGTGGCGTTCGGAGTGTGCCAGATCGTCTATGGGCCGGTCTCAGATATGGTGGGCCGCAAGCCGCCGTTGTATTTCGGAATCGTGATCTTCGCTCTCGGCAGTATCGGCTGCGGTCTGGCGCCCAGCATCTCGTGGCTGATTTTCTTCCGCTTCGTGCAGGGTTTGGGGGCCGCCGCGGTGATGGTGATTCCGCGCGCCGTGATCCGCGATCTTCATACCGGTGTCGATGCGACGCGGTTGATGTCGCTGGTGATGCTGGTGTTCAGCGTCTCGCCGATTCTGGCGCCGCTGGTCGGCAGCGGCCTGATCGTTCCGTTCGGCTGGCGCTCGGTGTTTGCCGCCGTCACCGCCGCTTCCGTTCTCTCGTTTCTGATGGTCGCTTTCGTGCTTCCCGAAACACGGCCGCCCGAGGAGCGGGTTGAGGTCAGTGTCCGCAGTGTGCTGGATGGTTTCGGCGAGTTGTTCCGCGACTGGCGTTTCCTTGGCCTGACGTTCATCGGGGGCTTCGGTATGGCGAGCTTTTTCGCATTCCTCGCCAGTTCATCCTTCATCTATATGGGCCACTTCGGCCTGACGCCGACGCAGTACGGGCTGACGTTCTCGGTGAACGCCATCGGCTTCATTGGGGCTTCGCAGTTCAGCGGCTACCTCGCCGGGCGGTTCGGAATTGCGCGCGTGGTTTCAGTAGCGGTGAGCTGTTTCACAGCGGCAGCGCTCGCTTTGCTTGCAGTGACCGCAGCCGGCGTCGATAGCCTCACGGTACTGGTTGTGATGCTGTTCGTCGCCAATGCATGGCTGGGACTTGTGATCCCTTCAACCATGGTGCTGTCGCTGGAAGATCATGGGCCGATTGCCGGGATGGCGTCGGCGCTGGGCGGAACGCTGCAAATGATCACCGGTGCGGTGATGATCGTCGTCGCGAGCGCCTTCTTCAATGGAACGGCGCTGCCGATGGTGACCACGATCGCGGTGTGCGCGGTTGCGGCCTTCATTCTGACGCGGCTGACGTTGCGCTCCGGCAAGGCTGCGCCGCAACTGGCGGAATGATCTAGTCCGGCTTGCGCGATGCCAGCGCATCCGCCACTGCGGTGCGGATATCCGCCACTGCGAACGGCTTGGTGATGACGTCGTGGACGATCGCTTCCAGTCCGGACGCGCGCTCGCGCTGATCGGCGAAGCCCGTCATCATAAGGACCGTCAGCCGCGGGAAGTCGCGCGCAACTGCCAGCGCCAGCGCGATGCCGTCCATCACGGGCATTTTGATGTCGGTGAGCAGAAGATCGAATGCACCGTTGTCGCGGTTCAGAATCTCCAGCGCCTCGGCGCCGTCTTCCGCGGTGACGATCTCATGGCCATCCATGGCGATCGCCCGCGCCACAAGCAGGCGCATCGACTCTTCGTCGTCTGCGATCAGGACGCGCGGCATTCAGGTTCCTCCGGACGAGAGGTCCAGCTTGTGGAAGAACCTCACGGCAATTTCGCGGCCTTCCGCCGGCGGAGAGGCCAGCCGCGTCTTGAACCAGGCCTTCTCGCCGGGGTTGAGCGCGGGCTGCTCCAGCACGGCATTCCAGGCGTAGATGTCCGCACCCTTGGCGTCGCGCACGATGAATCGCAGCCGGGGAATCTCGACAGTCTTGCGCGTGACATCGACGATCGCGCCCTCAATCAGCAATACCGGCTTGTTGTTGACCGTCTCGGTGCTGATCTTGAGATCCTCGAAGGCGAGGCCACGCAGGTTCACGCCCATGCCGGTCATCTTGAAGAACGCCGCGGTCTGCGGCATCACCCGAACCACGTCGGTGCGCCAGGCGATCAGGCCGAACACCACCGCACCGAGCGCCACGCAGACGGTCGGAAGGGTCAGAACGCCGGGCAGGGCCTTGGCCCAGTTTGCCGATTTCAGGAAGGGCGCGACGGAGACGCCAAGTTTTTTGACAAGTTTTTTGAAACGTGACGATTTGGCCGGAGCGGCCTCGGTCATCGCCTCTTGCCGGGCCAGTGCGGTCCAGTTCCCGTCGGTTTTGGCGGCTGGTTGAGTGGCCTCGGGTTCGGGCCATCCGGCGGAAATCGACGGGCTTTCGACGTGCGGCGCACTGTCCTCGCGCCAATCGCCTGCCGCGTCGCCTTGCGGTTCAAATCCGTCTTGCGGACGGGTGTCGTCCATGTCGTTCCGGGACATGGCTGCGGTGGACGCGAGTTCCTGCGGCACCGCGAGCCAGACTTCCTGACACCGGGCGCACCGGACCCGGCGTCCGGCCTCGCTGAAATTGGCCGGATCGATCGCGTAGGATGTCGTACAATTGGGACAAACGATATGCATGGACGAATCGCCAGAGTGAACGCGTCTGGTGGAGTGGATTTGACATTCACGACCCAGTGACCGCGAATCCGCATCGCGAATGTCAAATCCTAAACTCCACCAGAAGCTTATGCCTACTAGTGGTCGGTCGATTCCGGCATTCGCAAAGGTGCCTGCGGCGAGGGAATGCGAATGCCGGAATCGGACCACTAGATGCTATCCGGCGTCCGTTAACGAATCGGAAACCATAACGGCCTCAAAAGCGTTTATGGCGTCCGCTCCGGCGGTTGCCGGCTGACGAGGGTGTCCGGGGACATCCCGCGCAGCGCGTCTCCATCGGTCATGTCGAACGGAGCTGAGATTGGTCCGGTTCGAAAATGTCGGTTTGCGCTACGGGCTTGGCCCGGAGGTTTTGCGCGACCTGACTTTCCAGATTCCCGCCCGCTCGTTCCAGTTTCTCACCGGGCCGTCCGGCGCCGGCAAGACGTCGCTGCTGCGCATGCTGTTCCTGTCGCTGCGGCCGACGCGCGGTCTGGTCAATCTGTTCGGCAAGGATGTGTCGCTGCTCGACAAGGATGCGCGCGCGGAGTTGCGTTCGCGCATCGGGATCGTGCTGCAGGATTTCCGGCTGCTCGATCACATGACGACCTATGAAAACGTCGCACTGCCGTTCCGGGTGATGGGGCGCAGCGAATCCAGCTATCGCAAGGAGGTCATCGACCTTCTCAACTGGGTCGGGCTCGGCAAGCGGATGGACGCGTTGCCGCCGATCCTGTCGGGTGGTGAGAAGCAGCGTGCGGCGATTGCGCGTGCGGTGATTGCCCGTCCGCAACTGCTGCTGGCGGACGAGCCGACCGGCAACGTCGATCCATCGCTGGCGCGGCGGCTGCTCAGCCTTTTCATTCAGTTGAACAAATCCGGCACCGCCGTCATCATCGCGACCCACGATATCGCGCTGATGGATCAATACGAGGCGCGGCGCATGGTGCTCCATGAATCGCGGCTGCACATCTATGATTGATGATCGCAAAATCATGATGGATCTGGGCGACAGCACGTCGGAAGTTGCGGCGAGCGCGCGAAACCTGTCGCCGATCGTTCCGCGCGGATCGATCGCCGGGCGCGCGCTGATCGCGGTCGTGGCCATCATGACGTATCTCGCGTCGATGACGACCGGCGCGGTGCTGCTGGTGCGGTCGTCGGCGGCTCAATGGCAATCCGACGTTTCCAGCGAAATGACAATCCAGTTGCGGCCCTCGCCGGGACGCGACATCGAGCGCGACGTTCGCAGCGTCACGGAGGCAGTACGGGCGCTGCCAGGCATTTTGGAAGTGCGCCCCTTCACCAAAGATGAATCGGCCAAATTGCTCGAGCCTTGGCTGGGCACCGGATTGTCGCTCAACGATCTGCCAGTGCCGCGCGTCATCGTCGTGCGGATCGCGCCGGGAGCGACTCCGGATCTGGCGGCCCTGCGCCGAAGCGTTGCGCAGGCCGCGCCGTCCGCGACCATCGACGATCACCGCGCATGGATCGAGCGCATGCGCTCAATGACCGGGGCCATCGTTCTGGCGGGCACCGGCATTCTTATCCTGGTGATTGCGGCGACGGTGATTTCGGTGTCGTTTGCCACCAGAGGCGCAATGGCCGCCAACCGCCCAATCGTCGAGGTGCTGCATTTCGTCGGCGCACAGGATCGCTATATCGCCAACCGCTTCCTGCGCCATTTTCTGCGGCTTGGCCTGGAGGGCGGGTTGATCGGCGGACTGGCTGCGATGCTGACCTTCGGTTTCTCGGAATCGATCGCGAGCTGGTTCTCCGGCACGCCGGTTGGCGATCAGTTCGCCGCACTGCTGGGGACATTCGCGCTGCCCGCTTCGGGCTACCTCGTGCTTGCCGCCCAGACCTTGTTAATCGCTGCTGTTACCGCATGGGCGTCGCGGCGCACGCTTTTTGCAACGCTCGAAGAAATCGATTGAGAGCATTTTCGAGCGGGCGGCCATGGGCTAGGGTGAAAACGACGTGTCAAAACATGGTGTTGGGGGCGTTTCAGGTCACAGCCGTGCCGGATTTTACGATAGACTGACACAGGAAAGCGCAGCACCACATCGATGCGCCTGAGCGAGTTGAGATTGTCCGAGACAACACACCGCCACGAAGTCACGCCGACGCACGGGCGCTTGCGCCATCGTGTGGCGATGCTGACGGCTGCCGGTATCCTTCTATTTGTTGGCCTGGGCTTTGTGGATTTCCTGTCGCGGGTGCCGCCGGCCGAGGAAAAGCCGTCGCGCAATGCCGATGGCATCGTGGTTCTCACCGGTGGATCGTCGCGCGTCTCGGATGCGATGGAATTGCTCTCGCTGGGATACGGCCGTCGGCTCCTGATTTCCGGCGTGCATCCGACCAACGGCTACAGCGATATTCAGCGCTCGCTGCCCGACAGTCAGCGCCTCCTGGCCTGCTGCGTTGATCTGGATCGCTCCGCTATCAATACCCGCAGCAATGCGACGGAGACACGGCGCTGGGCGGTTGAACGCGGCTTCCACTCCTTGATCGTGGTGACATCGAACTATCACATGCCGCGTGCGATCGTTGAATTGTCCCACTCGATGCCCGATATTGAGCTTGTTCCGTTCGCGGTGGTCGGTGAAAAGTGGCGCGAAGAACCGTGGTGGACGAGTGGCGCGGCGTTACGGCTCCTGCTATCGGAATACGCCAAGTATATTTTTGCGCAGACGCGGGTCGCTTTCGGCGGCGTGGGGCAGGGCGGCATGCCGGAAGTCGGCACACAGGCTGTCCCGCCTTCGAAGCCAGCCACGGCGTCCGCCAACTAGTAACTAGTAGTCCGGCTCTGACATTCGCATCTCACCTCAGCGGCACTCTTGCGAATGTCAGAACCAAAGGACCACTAGCAACTATAATTTTCTAGTGTCCTTTCGAATCCGACGTTCGCTTTGGAGGGGCTGCAAAATGAGACGAACGTCGGATTCGGGACACTAGGCGAGTTCATCGATGGTTTCGGTATTTCTGCGTTCGCTACTTTACAATGTTGTCTTCTATCTGAATCTGGCTTTCTGGGTGCTGCTCGGACTCCCGACCTATGCGATGCCGCGTTGGGGCATCGTCTGGATCGCGACGAATTGGGGGAAGACGAGCATTTGGTGGATGAGGATCATCTGCAACACGAAGGTCGAATATCGCGGCCTCGATAAGATCCCGAAGGGTTCGCTGATTGCCGCCTCGAAGCATCAGTCGACCTGGGAAACCTTCGCGCTGCTGCAATTTTTCGACCAGCCGCTTTACATCCTGAAGCGCGAGTTGCTCTGGCTTCCGTTGTTCGGCTGGTATCTCAGCAAGGCCGGCATGATCGGCGTCAATCGAAAGGCCGGTGGACGCACATTGATCGACATCACCAAGCGCGCCAGTGAGGAAATCCGACGCGGCCGCCAGCTTCTGATTTTCCCAGAGGGAACGCGCCGCGCTGTCGATGCCCCGCCCGATTACAAGAACGGCGTCAGCCTGATCTATGGCGAGGCTGGCGTGCCGTGCATCCCCGTGGCGCTGAATTCCGGATTGTTCTGGCCGCGCCGGACCTTCATGCGCTACCCCGGAACGCTCGTCATCGAATTTCTGGATCCGATCCCGCCTGGCCTCAAACGTCACGAGTTCACCGCGCGCATGCAGGCTGCCATCGAAGAGGCAACCGACCGGCTGGTAAAGGCGGGACGCGAGGAGCAGGTGAGATTGATCGGCTTCTCCGCGCCGGTTGCTACGTCCATCCGGTCCTGAACGCGATCGATCATGTGTGACGGTGCAGGGCGCCTTCGCCATGCAGCAGCGCTGCGAGACGATGCAGCGGCGCGTCACGCACGCCCTGCGCTTCCAGCGCTGTCACCGTCGCGATAACGTATTCATCGTTCGGCCCGTAGGCGCCGTGGCCCTGACGCACCAGCCGTAACTGCTCGTCCATCGTCAACCGGCCCGCGTATTGATCGTGGCTGCGGTCGGCGACATAGGCGAGCGCGCTGACGCGCTGACGGGCATCGCCCTGAAGCCAGACCGAACGCATCACTTCGCGATAGACACCGGTTACCTGTTCGCGTTCGCGCAGATAGGCGACGGTTGCTTTTCTCTCGGTTGCAGCCACCCGGAACGCGACACCCTGACAGGCCCCGCCGCGATCGAGTCCGAGGACCAGCCCGGGTTTTTCGTAGGTGCCGCGATGAACCATCGAGTAGATGCAGAGCGAGCGATGCTCGCCGATCAACCGTGCCGGCTTCTGTTCGAGGAAGGCGAATCCCGGCTTCCAGATCAGCGATCCGTAGCCGAACACCCACAGGTCGCCCTCGGGAAATTCCGATTCTGAAAGGGTCTTTGCGGCCATGATTGCTTTACCTGATGGAAGACGCCTACCAGTCCGCCTTCTCGCGTGCAACTGAAGGACTTCCAACCTTCTGGACTTCAACGGGATTTGCGCGAAAAGTGCATCTTTCAATTGCCCGATTCACGTGGTCTAGCTCCCCGCCATGCAGACATCTCCCATTGCTCCCCGGCGCCGCCTCTGGCCCGTTTTCGTAATGCCGGTTCTGGTCCTCGCCGCAGCCGCGGCGTGGAGCGGGTTCTGGTTCTATGCCGCGTCCCATATCGACGAGAAATTCGAGGAATGGCGCACGCGCGAGGCGAAATCCGGCCGCGCCTATGAGTGTGGCAGCCGCTCGGTCGCGGGCTTCCCGTTTCGCATGGAGGTTCGCTGCGAAAGCCCGGTGGTGACGCTGACGTCGCAAACCGCCGACCAGACCCAGCTTACCGCGCGGTTGAAGGATATTCTGGTCGTCGCGCAGGTCTACGATCCGACGAAAATCATCGCCGAATTCACAGGGCCTGCCACCGTCGCGGGCCGAGGCGAGGCGCCGTCCTTCGTCGCGGGCTGGACCACGGGCCGCGCCAGCGCCTCCGGTCTGCCCACGCCGCAGCGCGTCTCGCTGGTGTTCGACGATCCGGCGCTCGACCGCATGAGCGGCTCGGCCCAGTCGCCGCTGCTGCGTGCAAAGCATCTCGAGTTGCACACGCGCCTGCTCGAAGGCTCATTGTCCAACAATCCGGTGGTGGAAACCGCCTTTCAAGTGGCGGCAGGTAGCCTGCAGGGATTGCATCCTATTCTCGCCGAACCGTTCGACGCGGACATCCGCGCGCTGCTGCGCGGCCTGAAGGACTTCGCGCCCAAACCCTGGCCGGAACGTTTTCGTGAAATTCAGGCCGCGGGCGGCCGCCTCGATTTTACCCAATCGCGCGTGCAGCAGGGCGAGACCATCGCGGTCGCCGCGGGCTCGCTCGCTCTTACGCCGACCGGTTATCTCGACGGTGAACTGACGATGACGGTTGCAGGGCTTGAGCGGATCGTTTCACAGTTCGGTATCGACAAGCTGTTGATGGACGGCGTCCCGCAATCGACCGTCGATCGTATCGCGCCCGGCGTCAGCGCGCAGGACGTCAACAAGGTGATCGGCGCGCTCGACCGGATGATTCCGGGCTTGGGCAATGTTGCGCGCAAGAACGCCAATGCCGGCGTGGTCGCGGGCATCAACATGCTTGGTCAGGCCTCGACGCTGGAAGGCAAACCCGCGCGGGCGTTTCCATTGAAATTCACCGAGGGCGTGATTTCCATCGGCCCTCTGCGGATCGCGCAGACAGCGCCGCTGTTTTGAAGTTCATCAATGCTGCTGTCATTGCCGGGCTTGACCCGGCAATCCATCTTTTCAAAAGATTTTAGGATGGATGCGCGGGTCAAGCCCGCGCATGACATTCTGAGCTGTTAGCCGGTCTACGCCTTATCCGCAGGCTTCGGCAGGTTCGCGTGCTTGCGGCCGAAGTCGGGGTCCGCGGTTTCCTGACCGAGGTTGACGATGCCGCGGCGGATCGCGCGGGTACGCGTGAAGTGCTCGAACAGCGCCTCGCCATCGCCACGGCGGATCGCGCGGGTGAGCTTCGACAGATCTTCCTGAAATGCGCCGAGCATTTCCAGCACGGCATCCTTGTTGGCGAGGAACACGTCCCGCCACATGGTCGGGTCCGATGCCGCGATGCGCGTGAAATCGCGGAAGCCGCCGGCCGAGAATTTCAGCACCTCTGCCTGCGTCACGTCTTCCAGTTCATCGGCGGTACCGACGATGGTGTAGGCGATCAGATGCGGCAGATGGCTGGTGACGGCGAGCACAAGGTCATGATGGTCAGCCGCCATGGTCTCGACATTGGCGCCGAGCGCGCGCCAGAATGCGGTAAGCTTTTCGACGGCTGCTTCATCCGCACCGGGCGGTGGCGTCAGAATGCACCAGCGATTGATGAACAGTTCGGCGAAGCCTGAATCGGGGCCGGAATGCTCGGTGCCGGCCACGGGATGCGCCGGAATGAAATGGACGGTCTTCGGCAGATGCGGGGCCATGTCCCGCAGCACCATGCCCTTGACGGAGCCGACATCGGAGACGATCGCGCCCGGCTTGAGATGCGGCGCAATTTCCTCCGCGACCGGCCCGCAGGCGCCGACCGGAATGGACAAGATGACGAGGTCAGCGTCCTTCACTGCCTCCGCGTTTGTGTCCACGACACGATCGACGATACCGAGTTCCTTGACGCGCGCGCGGGTCGCCGGTGAGCGCGCGGTGGCCACGATCTCTCCCGCAAGTCCCTGGGTGCGCGCCGCACGCGCGATCGAGCCGCCGATCAGGCCGAAGCCAATCAGCGCGATCCGCCCAAATAGCGGTTGCGCGTTCACTTCTGCCCCGTGAATTCGGCGAGAGCAGCGACCACGAGGCGATTGGCTTCCTCGGTGCCGACGGTCATGCGCAGCGCATGCGGCAGCTTGTAGTTTTTCAGTGCGCGCAGGATCAGGCCGCGCTTGGTGAGGAACGCGTCGGCGTCCTCAGCGGTCTTACCCTTATCGAGCGGGAAATGGATCAGAATGAAGTTCGCAACGCTCGGCGTCACCTCAAGTCCGAGCTTGCCGATTTCTTCGGTGAGCCATGTACGCCACGCCTCGTTATGCGCGCGGGATCTGTTCTGGTGTTCGGCGTCTTCCAGCGAGGCGATGGCTGCTTCCGACGCCGCCGTCGAGACGTTGAACGGACCGCGAATGCGATTCACGGCATCGATGATGTTGGCCGGTCCGTACATCCAGCCGACGCGCAGCGACGCGAGTCCGTGAATCTTCGAGAAGGTGCGCGTCATCACCGTGTTGTCGTGGGTGGCGACCATTTCGATGCCGGCTTCATAGTCGTTGCGCGAGACGTATTCGGAATACGCTGCGTCGATCACCAGCAGTACATGCGGCGGCAATTCGGCGCGCAGCCGCTTGACCTCGTCGAACGGCACATAGGTGCCAGTCGGATTGTTCGGATTGGCGAGCCACACCATCTTGGTGCGCGGCGTCACGGCGCCGAGGATTGCATCCACATCGGCGGTGAAATTCTTCTCCGGCGCGATGACGTTGATGGCGCCGTTCGCCATGGTGGCGATCGGATAGACAAGAAATCCGTGTGTGGTGTGGATCGCCTCGTCGCCGGGACCAAGATAGGTGTTGGCCAGATAATTGAGAAGTTCGTCCGAGCCCGCGCCGCAGATGATACGGTCCGGATCGAGTCCGTAGGTCCGACCGATGGTTTCGCGCAACGCGCGCGAGGTGCCTTCCGGATAATCCTCCAGATGATCGGCGGCGGCCTTGTAAGCTTCGATGGCTTTCGGCGACGGCCCGAGCGGGGTCTCGTTCGCGGACAGCTTGAATACGCGGCCGGTCAGCCCCGCGCCGCTTTTGCCCGGCGTGTAGGGTGCAATATCGAGAATGCCCGGCTTCGGCACAGGACGTGACATCAACTCAACTCCGAAAAGAAAGACTATTTGGACGCAGTGGTCGGCGGCACCGTATAGCGCGTTGCATGGCTCCCGACGAGGGCCGATGAACGCACGGAGGCCCCGGCGGCGACCAGCGCGGCGGTGATTTTGTCGAGGCCACCCGGGCCCGGAACCGAGATCAGCAAGGCTGCGCCGTCGGACGCTGTGTCGGGAACGGCGATAATCTCAGAAAATGGCGACAGCGCGCGCGCGACATCCGCGCTCCAGCCGGACACGCGGACGCTCCACATCTCGACTTCGGTGACCATCGCGTCCGCGGCGACGCGCGAGACCACGAACACGGGCAATGCGGCCGGATGATCGGCACGTTCAACGAACGGCAATCGCGCGATGATCTTCGGCGCGGCCGCGGGCTCCAGCGCGATCCACCACGGCGAGCGGCTGCTCACGGCCGAGATCAGCGCGAGATCGCCCTTGGATTTCGCCACCGCCTCGACCGCGGCCTCGGCGTTGAAGTGCGCTAGAAATGGAACGGTAAAGCCGAAATGGAATCGCGCCGAATCGCGCATCGCGGATTCGCCGACGGATAAATCGGCGTGCACCGAGAACGGCGACTGGACGTAGGTGAACGTCGAGATGATGACGCGCCAGATGCTCTCGACGGTGTCGAGCGGCAAGATGCCGCGATGACGCTGCGCCAGACGGCGCATCATGTCGGCCTCGCGCGCGGGCCGGAACGCCGAGCCGACTTCCTGCGTCTTCTTCACCGAGATGAGGCGGTCGATGATGTCGCCGCGCTGCATCAGAAGGCCATGCACCTGCTCATCGATGGAATCGATTTCGCGGCGCAGGTCCTGCAGTGATGGCGGTTGCTTGGTCATCGGTTCAACTTGGTTCGCACGCGGCTTGCGGCGCAAAGGCCGCCTGGAATTGATCGAAAATGGCACTAGGTGACGGGCGCATTGATAGGCAGGAGAGCGCCTGAAAGCAAAGAAAACATTGGCAATTCCGGCTTCCGCCCGCAGCAGGGTGGCCTTGCGATTTCGCGGTGCAGCTTGACGAAAAGGCCGTTCGTGACTAGTAACTTAGCTATTCCGTGGTCATTTGAGCCGGCCGGCTTGCAGCCACGTTAAACAACTCGCTAAACAGGCCGGGGACATAAGTGATCCCGGCCGAACCTCGTTTCAGGCCGGGTTTTTTGTGGCCTGATTTCCGATGTTGGTCTGAAAGACCTTCTGAGGAGGCCAGTAGCAAGATGGTTAATATCAAACCGTTGAAGGGTGATACGGCGTCCACTGAGCGCGCGCACGAGGCGGATCATCCGTCGTCGCTGGTTGCGCAATTCGGCGCGGACAAGCCGCTGCGGCTGGACTGCGGTATCGATCTCGCGCCATTCCAGATCGCCTATCAGGGCTATGGCCAACTCAATGCGGATCGCTCCAACGCCATCCTGATCTGTCATGCGCTGACCGGGGATCAGCATGTCGCGAATGTGCATCCGGTCACGGGCAAGCCTGGCTGGTGGCAGACGCTGGTCGGCTCCGGCAAGCCGATCGACACTGACCGCTATTTCGTCGTCTGCGCGAATGTGGTCGGCGGCTGCATGGGGTCGACCGGTCCGTCATCGACAAATCCCGCGACTGGCAAATTGTGGGGACTCGATTTCCCCGTCATCACCATTCCTGACATGGTGCGGGCGCAGGCGATGCTGCTCGATTATCTCGGGATCGAGAAGCTGTTCGCTGTGGTCGGCGGATCGATGGGCGGTATGCAGGCGCTGCAATGGACAACGGCCTATCCCGAGCGCGTGTTCTCCGCACTCGCGGTGGCATGCAGCACGCGGCATTCGGCACAGAACATCGCCTTTCACGAACTGGGCCGTCAGGCGGTGATGGCCGATCCGGAATGGCGTGGCGGTCGCTACTTCGAGGACGACGCCCATCCGCACCGCGGCCTCGGTGTCGCGCGCATGGCCGCGCATATCACGTATCTGTCCGACGCGGCGCTACATCGCAAGTTCGGCCGCCGGTTGCAGGATCGTGAAGTGCCGACGTTCTCCTTCGATGCGGACTTCGAGGTGGAAAGCTATCTGCGCCATCAGGGCTCGTCATTCGTCGAGCGCTTCGACGCCAACAGCTATCTCTACCTGACGCGTGCAATGGATTATTTCGATATCGCCGCCGATCATGATGGCGTGCTGGCGGAAGCCTGGCGCGGGACACGCACGCGCTTTTGCGTGGTGTCGTTCACCAGCGACTGGCTGTTTCCGACATCGGAGGCACGCGCGGTCGTGCATGCGCTCAATGCCGGCAGCGCCCGGGTGTCGTTCGCGGAAATCGAGACCGACAGGGGACACGATGCGTTCCTGCTCGATGTGCCCGAGTTCATCGAGATCTCCCGTGCGTTTCTGGAATCGGCCGCATCCGCGCACGGCCTGACCTCGGCGAGCCGCTAACATGACGATCCAGGATCAGGCATTCAAACCGACCGCGGTTCTTCCCGTCACCGAGAACGGCTATCGCGCTGACCATCTGCTGGTCGCGCAGATGGTCGAGCCCGGCTCAAAAGTGCTCGACGTTGGCTGCGGCGAGGGCGACCTGCTGCGCCTGCTGGAGACGCGCGGCGTCGATGGGCGCGGTATTGAGTTGTCGCGTGAAGGCGTCAACCGCTGCGTCGCAAAGGGGCTCGCGGTGGTGCAGGGCGATGCCGATACAGACCTCATCAATTATCCCGACGACGCGTTCGATTATGTGATCCTGTCGCAGACCTTGCAGGCGACGCGCCAGCCGCGCGTGGTGCTGGAAAACCTGCTGCGCATCGGGCGCAGCGCCATCGTGTCGTTTCCGAATTTCGGTCACTGGAAAATGCGCCTCCAGTTGCTGGTGAAGGGCCAGATGCCGCGCACCGATAACCTGCCGGCGACGTGGTACGACACACCGAACATCCATTTCTGCACCATCAAGGATTTCGTCCAGCTCTGCGACGAGATCAACGTGAAGATGGAGCGTGCCGTCGCGCTCGATCTCTATGGCCGGCCGCTGCGGCTCAATGCGCCATGGTGGTTCTGGAACATGTTCGGCGAGCAGGGCGTGTTTTTGCTCAGCCGGGGCGATAAACACATCCGGCCATAATGTGGCGGCGTGGCGCGCATTCTCGCCATGAAATGATCCCGCTATCACCGCGAAATGACTCCGCGCACGCCTTGTCGCGTCTGCTCTCGTCACACCAGCCCGTTTTGTGCGTTGCGGTATGTCGTTCGCGTGCGAACGATGGGGCATCAGGGTGTCACGAGGATTTATTGGATGACTGTATCGCGTAACTTTCGCCTGCCACTTCGAAGCGCCGCGCTGGCGCTTTGTTCGGTGGCCATTGTCGCGTTGGCGACTCCGGCTTCGGCGAGGCCGCATCACGGCGCAAGCCGGCACTATCACGCCCACCATTCCAAGCATCACGCCAAGAAGCATCATGGCCACCGCTACCGCCATCACGCGCGGCGCGGACGATCCGCTGCTGCTGTGGCTGCTGTGGAAACGCCAACCTCGCAAGGCTTCGGTGGTTTCGGCGGATCGAACATTGTCGCCGAGGCGCGGCGGTACATCGGCAGCGGCAATCCCACCAATCGTTCCAGTCTGTGGTGCGCGCGCTTCATGAACATGGTTCTCGAGAAATCCGGGCACAAAGGCACCGGTTCGGATATGGCGCGTTCGTTCGCGGGTTACGGCCAGCGAATCTCGGGCCCGCAGGTTGGCGCCATCGCAGTCATGTCACGCGGCCGCCGCGGCGGTCATGTCGGGGTCGTCAGCGGCATCGATGCCAAGGGCAATCCGATCGTGATCTCCGGCAACCACGGTCGCCGTGTTGCCGAGGCGAGCTATTCGCGCGGGCGCATCTACGCCTACGTCATGCCGTCGAGCTGACGTCCGTGATTGGATCTCCGGCGGCAATGGTGCCGCCGGCGATCACCTCGGCATAGACGCCGCAATCGGCGTGATCGAACATCTGCATCAGCGCGTGCGGAATATTCATGTCGCGTTCGGCGGTGACCGGATCGACGTTGACAGCGGCACAGCGCACGATCCGCTTGACCACTTTCAGCCGTACGCTGCCGATGGTCAGTTCTTTCCCGATCAGATCGAACTCGTGCCACGCGGGCCAGCCGCTGACATAGAGGTTGCCGCGAAAGCGCAGCGGGTGAACCGGCTGTCCGACGACAGTTTCGATCGCGGCCACGCTGGCCAGATTGATGATCGACACCACCTTGGCGGCGACGTCCGAGAAACTGTGACCTTGAGCTGACAGTATCCGGGGTGGACCCTTCAACTCGGGCGCAAAATTCTCCGTGAAAAAGGTCTCGATGGCGGCGCGGCCGTCGCGGGTTTCGAGATTGCCACGCACGGCCTCCGCGCCGTTGTAGCCGATGGTCAGCATGTGGCTGTCGTCTTCAAACCGGGTCTGAAGTCCCGCCAGTCGCTCATTGCGCATCAGCATCAGAAAACGGCTTTTCGGAAAATACTTCGGATCGGCCGGGTCGAAACCGCTCGGGCCGTTCTCGATGGCGTAGCGGCGGTCGGCCGGTAGCGTCTGGCCTTCACGCAGGGTAACGCTCCGAAGCGCTTCCGGTGACAGGCCTTTGACGGGATAGCGATAAATACCGTTAACGGTGACTGCGGGGGTTCCGTGCATGCGGCTTTCTAGGGCATGATTTTGTCCCGCGCTACCCGGCGATTTCGAGGGGCGGCCTCTTTCCGAATACGGACTAAGTTCCCACATGAGGACCAAGCCGGCCGTGGCGCTGGCGACATCTCCGCTTCGGGCCGAGCCATCGGCGCCGGGAGGGCGGAAACCCATTGAAGATGCTAATTCCGTGCCTTCGGGGCGGAAGGGCAGGCTGAGGGAAACCGAATGAACATTGAGAAATACACCGACCGCGTGAAGGGATTCATCCAGTCGGCGCAGACGTTGGCCGTGCGTGAGGGCCATCAGCAATTCACGCCCCTGCACATCCTGAAAGTGTTGCTCGACGACAGCGAAGGTCTGGCCGGCGGCCTGATCGATCGCTCCGGCGGCAATTCGCGCGCCATCCTCAAAGCCACTGAGGATGCGCTGGGCAAGATGCCGAAAATCTCCGGCGCGGGTGCAGGGCAGGTTTATCTGGCGCCCGCGACGGCTCGCGCCTTCGATGCCGCCGAGCAGGCTGCCGAGAAGGCCGGCGACAGCTTCGTTACCGTGGAGCGGCTGCTGCTGGCGCTCGCGCTCGACAAGGACAGCGAGGCGGGCGCGCTTCTCACCAAGGGCGGCGTCACGCCGCAAAATCTCAATGCCGCCATCAATGCGCTGCGCAAGGGCCGGACCGCCGATAGCGCGTCGGCGGAAAACGCCTACGACGCGCTGAAGAAATATGCCCGCGACCTGACCCAGGCCGCGCGTGACGGCAAGCTCGATCCTGTGATCGGCCGCGACGAGGAAATCCGCCGCACGATTCAGGTCCTGTCACGCCGCACCAAGAACAATCCGGTGCTGATCGGCGAGCCCGGCGTGGGCAAGACCGCCATCGTCGAGGGCCTCGCGCTACGCATCATCAACGGCGACGTGCCCGAGAGCCTCAAGGACAAGATGGTCCTGTCGCTTGATCTTGGCGCGCTGATTGCCGGCGCGAAGTATCGCGGCGAATTCGAGGAGCGGCTGAAGGCCGTGCTGTCCGAAGTCACCGGCTCCGACGGCCAGATCATCCTGTTCATCGACGAGATGCACACGCTGGTCGGAGCGGGCAAAGCCGACGGCGCGATGGATGCATCGAACCTGCTGAAGCCGGCACTGGCGCGCGGCGAACTGCACTGCATCGGCGCGACCACGCTCGACGAGTACCGCAAGCATGTCGAGAAGGACGCGGCACTTGCTCGCCGTTTCCAGCCGGTGTTTGTCAGCGAGCCGAGCGTCGAGGATGCGGTATCGATTCTGCGCGGCCTGAAGGAGAAGTACGAGTTGCATCACGGTGTCCGCATCACCGACTCCGCGATCGTCGCTGCCGCGACGCTGTCGAACCGCTACATCACCGACCGCTTTTTGCCCGACAAGGCCATCGACCTGATCGACGAGGCCGCGGCGCGGTTGAAGATGCAGATCGATTCCAAGCCGGAAGAGCTCGATAACATCGATCGCGAGATCGTGCGGCTGAAGATCGAGCAGGAGGCGCTGAAGAAGGAAACCGACTCGGCGTCGAAGGATCGCCTGCAGCGGCTGGAGAAGGAGCTTGTCGAGCTCGAAGAGAAGGGCGACGCGCTGACTGCGAAGTGGCAGGCGGAGCGCGACAAGCTGTCCGATGCCCAGAAAGTCAAAAGCGAACTGGAGCAGGCGCGCCAGGAATTGGCCGATGCGCAGCGGCGCGGCGAATTCCAGAAGGCGGGCGAACTGGCCTATGGCCGCATTCCCGATCTCGAAAAACGGCTGAAGGCGCTCGAAGAGAGCGAGAAGGCCGGTAACATCGTGCTCGAGGAAGCGGTGACGGCAAGCCACGTCGCGCAAGTGGTGTCGCGCTGGACCGGCATTCCGGTCGATAAGATGCTTGAGGGTGAACGCGAGAAGCTGCTCAAGATGGAGCTGCAGCTTGCGCAGCGCGTGATCGGTCAGGCCGAAGCAGTCGGCGCGGTATCAACCGCGGTGCGGCGTTCGCGCGCCGGATTGCAGGACCCCAATCGCCCGATCGGCTCGTTTATGTTCCTCGGCCCAACCGGCGTCGGCAAGACCGAGCTGACCAAGGCGCTCGCCGAATATCTGTTCGACGACGAGACCGCATTGGTGCGCATGGATATGTCCGAATACATGGAGAAGCATTCGGTCGCCCGGCTGATCGGCGCGCCTCCGGGCTATGTCGGCTATGACGAGGGCGGAGCGCTCACCGAAGCAGTGCGGCGTCGTCCGTACCAGGTCGTGCTGTTCGACGAGATCGAAAAGGCGCACCCCGATGTGTTCAACGTGCTGCTGCAGGTGCTCGACGATGGCCGCCTGACTGACGGTCAGGGCCGCACCGTCGATTTCCGCAACACGCTGATCATCATGACCTCGAACCTTGGTTCGGAGTATCTCGTGAGTCAGGCCGAGGGCGAGGACACGGCTGCGGTGCGCGATCAGGTGATGGCCATCGTGCGGTCGAGCTTCCGTCCGGAATTCCTCAACCGTGTCGATGAGATCATCCTGTTCCATCGGCTGCAGCGAAGCGAAATGGGCCGCATCGTCGACATCCAGATGCAACGCCTGTCGAAGCTCCTGGCGGATCGCAAGATCACGCTGACGCTCGATGACAAGGCGCGTGACTGGCTGGCTGCGAAGGGATGGGATCCGGCTTACGGTGCGCGTCCGTTGAAGCGCGCGATCCAGCGCGCCGTGCAGGATCCGCTGGCGGAGATGATTCTCGCTGGCCACGTCCATGACGGCGAGACTGTCGCGGTCTCGGCAGGCGATGGCGGCCTGACCTTCAACGGTCAGCTCGCCAAGATCGATGCGGAGTCATCGCCGGTGCCGAAGAGCAAGCTGAACTGATCAGTTGGCAGGCGCCTTCTCCGCTTTGGCAGAAGGCGCCTGCTTTTGCTGTCCGGTGTCGGCCGGCGTGCGGATATCGTAGACGAGGAGCCGCATGCTGAGTGTTGGATCGACGTCGATCAGGCGTGGTTCTTCGTGGACCGGCGTCAGCGTGGCAAACACCTCTTCGTAGAAGCGCTTGCGCGCGATGGCGGCACCGCTCGTAAGTCGAGCTGTCGGATCAAGGAAACGATCAAAGTTCCCGCTTGATAGCACCATGTGCGTGTAACCCAACTCGCGAAGCTTGTCGGGCGATCCGGCCATGCCGAGGTGGAAGAACGGCATGGCGACCGTTTGCGGCAACGGCGGAAGCGTCCGGTCGACGGTCTGGCGCTCGACCGTGGGCAGTCCGGCGTAGAATTCCGCTGCAATCTTCGCATCGTCCGGCAGGTGAGATGCAATCCATGCGCCGAGCCGGACGCGGGGATCGTCCGTGAAAGCGTGAAAGGCGGTCAGGAATGAACCTGTTGTTGCCGCCCCACCCAAAGCCAGCAGAACGATCGGAAGTGCTCGCAGAGCGCGATTCCGGACTGAGCTGAACACAGTCGCCGTGATCCAGACCGCGGCGACAAGCGTCAATACGGTTGCAGGCAACACGTAGCGGGGGATGGCAACCATCGATAACTGAGCTGTCGCGAGCAGGAGCAGCGGCGTGAACAGGACGATGCTGTCCATCATTGCAGGGGTGGACTTTGTCGCCGGCCCGCGTTTGAAGTTGTTGAACAGCCGCCAGACGTGCAGCATCATTCCGGCAATCCAGATCGCGATCACCGCGGCTGGCGTGCTCTGCCAGAAGTTGATGAGAGTGCGCGCCGACCTTGGGCCCCAGGAAATGCCGTCGTGCTCGGTCATCACGTGAATGACCTCCTTGAGAAGTCCGGTTTTCAGGCTGGCAGATCCAAAAATGCCCGCGCTGTTGATGGCGACGAATACAAAAGTCACGCAGAGCAGGAACCGTAGGCTGTCGATCCGGCGGATGCGCTTTGACACCAGCATGGCGACGGCCGGCACAACCATGATGATGCCGATATACTTTGCCGACGCGGCCAATCCCGCCGCGATGCCCAGCAAAGCGACGTTTCGCGGGCTTGGATGGATATCGACGGACTGGATCGCGAGCATGACCAGGGCCATGCCCATCAGCAGCGTGGCGTCCTCCTTGAAGAAGTGCGCGTTCAGGAACACGGTCGGCGTCAACGCAAGCAGGACGGCTGTGACGATGCCAAACACGATCCCAAAGCGCCGCATCACGAACACGCCGAAGGCCGTTACTGCGATCGCGCTTGCACCAACGGAAACGAAGCGCCCGGCAAGAACGATATCGCGGGTCGAATTGTCCAGCGGAAGCAGGCTGTGAAGGATCATCGCCAGGCGGAGTAAAAGTTGAGGATGATAGAAATTGTAGTCGCCGGTCTGTATCTGCAGCGCCTTGGTGACTTCATCGGGATGCCAGTAGACCGGAAATCCCACATGGACTGCATTGAGCGCGCAGGCTCCGGCGAAAATCAGCGCGAAGATGAAGAACGGAAGCAGCGACCAGACTTTGCCGTTCAGCCGGTGACGTGAAGAAGGCATCGCCTATCCATTACGCAAAAAATCATTGAAGTATGATCTGCACCCCGCCGATGGATCGAAATCTGGCGCAGTATACGGTATTTTAAACGAAAAATGTGGTCGTGAAATCAGCGGTCACTGGCCTGCGCCGTCTTCTGGCCCTTGGCGGCTTGCGGCTGCGGGCGATTGCCGCCGGGGCGGTTGTTGATCATGCCGTCGAGCCGGTCGCGTTCGGTCTCAAAGCTCGTCAGCATCTGTCCTTCAAGCGATCGTCCGCGCGGCAGCTTGATACGCATCGGATCGACGAAGCGGCCGTTGACCAGAATTTCGTAGTGGACATGCGCTCCGGTGGACAGGCCGGTTGATCCGACGAAGCCGATCACCTGGCCCTGCCGCACGCGCTTGCCGGGCTCCATACCCTTGGCGAACGCGGTCATGTGGCCATAGGCGGTTTCATATCCGTTAGGATGCTTCACGCGGATATATTTGCCGTAGCCGCCTTCCCAGCCGGCTTTCTCGA
>JAZKDK010000017.1:1969-3741 GCA_040387615.1 Pseudomonadota bacterium | reverse complement strand
ACGGTCCCGACCATGTTACTGCCCCTTCACTTTGCGTTCGACGACATTGGAGACGGTGCCCGTTCGATCGCCGCGATCGTTGCGCAGCGGCGCCTCGTTGTAGATGCACAGCACCGTCGCCCCGCGCCGGAGGCGCAACTGACGGTAGACCGCATGGATCACGACGAAATCCTCGCGAACATCGTAGGGGACGATCGTCTCGGTCCCGTCGACGTCGACCGCGAAGATCGAGGGAATGTCGGCGTGGCCCGGATAGCGCAGCACGGTGAACTCGCCGTTGTCGGAGACCTCGGTGGGTTGCAGCGCGACGTCGCCCTGCACGGTATAATTCATATTCCGGGTGCCCTCGATCACGGCATGGTCGAGCGCGGCGGTGGTGATGGTCGTCTCGATCGCCTTGGCGGCCTGGACCTGGGCAAGCTGCACCTGCAACGCCGCCATCGCCCGTTCCTCGCGCGGATAGCGGAACCGTACGCCGTACATCGTGGCGCCCGTCCCTAGTGCGAGGTTGAAATGATAGGTGCGCGACACGCCGCCCGCGTTGGTGACGACGATCAGGTTGGTTCCTCCAGCCCTCTCGCGGGGTTTGAGAAAGACGATGTTTCCAACGGGCGCGATCTGCCAGGAGACGGTATCGCCCAAGGCGGCCTGCGTGACCGTTTCGCCGGGCCCGAACTGGATCTCGATCGCGTGCCGGAAACTGCCGACGATCGTCACCACCTGATCTGGATCGTAGTTGACGTTGCGAACGCGAGCGTCCTTGGCCCCAGGGACGGGAGTCTCCGACGCGAACGCAGCGTGCGGCGCGAGCGTGACTACCGCAGCACCCAGAACCGAGAACGCGACGAGGCGGTGCCACACTGCCCCGACCCCGCGCCAGAAGCGGTTCCTGGCGCCATCCTCTGTCAGCACCAATTCCGTCACCCGCGGTGACAGGCGAAGACTCAACTTTTTGCGGAGCGCGGGAATCAAGGGGACGGCGACACGGTCGCCATTGTCCGACGTAGTTGGCTGATCGTTCATGTCACGCCTCCGGGTCAGAACGATAATTCACGACCTGGAAGCCGAGCGGATTGATATTCCGATCCTTCTCATGCTCCGGCGCCGTCGTGTATCTGAAGGTCATGATCGCGTTCCAATTCTGCGCGATCGGCGTGTTCTGCCCGAAGGTGATGATCTTCGTGAAGCGGACCTGCGCCACGGTAGGACTGAGGAAACTGATCGTTCGGATCGAGATCGAGACGAAGCCCTTGTCGCCGTAAATGTTTGAAGGCGCATTCTTGTTGTTGGCCTGAACGCTGTTCAGGTAACGAGCGCTCTCGGCGGAATCGCTGGTGAGCATGACCGTATAGGCGTTCTCGCGCGCAGCATCGTTTAGCCAGCCTTCGCGCAACCGCACATATTGCGAGATGAAGTAGCGGTTGACCGCATCCTCATAGGTGCGCGGCTGCGGCCCCTTGAGCGCGGTCACGACCTGCGTCTCGCCCGAGCTCTTGTCGACCCTGATGACATAGGGCTCGACGGTCTTCAGCGGGCTGAGCATCGCGACTGCCGCAACTGACGCCACAGCGAGCGTGCACGCAGCCGCCGCAACGCCCCAGGCGAGCCGCTTGGACTGGATCGCCGCACGCATACGGTCATATTCCCACGTCCTCGATGTCTCGTAGTATTTCTCTTTATCTTCGGCCTTCACCGCGCCCATGGCGTCGATCCCTTCAGCAGGAGGAGTAGGTCGGCGCGACGTCCTGCGCGGACGTGCGTGGCGCCGATCG
>JAZKDK010000017.1:0-1869 GCA_040387615.1 Pseudomonadota bacterium | reverse complement strand
GGCAGGATCGACCCGTAGAGGTTGGCGGGACGCCGGTGTTTGCCGTCGCACACCGAGACGGGCTTGATATGAGTCCCGGTGCAGCCGCCAAGCACAAGCGTGCCGATCGCCACGATGGTCAGCCTTTTCATACCGTCTCCGTTCGTAAGGTCCCGCGCCCGGCGGTTCTGTGTTTCATGGTTCTGGACTGGCAGCCGGCCTAATTGGACCGAGAGGCCGAGCCGCCCGTGCCGCTTCCTCCTGCGGGGGGACGGTTCGCCTGCGTCGCGCGCCGGAACATGAGCCGGTTGGTCAACATGTTCGCCCCGGTCTGCAGGAAGCCATGGCCGCCAGAGGACGCACCCCCCGAGATGCCCGCGGCGATGGCCGGCGATTGAAAGAAGAAGATCGTGCCGACGATGTAGATCGCCGCGCAGGCGATCGTCGCGACGAGCATCACGGCAGCTTTCAGAACGATGTAGCCGTTCTGCGCCATGACGAAGGACGAGCCGTCTTCGGGGATCGATCCCATGATGCCGTCCATCGCGGCTTCCTGGAGGCCGGTGATGAACTTGGTCATGATCGCCATGACGACCATCAGCAGGATGAAATTGACGGTCTGCTTCAGCCACCCGTCGAACAGCCAGCGGGAGGAGTTGAAAAGCAGACACGCCAGCGCGAGCGGCGCGAGCGCGACGCAGATCGCAACCGACAGCTTGGCAAAAATGACGATGCAAAAGCCGATCGACGCCGACATAAACGCGAAGATGTAGAGGACGGCGACGCACAGATAGGTGATCAGGGTGGCGCTGAGCTGGATCACGGGTGTGCGAAAGTCAGTGATGCCCTTCTGCTCTTGCGACTGAACTTTCAGGTTCGCATTGACCAACTTTTCCGAGAGCTTGCCGGTATCGGCGACATAGGTATCGAAGGTGGTGCCCGGGTTGGTGACGGGCGTGCCCGATCCAGCCGCGATGATCTCGCTTGGCAAGTTGGTGACCACGTTCACCACAAACGCCGAATAGCCAACCGCACTGGCAGCCGCGAGGGCGAACCCGACCTTGCCGGCCTGGAATACCAGCTCGCGAAGTGGAGCCTGGATAGCCCCTCGTAGCACGGCGAAGCCGAGCAGCAGGAAGTAGATGATCGCTGCTAGGGCCAAAGGCGCTGCAACGAAACTGACGAGCCCCGCCCCGAAGCTCGCAACCGAGGTCGCTATGGCGGTCTCCACATACGAATACATCGTCGTGAACAGCGTCATGATGTTGGGTGGGCCGGCAGCCATTGGATGAGGTTCCGATCTTCGGCGATCAAAGCGCAGCGATTAAATCTACTTCTTGCGGATCGTGTTCTGTTTGAAGAAGTCCGCCTCTTCGTTGCCGGCCTTGGTCTGGGCGACCGAGATGGTCGCGTCGCCGGTCGTCGCGCACATCTTGGCCTTCTGATCCGCAGGGAGATGGCTGTACTCCCCCGCATCGCACTTCGCCTGCCACTGCGAGAGGAGTTGCGGACTGGCGACCAGCTCCTTGGCGGTAGGCACCACGACGTTCTGTTGGCATCCGCAGACGACGAGCAACGAGCAGAGGGATAGTATCTTGCGCATGATCACTTCCTGATCGTGTTGGCACTGAAGAATGCTGCTTCATCGCGACCGGCCGCCACTTGCGCTGCGCTGATCTGCATGTTCGCCTGACCGGCCTGCGCCATCTGGATCGCCTGCATCTTGAGCATATCGTTTTGAAGCTGTGCCTGTTCGACCGAGATCCGGGCTTGGAGGTCCATCACGTCCTTGGGATCTTTGGCATACGACAGTTGCTCGCGGAGCTGGTCGAGGCCCTGCATCCGGGTCTGGGCGATGCTGAGCGTATTCTCGCCCAGCGCGGCCGTGGC
>JAZKDK010000016.1:0-85406 GCA_040387615.1 Pseudomonadota bacterium | reverse complement strand
CGACCGAACGCTTCTTGCCCTTCACCACGACCTTGCCGGCTTCCATCGGACCGCCCGAAACAAAGACGGTCGGGATGTTAAGCCGCATCGCCGCCATCAGCATGCCGGGCGTGATCTTGTCGCAATTGGAAATGCAGACCAATGCGTCGGCGCAGTGCGCGTTGACCATGTACTCGACAGCGTCGGCGATCAGTTCGCGGCTCGGCAGCGAATAGAGCATGCCGCTGTGGCCCATCGCGATGCCGTCATCGACCGCGATGGTGTTGAACTCCTTGGCGACGCCGCCCGCAGATTCGATCTCGCCCGCGACGAGCTGCCCCAGATCCTTCAGATGGACGTGCCCGGGAACGAACTGGGTAAAGCTGTTGGCGATGGCGATGATCGGCTTGCCGAAATCCTCGTCCTTCATGCCCGTCGCGCGCCATAGGCCGCGGGCGCCGGCCATGTTGCGGCCATGGGTCGAGGTTCGTGAGCGGTACACAGGCATGTTGTTGTTCCCCTAGATTGGAATGCTTCCAATAAAGGGGTTATCTGGCGCTGTAAAATATATTATTAGGAAGGAACTAGGTCGCTTAGAGTATTAGAATGGACATCCGCCAGCTCAGGCATTTCGCGGCCGTGGCCGACACGCTGCATTTCGGCCGCGCTGCGGAACGGCTCGGCATGACCCAG
Organism: Pseudomonadota bacterium; assembly: GCA_040387615.1. Classification (GTDB taxonomy): domain Bacteria; phylum Pseudomonadota; class Alphaproteobacteria; order Rhizobiales; family Xanthobacteraceae; genus Afipia. The sequence continues at coordinate 84,734 of JAZKDK010000016.1, read as the reverse complement.
CCGCCGCTCAGCCAATCCATCATGACGCTGGAGCGCGAGCTTGGCGCGCCGCTGTTCGCGCGGACCAAACGCAGCGTCGCGTTGACGCCGTTCGGCGCGGAGTGGCTCTCACATGTCCGCGCCGCGCTCGACGGCGTGAAAGCCCTGCCCGGGATCGCGCATCAATTGCGCGACGGCACCGCCGGTCATCTGGCGCTCTCGTTCGTCAGCACCGCGGACTACAGCATTCTGCCGCTGCTGGTGCGCCGCTACGCGTCGCTGTTTCCCAATGTCGAAATCTCGCTGACTGAAGCAACCAGCAACGTGCAGATCGCGAACCTGCTCGAGGGCAACGGCCATGTCGGTCTGGTGATTCCTCCGCCGAGCGCGGCATTTCCCAAACCGCTCTCCTATCTGCCGCTCGTCACCGAACCGCTGATCGCCGCCGTGCCGGAAAGCTGGATTGCCGACGGAACGCTCTCATTAGCGGCGGACCGGCTCGCGCCGGAATCTGTCGTCGACGCGCCGCTGATCATCTTTCCCCGGCAAAGCGCGCCGGCCTTCCATGATCTCGTGACCGAATACTACGCAGCGCACGGCGGACAGGCGCGGATCGCGCAGGAAGCGATCCAGATGCAAACCATCATCAGCCTTGTTTCCGCCGGGATGGGCATTGCACTCGTCCCCGCCTCGCTGCGCAACCTCGCACGTACCGGCGTCAGCTACATCGATCTGGCGGGCACCGCGCCGATCCTAGAGACCGGGATCACATGGCGCACGGGAGACACCACACCGACCATCGAACGCTTCGTGAGCATCGCGCGGGAGATGGCGGGCGGGTAGTTCCGCGTGCGATTGCTGATCGGTTTCCGCGAAACCGATTCTCAACCTTCGATCTCGCCGCTGCGGATCGCAGTTCGAACCGCCTGCGCCGTCGTTGTTGCGCCGAGACGGAGGCGCGCACGGCGCAGATGATTTTCGACGGTCCGCTCGGACAGGCCAAGAGTTTCTGCGATATCAGCCTGGCGACGCCCGGCCGCGGTCCAGCGCAACACCTCGCGCTCGCGCGGAGAGAGGCTGCCGGCGACATCCTGTCCGCGCGCCTCCATCAGCCGGCGGGCTGAACGGAACGCCGCGGTGCCGACAAGCGTCAGCACAAGACGGGTCTGCACCGATCCGTCGACGCGTTCGCCGCCGAAACTCATCGCGCCTTCCAGGCCTGTGCGCCCGAAGATCGGAACCTGTAACCCGTGGATGCCGGTCCCGCGGGGTGTGCGGACCACACGGTATTTCTCGCCGCACTCCGAGATGGTCTTGGTCCAGAAGAAGGGCTCGTCCGTATCGAGAGCGTGGCGCGTCACAGGGCAGCGGCGGAGATAGGTTTCGGAGTCCACGATGGTTCCGTCACCGAACCAGTCACCCTCCATCCAGTAGATTTTGTCGACCAGTTCATCGCGCGCCGGCGAGGCGGAGAACATGACGAAGCGGTCGTAGCCGAGCGGCTGCGCAACGTTTCGCACCGACTCCTCGATCGACCGCAGACCGTCGCTCTTTTCGATCTCCATGATGGTTCGGAGGTGGTGATCCATGGCTGGACGTCTCCGATCGGTAACTTATGGCTTGGCTGATCTTAAGAGGAATTTCCCCTCATCTCAAACAGAAGCGGCGAGAGGGAGCAGAGCGTGCACCCTCTCCTTGCCGGTCAGCCCGCGCCGACTTCTGCGAGAAGCGCCTTGGCAGACACCTTGCCGACATTGTTGGCGGCAAACGGGCTGTCGCCGGTGATGACCTTCCGGTCTTGATACGCCTTGCCGGTAATATCACTGTTCAGAATCTCGATACCAAGCTTGCTCAGCTTCTCACCGAAGAACCACGGCAGTCCTCCGGGCATGTAGCCCATCTCAGGCGTCTGCTTGTCGATCGAGTCCGGGAATGCGCAAATCTTGTATCCCTTGAAGATATAGTCGCCGTTGGTTTTTCCGACCGCCGCTGCCAGAAATGCTGCGGGGCCGTGACAGAGCGAAATGACGTGCTTGTTCTTGTCCATCGCCCATTCAAGGACGGTTTTGACATCCTCACTCTGCGGAAGGCCGATCAGCGCGCCGTGCCCACCGGGAATGAAAACCGCGATGTAGTCGGAGTTGCCGCCAAGCTTGTTCTCGATCACATCCGAGAGTTTCAGCGGCTTTTTCAGCTTGTCGAGATACTTGTCGTAGATGCTCCGAACCGCCTCATCCTCTTTCGGAAATGCCCAAAGCTCCATCTTGACCGGATTGCCCGACAGCGTCGCGATGTCGAACTCAAAGCCAGCCTTGTCCATGTGATACATCGGCAGCAGCGTCTCGACGGGATGGTTGCCGGTCGAGAACATCGTGCCATTGTCCGTGAGCAGGTAGCGCTCGTCGGCGGCGATCATCAAAATCTTCCAGCGGCCGCCTTTGTAGGCATTGGGATAGTTCGCACCGTCGAGATCGGATTTCGACGACGTGAACTGGCTTAGAGAATATGGGGAAGGAAAGAAGGCGTTGTTCTCGGCCGGATCCTGCGTCGGGCGCTTGTCTTCGGATGTCACGGTGGCCATGATTTCCTCCATCACTAGCGTTGGCTGTTTGATGAAGATAGGCGCAGGCAAGCACAACGCACATGAGGGATTTCCCCTCATGCGCCCGGTCAATCAGCAAGTCCGGCTTATCGGATGTCAGTGGTGATGCTGTATCAGCACATAACCGTGATTTGGATCATATCGCCTGCGTTCCGCGATAGCGCGCGAACACACGCTGCCCGTCGGCCGAGAACAGAACGACGTCGTAAACATCGGGCGGAGTTCCCGCGACTTCCATCCCCGGAGAACCGACCGGCATACCGCCGACGGCCAGGCCCTTCGCTTGCGGCCGCTCAGCAAGCAAGCGCTTGATCGCATCGGCCGGCACATGTCCTTCGATCACGTAGCCGCCGATTTCCGCCGTATGACAGGAGGAAAGCTCCACAGGCACGCCGAGCTTCGTCTTGAGTGGTGCGAGATTCGCAGCTTCGATTTCATCGACTGAAAAACCGGCAGCCTTCACATGGGCGACCCAATCGCCGCAACAGCCGCACGCCGGGTCCAGATTGACGGTCATCTTCGGAAGAGTCTCGGCTGCACTCGCATAACGCGACAGCACCAGCGCTGCTACTACCGGTAATGTTCTCACCAACACCGCGCGCCGTGTCGAGATCGTCATCAATTCATTCCTCATTGCGGAGGCTCGTGCCTCGGAGACATTGTTATTCAGTCATCGGGAGGATTACCGCGAACGATCGATGTCATCCAATCACGGATTGGTTAGCCGCAATCGCAACATCGTTTCGCTGGAGATGACGACCGCTCCAGATTTAGCGGCTGGAGATCAGCTTCAGCCATGGCGTTACATGAAAGGCGCTCATCAGCAGATACATCGCGGTCATGCCGCTGAACGGTGACGCATCGTGCGAGCAAAGGATCGCCAGCGCACCTTCACCGGAAAACCCCGTCAGCAACGCCATGATCGTAAACGTTGGAGCGGCTGCGAGGCTCAGCCACTCGCCTGCCCGGAATGCACCTGCGTTCCGGCGCACCGGCCCGCCGTCGGGTGCGCCTGAACAGGCCTCGCTCATGTCTTGGCGCGGGCGTCGTTCCGGAACGCCTCCTCTCCGGCATCCGACACCGCGACCCACTTCGGATCAGGCGCTGCGCCGGGAACGTAGCTGTCGTTCCAGTTCCACCACTTGTACGGCCGTTCTTGCGGATAGCCCTTCGGCGAGTCCTCCCACTCCTCCTGACGCCCGAGTGCGGTCATGTCGAGATAGCTCCAGACCGTGCCCATCGCCTCGTCGCCGCGCGTGTTGATCAGGTAGGTGCGGAATATGCGCTCGCCGTCGCGAATGAAGGCGTTGTGGCCGTGCCATTCATCGACGCCGAAGTCTGCGTCGAAGCTGTCGGTGATGGTCACCCAAGGGATATGCTCCCAACCCATCTGCGCCTTCAGACGCGCGATGTCGGCCTGCGGTGCACGCGAGGCATACACCAGCGTCGTGTCCCGCGCGTTCAGATGGACGGGGTTCGACACCTGGTCGGCCCCCAAAGAACAGCCAATGCAGGCATGCTCCGGCCAGCCGTGCACGCCGGGCTCAAAGAACGCACGGTAGACGATCAGCTGACGGCGGCCGGCGAACAGGTCGAGCAGACTCATTTTGCCGTTCGGCCCGTTGAATACATAGGCTTTCTCAACAGCCATCCACGGCATCCGCCGGCGCTCGGCGGCCAGCGCGTCACGCGCGCGCGTCTGGGCCTTCTCCTTCACGAGAAGCTGCTCGCGTGCAGCCTCCCACTCCTCGCGCGAAACGATCTGATGCTGCATGGTGAGCCTCCTGTTTTAAGACAAAGATGTCCCGTCGCGCGGCCCGGTCAGCCGCTCGATGTCGCCGTCACAGCTTGTCGCTGGTCAGTTCAACTTTTTCGGAGCGATTTGTTCCCCGGCAACTACGCCGATGCTGGGAACACACTTCTTCCAGCCGTCGCCCATGCTCCTGAAAGCCGTATCGTTCCTCGGAAGCACGAAGCCCGAATGGACAACGCGAAGGCGCGTTCCGTTTTCAACTCGGGACAGGATGAACGTCGCGACTGTGTCCAGCACTGCACCGTATCCGGCGTTGTCCCTGTGTCCGCTCTTCCATGAATATGCGAGGCGCTCGTTCGGCACGGCTTGCAGTACCTCGCAGTGAATGACGCCGTCCCACGCCCCGGCGGGCGTCGTCTGGAATGTGAAGCGTTTGCCCTTCACGGCCTCGAACCCGTTCGGCGTCATCAGCCATCGGCCGATCAGCTCGCCCGTTGCCAGCGCTTTCCAGATCGTCTCCGGCGCATGCGGGAGGACCTCGTCAACAACGATGGCTTGGGTGTCGGATTTCAGTGCGGCGTCGCTCATGGATCAATCTCCTTGAGGAGGGTTCTGAGATTGGCGAACCGTTCGCGCCAGAAGACGCCGTAATGGCTCATCCAGTCGACCAGCGGCGCAAGGCCCTCGGGCTCCGCGCGATAGAACACCTTGCGGCCCTCGGGGCGCTCGGCGACCAGGCCGGCCTGCTTCAATGACTTGAGGTGCTGGGAGATGGCGCCTTGGGTGACGCCACTCCCCTTCGTCAGTTCGGCCACGGTGATCTCGTCGGCGCTGACAATCCGCTCGAACACGGCGCGCCGGGTGGGATCGGCAAGCGTACGCATGACGGCGTCGATGGTGTGTGTCTGCATCATGCGAACACGTTAGTCATCACTAATTCATTAGTCAATGCTAATTATTAGAACAGCGCTCATTTCTTGCGCTGCGGGTAGATCGTTTCGCCGCGCTTGAGCATCGCCACGAACGTCTCGACCTTCTTTTTGCGACCGGCTTCGGTCTTCATGTTGTGGGTTCTGAAAGCCAGTGCGAAGCGGTTCTGCTCACTGAGTTTCTCCAGCATGGCTTTGGCTCTGGGCTCGGCATCGATGGCGGCCTGAAGATCGGCTGGAATCTTCATATCCCTGCCGCTCTTGTAGGCTCGGTCCCAGCGCCCATCGGCCTTGGCGGCTTCGACATGGGTCAAGCCATGCTCGGTCATTCTGCCTTCTTTGATCAGTCGTGCGACGTTTGTCGACATTGATCTGGCTCCAGGTGCCTTTCCTGGTGCGTGGCGAATAGCGCTGCAGGAAGCTCCGTTCGTCGAACCCCTTGCGCTGGCCGTCGATCCAGCCCCAACAGAGCACGACATCGATGGCTTCCTTGGGCGTGATCGATTTCAGACCGGAATCCACTTTGTGAATCTTGATCCAGACTTCGTCGGCCTTATCGTGTTGCTTACCGAGCCACTTGTAAAAGCTCGCGGCGTCCTTGAACGCGCGAATCTTTTCGGGATCAACTAAGACTGGCGCCATTAGCTTGTCTGCTTCCTACTATGACGCCGCCACCTACTCCCACTCGATTGCCCAGGCGGCGACTACTCATTCTGAATTCGGACGTAAAAAATTCTTCGAGGCTTCAGCTATTGTCGCTTGGGAGGACCTCGCCGCCCGCGGGTGATGCAGGGACTCGCGTGCACAGCATAGGAGAAATCACCATGCATCCGTTACGGAAATTGCGGGGACTATCCAACGCCATAAAGCGATACGAGGCCCGACGTCACAATTGGGTGGGGCATTGCAGATCGGACAGTACAACAATGTGCGACGGGAAAATTCCCCGTCGCTATCGCCGCCATTTATGCGCTCATTGCCTGCGCCGATAATCCGGTTGTTTATGAGCTGCTAAGCGCTGACGTTGTTGGGTTTCCGCCGTTCGCGGTCTGAGACATTCCATATTCCTCCGGCAAGCATGGGCGCTCCCGGCACGAAAGCACCGGGAGCACTGTCGTCACTTCGCGAGCGCTGCCTTTTCAATGACCTCAGCCACTTCCTTTGCATGGACGACGAGAGAGGCATGGCTGCCAGCGACTTCGGTCGTCTGGGCCTTGATCCTGGCGGCGAATATCTTCTGGACCTCGGGGGCGAGTACCTTGTCCTTCGTCGTGATCACATAGAACGTCGGCTTGTCGCGCCAAGCTGCGATATCGACCGGAGCCTCAAACGCGACGTGGTTCAACGGGAGCTGGTTGTTCGCCAGGGACTCGGCAATCTTCGGAGGAAGGTCAGCCGCGACCGCAGAAGGAAACACCTTCGGGTCGATGTAAAGGTTGCCCTTTGCGTCGGGATGAATCGCCTTGCCGCCTTCGGTCGGCGGACCGCTTTTGGACAGCGACGCCAGGGATTCTCCAACGTCCGGCGCGAATGCGGAGACGTAGACGAGCGCCGAGACCTTGGGATCGTTACCTGCTTGTGTGATGACCACGCCACCCCATGAATGACCAACGAGAACGGTCTTGCCGTCCTGTTTCACCAGCGCCTGTTTGGTGGCGTCGACGTCGGCGGTCAGGGAGGTGAGCGGATTTTCGACGAGCGTTACGTTAAAGCCCTTTTTCGTGAGGATATCTGCAACGGGCTTCCAACTCGTCTGGTCGACGAAAGCTCCGTGTACGAGCACGATATTGTGAGCTGCCCCCTTCGGCAGTTGAGCCGATTGTGCGGGAGCGGCAAATGCAGCTCCGGCCAAGAGGACGCTGGCCGCTGAGATGATAAGATTTCGCATTGATTGTTCCTTAGGGTGCCGGACGCAGATCCGGGGAATTGCAGAATTTCTGCAAAGTCGCGATTCTTCAGTCTGCCGTTTTGCGTATGGGTTTTAGGCGTTGTATCCCCATCCCAATTTCAGTGTCACACGGCTCGGCGGTCGAATTCGCTTGAGCCGGTAGCTAAAGGATCCTTCCTTGAAACCCCATGACGCCAACGACGGAATTCTTGCTCAAGCGTCCGATTATCAGCCGCACACCGATCTTCTTTCTGACATTCTGAGGTTCGTTCAGCTCAACGGAGAGCGGGTGCTGACAACAGAACTCCGGTCCGGGTTCAACGTCGAATTCCAGCGGGGATCGGCTTGCATCCATGTGGTTCAGGAAGGCGAAATCCGCATCTCCATCGAGGGCCGAGCGCCTTTGAGGCTTTCCGCCGGCGATATCGCGGTCTTGCCGCACCCCGCGAGATACAGGCTCTGCGACGGCAGCCGACCGGACGCCGCTATGGAAGCTCCTCTCGAGATCGAGGCTTCGGGCGTAAATATCTCGGCGCTCGAACACGGACAGGGCGCGATCGCGGCAAGGACCATCAGCGCCACCTTTCAGTTCGAAAACAAAGGCGGCGTTTCGCCGTTGCTGAGACTGCTGCCGGACGTTATTCACATCGCGAAGGATGCCGATCAGTCCGCAGTCCTGATCCGCGACGTCGCCCAGTTCCTGGTTGTTGAGCATGCGAAGCAAGAGCCAGGGGCCGCGCTCATGATCTCACGCGTGATCGATGTCTTGATTATCCGCTGCATTCGGACTTGGGCAAAATCGCTTGGGGCCGGTCAGGGCTGGATCGGGGCGCTTGCCGATGCGCGGGTCAGCAGGGCTGTGGCCGCAATCCATCTTGATCCCACAAGAAACTGGTCCGTCGAAGGTCTGGCTTCGGTCGCAGGTATGTCGCGTTCGCGATTTGCCCAACTGTTCCTGGCAGCGGTCGGAGAGCCACCTTTGCACTATGTTCATCGCTGGCGTCTGGCGATGGCTTCCGATTTGCTGCGGAGATCAAATCTTCCGGTGGGCGAAGTTGCACGCGCCATCGGATATGAGTCCGAGGCCGCATTCAGCCGTGCTTACAAGACCATGTTCGGTACGACGCCGCGTGATGAGCGACTGACCATCCCTAGGTAAAACCTCGATCGTATTCCAGCGCGGGTTCGGATACGGCCGGATGGGCAAAAATCACTCCCACTCGATCGTGCCGGGCGGCTTTGACGTTACGTCATAGACGACGCGGTTGACGCCCTTCACCTCGTTTATGATGCGGGTCGCGGTCTCGCCGAGGAATTTCATGTCGAACGGATAGAAGTCCGCCGTCATGCCGTCGGTCGACGTCACCGCGCGCAGGCCGACGACGAATTCATAGGTGCGGCCGTCGCCCATCACGCCGACGGTCTTCACCGGCAGCAGCACCGCGAACGCCTGCCAGATGGTGTCGTACAGTCCCGCCTTGCGGATCTGGTCGATGTAAACCGCGTCGGCCTCGCGCAGAATGTCGAGTTTCTCGCGCGTGATCTCGCCCGGGCAACGGATCGCGAGCCCCGGCCCCGGAAACGGATGCCGACCGACAAACACATCCGGCAGACCGAGTTCACGGCCCAGCGCGCGCACCTCGTCCTTGAACAGTTCGCGCAGCGGTTCGACCAGCTTCATGTTCATGCGCGCGGGCAAACCGCCGACATTGTGATGCGACTTGATGGTCACCGACGGACCGCCGGTAAACGACACGCTTTCGATCACGTCGGGATAGAGCGTGCCTTGCGCCAGAAAATCAGCGCCGCCAATTCTCTTGGCTTCTTCATCGAACACGTCGATGAACAGACGCCCGATGGTCTTGCGCTTCACTTCCGGATCGGTGACGCCGTCAAGCTCGCCGAGGAACGTTTTCGACGCATCAACATGCACCAACGGAATGTTGTAATGGTGACGGAACAGATCGACGACAGTCTTGGCTTCGTCCTTGCGCAGCATGCCGTGGTCAACGAACACGCAGGTGAGTTGATCGCCGATCGCTTCGTGAATCAGGATCGCGGCCACCGATGAATCGACGCCGCCCGACAAGCCGCAAATCACCTTACCCTTGCCGACCTGCGCGCGGATCTTCTCGATCGCTTCCTCGCGGAAGGCACGCATGGTCCAGTCGCCGGTGAGGCCCGCGACCTTACGGACGAAATTGCGGATCAGTTTCGCGCCGTCCGGCGTGTGCACCACCTCGGGGTGGAACTGCATTGCGTAGAACTTGCGCTTGTCATCGGCGATCACCGAGATCGGCGAACCCGGCGCTTTCGCCACGCCGCGAAAACCGTCCGGCAGCTTGGTGACGCGGTCGCCGTGGCTCATCCAGACGTAGTGCTTCTCACCGATCTTCCAGACGTCCTCGAACAGCGCGCAGTTGTCGGTGACTTCGATCAGCGCACGGCCGAATTCGCGATGGTGCCCGGCTTCGACTGTGCCGCCAAGCTGCTGCGCCATGGTCTGCTCGCCGTAGCAGATGCCCAGCACCGGCACGCCCGCGGTCAGGATCGACATCGGCGCGGACGGTGCATCCTGATCGAGGACGGAAGCAGGGCCGCCCGACAGGATCACGGCCTTGGGCCGCATCGTCTTGAAAGCCTCCTCGGCTTTCTGGAACGGCACGATCTCGGAGTAGACCCCCTCCTCGCGGACACGCCGCGCGATGAGCTGCGTCACCTGGGAGCCGAAATCGACGATAAGAATCTTCTCGTGAGCGGCCGCCAAATCGGGCGTCGCTGGAGCGGTCTGGCTGTGTGCTGTCATGGAGAGGAAATACGCGACAGGCGGCGGAGTCGCAACCCCGGATCAGCTGCAAAAACGGGCTTATGGCCAGGTTTGGGGCGGCAAGCCGCAGGGTCCCGGCTGTTGCCGGGACGACGCAGAACGCAAGGATCAGGGTGTACTTGGCCGCCAGCAAAGCTGATGTTTCGGTAGAACTTTAAGAGACTTCAGCTTCGCCTAAGCTTGACGAAAAGGCTGCGTTCTCACCGCGCGCAAACGCATCCCGCCTCACTTCTGCGTTAGCCCGGATTGGGCTATAAATCTCCAGATTTTATCGAATTAACAGCACACCTCGATCGGCAGGTCCGCAAGCTGACCGCCGAATTTGCCGAACAACCGGATTTCCTTGAATGCCTCGTTGCTGCATCGTAACGGCGTACCGGCGCAGCGAATATGCCGCGCTCGCCAATCTGACGCTTCCAAGGATGCAGGCGCTTGCAGCGCGCCACGGACACGACCTGCGGGTTCACCGGTTGGAGGACACCGATCTCGACCGCGCCTGGATGAAAATCCCGCCTATCCTCGATGCGCTGGACAGCGATTACGAGTTCGTCGTCTGGCTCGATATCGATGCGCTGATTCTGCGCCTCGATCGCGATATTCTGGACGCAGCACGCCCGGGCATTGACCTCCTGATGTCGTGGCATGAACCGGCCCCCTTCCTTTGCCCGGAGGATCGCATCCCTGCGCATTACAATGCAGGCGTCTATCTGATCCGCCGGTCGGACTGGTCCAGGGATTTCTTCGCGCGAATGCTGACCAAGCGCGGACAACTGAACCATCCATGGAGCGATCAGGCCGCCCTTCACGTGATGCTGGGGCTCAATGAATCCCTTGGCCTCGGGCCAGATCTTCCCGGCGTGCCAGATCGATCATCTGTCGGGCATCTCGACACGGCATGGAATTCGATCCCCGGCGTCGCGATGGCGGACGATCCGATCATCCATCATTTCGCGGGCCTTCCGCATGATGCCCGTCTTCGCCTGATGGAATCCAATGTCGCGATACTGGAGATATACGAGACCGCTCCTGCAAGGCTACGATCGGCGCTGTCGCATCAGCTTTGCCTGTGGGCAGCCGCAGAACGGCGCGCGATCGACAACGACCATCATCGCCAAACCCTTCTGCTTTTGCAGGAGGCCGAGCTTGCGCGGCTTCGCACGCCGCGACAGATGCTGCGGGATTTTCCCAAGGTGCTGATCAAGCGCCTGAAAGAAAAGGTCCGTGGCAATCAGACGGACCTGTAGGCCTGACGATTCAGTCGGGCCGTTCGCTTGTCGCGGCCCGCTTCAGCATCGCCACGAAGAACCCATCAGTCCCGGTTCGGCGCGGAGTCATCAGCAGCCCCTCCGGCGACTGTAGCGTGGCTGCGATGAAGTCATCCGCCTTGTCCCAGAGCACCGAAGCCACCTGCGACGGCGGAACCACCGTGTATTCCGGATAGCGCGTAGTGAAGGCGCGAACCTGCTCGTTGTTCTCCTGCGGCAGCACCGAACAGGTGATGTAGGCGATCCGTCCACCGGGCTTCACGAGACCAGCCGCGCGATCCAGCACGGCGATCTGGTCCTTGATGCGAACTTCCAGCGCGCCAGGCCGCATGCGCCATTTCGCGTCCGGATTGCGCCGCCACGTTCCCGTGCCGGTGCACGGCGCGTCGATCACCACGAGATCGGCCGACGCCTTGATGTCACTCAATGTGTCGTCGGGCCCCTTGGGCGTCCGCACATCGGCGTTGTGGATGCCTGCGCGTGACAACCGCTCGTGGATCGGCGCAAGCTGCCGCTTGTCGTGATCAGTCGCGACCAGCCGCCCCTTGCCCTGCATCATCGCGGCAAGCGCCAACGTCTTGCCGCCCGCCCCTGCGCACATGTCGATGACCTGCTCGCCGGGCTTCGCGCCGGTGAGCAATGCGGCGAGTTGCGAACCTTCGTCCTGCACCTCGACGCCGCCCTTGATGAAAGCCTCCTCGGAATGGATGCCGGGATTGCGCGCATCGGCGCCGAGATCGATCCGCAACCCCCATGGCGACCACGGCGTTGACTTCGCGCCGAGATGCGCCATCGACGCCAGGACCTTCTCGTGCTTTGCCTTCAACGTGTTGACGCGCAGGTCAAGCGGCGCGCGGCTGGCCATCGCAACGGCTTCCTCCGCCCGCTCATCGCCGAACACGGCGGCAAGCTGGGGATCGAGCCATTCCGGATAGTCGCCGGCAATGTGCGCCGGTGCATACATCAGGCTGCGCGATGTAAATGCCGCGCGCTCAGCGTCCGTCAACGGCTCGGGCGCGAAGCGTCCACCGTCGCACAATGCCGCGACGGCGTCGGCATCGAGGCCGCGTTCGAGCTTGAGCATGCCGAGCAACCGCGCACGCGGTGTATCCGCATCCATCAACCAAGCCGACGAAGCCCTGCGGCGCAGCACATCGAACACCAGCCCCGCGATGGCGGCACGATCGCCGGAGCCCGCGAAGCGATGCGCGGTGCCCCACTCCTTCAGCGCGTTCGGCGCCGGGATACGCTGCGCATCGATGGCGCCCAAAATCTCAATGGCTGCGGACAGCCGCGCGGCAGGCGTCATGATGATCTTTCAGAATTGATGGTCGTCAGATCGCGAGCAGGATCTTGAGCGCGAAATAGACCCACATGATGAGAAGAACAAGCGCACCGGCCGCGAAAGCCGAGAAGCGCGCCTTCAGATTGTTCGAGGTAGCATAGACGCCGGCGTGAATGTAGCGCGTGACCACGAAAACCCACGACAGCATCACGGTGATGAGATCGGCCTGCCGCAGCGGCAGCGCAATGGCGATCAGCACGAAAAACAGCACCGGCAGTTCGAATTGGTTGGAATAGGCGTTGCTGACCTGGGCCGCCTTGGTGGGCCAGGCCTTCTGGCCGACAGCCACCTCCGACATCCGGACCTCACGGCTCTTGAGAGCCCCCGTGCGCACCGAAAACATCCTGAACATCAGAATGAAGGACAGCAGAACCAGCATGAAGACCGGCAACAGAACCATTTGAAGTGACATAAAAAATCCCCCCGGATGCGAATGTTATCTCTCCGCTATAGCCGCCCCCTCCCGCCCTGACAATTGTCTCCACGGTCTGTGAACCGGCTCACAGACAGAAACGACCAATACCCAGAAGGTTCCGCTCCAAGGGTCGACGGAGCCGTACTCGGGTGCTGAGATGCTCTACGTTCTCGCTACTTTTGCTGGGTTTGCAGGCGCGTTCGGCGGCTGGGTGCTCGGTCTTGTGGCCGCAACCGCAGCCGGAATCGGCGCGACCTCCACCGACAACGTGGCTGCATTCTTTGTGATTTGCCCGCTGGCCGCGACGGCCGGATTTATCACCGCGGTTGTACTCACGCTCACCATCAAGGGCAACGTCCGGACATTCCGTGGCGTTGCAGTGCGTAGCCTTGGCGTCGTTTTGATGATTGGCGCACTGGCCGCGGGCGCTTACAGCCTGCGCACCGCTGCGCTCAAGCACCTCGGACTCATGGCAAAGGCGCCCGCCGTGGAATTTGAAATCCGGCTGCCGCGAACAGCGGCAAACAGCGACCTGAAGCGCGAAGCGCAGGTCGAATTGCTCACCGACCAGAACCAGACGCTCGCGCAGATCCATGACGCTCTGCGCGCGACGGAAGACGGCCGTGCCGTGTTGCGCGGCTCCGTTCCGCTGAAATTCCGCACCTCGGACAGGATGGTCGTACTCAGCCTGCCCGGCCAGGCACAACGCGCCTTCAAGCTGCGGCTGCCGCCCGATCCCAGCCCGTCGAATGACTTCGGCCCGTGGCACATGGTCGATCGTGTCGTTCCCGGCGGACGCATCGAGACTGGGCGCGGCGTGCCCGACGACAGCTTTGCTATCCGTTACCGCGTGCTGTGAGGCACCGGTTGAGAGAATTTGTATGACCGAACCATTTGCAAGACCCGCATTTTCAACTCGGACGTATTTCAATCACCTAAAAATTTTTCCTTTCCTCCGCGCGTTTTAAACGCGGTGTTCGATCATCAAGCCATCTCATTGACATGCGCGCTGTGTAAATTGCTCCGCAAAGGAGCACGCCATGTCCAGCTTCCGCCTCACGCAGATCACCGACACGCATCTCGGTGCCCGGTTTCCCGAGTTCGTCGAGAACTTCCATAGGGTAAGTCAACACATCGACGACAATCGGCCCGACCTCGTGATCAACAGCGGCGACGTCGCCTTCGACGGGCCGGATCATCCGGACGATCTCGACTTCGCCCGAGCGCAGCACGACGCCCTGCCTGTCGATTGCCGCTATCTTCCCGGTAATCACGACATCGGCGACAATCCGACCCTGACCGGAACGCCACCCGAACAACTGGCGTCCGAAGCGAACCGGCAAAACTTCGTCACCGTATTCGGCGAGGATCGCTGGCAGTTCGACGCCGCCGGATGGTGCTTCATCGGATTGAACTCTTTGGTGATGAATACCGCGCTCCCCTGCGAAGCCGAGCAGCGCGAATGGCTGGCCGAACAACTATCCGCCGCGCAAGGCAAACCGTTGGCGCTGTTCATCCACAAGCCGTTGTACAGAAATGCACCGACCGATCCCGAACTCGCAGCCACCTCGTTCCGCTACGTTCCGATGCCCGCGCGCCGCGGTCTCGTGGATATGCTTGACGGCGTGAATTTGCGGCTGGTGGCCTGCGGCCACGTGCATCAGCGCCGGGATTATACGTTCCGCAACGTGCGCCACATCTGGGCGCCGTCGTCGTCCTTCGTGATCCGGTCCAACGAGAAGCAGGAACTGATCGGCGTAAAGGAGGTCGGGCTGGTTGAGTATCTCTTCCAGCCCGATGGTTTTGAAGTGCGCCACGTTCGCGCGGCAGGACAGATCAATATCGATCTGTTCTCGGTTCTTGAACCCTCGACAGCAGCGTAACCTGCCGCCAAAAGATCACGACGCCGATCAGGCCTTGTCAGGCGCGACGCGCACGAGTTGCTTGCCGAAGTTCGCGCCTTTGAGCAGGCCCATGAATGCTTCTGGCGCGCTCTCGATACCTTCGGTCACGAATTCGCGGTGCTTGAGCTTTCCTTCACGCAACCACTGCGGCATATCGCGAATGAAGTCGGGATACATCGACGCGAAATCCCGAACAATGAAGCCGCGGAAGTTTAGGCGCTTCACGAGAATGGCGCGCATGATCGAGTTGGCCCATTTCGGCGCCGGCGTGTCCTTGCCGAAGATCGTGCTGTAATCAGCGATCAGGCCGCACACCGGGATACGCGCGAAGTCGTTGAGACGCGGAAACACCGCTTCGAACACCTTGCCGCCGACGTTCTCGAAATAGACGTCGATGCCCTTCGGGCAGGCTTCTTTCAACTTCGCTGCGAGATCCGGATCGCGATGGTCGAGACACTCGTCGAAGCCGAGTTCGTTCTTGACGTAATCGCATTTCTCCTTGCCGCCCGCGATGCCGACGGCGCGCGCGCCCTTGATCTTCGCGATCTGCCCGACCGCCGAACCCACCGCGCCGGACGCGGCCGCCACCACGACGGTCTCGCCGGGCTTCGGCTTGCCGATTTCAAGCAGGCCGGTATAGGCCGTCATGCCCGGCATGCCGAGCACACCGACCGCCGTCGAGATCGGCGCGACGCTCGGATCGATCTTGCGCAATCCCTTGCCGTCGGAGAGTGCATACTGCTGCCATCCGGCATGCGCGAGAACGATGTCGCCCTTCGCAAAGCCCGGATTGTTGGAAATCACGACCTCGCAAACCGTGCCGCCCTCCATCACGCCGCCGATCGGGACCGGTGCCGAGTAAGACGGGCCGTCGTCCATGCGCCCGCGCATGTAAGGATCGAGCGACATCCAGATCGTGCGCAGCAAAACCTGCCCGTCACCCGGCGTCGGCACGGCGTAATCTTCAAGGCGAAAATCGCTGGGCTTCGGTTCGCCGACCGGACGGGAGGCAAGAACAATACGCTTGGCTGACTGGGACATGGTGTTTCCTCGGTTTCTTATGAACGTGAGCGCTGTTTAGCCGAGAGAACAGCGCATGACCATGCGGCCCGGCGCGCTCCGGGCGACATGGCATCCATACCGGACCTTCGTTTAAAACAGAAATGATCCGGTGAATGACGCTGAAGCCGTATCAGGCTGTGAGCTTCGCCAGCGCCTTGTCGAAGGCCGCGGCGGCGCTTGGCAAATCCTTGAACGCAAGGCCGCTGTCGGCTGGCTGCTTCTGCTTCTCCGTTGCCGAGGGGCGAATTTCGGTAACGGGCTTGCCGCCGTCGAGAAATGCTTTCGGAGCGATCACATGAAATTCGTGGTCTTCCGCCGGTGCATCCTTCGGCAGAAAGACTCCGAGATAAGCCGTGCTGTCGCCGCGGCGATAGGAGATGTAGCGCTCCATGGCGACCGAGCCATCGCGCTGCATGCCGCCGAGCTTGGCGTAGCCCTTCGAATCCAGCAGCCGGTGCGCCTTGAAGCCCTTCACGCCCTCGGACTTCGCTTTCGCGGTTTCCTCCGAGAGATCGTACTTGCCCGCAACCTCCTTGCCGATCTCGGCAAGCTGCGCGGACATCTCATGCTCGAACTCTTTCAGTTCGGAACGTGGCTTCGACGCCTTGCGTGGCTTGGCGGCGTTGCGCTTCTCAAGTTCGGTCTGGCATTTCGCCACGACATCCGCGACCGACTTTCGCTCTGCGTTGACCAGCAGGTTTTTCAAATCCTGATCCGAAAGCGCGGTGATCCTGTCGTCTGTCCAGTCAACCATGATGTTCTTCTTTTCTGAGATGTTGCGGCCGGATTCGCTGCCGGTTCAATGAGCTTGAAATGCGTTTGAAGCGCGCACGAACTGCGTGCGCGGGCGGTACTGCGCGAAGCAAATAATAATACCGCGCAATCGTAACGTGTTTTGACAGGCCGTTGGGGCCGAAATTGGACGAAGGTCTCTAACCACCACCAGGATAATTCGGGCTTTCGCGGGTAATGGTCACGTCGTGCACATGGCTTTCGCGCAGGCCCGCGCCGGTGATCCGCACGAATTCCGCCTTGGCGTGGAAGTCCTCGAGGTCCTTCGCGCCGACATAGCCCATCGCAGCGCGGAGCCCGCCGGCAAGCTGATGCAGCACGTTGGCGACCGGTCCCTTGTAAGGCACCTGCCCTTCGATGCCTTCCGGCACGAGCTTGAGCGTGTCCTTGATGTCTTGCTGGAAGTAGCGATCGGCTGAGCCGCGCGCCATCGCGCCGACCGAGCCCATGCCGCGATAGGCCTTGTAGGACCGGCCTTGCCACAGGAACACTTCGCCCGGCGTTTCATCGGTGCCTGCCAGCAGCGAGCCGACCATCGCGACATCCGCGCCAGCAGCGAGCGCCTTGGCAAGATCGCCGGAATACTTGATGCCGCCGTCGGCGATCACCGGAATGTTCGACTTCTTCGCGGCCTCGACCGCATCCATGATCGCTGTGAGTTGCGGCACACCGACGCCCGCGACGATGCGCGTGGTGCAGATCGAACCCGGACCAATGCCGACCTTGATGGCGTCCGCACCGGCATCGATCAACGCTTGCGTAGCTTCGGTGGTTGCGACGTTGCCGGCGATCACCTGCACGGCGTTCGACAGACGCTTGATGCGGTTGACCGCCTCCAGCACACGCATGGAATGCCCGTGCGCGGTATCGACGACAATGACGTCGGCTCCCGCCTCGATCAGCCGCTCGGTGCGCGCGAAGCCGGCGTCTCCAACTGTGGTGGCAGCGGCCACGCGCAGACGCCCCTGCGCATCCTTCGACGCCAATGGATAGGCCACCGCCTTCTCCATGTCTTTCACGGTGATGAGACCGACGCAGCGATATTGCTCATCGACAACCAGCAGCTTTTCGATGCGGTTCTGATGCAGCAGCCGCTTTGCTTCGATCTGGCTGACGCCCTCCCTCACGGTGATGAGGTTTTCATGCGTCATCAACTCGGAGACCTTCTGCTCCGGGTCAGTCGCAAAGCGCACGTCGCGGTTGGTGAGGATGCCGACCAGCTTGCCCGGCTTGCCGGGACCTGCGCCGGTCACCACCGGAACGCCGGAGATGCCGTGATCCTTCATCAAGGTCAGCGCATCGACGAGCTTGGCGTCGGGACCGATGGTGAGCGGATTCACCACCATGCCGGATTCGAATTTCTTGACCTGGCGCACCTGCGCGGCCTGACCGTCGCCTTCGAAATTCCGATGGATCACACCGATGCCACCGGCCTGCGCCATCGCAATCGCCATACTGGCTTCGGTGACTGTATCCATCGCCGAAGCAATGATCGGAATGTTGAGCGGGATCGCGCGCGTCAGGTAGGTGCGGACGTCGGCATCGGACGGCAGAATGTCGGACAGACCGGGCTTCAGCAACACATCGTCAAATGTGAAAGCTTCGCGAATACCCTGACCCAACTGCCTGTTTGCCATTGCCAACTCCGTTCGGCAGCCCATGGCTGCGGTAAAAACCTCAGGATGTGCAAAATCGAGCGATCGCTGACACGTCGCTCGAATCGAAGCCCATCAATGGGGTTGGCGGTGGTCGATAGCATGCCGGGATGACGTTTCAAAGCATTTCGCGCGAAAATTGGCGAGTTTTGCGCATGGGACATCTGCAAACGGCCATCTGGCAGCGGCGTTTTCCGGAACAGGTGCCCTCACGACGAGTTTATTGACCCCGCCCCGCAAGACTGGCCTATCAGGGGTCATTCCCTTTTCGCCCGCCTTTTCTTCAAATCCTTCCACACAGTAGAGCCGATGCAGAAGGAACGCCTGATACCCCTGATCGTCGCCTGTGCGCTGTTCATGGAAAACATGGATTCCACGGTGATTGCGACGTCGCTGCCGGCCATCGCCGCGGACATCGGCACCAGTCCCCTGACGCTGAAGCTCGCGATTACATCCTATCTGCTGTCACTTGCGGTGTTCATCCCGGCGAGCGGCTGGACCGCGGACCGCTTCGGCGCGCGCGCCGTGTTCAGCGTCGCTATCGGCGTATTCATGGTTGGATCGATTGGCTGTGCCATGTCCACGTCGATCACCCATTTCGTGATCGCGCGCATCATCCAGGGCATCGGAGGCGCGATGATGACGCCGGTCGGACGGCTCGTGTTGCTGCGTTCCATCGACAAGAGCGCGCTGGTCAATGCGATGGCCTGGGTCACCATGCCGGCGCTGATCGGTCCGGTGATCGGGCCGCCGCTCGGCGGTTTCATCACCACCTATTTCTCGTGGCACTGGATCTTCCTGATCAACATTCCGATCGGGCTGCTCGGAATCTGGCTAGCGCTGAAATATATCGATCCGATCAAAAGCGAGAATCCCGAACGCTTCGATGTCGTTGGGCTGGTGCTCGCAGGACTGGGCGTCGCCGGTCTCGCGTTTGGCCTGTCGGTGGCCGGGCTTGGCCTGCTGTCGTGGCAAATCGTCATGGCGCTGATCGTCGGCGGCGGCATCGCGATGGGTTTCTATCTTTGGCACGCCAAACGAACCGCGTCACCGGTGCTGGATTTCACGCTGATCAGGCATCCGACATTGCGCGCCAGCCTGACAGGCGGATTCATGTATCGCCTCGGCATCGGCGCGCTGCCCTTCCTGCTGCCGCTGCTGATGCAGGTCGGTTTCGGCCTCTCGCCGTTCAAATCAGGACTGGTGACATTTGCCTCCGCCGTCGGCGCGCTCGGCATGAAGGCGCTGGCGGCGCGGATCATCCGTACCTTCGGCTTCCGCAACATCATGGTCATCAACGCTGTGGTGAGTTCGTTCTTTCTCGCAGCCTGCGCCCTGTTCACGCCCGCGACGCCATTGCTGCTCATCATGATTATTCTGGTTGTCGGCGGCTTCTTCCGCTCGCTGCAGTTCACGGCGATCAACACGATGGCCTACGCGGAAGTCTCGCCCGGCGAGATGAGCCGCGCGACGACCCTCGTCAGCGTCAACCAGCAGCTTGCAATTTCGGCAGGCGTCGCGGTCGGCGCATTCGCGGTCGAGGCGACGATGGCCGCGAACCATTCCGTGGAGCTTAGCGCAAACGACTTCTGGCCGGCGTTTTTGATCGTCGCCGTGTTGTCGGCGTTGTCGGCCTACTCGTTCTGGAAGTTGCCGGAGGATGCCGGCCACGAAATCTCCGGACACCGGGTTTCGGTGGTGGAAAGCCCGCAAGCCGCGGAAGCCGCCGCCGCAGAGTCCACCCACGACGCCCGCGACCAGAAGCTGGGATAATCGCTAGGGCGATTCATCCCGCGTGTTATCGCCGCGAAATCCCAGCGCCATCACATATCGCTCGGATGAATCCTGCCGGCTGGCGGCGGGTTTGACATGCTTCACCGTGGTGAAATCGCGCTTGAGCTGTGCCACCAAATCTGCCTCCGCACCGCTCTGAAAGACTTTCGCCAGAAACGTACCGCCCGGATTGAGGATTTCGCAAGCGAACGCTGCCGCGCTTTCGACCAGACCGATGATGCGCAACTGGTCGGTTTTCCGATGACCCGTGGTGTTCGCCGCCATGTCCGACATCACCACGTCCGCGCCACCCCCGATCATCGCCCGCAGCTTCTCAGGCGCGCGATCGTCGAGAAAATCCATCTGCGCGAAGAGCACGCCTGGCAGTTCCGGCATCTCCAGAAGGTCGATGGCAACGACCTTGCCCCGGCCCTCCAGCGCGCCGACGCGCTTGGCCGCGATCTGGCTCCATCCGCCGGGTGCAGCGCCGAGATCGACCACGACCTGTCCCTGCTTGAGAAAGCGTTGCTTGTCGTCGATTTCGCGCAACTTGTAAGCCGCGCGCGAGCGGAAACCGTCACGCTTGGCCTGCATGACGTAAGGATCGTTGAGCTGACGTTCCAGCCAGAGTTTCGACGACAGCTTGCGCTTGCCGCCGGACTTCACCGTCACATGCAGTCGTCCGGTGGTGTCTTTCGCCATGGGAATTGCCTTCCAGCAGCGCAAAGGCGCGCGCTCGCGCATCCCTTACGACGTTTTCGCTGCGGCGTCACGGTATCTAAAGGAACTCAGGACGCAGGGATCGCTCCGTCGGCCCGCATCATCTCGACCAGCATGCCTTCACGCAGGCCGCGGTCCGCGACCCGCAGGCGCGGCAGCGGAAACGCCTTGCGGATGGCATCGAGGATGGCACATCCGGCAAGCACAAGATCGGCCCGTTCGGTGCCGATGCAGGCGTTTTGCGCGCGGTCCTGATAGGTCATGTCGAGCAGCCGCGCGATGGCGCGGTCCATATCCGCGTCGTTCATCCACAAACCATCCACCCGTCGCCGGTCATAGTGCGACAGACCAAGGTGAATGCCCCCCACCGTCGTGACGGTCCCGGACGTTCCGAGCAGATGCATGCCAGACAAATCGTGCCCGTGTTGTGCAGCGAACGGTGCGAGATGACCCGCGACTTCACCGACCATCGCACCGTAAGATTCGCGCGTCACATGCATGCCGCCGAAACGCTCCGCCAGCGTGACCACGCCGAGCGGCAGCGAGACCCATGGTCCTTTCACCGGCGGCGCGTGCGGGCTACCCGCTGGACGCTCAATCCGCACGACTTCTGTCGAACCGCCGCCAATGTCGAACAGGATCGCGCCCTTTGCGCGGGTATCGAGCAGCGGCGAACAGCCGATCACCGCCAGCGTCGATTCGGTCTCACGGTCGATCACTTCAAGCTTGATGCCAGTCTCGCGTTCGATCAGGTCGAGAAACGCGTCGGCATTGTCGGCAGCGCGGCACGCCTCGGTCGCAATCGTGCGCAACCGTTTCGCGCCCTTGGCGCGAATCTTGTCACCGCACACACTCAGCGCGCCGACCGCACGAGAAATCGCCGCGTCGCTGATCCGGCCGGACGTCGAGATGCCTTCGCCGAGCCGGATGATGCGCGAAAACGAATCGATCACGCGGAATCCGTCGTTCGAAACGCGCGCAATCAACAGCCGGCAATTGTTGGTTCCGAGATCGAGCGCAGCGTAGGCTGCGCCATGAACGCGGGGTTCCCCGCGGCCGTGCGCCTCCTCAGCCGTCGATACTGGCGGGCTGACAAACGGTCCGGAACCGTCGTGCAGCCGCACGTCCTCAGTCATGCAATTCCATCCCTGCGGCGTCAGCCCGGCGCCGCGGCAACTCTGTTCAAACAAAGTCTAACAGCGTACGTACGCGGCGCAACCGAAGCATACTCAATCACGCATTGTGACTGCGATTCAGACGTCTTAAGTTCAATATGCAGCCCATACCTCAGGTCAAAGCGCGGTTTTCCGCCGCCAGACCGCGATTTCAGCGGATTTTTCATGCTCGATCATCCATCCAGCCTCGCTTCCGAAAACAATATCGCACTGCAAAAATTTGGTGTTGGACAGCCTGTCCGGCGCAAGGAGGACGACACGCTGGTGCGGGGCAAGGGAACCTACACCGATGATATCAACCTGCCGGGCCAGGCCTATGCCTGGATTGTCCGCAGCAGCCACGCCCACGGCCTCATCAAGAACATCGATGTGGAGGCAGCGCGCGCGATGCCCGGCGTGCTTGGCGTGTGGACAGGAAAGGATCTCGCGAGTGCCGGATACACCCCCTTCGGCGTCGGTTTGCCGCTAAAGAACCGTGACGGCTCGCCGCTGCTGCAAACCAATCGCCTGCCGCTAATGACCGACAAGGTCCGTTTCGTCGGCGATCCGGTTGCGTTCGTGGTGGCCGAAACGCTGGCCCAAGCCCGCGACGCCGGTGAAGCCGTTGCAGTCGACATCGAACCGTTACCGTCCGTCACGAGCGCGGAGGATGCCGCCAAATCCGGCGCACCGCTGCTCTACGATCATATCCCCTGCAACGTCGTCCTCGATTATCATTCCGGCGACGACGCAGCGCTCGATGCCGCGTTTGCAAACGCCGTGCACGTCACGCGCCTAGACATCGTCAACACCCGCCTCGCCGTCGTTGCGATGGAGCCGCGCGCGGGACTGGCGAGCTACGACAAGAAGACCCAGCGCTTCACCATTGAAGTCCCGACGCAGGGCGTCGCCGGCAATCGCCTGTCGCTGGCGAAAACACTGAACGTGCCGAATGACAAGGTTCATCTGCGGACGCGAAATGTCGGCGGATCGTTCGGCATGAAGAACACCAACTATCCGGAATACATCTGCATTTTGCATGCCGCGCGCGAACTCGGCCGCGCGGTGAAGTGGACCGACGAACGGTCGACCAGCTTCCTCTCCGACAGCCACGGCCGCGCGCAGGATGTGCACTGCGAACTCGCGCTCGCCGCAGATGGTGCGTTTCTTGGCGTGCGCGTGCGCGGCTACGGAAATCTTGGCGCCTACATCACTGGCGTCGCGCCGCTGCCGCTGTCGCTCAACATCGCCAAGAACATCAATAGCGTCTATCGCACGCCACTGATCGGGGTCGACATCAAGTGCGTGCTGACCAACACCACGCTGATGGGTGCCTATCGCGGCGCGGGCCGCCCGGAGGCAAACTATTTCATGGAGCGACTGATCGATCGCGCCGCCGATGAGATGGACATCGACCGTCTTGCCATGCGCAAGCGTAACTTCATCAAGGCGTCGCACATCCCCTTCGCCGCCGCGAACGGCCTGACCTACGACAGCGGCGATTTCCCCGGCGTGTTCAACAAGGCGGTCGAACAGGCCGATGTCGCTGGCTTCGCCAAACGAAAGAAGGAAAGCCGCAAACGCGGCAAGCTGCGCGGCATCGCGGTCGGCTCCTATCTCGAAATCACAGCACCTCCCGCCGCCGAACTTGGCAAGATCGTGTTCGAAGTTGACGGATCGGTACGGCTGATCACCGGCACGCTTGATTACGGCCAGGGCCACGCGACACCCTACGCGCAGGTGCTGGCGACGCATCTTGGCGTGCCGTTCGACGCCGTAAAACTGACGCAGGGCGACAGTGACATCGTTCACACCGGCAACGGCACCGGCGGCTCGCGCTCGATTACCGCAAGCGGCACGGCCATCGTCGAGGCCTCGAAGCTGGTCATTGAAAAAGGCAAGCAGGCGGCCGCATATGTGCTTGAAGCCTCCGAAGGCGACATCGAGTTTGCCAATGGGCATTTCACGATTGCAGGCACCGACCGCGGCATTGGCATCATGGAACTGGCGGCAAAGCTCCGGGATTCCAAGATGCCCGAAGGCGCGCCCGCCTCACTCGATGTCGATCACACCTCGCAGGGCATTCCCTCGACGTTTCCGAACGGTTGTCATGTCGCCGAGGTCGAGGTCGATCCCGACACCGGCATCGTGAGCATTGTCGGCTACAGCGGCGTCAACGATTTCGGCACCGTGGTCAATCCGATGATCGTCGCCGGGCAAATTCACGGCGGCGTCGCGCAGGGCATCGGACAGGCGCTGATGGAATGCGTCACCTACGACGACAATGGCCAGCCGGTGACGGGTTCGTTCATGGATTACGCGCTGCCCCGCGCCGGCGATATTCCATTAATGACGCTGGACAGCCACCCCTCACCTGCGACGTCAAATCCGCTCGGCACCAAGGGCTGCGGCGAAGCCGGCTGCGCCGGAAGCCTCGCCACTATTGTCAACGCCGTACTTGATGCGCTGTCCGACGAGGGCGTGACGCAGATCGATATGCCGCTGACGTCGGAAAAGGTCTGGCGTGCAATCCAGGATGGCCGCAAGTCCAAGACGGCGTGAGAATTACGCCGCCATCGTCTCGCGCGGCTGATAGATCGCGATATGCTGGCAATGCGCGATCGGCGTTGAGCCGTTCGCCACGATCAGGCCGTCAAGCTCCACGAACTTGTGGCCCTTACGATCATAGTTGCCGGTGACCTTCGCCCGCACGGTCAGTTCATCGTCAACCGATGCAGCCGCCAGATAACGGATCGTGCTACCGACATGAATCCATGGTCCGAGGATGGCGTTCTCCATCAGCGCCCAGTTCATCGTCCGCAGCAGCATGCCGGTGTGAACGATCTTCTCATCGGCATAGAGCGGATCGGTTTCGCGGACATCGCGCAGGTATTCGGACGAACCCTGCGCGCCCAGCGTGAACGGCGGAATGGCGAGCCACTTGCCAGTTTGATAGGTTTTTTCATCGGCGGCCGCATGTTTGCCGACCGGCGCCACAACCTGGAAGTCTGAGAGCGAGATTTTCGGTGTATCGGACGGCATCGACGCCGTTCCGCTCGCGCACAATTCGCCGCGGCTTTCGACCTTGATGGCAAGGCCACTGTCGATTTCTTCAGCGGTCACCACGGCTGTCTCGCCGTCATACACCGGCTTGAAGAACCGGCCGTCCATCAACCCGCGTTCCAGAAACGCCCGGCCCCATTTCGCCACCGGCATATGCGTCATGTAGGCGAAGACATCGACACCGGGGACCAGTCCGCCCTGAAACCCGAACCGGCGCGCAACCGAATCGTCGTGCATCTTGTTTTCAGAGTTCTTGGCGAGATTGTAGGCGTGGATGCTGTAGGGCTTGAGCGCGGTCATCGTTTCCTCGGATTTTGCGTTATTTGTCCGAATGGTACGCAACCGACGGGCCAAGGCAAGCCGCTCCCGCGCATGCCTCGCAGGCGGACGCGCGTTCCACTCGCCATTTGGGCCGGGCTAGTGGAGTGGATTTGACATTCGCGCCCCGCGATCACAAGCCTGCAAAGCGAATGTCAAATCCAAACTCCACTAGAAACTTATACTTGCTAGTGGTCCTTTGATTCTAACATTCGCAAGAGTGCCGCTGAAATGGGGTGCGAATGTTAGAATCGGACCACTGGGTTACCAGCAGCCGCCTGCCGAACTTTTGCCAACCGAATGAGTAGATATTGACCCCGACGACCCGCATTTATGTCGATGCCGACGCCTGTCCCGTGAAGGACGAGATTTACCGTGTCGCCGAACGGCACCGTCTGCCCGTCAGCGTCGTCGCCGGGAACTTCATCCGCGTGCCAAACGACCCACTGATCGAGCGGATCGCCGCAGGCTCTGGCATGGATGCCGCCGACAACTGGATTGCGGAACGCGCGCAAAAAGGCGATATCGTCGTCACGTCCGACGTCCCGCTCGCGGCGCGCTGCGTCAAGGCCGGTGCGGATGTCATCGCACCGAACGGCAAGCCGTTTTCGGAAGAATCCATCGGCATGACGCTCGCGGTACGCAATCTGATGACCGATCTGCGCTCCAGCGGCGAAGTCACCGGCGGCCCGCGTTCGTTTTCGCCACGCGACCGCTCCGCGTTCCTGTCGGCGCTCGACCAGACCATCCGCCGCATCCAGCGCGCAAGAGACCAGAAGTAAGGTATCCCGACGACATGGCGCCTCCTCTGATTCAATTGAAAGACATCGCGCTGACCTTCGGTGGCACCCCGCTGCTGGCCGGTGTGGAGCTTGCGGTGTCCGCAGGCGAGCGCGTCTGCCTGATCGGCCGCAATGGTTCAGGCAAATCGACGCTCTTGAAGATCGTCGCGGGCCTTGTGGAAGCCGATCGCGGCACCCGCTTCGTGCAGCCCGGCGCAACGATCCGCTATCTTCCGCAGGAGCCAGATTTTGACGGCTTCGAGACGACGCTTGCGTATGTCGAAGCAGGACTGAATCCGGGCGACGATCACTATCAGGCGCAATATCTGCTCGATCAATTGGGGCTGACCGGCACCGAGGATCCGGCCAATCTGTCCGGCGGCGAAGCCCGGCGCGCGGCGCTGGCGCGCGTCCTTGCGCCCTCACCCGACATCCTCCTGCTGGATGAACCGACCAACCATCTCGATCTCACCACCATCGAATGGCTGGAAAGCGAACTCGCCAGCCGCCGCTGCGCACTGGTCATCATCAGCCACGACCGACGCTTCCTCTCCAATCTCTCGCGCGCCACGGTCTGGCTCGATCGCGGCGAAACCCGTCGCATCGAGAAGGGGTTCAGCGCCTTCGAGGAATGGCGCGACGAAGTGCTGGCGGAAGAAGAGCGCGACCAGCACAAGCTGGATCGTAAGATCGTGGCTGAGGAACATTGGCTGCGCTACGGCGTCTCAGGCCGCCGCAAGCGCAACGTCAAGCGCCTCGGCAATCTGTTCGAGCTTCGCGATCAGCGCCGCGACTATCGCGGCACCGCCGGCAAAGCGAACCTTGCTGCTGCCGAGGCTGAAAGCTCCGGCAAGCTGGTGGCCGAGGCCAAGCACATCGGCAAGTCATATGGCGACCGGCCAATTGTTGATGATTTTTCAATCCGCGTGGCGCGTGGCGATCGCATCGGCATCGTCGGCCCGAACGGCGCGGGCAAGACCACGCTTATCAGCATGCTGACCGGCGCCGACGCACCGGACACCGGCACAATTCGCCTCGGCGCCAATATCGAAATGGTGACACTCGACCAGCACCGCGAAAGCCTCGATCCGAAAACGACGCTGGCAGATGCGCTGACCGGCGGGCGCGGCGACAGCATCATGGTCAACGGCACGCCGAAGCACGTCATCGGCTATATGAAAGACTTCCTTTTCACCAGCGAGCAGGCGCGGACGCCACTTGAAGTTCTGTCCGGCGGTGAGCGCGGACGATTGATGCTCGCGCGGGCACTCGCGAAGCCCTCCAACGTGCTGGTGCTGGACGAGCCGACCAACGACCTTGATCTTGAGACGCTCGACGTTCTGGAAGAAATGCTCGGCGATTATGCCGGCACCGTTATCCTCGTCAGCCACGATCGCGATTTCCTCGACCGTGTGGTAACGTCGGTCATCGCGCCTGAAGGCAACGGAAAGTGGACCGAGTACGCAGGCGGTTATTCCGACATGCTGGCGCAGCGCGGAGCGGATCTGAAGCAGCGCGCGCTCGAGTCAGCCGCCGCTGACAAGCCCAAAGAAACCAAGGAATCAGCGGCTCCGTCCTCGTTAAAGCGTCGCCTCAACTTCAATGAAAAGCACGCGTTGGAAACCTTGCCTAAAACGATGGCGAAGCTTCAGACAGAGATCGCGAAACAGCAAAAGCTGCTCGACGATCCCGAGCTTTATGCGAAGGATCGCAAAAAATTCGATGCCGCCTCCGCTGCGATTTCCAAAGCGCAGACTGAACTGGACGACGCCGAGGAGAAATGGCTCGAACTGGAAATGCTGCGCGAGGAAATCGAAACCGGAGTCTAGCGCTTCAAATAGTTCAGCGCGCCCCGCCCCGCTGCGGCGCCTGTGGCGAAACACGCCTGCAACAGATAGCCGCCGGTGGGCGCTTCCCAGTCCAGCATTTCACCGGCGACAAACACACCGGGCAACTTGCGCAGCATAAAGTGTGAATCGATTTCGCCGAATGAAATCCCACCCGCTGTCGAAATCGCACGTTCGATTAGCGCAACACCCGTGAGGCGAATCGGAACAGCATTGATGAATCCAGCTAGTTCTTCAGGATTCATCGCGGACAGGTTCAGCCCCGCAGCAATTGCTGCTTCCTGCATTAACCCGATGGCAACCGGCGAAAGACCTGCGGTCTTTTTCAGGTAAGTCGACATCGACTGCTTTTGTCGCGGCTTGTCGACCCGCGCTGTCAGATCGGATACTGTGAGATCGGGCCGCAGCGCAACGTGAACGATGGCATCGCCGTGAGCGAGTACCGCATCGCGGATCGGAGCCGAGAGCGCATAGACCGCGCCACCTTCGATCCCACTGTGCGTGATAGTTGCCTCACCGCGCACCGTCTCTCCGCCGAGCGACGAGGCAACACCCTTCAGCGGCTGACCCTCAAAACGGTCGCGGAACAGATCCGACCATGCGACACGGAAGCCGGAGTTGGCAGGCCGCAGTGAACCAATCTCAATGCCCCTCGCCTTGAATGGATTGATCCAGTTGCCATCGGCGCCGAGCTTCGGCCAGCTTGCGCCGCCGAGCGCGATCACAGTCGCGCCGGGTTTAAGCGACGTCAGACCTTCCGGTGTTTCGAACTGCAATTCCCCATTCGCGCTCCATCCCGTCCAGCGGTGACGCAACACCAAGCGAACTCCGGACTGATCAAGCCGCCGCAGCCAGGCACGCAGCAACGGGGATGCCTTCATCGCTTTTGGAAATACTCGTCCGCTGGAGCCCACAAAAGTAGATTGCCCCAAACCTTCGCTCCACGCCCGCAGAGCATCGGGTGGAAACGCTTCAACGGCGGGCCGCAGGTGCGGCATCGCTTCGCGATAGCGCTGAAGGAATTGGTCCAGCGGTTCGCTGTGGGTGAGATTGAGGCCGCCACGTCCCGCGAGCAGAAACTTGCGCCCGACTGACGGCATACGCTCATAGACGGTGACGCGCGCTCCGCCCGCCGCGAGAACTTCAGCCGCCATCAACCCCGCTGGACCGGCACCGATGACGGCGACATCCAAGTTGCTAACCGCCCATCGAAGGCAGCTTGATGCCCGCAGCCTTGGCGGCCTGCTCGACATATTTGAAGGTCTGGAAGAACGCGCCACCGAGATCCCGCGCCGTCGACATATCACCGATCTTGGCGAAGTTCGCGGCGATGGCGTCCGGCGTCCACTGATCCTGCGGGAGGTTGAGACCTTCGGTCTCGACCACCTTGATCACAGCGAACGAGCCCGCACCAGCGCCCATGATGGTGCGTGTCGGCGCGTCCTCGCTGAGCAAATACAGCACCGCGGGCGTGATCGCTTCGGGCTTCATCAGCGCGAGAATCTCCGGTCCGATCAAACCTTCGGTCATGCGGGTCGCAGCCGTCGGCGAAATCGTGTTAACGCGGATGTTGGTCTTGCGGCCTTCCTCGGCGAGCACGTTCATCAGGCCTACCATGCCAGCCTTCGCGGCAGCGTAGTTCGCCTGTCCGAAGTTGCCGAACAGACCAGACGACGACGTCGTGACGACGATACGACCATAGTTGCGCTCGCGCATGCCGTCCCAGACCGCGCGGCAACAGTTGAACGTGCCAGTCAGATGCACGGCAATGACCTTGGCGAAATCGTCCGGCTCCATCTTGCCGAACGACTTGTCGCGCAGGATGCCGGCATTCGCGACCATCAGATCGACGCTGCCCCATTTCATCGACGCGCGGGCGACCATTTCCTTGACCTGCTCGAAATTCGAGACGTCCGCGCCGTCGGCCATTGCGTCGCCGCCCGCCTTGCGGATCTCTTCCACGACCATTTCAGCCGGACTGACTGAGCCGCCGCTTCCGTCACGCGCTGCGCCCATGTCGTTGACCACAACCCGAGCGCCGAGTTTCGCAAGACCAAGCGCGTGCGCGCGCCCGAGACCCGCGCCAGCACCGGTCACGATCGCAACGCGTCCATCGAATCTGATTGCCATGATCGTCCCTTAGGTTATGCGAAAAAATGCATTCCGAGCCAGTCCGCGACCAGCGCAGGCTTTGGCTCACCTTCGATTTCCAGCGTCGTATTGGTACGCGCCAGGAGTTCCTTCGGCGACTTCATGGTCGCTTCAGACAACACGAAGCGCGCACGCACACGCTTTCCGGCCCTCACAGGTGTGAGAAACCTGATCTTGTCGAAGCCGTAGTTGATCGACATCGCTGCGCCATTCAGCGTCGGCATGGTGGCATAGGCGAGCTTTGGCAGGACCGACAGCGACAGGAAGCCGTGCGCAATAGTTCCGCCGAATGGCGTTTCACGCTTTGCGCGCTCCGGATCGATATGAATGAACTGGAAGTCTTCGGTCGCGTGAGCGAATGCGTCGATCTGCTTCTGATCGACGGTATGCCATTCCGAGACGCCGAGTTCGGTGCCCACGAGCTTCAAGTAGTCGTCAAGATCCATCGCAACGCCCATCGGCCATTCCCCTCGAATTCAAGCTGGGTTGGCACATTCCACAGATCGGCGGTCCGGCCAAGCGAAATTTGCGAACAAGCACTGACCCGCAGGCGTGCTCGCTCCTTGCCGGAAACGACGCAGGGACGCCGTTTCAACCAGCTCCCGACGTAACATCTGCTGGAAAGTCGGCCTGAGGTGTTACCGTGCAGCGCTCTGTCCGGCCTGCAACTCGGTGAAATCCTCCTCGCGGAATTCCTGGCCCCGTAGCGCGTCCGTGCGGTCGTTGTCGTGCTCGAGACGGCGAAGCTGAACGCGGCGAATCTTGCCGGAAATGGTCTTCGGCAGTTCGGTCACCAGTTCGATGCGGCGAATGCGCTTGAACGGCGCCAGCCGCGAATGAACGTACTTGAAGATCGACAGCGCCGTGTCTCGCGTGATCGCGGTGCCCGGCACCAGCGAAACATATGCCTTTGGAAGCGCGAGACGGATCGGATCAGGCGTCGGCACCACGGCCGCCTCGGCGACGAGTTCATGCTCCAGCAACACGCTTTCGAGTTCGAACGGGCTGATACGATAATCGGACGACTTGAACACGTCGTCGGATCGGCCGACGAAAGTCAGGTAGCCGTCGTCATCGAGAAACACCACGTCGCCGGTCTGGTAGACCTCGCCGTCCGCGCCCTTCGGTTTGCCGTCGTCGCCTTGATAGCCGAGCATCAAACCTGCCGGACGATCAGCACCGAGCACGAGACGCACCTCGCCCTCTTTCGCCGGATTGCCGTCCGTGTCAGCCACCTGAACCTTGTAGCCCGGCATTGGTCGTCCCATCGAGCCGACCTTCACCGGCTGTCCCGGCGAGTTGCCGGCCAGCGCGGTTGTCTCGGTCTGGCCGTACCCGTCGCGGATTGTGAGACCCCAGGCCGCCTTGACCTGATCGATCACTTCCGGATTGAGCGGCTCGCCTGCACCACAAACTTCGCGTACCGAAACCTTGTAGTCCGCAAGCCGCTCCTGAATGAACAGCCGCCATACGGTCGGCGGGGCGCACAATGTCGTCACACCACAGCGTGCGACCGTGGCCAGCAGACCCTTCGCATCGAAACGCGGCTGGTTGACGATGAAAATGGTCGCGCCGGCGTTCCATGGCGAGAAGAAACAACTCCACGCATGCTTGGCCCAGCCCGGCGACGAAATATTGAGATGAATGTCGCCCGGCTGAAGTCCGAGCCAGTACATGGTGGACAACGACCCCACCGGATAACTGCTATGGCTGTGCAATACGAGCTTCGGCTTGGCGGTGGTGCCGGACGTGAAATACAGCAGCATCGGATCGTTCGCGTTTGTCGCGCCGTCCGGCCTGAATGTATCAGGATAGTTCGCGGCGTCCTCAAAACGCCGCCAGCCTTTGTGCTCGGAAGTTGCGGCAACGACTATCCGCGTGAATCCCTCGCTGCCAAGGCCTTCGAATTTTGCGACCTGATCCTGCGTCGCGACGACGACCTTCGCCTTGCCGCGATCAAGCCGATCACGCAGTTCATCCGCCGTCAGCAGCGTTGTTGCGGGGATCACGATGACGCCAAGCTTCATGGCGGCAAGCATCGTTTCCCACAATGGCACCACGTTGCCGAGCAGCAACAGCAGATGGTCGCCGCGCTTCAGACCCAGATCGCGCAGAAAGTTCGCGGTCTGGTTGGATCGGCGCGACAATGCCGCGAATGACAACTTGGTCTCGGTGTTGGTAGCGGCATCGACGATCCAGAGCGCCGTGCGGTCGCGGCTTTCAGGATTGCTGGCCAGACCAGCATCAAACCAGTCGAGCGCCCAGTTGAACTGCTTCTCGTCCGGCCAGCGGAACTCAGCAATAGCCTTATCGTAGTCGTTACGATGTTTGAGCAGGAAAGCGCGCGCGTCCTGGAATGTCGTCATCAAGAATTCCTATTTCGCCAGCCCACGAACATGCTTGATGATGCCGGAAAAATCGACTCCGCCGTGGCCGGCTTTTTCGAAGGCATCATAGATGCTCTCCGCATGTGCGCCGAGCGGCGTGGCCGCACCGGCGGCTTTCGCGGCTTCCTGCGACAGACGCAGATCCTTCAGCATCAGCGCCGCTGCGAACCCCGGCTTGTACTCGTTGTTGGCGGGCGAAGCCGGGACTGGACCCGGCACCGGGCAATACGTGGTCAACGACCAGCACTGGCCCGACGAGGTCGAGGCCACGTCGAACAGCGCCTGATGCGACAGGCCGAGCTTCTCGCCAAGCGCGAAGGCTTCCGAGACGCCGATCATCGAGATACCGAGGATCATGTTGTTGCAGATCTTGGCCGCCTGCCCTGCACCCGCTTCGCCACAATGCACGACTTTTTTGCCCATGTTTTCAAGAATGGGCTTTGCGGCCGCGAAAGCTGCTCCGGTCCCGCCGCACATGAAGGTCAGCGTCGCGCCCTTTGCGCCGCCAGTGCCGCCGGACACCGGGGCATCGATCGAGGGCAAGTTGTGTTCGGTCGCGTGAGCGTGCGCAAGCCGGGCGCTTTCCACATCGATCGTCGAACAATCTATCATCAGCGTGTTCTTGCCGACCGAAGGAATGATTTCTTTCCACACGCCCAAGACGTGCTTGCCTGCGGGCAGCATGGTGACGACGATCTGTGCGTCCTTCACAGCTTCCGCCGCACTCGCCGAAATACCGACGCCATCTACTTTGGCCGCGTCCTTCGACGCTTGTGCAAGATCGAAACCCTGAACCTTATGACCTGCCTTGACGAGGTTGGCCGCCATGGGTCCGCCCATGTTGCCAAGACCGATGAATGCAATGTTAGCCATTTCCTGCCCTCGTTATCGTTGGTTCAGTGACTTCAGTCTGGAAAGACCAGCTTGTATTTTTCGTTCGGCGCAAAATACTTCTCGACGATATCAGGCGTGACATCCTCGATCTGCGATGGTGACCACTTCGGGTTACGATCCTTGTCGATAATGGCTGCGCGAACACCCTCGATGAATTCAGCGCTCGTGAAAACCGCCAGCGCCGAATTGTATTCGCGAACGAGGCTTTCCTTGAGTGACTTGGAGGTGCGTGCACGGCGCAGCAGTTCCAATGTCACCTTGAGAGCGGTCGGCGACTTCTCCGACAGGGCTTTCAGCGTCGCCAGCGCAAACTCCGAACCATCCTGCTTTAGCATCGCCACGATCGCTTCCATCGTATCATGGGCGAACGCCCGATCGATCTGTTCACGATGCGCCGCGACAGGTGCCTGAATGTCAGTTGCAGCGAACCGGGCCATGATCGCGCGAACGTCGTCGCTGGTCGCCCGCAACGGTGCATTGGTCAGCGCATCGCGCAGCGCCGGCCAGTTGCTCGAAGCAATCAGAACATCCGCCGCGCCTGCATAGACTGCATCAGCGCCAGTCATGGTTTGCCCCGTCAAGGCAAAGTAGGTTCCGATTTCGCCGGGCGCGCGCGACAACAGCCACGTGCCGCCGACGTCCGGGAAGAAACCGAGACCGACCTCGGGCATCGCCATTTTTGTCTTGTCGGTCACGATCCGGTGCGCGCCATGCGCCGACAGCCCGACCCCGCCACCCATGACGAGACCGTCCATGTAAGCAACATAGGGCTTCGAAAATTCGGGAATGCGCGCGTTCAGGATGTATTCCTCGCGCCAGAAAACCGGCCCGAGATCTCCGCCCGCTTTGGCGCTTTCATAAAGCCCGCGAATATCGCCACCGGCGCACAGTCCGCGCTCGCCCGCGCCTTCCAGCAGAACCAGCGACACGCCGGGATCCGCCTTGAATTCATCGAGGGCGGTCACAATCTCGCGCGTCATCTCCAGTGTGAGCGCGTTGATCGCTTTGGGACGGTTCAGCCGAATGATTCCAGCCGCACCCTCACGGCACGCGATCAGGTCCTTTTCCGGAGAATCCGCCATCGCCGCATGCGCGCTCATCTCGCACTCTCGATCAGCTTGCGCGCAACGATCACGCGCATAATCTCGTTGGTTCCTTCAAGAATTTGATGCACACGCAGATCTCGTACAATTTTCTCGATGCCGTACTCCGACAGATAGCCGTATCCGCCGTGCAGTTGCAGCGCCTGATTGGCAATTTCGAAACCGGCGTCGGTGCCGAAGCGTTTGGCCATCGCGCAAAGCATGGTCGCGTCCGGATCCTTGCGATCGAGCGACGCAGCAGCCCGCCACAGGAACGAGCGTGCGGCTTCCAGTTCGATGGCCATGTCGGCGAGACGGAACTGCAGCGCCTGGAATTCGTCGAGCCGCTGACCGAAAGCCCTGCGCTCCTTCAGGTAGGCGAGCGACTTGTCGAGCGCCGACTGCGCGCCGCCGAGCGAGCAAGCCGCGATGTTGAGGCGGCCGCCGTCCAAGCCGGACATGGCGATCTTGAAGCCGATCCCCTCTTCCCCGATGCGATTGGCAACAGGAACCCGCACATTCTCGAAGATGACCGCGCGGGTCGGCTGTGCGTTCCAGCCCATCTTGCGTTCATTGGCGCCGAAGGACAGGCCCGGCGTATCGCCCTCGACCACCAGCGTCGAAATACCGCCCGCACCATTGCCGCCGGTGCGCGCCATCACAACGTAGATATCGCTCATCCCCGCGCCGGAGATGAACTGTTTCTGGCCGTTCAGGACGTAGTGATCGCCATCACGGACCGCACGTGTGCTGAGTGCCGCCGCATCCGAACCGGCCCCCGGTTCGGTGAGGCAATAGCTCGCCAGCAATTCCATCGTGCAAAGACGCGGGAGCCATTTCTGGCGCTGCGCGTCCGAACCATAATGGTCGATCATCCACGAGGCCATGTTATGGATCGAGATGAACGCCGAAACCGTCGGACATCCCGTTGCCAGCGCCTCGAAGATCAGCGCGGCGTCGAAACGCGTCAGCGCCGAGCCGCCGACATCGTCACGAATATAGATGCCGCCGATGCCGAGCGCCGCCGCTTCACGCATCACGTCGACGGGAAAGAATTTTTCCTCGTCCCATTTCAGCGCAAACGGCGCGATCTTCTCGGCGGCGAATTCGCGCGCCATGTCGCGAACCGCGATTTGATCCTCGGTCAGAGCGAATTGCATGGCGCGCTCGCTAGTGCACTGGTTGTTGGCTTAGTTCATCGTCGGGATGGAGAACTCCGCGCCGTCCTTGACGCCGGAGGGCCAGCGCGAGGTGACGGTCTTGGTCTTGGTATAGAAGCGGATCGAATCCGGACCGTGCTGGTTGAGGTCGCCGAAGCCGGACTTCTTCCAGCCGCCGAAGGTGTAATACGCGATCGGAACCGGGATCGGCACGTTGATGCCGACCATGCCGACATTGACCTTGGCCGCGAAGTCGCGTGCCGCGTCGCCGTCGCGGGTAAAGATCGCAACGCCGTTGCCGTAGTCGTGATCGGACGGCAGTGCCAAGGCTTCATTGTAATCCTTGGCGCGCACCACCGACAGAACCGGGCCGAAGATCTCTTCCTTGTAGATGCGCATGTCCTTGGTGACGTTGTCGAACAGACAGCCACCCATGTAGAAGCCCTTTTCGTAACCCTGCATCTTGAAGCCGCGGCCGTCGACGGCGAGCTTCGCGCCTTCCTTGATACCGATCTCGACGTAATCCTTGACGCGTTCCAGCGCCGCTTGGGTTACCAGCGGGCCGAAGTCCGCGGACGGATCGGTCGACGGGCCAATCTTGAGGCTTTCAACCCGCGGAATGAGCTTTTCCATCAAGCGGTCCGCCGTGGTCTTGCCCACCGGCACCGCGACCGAGATCGCCATGCAACGTTCGCCCGCCGAACCGTAGCCCGCGCCGATCAGCGCATCGACGGTCTGGTCCATGTCCGCGTCCGGCATGATGATGGCGTGATTCTTGGCGCCGCCGAAGCACTGCGCGCGCTTGCCGGTGGCGGCTGAGCGCTCATAGATGTACTGCGCGATCGGCGACGAGCCGACGAAGCCCACAGCGCGAATATCCGGATCGTCGAGGATCGCATCGACGGCTTCCTTGTCGCCATTGACGCAGTTCAGGATGCCCGGCGGCAACCCCGCCTCGATCATCAGGTCGGCCAGCGCCATCGGCACGCCGGGATCGCGCTCTGAAGGCTTGAGGATGAACGCGTTGCCGCAGGCGATCGCGGGCGCAAACTTCCACATCGGGATCATCGCCGGGAAATTGAACGGCGTGATACCAGCGACGACGCCGAGCGGCTGGCGCATCGAATAGATGTCGATGCCAGGGCCTGCGCCTTCGGTGTACTCACCCTTCATCAGGTGCGGAATACCGCAGGCGAACTCAGCCACTTCGAGCCCGCGCTGGATGTCGCCCTTGGCGTCGGGAACCGTCTTGCCGTGCTCGCGCGCCAGCAGTTCCGCGAGCTTGTCGTAGTCGCGCTGCACCAGCTCAACGAATTTCATCATCACCCGGGCGCGGCGCTGCGGATTGGTGTTGGCCCACCCCACCTGTGCGGCCGCCGCATTCTCAACCGCAGCGCGCATCTCCGCCTTGGAGGCCAGCGCCACCTTGGCCTGAACCTCGCCCGTCATCGGCTCGAACACGTCCGCAAAACGGCCCGACGTGCCCTTGACTTCCTTACCGCCGATAAAATGCCCGATCGAACGCATGCGTAACCTCCAAAAGCGAGTGTTTGGAAGCTTCTAGCACCGTCGCAACCGGAATAGGAACCCGGTTCTGCGCACAGCACGGTGGCGTGCAATGCAAAGAGATATTGCCCGGTATCAGGCCTCGGTCTTGGCTTTGGGCTTCTTCGTGCGCGGTTTTGCCGCGTTATCACCGCGCAGAGCTGCGTGGCGGCCGGCGCTGAGGATCTCATCCGAGAATTCGCCCGTTCCTGCAGCGCGGGCCAAAATCATCGTTCCCATGATGGTTGCGACGACAGCGATGGCTTCGCGGCGAGCCGTCTTAGCGGGCAAGTCCGGGGATTGCTCCGCGAGCATCGCGATCATGTCCTCGAGCTTGCTGGCGAAAGCCTTCCGCGTCTTGGGACTGGCACGCGACACCTCGACACCCAGCGACGGCAATGCACAGCCGTTACCGATATCGTCGCGATGCTCAGCGGACAGATAGCCATTCACGATCGAAGCAAGACGCTTGCCTTCCGGAAATTGCTCTGCGCGCTTGCGCCAACGCCCGGTGGTTTGCTGCATTGCATGGGCGAAAGCTTCGCTGATGAGCGCATCGCGGGACGAAAAATGAGCATAGAATCCGCCGTGGGTGAGACCGGCCTCCTTCATCAACTCCGCAACTCCAAGGCTTGCCGCACCACGCTCGCGCAGGCGCACGGATGCGTTCTTCACGATCCGGTCGTGGGTTTCCGCCTTGTGATCCTTGGAATAACGCATCGCCGCCTCATCAAATGTTTCAGATCATATAATAGCACACCTTGGCGATAAAAGTGCCGGGTTTCGGGCACAAAATGGCTGCCATGCACGGTATTTGACGATGGATAACGGATCGCGCACCATCGCGCACATCGACATCCCGTCGCAACTGTCAGGCTTCAAAAAAAATGCAAACGATCAACGACTATTGTCACGTCACCCGTGGCGACAACGGCATTGCACAATTAACGATTACCAACGCCGGCCCGCTCAACATCATGAACTCGGCAGTGATCCATGGTGTTCGCGAAGGGCTGGAATTGCTTGGCAAGGACCGCGACATCCGTGTGCTGATCGTCAGAGGCTCAGGCGAAAAAAGCATGATCGGCGGCGCGGACATCAAGGAGATGGCGACACTCGATCAGGCCTCGGCTGAAAAATTCATCACCGGACTGCGCGACCTCTGCGAAGCTGTCCGGCAATTTCCAACACCGGTGATCGCCCGCCTGCGCGGATGGTGTCTTGGAGGCGGGCTGGAGTTTGCCGCGGCGTGCGATTTAAGGATCGCATCGCAGGATGCGAAGTTCGCAATGCCGGAGGTCAAGGTTGGTATTCCCTCGGTGATCCACGCAGCCCTGTTGCCAAGATTGATCGGCTGGGGACGCGCCCGCTGGCTCATCCTGACTGCAGCCACCATCGATGCGCCCACCGCATTGAATTGGGGGCTGGTCGACCAGGTCGTTTCCGAGGCCGATCTTGATCAGGCGATAGCAACCACTGCCGCCGCAATTGCGGAATGCGGCCCTGAAGCCATGCGAAACCAAAAGGCGCTCTTGCGACAGTGGGAAGAACTCCCACTTACGGAATCGGTCAATCTCAGCATCGGCGTGTTCGGAAAGTCGTTTTTGACCGGTGAACCCCAGCGCCACATGCAGGCTTTTCTCGACAAACGAAAATAACTCATCCGACGCACGAAAATAATTCATGCGAGTTTTGGCATGCCAAGGCATGTTTTAAACGTCAGGCTGCTTGTCCGGACTCGATTCATGCTTTTATTGTCCGGACGCGGATTGCAATTTCCGCGTCCTTTCATATGATGCATGTCATCTAACACGGTCAGGCTCCGTGCGCGAACCAGGAGAGCAGTTGCATGTCCACCTCTGATCCCGTCGTCATCGTTTCCGCAGTTCGCACTCCTCTTGGCCGCTTTCAGGGCGATCTGTCGTCGTTCAGCGGACATAATCTAGGATCTCACGCCATCGGCGCGGCGCTGGAACGAGCCAAACTGTCGCCCGACCAGATCGACGAAGTTCTGATGGGCTGCGTTCTGCCCGCTGGACAAGGTCAGGCCCCTGCCCGTCAGGCTGCGCGCGGCGCGAAGTTGCCCGACGCCACCGGCGCCACGACCATCAACAAGGTGTGCGGATCGGGCATGAAAGCGACGATGCTGGCTCACGACCTCATCAATGCGGGCTCGGCGAACATCGTTGTGTCCGGCGGCATGGAAAGCATGACCAACGCGCCATACCTTCTTCAAAAGGCACGTGGCGGCTATCGGGTCGGTCACGACCGCATTATTGATCACATGATGATGGATGGTCTCGAGGACGCCTACGAGACCGGTCGCTCGATGGGTGACTTCGGCGAAGCTGCCGCAGAGGCCTATCAGTTCAGCCGCAAGGATCAGGACGACTACGCAATCGAAACGCTGACGCGGGCGCGCAATGCCGTCCAGAGTGGCGCTTTCAAGAAAGAGATTGCGCCGATTTCGGTCAAGGAAAAGGCAGGCGTTCGCCTCGTTGAAAACGACGAGCATCCGCTGAAAGTTGATCCGGCCAAGATTCCCAACCTGAAGCCGGCCTTCCGTCCCAACGGTACCATCACGCCTGCAGCCTCCTCGGCGAATGCCGACGGCGCGGCTGCGCTGGTTTTGACTCGCCGTTCGATTGCTGAACGCGAAGGTCTGCCGATCCTGGCCGAGATCAAGGGCCACTCGACGCACAGCCAGGCTCCCGACTGGTTCACAACCGCCCCTATCCCGGCGATCCGCAAGCTGCTCGAAAAGGTCGGCTGGAGCGTTGGCGACGTCGATTTGTTCGAGATCAATGAAGCCTTCGCCGTGGTGCCGATGGCAGCTGCAAAAGATCTCGGAATTCCGCGCGACAAACTCAACGTCAACGGCGGTGCATGCGCACTCGGCCACCCGATCGGTGCAACCGGCGCTCGGCTGATCGTGACGTTGCTGCACGCGATGGAAAAGAACAACGTTCAGCGCGGCATTGCCTCGCTTTGCATTGGCGGCGGCGAAGCAACCGCCATCGCCGTCGAGCGCAAGCTCAACTGATCGGCGCTGCGCCATTTTGAAAAGGGCACCGGCGGACATTCGCCGGTGTTGTAAGCGCACACCCGATGAGCGGGCTGCGTTATTCCCGTGCAACCTGTGGTGAGATCGTGAAACGAAGCAGCGCGATACGACGGATCGTCGTCACTGGAATGGGTGCCGTGTCTCCGCTTGGCTCTGGTGTAGAAGCCAACTGGTCGCGGCTGATTGCCGGGCAATCCGGCATCCGCGCATTGTCCGACAATGTCGCCGCCGACTTGCCGGTGAAAGCCTGCGGCATCGTGCCCGACATCGTCGAAGATCCCGAGTTCGGTTTCGATCCCGATCGCACAATTCCGAAAAAAGATCAGAAGAAGATGGACCGCTTCATCCAGTTCGCCATGCAGGCGGCGGACGAAGCGATCGCACAGGCGGGATGGTCGCCTCAGGATGCGCGCTCGCGCGAGCGCACGGCGACCATCATCGGCTCGGGTGTCGGCGGATTTCCCGCCATTGTCGATGCTGTTCGCACGGCCGACGAACGCGGCGTGCGCCGGCTGTCGCCCTTCACCGTCCCGTCATTTCTCGTCAATCTTGCTGCCGGACAGGTTTCGATCCGTCACGGCTTCAAGGGTCCGCTGGGCGCACCTGTGACGGCATGCGCCGCGGGCGTGCAGGCCATCGGTGATGCCGCACGCCTCTTGCTCGCGGGCGAAGCAGATGTCGCAATCGCCGGCGGCGCGGAAGCGTGTATCGATCGCGTCAGCCTCGGCGGATTTGCCGCCGCTCGTGCGCTCTCCACCAATTTCAACGATGAGCCGCAGCGCGCGTCTCGTCCCTTCGATCGCGACCGCGACGGCTTCGTGATGGGCGAAGGCGCAGGCATCTTGGTCATCGAAACGCTCGACCACGCGCTCAGCCGCGGCGCAACGCCGATTGCCGAACTTGTCGGGTATGGAACGACGTCAGACGCCTACCACATGACGGCCGGGCCGGAAGATGGCGACGGCGCACGCCGCTCGATTGAAATTGCCCTGCGCCAGGCGGGCATTTCTCCAATCGAGGTTCAGCACCTCAACGCTCATGCGACCTCGACGCCGGTGGGCGATAATGGCGAGCTCGCAGCGATCAAGGCCGTGTTTGGTACCGAAGGACTGGTCGCGGTCAGTTCAACGAAATCCGCCACCGGTCACCTGCTTGGTGCGGCGGGCGGCCTTGAGGCCATCTTCTCAGTCCTGGCATTGCGCGACCAGATCGCGCCGGCCACGCTCAATCT
Source organism: Pseudomonadota bacterium (assembly GCA_040387615.1). Taxonomy (GTDB): domain Bacteria; phylum Pseudomonadota; class Alphaproteobacteria; order Rhizobiales; family Xanthobacteraceae; genus Afipia. The sequence goes on along the minus strand of JAZKDK010000016.1, from coordinate 43,147 downwards.
CGATCATCCTGATGCTGCCGCTGAAGGCATCGATCTTGTGCGCGGCGCTGCACGTCCTATGGCGATCGAACATGTGATGTCCAACGGCTTCGGCTTCGGCGGCGTCAACGCGAGCGTTCTGTTCCGCGCTTGGTAACTGCGCGGAAGCGGAGTCAGGTTTTGCCGGCTGTTGCTCGCTTGCTTTTTGCGAGCAGATACTCACGTGTCGCCATCGTCGCTCCGCGTCCCGGCTTGTACATCAGTTCGTCGAACGACACCGCCCGGCCGGAATTGCTGCGCACGATCATTGGCTCAATGGCCGCTCCGCTTGCGCGATCAACAGCGATAACCGGTTCGTTGCCGGAGCCGGACACCCAGCGGTCGCCCCATTGCATGATCGCCATCAGCGGAGCCTGAAACTCTTTCGCCTTTTGTGTCGGAACGTACTCGAAACGCGTTCCGCGTTTACCGACATCCATCTGCGCCAGCATTCCCTCTTCGACCAGATGCCGCAGCCGGTCTGTCAGCGTATTTCGCGCAATACCAAGACCGCGCATGAAGCCCTCAAACGTACGGACGCCTCCCAGCGCGTCCCGCAGGATCAAGATGGACCACGAGTCGCCGAGCATCGCGAGCGCGCGCGCGATCGAGCAGTTCAGCCGTGCGAACGAGGGCTCGCGCATAGCAGTCACTTCCTTCATTTAGTTGCTGATTGAGACTAGTTGTAATACCGGACTAAACATAACATTTAGCGCTCAGCCGCAAGCGGCGATTTTGGGAGGACACCATGCATACCGTTCAGCTCAATGCGTTTGGCAAGCCTTGGGAAGTGGTTGAGACTGTCACCCTTCCCGATCCGGGTGCTCCTGGAGCCGGCGAAATCGTTATCGACATGGAGTTCTCACCGATCAACCCCTCGGATCTCGTGCTGATGCGCGGCCTTTATGGCGTGAAGCCAAAGCTGCCCGCACCTGTCGGCTCTGAAGGCGTGGCACGCGTGGCTAAAGTCGGTTCGGGTGTCACCGGAATCAAGGAAGGCGATCGCGTGCTGTTCCCAAGGGGAACATCAACTTGGCTGACGCGCAGCAAGGTCAAAGCCGACGGACTGTTTGCATTGCCAGCGGCTGCGGACCCGCAGCAACTTTCGATGCTGATGGTCAATCCTCCGACCGCATATCTTTTGTTGACAGAGTACGTCTCCCTTAAGAAGGGAGACTGGGTTATCCAAAGCGCCGGCAATTCAGGCGTCGGTCGTGCAGTCATCGCCATCGCCAAGCATATGGGTGTCCATACCGTCAGCGTCGTGCGCCGTCCCGAACTCGTCGACGAGTTGAAGAAGCTCGGCGCCGATGTGGTTCTGGTCGAGGGCCCCGATCTGGCCAAACGGGTTGCGGAAGCGACAGGTAAGGCGAAGATCATGCTTGCGCTGGATAGTGTCGGTGGACCGGGCCTGATGTCACTGAACGACTGTCTGGCCAACGGCGGTACGCTGGTCGCTTATGGTGTCATGAGCGGCGGGCCGGGACCTTTCTTCACGGCGCCGAACATCTTCCGCGATCTCACGCTCAAGGGCTTCTGGCTCTTGAACTGGTTCAACAAAAATACGCCGGCCCGCGTTGTTGAGGTTCAGAAGAAGATGGCCGGGTGGATCGCAGACGGAACAATCTTTACGCCTGTGGAAGCGACCTACCCGCTCGTCGAGTCCGCAGCCGCGATTTCCCACGCTGCAAAGGGTACGGGAAAAATCCTCTTTAGAGGCTCCTGACGGCGCGCGCTCCGGGAGTTTCCGGTGGATCGAGGCAAGGCACTCGACCAACCAGCGATGGATGGCAGGCTTTCCTGTTCAGCACCGCCAGACTGGCCTAGAAGGAACGGGCATCACCGGAGCGCGCCATGACCCAACCCGCCATCGACGACCGCAACGCCGATCAGATTGCCTATTGGAATGGTCCGGCTGGCCGCCACTGGACCGACCGGCAGCAACTTCAGGATATCGTCCTCGGGCCTGTGTCTGAAGTCCTGATCGATCGCGCCGCCGTCAAGCCCGGGGAAACCGCTATCGATGTCGGTTGCGGTTGCGGAGCCACCTCCTTTGATCTTCTGAAAAAGGTTGGTCCGACAGGGAGTGTTATCGGTGTCGACATTTCCGAGCCGATGCTGGGCCGGGCCCGGGAGCTAGCGGCAGCAGGTGCGCCGGTCGAGTTCGTGCTGGCCGACGCGACGGTATACCCATTCGCTCCGGCAAACACCGATCTGCTGTTTTCCCGGTTCGGCGTGATGTTCTTTGCGCAGCCTTCCGACTCCTTCGCAAACATGCGCAAGGCATTGCGACCGAACGGCCGCCTTGCATTCGCATGCTGGCGTACACCGCGCGACAATCCCTGGATGATGCTCGGCCTGCAGGAAGCGTACAAGCATGTACCGAAGCTTCCGGAAATGAAGCCGGACGATCCGGGTCCCTTCTCTTTCGCCAGCGAGGACCGCGTTCGCCGCATCCTTGACGAGGCAGGCTTCACCAGTATCGGCATGGAGCGGATCGATCTGTCGCTCGACATCGCGACCGGCCGCGGACTCGAAGCCGCCATTGAAACGACCCTCTCCATCGGCCCCACCAGCCGCGCACTCGAGAATCAGCCGCAGGACAAGATCGAGGCAACGACCCAGTCGATTCGTACGGCACTCGCGGCACATCAAAAAGGCGACACGGTCCCGCTCGGCGGTTCGATCTGGATCGTGACTGCAGCAAACGGCAGCTAGCCGTCCGGCATCGTACCTGCTTCCTCCATCGTCCTCTGCCTGCTTCACCAAAATCGGAACCTGTCGCCTTCTGAGGCGATTACCCGAAGGTAGAATCAATTGCGGAGACGACCATGGCGCGCAAATATTCCAAAGCAGCGACGAAGAAAGTCGCGCGTGCATTGCACAAGCGGAAAAAGGGCACGTTGAAGAGCGGAAGATCAGGCAAGACGGTCAAGAGTCGAAAGCAGGCAATCGCTATCGGCCTTTCGGAAGCGCGAAAGGAAGGGAAAAAAGTGCCCGCGAAGAAATCCCGTACAACAAATGCAGCAAGGAAAACCAAGCGACCGATATCATAGCGCACGGCTCAAGTCCGCCGACGCGTCTTCTCACCGATGGTTAGAAGCCACACCGAGCTGAGAATACAAAGCATAGGAAGGGGTTATCCGCAGGAACGCGACCCCGCCCGCTCGACAAGGCCAAAACGGGCTTTTAGTCTGCGCCAAACTCGAAACGGGGATAGGAGATGCGACGCGGGATCTGTTGTGCGCTGGCGCTTGCGGTTGCCTTGTTCTCGCAACCCGCAACAGCCTTCGCACAGACCGATTCCAGCGCCGAGATCACCTTCTGGAATTCGGTGAAGGACTCTCGGAATCCCGCCGAGATCGCGGCCTATCTCGACAAGTATCCAAACGGGACTTTCGCCCCGCTCGCCAAGATCCGCCTTGAATCGCTCAAGCCGAAAGCTCCGCCACCGCCTGCCGAGCAATGGGCCGCTATCGGCTTTGCGGCGCGCGGAGCATGGGGTGCCGCCTGGCAAAAAGCGACGCGAGATGAGGCCGAGGCACGTGCACTGACACTGTGCGTCAATAACGGCGGCCGCGGCTGCAAGATATCCTCAACAACCAAATGCGGTGCGATGGCCTTCTATACCACCCGTATCCGGCGAACCCGTTACTGGGGTGCTTACACAGCTGAAGGCGCAACACTCGGCCAGGCCATTGATGCCGCCTCGGCACGCTGCCGCAAAGAGGGCCGCAGCCCGGCAGATTGCAACATCCGCGCTTCGTTCTGCGCCGACGGCAGCCACAAGGGCTGATCGCTTCGGCTAATCAGCAGCAACTATTCCGCCGGGATCACATCCACAGCCACGGCCAGCTTTTGCTTACGCGACCCGACGATCACCCCGTCGACAGGCGAAACATCAGTGTAATCGCGGCCGACAGCCAGAACAACGTGGTCGTTTCCGATCACCAGATCGTTGGTCGGATCGAAGCCCATCCAGCCGAGTTCCTCACCGCACCAGACCGACACCCATGCGTGCGTTGCGTCCGCCCCCTGAAGCCGAGGGCGGCCCGGTGGCGGCGTGGTTCGCAGGTATCCACTAACATAGGCTGCCGGCAGTCCCAGACCGCGCAGCCCCGCGATCATGATGTGTGCAAAATCCTGGCACACCCCGCGCCGCTTCTTGAAAACGTCCTGCAACGGAGTCGAAATTTCCGTCGCTTTGGAGTCGTAGACAAAGTCCTGATTGATCCGCCGCATCAGGTCTGCCGTGGATTCGAAAATCCCGCCGGCCGCCGGAAAGCTCCCCGCCGCGTAGTCAGTGATCGGCGGCTGGATCGGCACCAGCGGGCTTGCGAACAGATACCCCACCGGAGAACTTGCCGCGAGGCCGTTCGTCGTGAAGGCCGCCTCGCGCACCTTCTCCCAAGGTGGAGATTTCAAGTCGCGAGATGGCGCGATGCGCGCGACATCAACGCGTGAGCGCGCATCGATACGCAGAACGCGATGGGCAGCCTCGATCACAATGCTTTCGGTGCGGATACCGAAGAAGTCGGTTCTCAGCGTGCGCTCCAATGGAATCGGCTTGATCTCGACACTATGCGAGATCAACTGCTGGCCATCACCGGTCTTTGGTTCGAGCCTCAGCGAACATCGCGCGAAGCTGACCGGGCTTTCATAAGAATATGTCGTGACATGACGGATGTCGTAGATCACGCGAACCCCGTCAGCTTCTCCGGGCGCAATGCGCTACTGCCATGCGGGAAATAATGCGAGCCGATGGCATCGGCGAGGTTGAGCAAATTCTGCTCAAGCGAAAACAGGGCCTTGGTGTCGAACGCCTCTGCCTCACCCGCTGTCATCGCGGCTTGGAGCGTCACGGCCAGACGATGCGGCGGATCGATCAGCCCGCCTTCGCGCATGCTGGGGAGACTGGCGATGTGCTCATTGAGCGCGGCGATCTGAAACGCGACCGAACGCGGATTGTATGTATCCAGCACCACGAGGTCGCGTACGGGTGCCAGCAACGGTCCGACCAGATAGCGCGAGCGATAGGTAATCTGGCAATCGACCAGCGTCAGCAGCAGATCGAGATCCTCGCCGGTTGCAGCGTCATAAGCAAACTGGCGGGCGAAACGGGCGGTGTTGATTGCACGTTCGACGCGCCGCCCCATCTCGAGAAAGCGCCATCCCGCTGCGCGGTTCATGTTTTCCTGCGCGAGACCCGCGAACGTCGCCAGCGATTGCAGAGTCCACTCCGTGGCCTCGAGCAGCGCTTCATCGTCCTCCGCCTTCTCCGACAGGCGCTCTACCATGCCAGTGATGATATGCCACGCATCCGGCGACAGGCGCTCGCGCAGCGTCCTCGCCGTACGTTGCGCCGAGCGAAGCAGCGACAGTGCCGACCCAAACTTGTCGTGAGCCTGCAACGACTGCGCCGCGGTGGTCGCCAGCTTGGCGCGCGCCGATGGCGTGGTCGCCCCCCAGGCAACGAGCAGACGCTGAATCCGCTCGATCACCGGCTGCATTGGCGACGGACCTTTGCCGGGCTCCCGCAACGCACCACCCAGCGCACGGACCAGCCGCAGCGTGGCTTCGGCGCGCTCCAGATAACGGCCAAGCCAGAACAGATTGTCCGCTGCGCGGCTCGGGACCCACCCGGCGATGCGCTTGATCCGAACGGAATCGCTCGGCGGCAGTAATGTCGAGGTAACGACTTCTTTCTCCGACACCACCCAGACGTCGGCGGCCCGCGCGCCCTCACCCATCGACACGGCGCGCGCATCCGGCTGATCGGCGATGCGGCAGAATCCGCCCGGCAGGATGGTCCAGCCGTTCGGCGTCGCGGCCGCAAACACCCGAAGCACGAACGGGCGTGGAGCAATATGTCCGTTGTCCCACACCGGCGTGGTGGAAAGACGAACCATCTCCTGCCCAACATAGTCGATGCCACGCTTGCCGATAGCGTCTACCAATCGCGAGCGCTCATCCCTTGACAGCGAGCCGCCGATAATCGGACCGCGGCCCGGAAAGCCGGGGACCGATTGGCCGTAAGCGCCTTCGATCGCCATGTCGTCGAGCCGCGAAAGCACTTCCTCACGCGCCGACTTCTGCCCGCACCACCATGTCGCGATATGTGGCATCTTCAGTTCTTCGCCGAAGAAACGCTGGCTGAGACTCGGCAGGAATCCAAGCAGTGTTCGCGCCTCCATCACGCCGGATCCGGGCATGTTGGCGACGGCAACGCCGCCCCTTCTGACGACATCGATCAGGCCCGGCACGCCGAGCATGGATCGGGCGTCAAGCTCGATCGGATCGAGGAAATTTGAATCGACCCGCCGCAACAGCACGTCGAGCCGTTTCAGGCCCGCAACGGTGCGGACATGCAGCCGATCTTCGCTTACGGCGAGGTCGTCACCCTCAACCAGCAAGAACCCGAGATACCGCGCGAGCGTCGCATGTTCAGAGTAAGTCTCGCTCGAATTTCCGGGCGTTAACAGACCGATGCGCGGCTCGTCGCGATCCGCAAGCCCCCTCAAGCTATCGCGGAACGCTTCAAAAAATGGCGCGACGCGTTCGACATTCATCGATGTGTAGAGGTTTGTCAGCGCGCGCGAGAGCACCAGCCGGTTCTCAAGCGCATAGCCTGCGCCGGACGGCGCCTGTGTGCGATCATTCAACACCCACCAGCGGCCATCGGGTCCACGGCCGATGTCGGCGGCGTAAAGATTGAGATACTGGCCGCCGGGCGGCGGTACGCCGCAGACGGAGCGCAGATATTCGGAGCTTCCTGCGATCGCGGCCGCGGGCAACGCGCCATCAGCGATCAACCGGCCCTCGCCATACAGATCGCGGAGGATTTGTTCGAACAACTCCGCCCGCTGGGCGACACCCTCCGAAATCTGCTTCCATTCCGCTTCGTCGATCAGCAGAGGCAGGTGGCTGAGCGGCCACATCCGGTCTGCCGCATCCCCCGGCGTCCGGTAGGTCACACCGGCTTCACGCATGTGCTGATCGGCGGACGCAAAACGGCGCTCGATTTCACCCGGCGCAAGCGTGGAGAACGCATCAAAGAACCGCGCCCAGACCTCGCGGGGCTGGCCATTGGCATCAAGAAATTCGTCCGGGATTCCAGGGAGCGGCGCATAGCCACGCGTGCAGTCCAGAAGATCCTGCTGCACCCGCCGCGATCCGGCCTCTCCGTTACTCGTATCCGCCATCCCGACTCGCTTTCTGCTTTCGGAGACAATTTCGCCGATTATGGCGGCGGCCTCAATGCGGGAGCGGCGTCCGGAGGTCCAGAGTCAGAGGAAATTCGAGGGTTCTTTCCTCGGAAGGCACGGATATTGGGCCAGGCGAGTGGCCATGGTCCTGAAACCGGGCCAATCGCCGCGCCTCGGCCTCATAGCTGTTGACCGGTTTGGTCTCGTAACTACGTCCGCCAGGGTGAGCGACATGATAGACGCAGCCGCCCAGCGAGCGTCCATTCCAGGTGTCGAGAATGTCGAAGGTCAGCGGCGCGTGAACCGGGATGGTCGGGTGAAGCCCGGATGATGGCTGCCATGCCTTGAAGCGCACGCCGGCGACGGCCTCGCCCGAACGCCCGGTGTCCGTCAGCGGTAGGCGGCGGCCATTGCAGGTGATGACGTGGCGTCCCTGGACGAGACCATTCACCTTGACCTGCAGACGCTCGACCGAGGAGTCCACATAACGCACCGTGCCGCCGCCGGTGCTTTCCTCGCCCAGTACATGCCAGGGCTCCAGAGCCTGACGCAATTCCAGCGTCACACCGCCATGCTGGACACTGCCAAAGAGCGGAAAGCGGAATTCAAGCTGTGCCTCGAACCATTCAGGCTCGAAATCGTAACCCGCTTCTTTCAGGTCTGACAAAACATCATTGAAATCCTGCCAGAGGAAATACGGCAGCATGAAACGATCGTGCAGCGTGGTGCCCCAGCGCACGAACTGGCCGTCCTGCGGTTCGCGCCAGAATCTTGCGATTAGCGCGCGGATGATGAGTTGCTGTGCCAGGCTCATGCGCGCATCGGGTGGCATTTCCAGCGCGCGGAATTCAACCAGACCGAGGCGGCCTGTGGGGCTGTCCGGCGAATAGAGCTTGTCGATGCAGATTTCGGCGCGATGGGTGTTGCCGGTAATATCAACCAACAGATGGCGGAACGTGCGGTCGACCAGCCACAGCGGGACCTTTTCGCCTTTTGGCGGGATCTGCGCCATGGCAATCTCAAGCTCATAAAGCGCATCGTGCCGCGCTTCGTCGATGCGCGGCGCCTGGCTGGTCGGGCCGATGAACATACCCGAGAACAGGTAAGACAGCGATGGATGACGCTGCCAAAACAGAACCACACTCTTGAGCAAATCGGGTCGTCGCAGGAATGGCGAGTCCGCAGGCGTACCGCCGCCGATGACAACATGGTTGCCGCCACCTGTCCCGGTGTGGCGGCCGTCGATCAGAAAGCGGTTCGCGCCCAGGCGAACATGCGCGGCATCCTGATAGAGACCAATGGTCGTGTCGACGATCTCGCGCCAGTTTTTCGCCGGATGAATGTTGATCTCAATCACGCCGGGGTCTGGCGTTACTTTGATGACCTCGACACGCGGATCGTAAGGCGGTGCGTAGCCCTCGACATGGACCTGAAGCTTCATGTCCTCGGCGGTTGCCTCGACAACTGCGATCAATTCCAGATAGTCATCGAGTTTCTCGACCGGCGGCATGAACGCGCACAGGATGCCGTCACGAATTTCGATCGACAAGGCCGTGCGGACCCCGCCCTTGCCGTCTCCGACCTGCTGCTCCTGAATGAACTGACGCGGCGCACCGTCCATCTGCGCGCCATCGTCGAACACGGGAGGCTGCGCAGCGGGTTCGGGCGACGAAGGGCCGCCACCGAAGTCCGGCAGCGGCTCGCGCTCCTCCAACGGATCCTGTTCAACGATGTAGGGATAATCCTCAGGCGGAATCCATTGCAGCGAACTCATCGGCAGCCGCAGCCCGAGCGGTGAATCGCCCGGCATGAGGAACAGATTCCCGCGCCGCAGATTCCATTTTTCGCTACGCCAGCGGCTGGCTGCTTTCGCGTTCCAGCGCTGCACCGGAAGCACGAAACCGCGCGGCACGTTCAGTCCCTGCTGAAACACCTGCGCCATACGGGAGCGCTCTTCCGGATCGGCCAGTTTTGAATCGCTCGGATCGACGTTACCGGGAAGGCTGTTCTCTTTCAGCAACCAATGCGCCTGATCTTCGTAAGCGGGAAGCACATTGCTCGCATCCACGCCAAGTTTCTCGGCAACATGCGTCGCGAATTTTTCCGCCTGCTCGATCTTCGCCGAGCGCGGCCCTTCCATCGGCGCGATCAGATCTGGATTTCGCCAGATCGGGACGCCATCCTTGCGCCAATAGAGTCCGAACGCCCAGCGCGGCAGGCTTTCGCCGGGATACCATTTGCCCTGCCCGTAATGCAGCAAACCACCGGCCGCAAAGCGGGTACGCAGACGACGGATAAGGTCGTCGGCAATGCCACGCTTTGTCGGACCGACCGCAGCAGTATTCCACTCGGCGGATTCCAGATCATCGATCGAGACGAATGTCGGTTCGCCACCCATGGTCAGGCGCACGTCATCGGCCGCGAGATCAGCATCGACCTTCTCGCCCAACGTATCGAGACGCCGCCACGAGTCGTCCGAGAACGGCTTGGTGATGCGCGGTGCTTCATTGACACGCGTCACCTTCATCTCGAAACCGAATTCGACGTTCGCGGAACTGACATTGCCGCTGATCGGCGCGGCCGTCCGGTAGTGCGGCGACGCGGCGACTGGAATGTGCCCCTCACCCGTCAGCATGCCGGATGTCACGTCGAATCCGATCCAGCCTGCGCCGGGCAGATAGACCTCTGCCCATGCATGCAGATCGGTAAAGTCAGCCTCGACTTCGCGTGGCCCCTGCAGCGGATCGATGTCGGGGCGCAACTGAATGAGATAGCCGGAGACGAAGCGCGCGGCCAATCCGAGATGGCGCAGCGCTTGGATCAAAAGCCACGCGGAATCGCGGCAAGACCCGGCACCGCTTTGCAGCGTTTCCTCTGGCGTCTGGATACCCGGCTCCATCCGGATAACGTAGTTGACCCTGTCGCGCAGTCGCGCGTTGAGATCGACGAGGAAGTTCACCGTGTTGGTCGGTTCGCGCGGAATGCTTGCAAGATACTGCGCAAGCGATGGTGTCACAGGTTCGGTCTTCAGATAAGGCGCGAGTTCATCGGCGAGATCCGGCGGATACAGAAACGGAAGCGTCTCGGCATAAGGCTCAACAAAGAAATCGAACGGATTGACCACCGCCATGTCGGCGGTGAAATCCACCTCGATCTTGAACTCACGCGTCGGTTCCGGAAATACGAAACGTGCCAGCCAGTTCCCCTGCGGATCCTGCTGCCAGTTGACGAAATGCGTCTCGGGCAGAACCCTCAGCGAATAGCTGGAAACACGGGTGCGGGAGTGCGGTGCCGGCCTCAACCGGATGACCTGAGGCCCGAGGCTGACAGGCTGGTCATACCTATAATGTGTGACGTGGTGCAGAGCGACGGCAATGGACACGGCGCGACAACCTCGATGGCTCGTTTTTTGAGCAGAACACCTGAGCAAGCCGCTATCAAGCGCTAACAACCGGCACGAACTGCCTAACGCATTAGCAAATCGAGGTTTCGTGCCGAAATTCCGAGCGATTTGATCCGCGACGCCAGCGTGGTCGGCTTGATCGCCAGCAGTTCCGCTGCACCGCCCTTGCCGAAGACCTTGCCGCCGGACGCTTTCAGCGCGGCCAGAATGTTGTTGCGCTCGTGCTCGCGCATTTCATCGTCGGTCATGATGGACTGCGGTACACCATTCTTTGGACGCCGTGAGGTCGCCGCTAATTCAGTTCCGCCCTGCTGAATCGGCAGATCAATTCGCAACCGTCCGTTTTGGGCAAGGATGGCGGCGCGTTCGATCACGTTCTGCAGCTCGCGGACATTGCCCGGCCAGTCATATTGCATCAGGCGGCGTACATCGCCTTCCGACAGCCGCAGATCGGACTTGAACGATTTGCTTTCGCTGGCAAGGAAGTGCTGCGCCAGCAGAGGGACGTCCTCGCGACGATCGCGCAGCGGAACGGTCTCAACCGGAAACACGTTGAGCCGGAAATAGAGATCCTCGCGAAAGCGCCCCTGCTTCACCTCCTGTTTCAGTTCGCGGTTGGTCGCGGCGATGACGCGGACATTGACAGCGCGCGTGCGCTCCTCGCCGACGCGCTCGAAATGTCCCTCTTGCAACACGCGCAGCAGCTTGCCCTGAAGCTCCAGCGGAATTTCGCCGACCTCATCGAGAAACAGGGTCCCACCATCGGCGAGTTCAAACCGTCCGATGCGATCGCGTAATGCGCCAGTGAACGCGCCACGTACGTGGCCGAAAAATTCGCTCTCGAACAGTTCGCGCGGAATCGCCGCGCAGTTGACACGGATCAGCGGGCGGTCGCTGCGCTGGCTTGCCTCATGAATGGCTCGCGCGATCAGTTCCTTGCCGGTGCCGGACTCGCCAGTGATCATCACGGCCGCATCGGTTGGCGCAACAAGGCTGACCTGCCGCAGCGTCTTCTGCACCGCCGCCGTACGGCCGATAATGCCGCGCGGATTGGTCTCGGTGCGGATTTCCTCCTGCAAATAGGCGTTTTCCTGCTCAAGCCGCTCGCGCAGTTGATCGACTTCGGCAAGCGCTGCGCGCAGTTTTTCATCGGCCTCGCGGCGTTGGCTGACATCGCGGAAAACAATCACGGCGCCGACCACCACACCACGATCGCGGATCGGCGTTGACGTGTACTCGACCCACACCGGGGTGCCGTCCTTGCGCCAGAACACCTCATCATCAACCTGATGCACCGCGCCGTCGCGGAACGCCGCATAGATCGGACAATCCTCGTGCGGATAGTGCCGGCCGTCGTGATGGGTGTGGTGCACAGTCGAATGAATGTTAGTCCCGACAAGTTCCTCCGCGGACCACCCCAGAATACGTTCGGCCACCGGATTGACGAAGGTGGTCTTGCCCTCCGCGTTGACGCCGTAAATGCCCTCGCCTGCGGCGCGAAGGATGAGCTGGTTCTCGCGTTCGATGTCGCGGAAGACCCGCTCGACGCGTTGCCAGGCCGCAATGCCGCCGCGCATGTGATCTTCCGCCGTCAGATCTACCAGACGGCGGCGGCGCTGTTCGAGGTCATTCATGGCCAGGAGCACAAGCGGCGTCCCGTCCTGCGGGATCAGCGAGCCGGTGTATTCCAGCCGCAATTTGTTTCCCGCAGCATGGCGCGGGGTCAGCGACGTGGTCCAGAACGAGCCTTTGTCGAACACCGCCTGTGTGAAAACGATCAGCGCTGGCACCTGACCCGCGTGCAATGTGCTGATTTTCATTTGCCGCAGCAGTGCGCGGTCATATCCCAACAGCGTGCAAACGGCCGGATTGGCATCGACGATGCGGTCGCCGTGAGGGTCCAACAACATCATCGGCTCGGTCGCAAAATCGAACGCCGCGCCCCTTAGATCCTGATCCCTTGCCGGCGCCGTCGATAAAACGTCCATCGGACCTCGCTACGATATATCGTAATTAAATTACGAATATTCGTGTATCACGATATTTCGTGACAGACAATGTTACCTCTGCAGCACAGCGACATTGATAAATCGGGCAAAACGCCCGTGGCACGCCCCTTGCGTAATGAATGGAAACATCACGCTGGAGGCTTTCATGTCCACCTTTGACAATCCGTTCGATCCCAACCGCCGCCTCTCTTCGTTCGGCTGCGCTTGCGGCCAGCATGCGAGCGACGCCGAGCACGATGCCGCGCTCCAGCTTCAGGCGGTCGCGTCACAGGGCGACGAGCAGCGTTACGAAGGCGTCGTGGCCTCTGCCGTGATGCGCGCGATGTTCCCGCAGGACGCAGCGCGCCGCGCGTTCCTGAAGTCCGTCGGCGCGGCAACCGCCGTCGCCGCGGTCTCGCAGTTCTTCCCGTTGAAGACGGCGACCGAGGTGTTCGCTCAGGGTGCCCCACTCGAGAAGAAGGACCTCAAGGTCGGTTTCATCCCGATCACCTGCGCCACGCCGATCATCATGGCGGCGCCGATGGGCTTCTACGCCAAGAATGGCCTCAACGTCGAAGTCATCAAGACCGCCGGCTGGGCCGTCATCCGCGACAAGACCGTCAACAAGGAATACGACGCCGCGCATATGCTCTCGCCGATGCCGCTGGCGCTCACGCTTGGTGCCGGCTCGAATCCGGTCCCCTACACCATGCCCGCCGTGGAGAACATCAACGGCCAGGCCATCACGCTGGCGCTAAAGCACAAGGACAAGCGCAACCCGAAGGACTGGAAGGGCTTCAAGTTCGCCGTGCCTTTCGACTACTCGATGCACAACTACCTGCTGCGTTACTATCTCGCCGAACACGGCATCGATCCCGATGCCGACGTGCAGATCCGCTCGGTGCCGCCGCCGGAAATGGTCGCCAACCTGCGCGCCGACAATATCGACGGCTTCCTCGGTCCCGATCCGATGAATCAGCGTGCTGTGTACGACAATGTCGGCTTCATCCACATCCTGACCAAGGACATCTGGGAAGGCCATCCGTGCTGTGCATTCGCCGCATCGAAGGAATTCGTCACCACCATGCCGGGCACCTACGCGGCGCTCTTGAAGTCGATCATCGACGCCACCGCGTTCGCCCACAAGGCCGAAAACCGCAAGCAGATCGCCGAGGCGATCGCGCCAGCCAACTATCTCAACCAGCCCCAAATCGTGCTGGAGCAGATCCTGACCGGCACCTTCGCTGACGGCCTCGGCAACATCGTAACCCAGCCGAACCGCGTCGATTTCGATCCGTTTCCCTGGCAGTCCTTCGCCATATGGATCATGACGCAGATGAAGCGCTGGGGTCAGATCAAGGGCGACGTGGATTACAAAGCCGTCGCCGAACAGGTCTACCTTGCAACCGACACTGCGAAGCTGATGAAGGAGGTCGGCCTCACACCGCCGACGACCACCACAAAGAGCTTCTCAGTTATGGGTAAACCGTTCGACCCGGCCAAGCCTGAAGAATATCTCGGCAGCTTCAAGATCAAGAAGGCGAGCTAAGGATGTCAGCGTCCTTGAGGTTTCGTGCGGCTATCGTATCAGTCGCGATATTCCTGGTCTTCATTGGCGCGTGGCACCTTGCCACGCGCAGCACGGGATCGGTCGCGGCGATGAGCCCGGAATACGCCAAGTTGATGGGCCTCAACGCCACGCAGGGCAAATCCGCCATGCCGGGCCCACTCGATGTCGGCGCGAAGCTCTGGGAACACATCAAACGGCCATTCTATGATAACGGGCCGAACGACAAGGGCCTCGGCATCCAGCTCGCCTACTCCATCGCGCGCGTAATGATCGGCTATTTGCTCGCGGTCGCTGTCGCTATACCGCTCGGCTTTCTGATCGGGATGTCGCCGCTGCTCAGCAAGGCGCTTGATCCGTTCATTCAGATCCTGAAACCGATCTCGCCGCTCGCCTGGATGCCGCTGGCGCTCTACACCATCAAGGATTCCGGTCTCTCCGCGATTTTCGTCATCTTCATCTGCTCGGTCTGGCCGATGCTGATGAACACTGCGTTCGGCGTGTCCGCCGTGCGCAAGGAGTGGATCAACGTCGCCCGCACCCTCGAGGTCGGCAACGTGCGCCGCGCCTTCACGGTGATCCTTCCCGCCGCCGCCCCCACAATTCTCACCGGCATGCGCATCTCCATTGGCATCGCCTGGCTGGTGATTGTTGCCGCCGAAATGCTCGTGGGCGGCACCGGCATTGGTTACTTCGTATGGAACGAGTGGAACAACCTGTCGATCACCAACGTCATCATCGCCATCTTCGTCATCGGCCTCGTCGGCATGATTCTCGACCAGATCCTTGCGCGGTTCACGCGCATGGTCACGTTCCCGGAGTAAGGCTATGATCGAGAAATTCATCTCCATTGAAGGTATCGCCAAGCGCTATCCCGCGCAGTCCGGCGGTACCACCACGATCTTTGAAGACCTGTGGCTGTCAATGCCTCGGGGCGAGTTTGGCTGCGTGATCGGCCATTCCGGCTGCGGCAAGACCACTGTTCTCAACATCCTCGCCGGCCTCGACGAACCAAGCGAAGGCACGGTGATCGTTGATGGCCAAGCCATCGAGGGGACAAGTCTTGATCGCGCGGTGATCTTCCAGAGCCATGCCTTGCTGCCGTGGCGCACCGTGATGGGCAACGTCGCCTACGCCGTCTCTTCGAAATGGCGCAAATGGGACAAGGCGCGGGTTCGCACCCATGCGCAGAAGTTCATCGATATCGTTGGCCTCACCGGTTCAGAGCACAAGCGTCCGTCGGAGCTGTCTGGCGGCATGAAGCAGCGCGTCGGTATCGCTCGCGCGCTCTCGATCACGCCAAAGATCATGCTGATGGATGAGCCGTTCTCTGCGCTCGACGCCCTGACTCGCGGCACGTTGCAGGACGAAGTCCGGCGCATCTGTCTGGAGACCGGCCAAACCGCCTTCATGATCACCCATGACGTCGATGAGGCTATCTATCTCGCCGACAAGATTTTCCTGATGACCAACGGCCCCGGCGCGGTGCTGGCGGAGGTGTTGGAGAATCCGTTGCCGAAAGACCGCGGCCGCATCGATCTGCACAGGCATCCACACTACTACGCGCTGCGCAACCACATTATCGATTTTCTGGTGACTCGCAGCAAGACGTTCGTAGAGACGAACAAGGATCATGATCCCCGCAACGTGCCCGTGGTTCGTCCCGGATTCGCGGAACCCGCGATTGTCAACACAACCGAATCTTTTCAAAAGCCGCAGGCCGGACAGGCCAGCGCACGATAAGCCGATAACCTCAAGGAGACCAGGCGATGAAGCGATCCGACCTCACCGAAAAGCTGCTCGACATCAAGCGCGAGAAGGGCTGGACGTGGAAACACATTTGCGAGCACATCGGCGGCCACTCGGACGCGCTGATCGTCGGCGCGATTCTTGGCCAGATGAAACTCACGAAGCCGCAGGCCGAGAATGCCGCAACGTTGTTTGGCTTGTCGAAAGCCGAAACCGCGATGATCAACGAAATTCCGATGCGCGGCGACGGCACGCAGATGCCGCCGACCGATCCCCTGATCTATCGCTTCTATGAAATGGTCATGGTGAATGGGCCGGCGTGGAAGGCCCTGATTGAAGAAGAATTCGGCGACGGCATCATGTCCGCCATCGATTTCGATTTCACGATGGAACGTGTCGCCAACCCGAAGGGAGATCGCGTCAAGTTCGTGATGACAGGAAAATTCCTGCCATTCAAATACTATGGCGCGACTGGCAACAATATGGAATACGGCTTCAAGGAAGCTTGACTCACGGCATCAGGCGGATGGCGTCATTAAAGAAATCCGGACCGCCAAAATTACCGGACTTCAGCGCCATCAGGGCCTCGCCCTTGCCCCAGCCGACACAACGCAGGACCGGAACGCCGGCGGCGATTTCCGGTCCGACCAGAAAGGCCGGGATGCCAAGGCGATCCACCACCGCACCCGATGTTTCGCCACCCGCGATAACCAGACGCCGCACACCGGCGGCGACAAGCCCTTCGCTGATCGCCGCCATCGTTTGCTCGATGGCGTGACCGGCAACTTCGCGCCCGTGTTTGGCTTGAAGTGCTGAAACCTGATCGGGCGTCGAACTGCTGGCAATCAGCACCGGCCCTTTGCCGATGTTCGCCCGCGCCCAGTTGAGCGCGCGTTCCGCCTCCGCTCCACCCGTCACGATCTTTTCCGGATCGAGCCGCAGCACCGGCATCGATTTTTCCGCCTGTGCGATCTGCGCTAACGTCGCCTGCGAACAGCTTCCGGCGAGACATGCGATGGGTCCGCCAATCGCCTTCCGATCCGCGCCCGATGAAGCCGGCTTGACCTTGCCCGACGCGACCAATCCGCGCGCGAGTCCAAGCCCCATCCCGGACGCCCCGACCGACAGGCGATGGTCGAGGGCGACCTGACCGATGATCTCAAGCTCGGGATCGAACACCGCATCGATAACGGCAGCGCCGACCCCTTGCTTCGCCAACTCGGCGAGGCGCAGCCTGATCGCGTCAGCCCCCTTTGCGACGGTCGCGAGATCGGCAAGACCAACTTTGGACTTGCTCTGTCGCACGAGCACCCGCACCAGATTAGAATCGTGCATCGGATTCAGCGGATGATCTTTCAGCGGACTTTCGTTGAGCGGGACGCTGCCAACGAACAAATTGCCCTGATAGACCGTGCGCCCTGTTCCGGGAAATGCAGGCGTCACAAGCACGATGTCGTCGCCGGAGTCTGCGCGCAGTGCATCCATCACTGGACCGATGTTTCCCGCGTCAGTGGAATCGAATGTCGAACAGATCTTGAACAGGACATGGGACGCACCGCGCGCTTGCAGCCATTTGTCGGCCTCGCGCGACCGCGCCACCGCTTGAGATGCTTCGATGGATCGGCTTTTCAGCGACACCACCACGGCATCGACATCGGGCAGCGCCAGCGCATCGTTTGGAACGCCAATGGTCTGCACTGTGCGCAGCCCACAACGAGTCAGCATGTTGGCGAGATCGGACGCGCCGGTGTAATCGTCTGCAATACAGCCCAGTGCCAGCGTCACGCGCGCGCTCCCGTTTTCGCGGCATACGGCGCGAACCAGCCAAGCCCGTCGATCGTATTTGCCTTCGGCCGATACTCACAGCCGACGAATCCGCCATAGCCGAGCCGGTCCAACTCATCGAACAGGAACGGATAATTCAATTCCTCACCTGCCGGTTCATTGCGGGAGGGAACGCTGGCGATCTGGATATGTCCGATCATCGGCATCATCTTACGCAACGCCATGGTCACGTCGCCGTGGACGATCTGCCGGTGATAGATATCGAACTGCAATTTCAGGTTCGGCATGTTCAGATCGTTGATCACGCCCACCGCGAAATCAAAATCATTCAGAAAGTATCCGGGCACATCCCGTGGATTGATCGGTTCCAGCATGAGATCGATGTTTTCCTTGGCCAGTGCCTCGGCGGTCCATACTACCGACCGGCAAAACGCATCGACTGCTTTCGGATCGTTCCGGTCGGCGATGCCCGCCATCAAATGCAAGCGTTTGACACCCGTTGCCTTGGCATAAGGGAGTGCCTGCTTGACGCCGGCCTGCACATCGGCGAAGCGATCCGGCAATGCCGCAAACCCGCGCTCGCCCTTGTTCCAGTCACCCGGAAACAGGTTGAACAGTGCTTGTGTGAGCCCGTTGCGATGAAGCCGCTCGCCAACATCGTCAGGCGAATGCTCGTAGGGAAACAGAAATTCCACCGCTTTGAAGCCGGCCTTCGCCGCCGCGTCGAAGCGGTCGAGAAACGGCACTTCATTAAACATCATGCTGAGATTGGCGGCAAAGCGAGGCATCTCGACTCCCGATCGACGTATAAAGGTCAATTCTTATCGCCTGGCAATTTCGTGCCCGTCACACGCGCATACATCCGCGCCACCGAGGCATCGTCATCGCGGCCCATACCGGCGCCGGACGTCATCAGAAACATCTGCAAGGCGGCCGCTGATACCGGCACCGGAAACTTCGCGGTTCGCGCCATGTCCTGAATAATACCGAGGTCCTTGACGAAGATATCGACCGCGCTGCGCGGCGTGTAGTCACCGTCCAGCACATGCGGCATGCGGTTCTCGAACATCCACGAGTTTCCGGCGGATGCCGTGATCACTTCATAAACCTTGCGAATGTCGAGACCCTGCTTCGCCGCGAAGGCCATCGCCTCGCTCGCGGCGGCGATATGCACGCCGGCCAGTAATTGATTGATCATCTTGAACGCTGCGCCCTGCCCCGGCTCATCGCCAAGTTCGTAGAGCTTTGCGGACATCGCGTCGAGCGCCGGTCTTGCTTTGGCAAATGCAGCTTGGCTGCCGGAGGCGAGAATGGTCAGTTCGCCCTGCGCTGCGCGCTGCGCGCCGCCGCTGATCGGCGCATCGAGATAGTGCCTGCCGCTCGCTTCAAGCTGCTTGGCCAGGCGTCTGGCTACGTCCGGATCCATCGTCGCCGAGGATATAAAGACTGCGCCTTTTGGCAGCGTTTCAGCGACGCCTTTGGTACCGAACAGGATGGCTTCCGTCTGTGCTGCGTTCACGACGACGCTGACCACGGCATCGGCGCCATCGGCGGCTTCTGCCGGTGATGAGGCGCCCCGGGTCCCCTCCGCAACAAGGCGCGCGACGACCTCTGCCGCGACGTCGCAGCCCGCCACGTCGAATCCCGCGCGCTTGAGCGACAACGCCATGCCAAAGCCCATCGACCCGAGACCGATGACCCCGACGCGTCCCATTTTGACGGACATGTTTCCTCATTTTGTTGCTTGCTCGTACGTTGGCGTCGAGCGGTTAGAGGTTTGGTAGCATGGCCCGCCGCGCGCCCAAAATGGCATTTGAGCCACGCGCAAAACCGTGGGAAAACGCCCCCCGAAAGGCGACCCCATGACGGAAACACAGCTTCGCGATCAAATCTGCCGGTTCGGCCGCTCGCTGTTCGAACGGGGCCTGACCCCGGGGTCTTCCGGGAATATCAGTGTTCGCCTCGACGATGGCGGCTGGCTGGTCACGCCAACCAATGCTTCGCTGGGCTTTCTCGATCCCGCACGTATTTCGCGCCTGAATGGATCCGGCCGCCTGCTGTCGGGAGACGCCCCCACCAAGGAAATCCCGCTGCATGCGGCGCTCTATGAAACAAGGCGTAGCGCGCGGGCTGTTGTGCATCTGCACTGCGCCCATTGCGTTGCCGTATCCATGCTTCCCGAAATCGATCCGAAGGCGGCGCTTCCCCCGCTGACGCCCTATTACATGATGCGCTGTGGCCCGACGGCAATGCTGCCCTACTACCGTCCGGGCGATGCTGCAGTGGCGGATGCAATCCGCCGGCTCGCCGGACAATACTCCTGCGTGCTGCTGTCCAATCATGGTCCAGTGGTAGCCGGCGATACGCTCGAATCCGCCGTCTTCGCCATGGAAGAGCTTGAAGAAACCGCAAAGCTCTATTTGATGACCCGCGGCATGAATCCGCGCATGCTCACGCCAGAGCAGATCTCAGATCTCGCCTCCACTTTTGGAGGCGCAAAGCCGGATACGACGTCATGACCGTCACCATCTATCACAACCCCGCCTGCGGAACATCGCGCAACACACTCGCGATGATCCGGCAGAGCGGCGAAGAGCCAACCGTTGTCGAGTATCTCGAGACACCGCCTTCCCGCGACAAGCTGGTTTCCCTGATCAAGGCCATGAACATTCCGGTGCGCGCCTTGGTTCGTGAAAAGGGTACGCCGTTCGCTGCGCTCGGTCTTTCTGATCCCGCATTGACCGACGACCAGTTGCTGGATGCGATGATGGCGCACCCGATCCTGATCAATCGGCCGATCGTCGAGACACCCAAAGGCGTGCGCCTCTGCCGCCCTTCCGAACTGGTGCTTGAATTGCTGCAAAATCCCGTCGCCTCATTTGTTAAAGAGGATGGCGAAGTCGTTGGTGTCACGCGACCGTAATCTACCCAGTAAAGGCGCGCTCCAGCCGGCAGGCGTATCGGCATCCATCACAAATCACAATCGCGCGATACCATCGCGGCGAAATGCTGCGCTGCCAGAAAAACTTCTGAAGTGCATCACCTTGCGTAACGGCGATGAAGCGATAGGCTCGCGCCCGTAAAACGCCAAAAATCAGACCCCACCGGGAGGATAAATCATGTTTTACGCTTTCAAAAATCTCGCCCTGAGTTCAGTCGCCGCCGTTGCGCTTGTGTGCGCATCGGCAATTTCCGCATCCGCCCAAACTCCGAACAACAATCTGGACAAGCTCGGCAATTTCCAAAAGACCGGCGTCACTGAAATTCCAACCGTGCCGCAGACAGGCCGCAAGGTCGATGCGATCAAGGCCAATCTCGCCAAGATCAAACTGCCCCCAGGATTCAAGATCAGTCTCTATGCGCTCGTTCCCGATGCGCGGCATATCGCCGTCGGACCGCAAGGCGTCGTGACATTCGTCGGCACGCGCAAGAGCAAGGTCTACGCCGTCACCGATCGCGGCAAGGCTGGTTTTGCAGAGGAAGTGAAAGAGTTCGCGCCGTCCGTCAGTTTCACTATTCCGAACGGCGTCTGCTTCTCCAAGGATGGATTCCTCTTCGTCGCCGAACAGAATCGCATTCTCAACTTCCCTGCCGCTGAGTTCTTCTATGAAAGCCCGGATATCGCGGTCGCCGTGGTCGTCCCGCAGGGTGAGCTGATCCCCAAGGACGATGAAAGCTTCAATCACACCGCTCGTGTCTGCCGCGTCGGCGCCGACAACAAGATTTATGTGACGCTTGGACAGCCGTTCAACGTGCCGGCGAAAGACAAGCTCGAAGGCTACGCGAAACATGGTATCGGCGGGATCATCCGCGTCGATCAGGACGGTAAAAACAAGGAGGTTTACGCCCAAGGCGTCCGTAATTCAGTCGGCATGGATTTCAACCCGAAGAATAACCAGCTCTGGTTTACGGACAACCAGGTTGATGGCATGGGCGACAACATCCCGCCCGGCGAGCTGAACCGCGCGACCCAGATTGGGCAGAACTTCGGCTTCCCCTATTTCGGCGGCGGCAAGGTCCGCACCGTCGAGTACAAGGCAGATACGCCGCCGGCCAACGTGGTGTATCCGGAAGTCGAGATGGACGCCCATGCAGCCGACCTCGGCATGACTTTCTATAACGGCAAGTCATTCCCGGCCAAGTATCGCGGCGGCATCTTCTCGGCCCAGCATGGATCGTGGAACCGCACCGATCCGATCGGCGCACGGGTGATGTTCACCTCGCTCAAACCCGACGGTAGCGCGGACAAGACCGAGGTCTTCGCATCCGGCTGGTTGACGCCGGATGGCGAATACACGGGACGACCGGTGGACATCGCCACGCTGCGTGACGGCTCGATGCTGGTGTCCGACGATCTGGCCGGCGCACTCTATCGGATTACCTACGACGGCAAGTAATCACTGCGCATAACGTACACCTCCGCGAAAGGGCCAGACCTTTTCGCGGAGGGTCTTCACAGGATGTCATTACGTGACGACGCAAAAGTGGAAGCAAGAAAAATGAACGCGCGCGTGTTTGTCAGTCTTTTCATCCTTGGCCTCATGGCTTCCTCGATGGTGATGGATACGGCTCACGCCGCCGACGCCAAGGCCGGACGTAAAAAGGCTCAAATGTGCTCGGCCTGCCATGGCATCGACGGCATTTCCAAAATGCCGATGGCACCCAACATCGCCGGATCGCCCGCGATGTATCTGGAAAAGCAAATGAAGGCCTTCCGCTCCGAGGAGCGCAAGGACGAGACCATGAATGTGGTGGCGAAGCCGCTGTCCGACGCAGACATTGTCGATCTTGCCGCCTGGTATTCAGGGCTGACGGTCGACGTCACGCTGCCGAACTAATTTCGCGCAGTAATTTCAACGTACTCAGGATGTCGTAGGCCAGATCGGCGGTTGGAAAACCCAGCGCCGCTCCAGCCTATGCGCGTATGAGTCCATCGATAGCCTCGATAACCGCATCTCGCACACCGGGATCGTACAGCGAGTGGCCCGCGGCCTCGACCATCCGCAAGGTTGCGTCCGGCCAGACCTTCAGCAATGCCTGCGCTGTCGAAGGCGGGCAAAGCAGATCGTAACGTCCCTGCACGATCAGGCCGGGAATTCCTCTTAACTGTCCGGCATTTTCCAGAAGCTGTCCGAGCTTCATGAAGCAGTCGCTCTGGAAGTAATGAGCCTCCATGAACGGTGTCGACGGAAGCCCACGCGCGGCATCGTTCACCGAAGCAAGATCAAACCGGGTCTTCGCGGGCTTATGCTCCGACAATATGCGCTCGGTGTCGTGCCATGCGCGAGACGCGGGCCCATGGATTAGCGGATCGGAATCAAGAACACGCCGCCAGTATGCCTCAAGCGGTTGCGCGCGCTCCTCCGGGAGAAGCAGGCTGAGGAAATCCTCGTTCAAACCCGGATAGAGACTGGGCAGCCGGTTGAGAAACGCGCCTTCCAATTCGCCTCGTGTCCCGAGAAACGTCGCGCGCAGAACGATGCCGCTCACGCGCTGCGGATAAGCCTGCGCATAGGCCAGCGCCAGCGTCGCCCCCCACGAGCCGCCGACAACGAGCCATCGCTCGAAACCGAGGCGTTCACGAATGGCTTCCATGTCCGCAATCAGATGTGGCAGCGTATTGGCCTCGCGCGATCCCTTGGGTCTGCTCCTGCCTGCACCGCGCTGGTCGAACAGCACCGCGTGAAACCGCAGCGGATCGAACAATCGCCGATGATCGGGCTGGCAACCACTGCCGGGCCCGCCATGCAAATAGACCGCGGGAATTCCGTCCGTTCGGCCGACCGTCTCGACATAAATCTCATGGCCGTCGCCCACCGCCATGTGCTGTGTGGAGAGCAGCGCGGAGCGACCTGCCTGTTTGCCCGAAGTCGCAATGTCGGCGGCATCAGGCCCCATGCGTATCTGCCTCGAGCGTACCGCCGGCGAAATTGCGATAGATGAAGCGCCGGTTGTCACCGGCCGCCTCGCTCGTCGCCGTCTTGAATATCTGTTCGTGCACGGGCGAGAGCGCGCAGGCCGGATCGGTGTTGCCGGCATTCCCTGTCAGCGCAAAGGCCTGACAACGGCAGCCGCCATAGTCGACCTCCTTGTACTCGCAGCTCTGACACGGCTCCGGCATCCAGCCAGTACCGCGATAACGGTTGAATGCCTCCGAATTCTGCCAGATCCACGCGATCGGATGGTCCCGCACCGACTCGAATTCCAAACCAGTTATCGTTTCCGCCGCGTGACACGGCAGGATCTTGCCTGACGGCGAGATATTGAAGAACTGCCTTCCCCAACCGCCCATGCATTTCTTCGGACGCAGGGCATAGTAATCCGGCACGACGTAGTCGATGGCTAGGATGCCCTTCAGCCGCGCCTCCGCCTCTTCGACGATGCGGGACGTCTCGTCGATCTGATCCATCGTGGGCATCAGCGCCGCACGGTTCTTCAGCGCCCAGCCGTAATATTGAACGTTGGCCACTTCGAGCCGATCGGCATCGAGATCGACGGCCATCTGAATGATGTCCGCGAGTTGAAGCAGATTCTGACGGTGCATCACCGCATTCACCGTCAACGGCAAACTAAGTTCACGGGCCCAGCCCGCAGCCTCGATCTTCTTCGCGTGAGCGTCTTTCAATCCGGCGACGCGGTCGGCCACACCCTGCTCGCTGCCCTGAAAGCTGATCTGGACGTGACAAAGCCCCGCATCGGCCAGGGCGGCCAGCTTGTCTTTCGTGAGCAACACGGCAGACGTGATGAGATTTGAATACAGTCCGACGTTGGTGGCATGCTGAACAATCTCAACGAGATCCTTGCGCGCCGTCGGCTCGCCGCCGGAAAAATGAATCTGGAGCACGCCAATTTCGGCGAGTTCGCTCAGCACGCGTTTCCACTCAGCTGTGGTGAGCTCCGCGCCGCCACGCTCAAGTTCCAGCGGGTTCGAACAATATGGACATTGCAGCGGACAGCGATGCGTGAGTTCCGCAAGGACCGCCAGTGGAATGCCGAAAGTTTCCGCCTGCGACTTGCGCGCCTCCAGCACCGCCAATCCATCGGCTGGATCGGTGCGGACAGGAGAAGCATCGGTCAGCGTCGGACTCATGACTTGGTGTCCTGTGCCTCCGCGAGAAAGCCCTTTTCCGCAAGGTCCCGCAGCATGGCGATAACATCGGCGCCGATCAGAGCACGATCGGCGGCATACTTTGCGGCAAGCACGTCGATGATCTGATCGACGTTACGGACGCCATCGCAGAGCTGCAAAATTTCCACCGCAATCTCATCCGGTGCAAGCACCCTCTCCGGCACCAAAATAACCCAGACCTGCCGCGCTTCGTCGAATTTCAGCTTGGCATGCCGCGCCAAAACCGGGCGACTCCCTTCAGTTATGTCGATCCGCCGGCTTCGCAATGCCATCAGCCCTTCTCCGGCACAAAAGCACCCGGCGGAACGTGGCCATCGACATAGGCATGATAAAGCGCGTCGAGCTGGACCCAGAGCACGTTGGTCTTGAAGATCAGCGCATTACAGACGGCTTCACGTTCTTCCGGCGTTTTGGCATGTTTCTTGACGAAATCGAGGGCAAAGTTGGCGTCGCGCGGGGCCTGCTCCATGCGCCGCTTGAAATAGCTCATGATGCTCGGATTGATAAAATCGTAATGCGCCAGCATTCCCGAGATGCGCTCCTCATGCAGGTTCGGCGCAAACAACTCGGTCAGGGACGACGCTATGGCCTCAAGCGGCGTCCGGTCACGCACGAAATGGACGTAGGCATCCACGGCGAAGCGCGTTGCGGGGAGAATTCCTTCGGCGGATTCGACGTAAGCGCTGTCGAGACCTAACCCTTCGGTCAGCTTTAGCCAGCGTTCGATCCCGCCCTCGGTATCGACATCGCCATCATGGTCCTCGATCCGATGCCGCCATTCGAGCCGGATATTGCGGTCCCGGAACCGCGAGATCACCACGGCATCCTTGATCGGAATGGAACTCTGATAGTAGTAGCGATTGAGAGCCCATGCCTGCACCTGCCCCTTGTTGAGTTTGCCGCCATGCAGCAGCCGGTGAAACGGATGCAGGTTGTGATAGCGCGTCGCGCCAATTCCTCGGAGCGCAGTCTCAAGTTCGTCCGCCGTCGCAAGCGGCGTTCCTGCCTTTAGTGCAAACACACTCGTCGCGATCAAATGGTGATCTCCATCCCATCCGGAGGAATTTGCCAGCCCGCGTGTTCGGCAGCCTGACGCTCTGCAGAGTCCGGAAGCAGGACTGGATTTGAATTGTTGATGTGCAGGAAAATCTTGCGAGCAATACCGAGGTCCGCAAACGCGGCCATCGCACCGTCCGCACCGGACATCGCCATGTGGCCCATTCGCTGGCCTGTCTTCGCGCCAAGGCCTGCAGCGATCAGTTCATCGTCGCGCCACAGTGTCCCGTCGAAGAAAATCAGTGGCGCACCCCGAAGGCGTTGTCTCAGCTCTGGGGTCAGCGCCGCGCAGGCAGCGAGAAAATAGAGATGCTCCCCGCTTCGCTTGTCGGAAATCCGCAAGCCCAGCGTATCGCCAGGGCTTTCGGTGAAGTCAGCGCGCGTCTCACCTTCGAGGTACCACGCCCGCTTCCCCGGCGCGGCGAATGGAAGAACTTCGACGCCGGAGGGCGAACCGTCGGGAAGCTTCAGCTCAAATGCCGCGTCGAACTCGATCGGCTCTCGCCCCACGCGTTTTCCGTCGAGTACATTGAAGATGCTGTTGGACTTGAGGATGGAAAGCACTCGCTGGTGGGCATAGATCGTAAATGGCCACCCTTCACGGAGCGACAGCAGTCCGGCCACGGCATCGACCTCGCCATTGGTCAGAATCACGCCGGCAATGGGACTGTGCCGCAACTGACCTGCCTTGGGATGGAGCTGCGGCGTCGCGATCACCTGCTGACGGAGATCCGGCGAGGCATTGATCAGAAACCAGTGTTCACCGTCGGCGCTGACGGCAATTGAAGCCTGCGTCGCACGCAGTTCGGGACGCTCGTCCCGCGCGATCCGGCAGACCCCACAATTGCAATTCCATTGAGGAACGCCGCCGCCCGCTGCAGCCCCAAGAACGACGACGCGCATAAGGCTCCGCCCTCAATTCAATGACTGGATTTCAACGCCTGGATTCGTTGCTGGCAGAATTCGGCAGCGCAGACGCCAACAAAATCCGGCAACGCTCAGGAACACCTCTTCATCCGAGGGCTTCCTGGCGCAAACCGGATCGTTTGACTTCGAGCTTGATAGCGGGATGCGGCTACTTCCGCGCCGCGCAAGCGTACATGTTGATTTCCATGCCGACCGGCACTTCGACGATCCTTGGGGTCTTCCAGGCCATTTTGGTCTCCTTGCCCTTAGCGGGACGGGGTTTTGCATCCTCGTCAACGCTAAAGCTAACATGGAGTTTCCGAACCGTGCCATCGAATTTCAGATTCGGCGGCACAAGTTTGTGAGCAAGCACGCTATCGTGTGCAGCGCATCAAGTCGGGTCGGACCCGTCGCTGCGATGCAAAAGCCGGTTTTTTGAGAATATGAGGGCTTTACTCCCATACCTGCCACACCCAACCTGTCGCCAACAATGACGCCGCAAAAGGCGCGATTCTTCACTACATCACGGGTCCATGCAGATGCCCGCCCCGAAGGGTGGAGAGGTCTGCTCTAGGGAGGGAGCCCACGTTGAGCTTGCCACGCGCACGCATCAAAATGTCCGATGCGGATATCGTCAGCCGGTTTGAACGGCTCGGCTACAAACTCGCCATCGATCAAATCGCATTCACGACGGAAAGCGTTGAAGACTTCTACGACGCGCGGGAATCGCTCTGGACAGGCGTCGGCACGGTCAAAATCTACGAAGAAGGCGGCCTGCTGCTGGTTGAAAAAGCGCAACCTCGCGCAGGCCAACCCACGCGCGACATCGCAGTCATCAGCTTGGGGCATGCGCGCGCCGTGATGGGTGTCCTCAAGCCGGACAAGTCAGCGGAATTGCCGCGCTATGCCGGACGGATGGAATCGCCGGATCGCTAGGCTGGAGACCAACGGCATCCATCGCCTAACGATAGTTCCGGATCTATTCCGCCTTGGCGAAGCGGTCGTCGAGGGCGTAGCCCGCGCCGCGGACGGTACGGATCGGGTCCGACTCGCGTCCGAGATTCAGCAGCTTCCGCAGCCGGCCGATGTGAACGTCCACGGTGCGCTCATCGATGTAGATGTCGCGGCCCCAGACACCATCGAGCAACTGCTCGCGGCTGAACACGCGTCCAGGATGCTCAAGGAAGAATTCCAGCAGCCGGTATTCGGTCGGCCCGAGATCGATCGGGCGACCCGAACGGGCAACGCGCCGCCTGTCCCGATCCAGTTCGATGTCGCCAAACGCAAGCACGGTGGCGAGGCGCTCGGGACTGGCCCGCCGCAACAGACCCTTCACGCGTGCGAGCAGTTCCGGCACCGAGAACGGCTTTACAATGTAATCGTCCGCACCGGTCGCAAGTCCCCGCACCCGCTCGCTTTCCTCGCCGCGTGCCGTCAGCATGATGATCGGGATCTGCTTGGTCTCGGGCCGCGCACGCAGCCTTCGGCAAAGCTCGATTCCGGACAGGCCGGGAAGCATCCAGTCGAGGACGATGAGATCGGGAATGTGTTCCTTGAGCCGCGTGTCCGCATCGTCGCCACGTGCAACCGTTTCGACGTCGTAGCCCTCGGCATCAAGGTTGTAGCGAAGCAGCGTCGTTAGCGCTTCTTCGTCCTCGACCACAAGAATTCGGGCGCTCATGCTCGATCCTTCAATTGATACACGTTAGCTTCCTGACGCGGCCGTTGCAAAATTCGTCATGTCGCCCTTCGGGCGCTGATCGATCATCTGCTGGCCTTCGATCATATAGAACACGGTCTCCGCGATATTGGTCGCGTGATCGCCGATCCGCTCGATATTCTTCGCGCAGAACATCAAGTGGATACAGAAGCCGATGTTGCGCGGATCTTCCATCATATAGGTCAGCAATTCGCGGAACAGCGAGGTGCAAATCGCATCGACCTCCTCGTCGCCCTTCCAGACCACCATGGCGGCGGGCAGATCATGCGCCGCGTAGGCGTCGAGCACAGATTTCACCTGCGACTGCACAAGGTCGGTCATGTGCTCCAGGCCGCGGATCAATTTCAGCGGATGGAAATCACTATCGAGCGCCGCGACGCGCTTGCCTATATTCTTGGACAGGTCGCCCATACGCTCAAGATCGGTCGCAACGCGCATCGAACTGACGATCTCGCGCAGATCGACCGCCATCGGCTGACGACGCGCAATCGTCAGAACCGCGCGCTCCTCGATCAGGTGCTGCAACTTGTCGATCTCGAGATCTGCGGCGACGACGCGCTTGCCAAGCGCAACGTCGCGCCGGATCAGAGCGTCGACGGAATCGACGATCTGCCGTTCGGCCAAGCCGCCCATCTCAGCAACAAGCCGATTGAGCTCCTGAAGGTCTTCATCGAACGCCTTGGCGGTGTGATCTGAACCCATGGTATGTCTCTCCCGCGAAATGCGCGTCAGCCGAAGCGGCCGGTGATGTAGTCTTGCGTGCGCCGATCGGTCGGCGAGGTGAAAATCTTGTTGGTGTCGTCGAACTCGATCAGTTCGCCGAGATACATGAACGCGGTCTTGTCCGACACACGCGCCGCCTGCTGCATATTATGCGTCACGATGGCGATCGTGTAATCTTCCTTCAGCTCCTGGATCAGTTCTTCGATCTTGGCGGTCGAGATCGGATCGAGCGCCGAGCAAGGCTCGTCGAACAGGATCACCTCGGGGCGAACGGCGACGGTTCGCGCGATGCACAGGCGTTGTTGCTGGCCGCCGGACAGGCTGAGACCGCTGGCATTCAGCTTATCCTTGACTTCATTCCACAGCGCCCCGCCCTTCAGCGCGGCTTCGACGCGGCCATCCATCTCCGATTTTGAGATCTTCTCATAGAGCCTGATGCCAAACGCGATGTTCTCATAGATCGTCATCGGAAACGGCGTCGGCTTCTGGAACACCATTCCGATCCGGGCGCGCAACAGATTGAGGTCGAGCTTCGGATCGAGCATGTTGGTCGAATCCAGCATGAGATGCCCGACCGCTCGCTGGCCCGGATAGAGATCGTACATCCGGTTGAAGATGCGCAGTAACGTCGACTTGCCGCAGCCTGACGGACCGATGAACGCGGTGACGCGGTTCTCGCCGAGAGTGATGTTGATGTTCTTCAGGGCGTGGTGCTCGCCGTAATAGAAATTCAGATCGCGCGCGGTCACCTTGGCTCGCGGTTCGGCATGGCCAGCCATCCCAGGCATGTGCCCGCGCGGAAGATCAACACTCACAGAAAGCTGTTCGCTCATTTCGATGTCCTCTCGGCGCCAAGAATCCGCGCGCCAATGTTAAGGGCAAGTACGGTCAAGGTAATCAGCAGAGCCCCGCTCCATGCGAGCTGTTTCCAGTATTCGTATGGGCTCTGGACGAAGTTGTTGATGGTCACCGGCAAGTTGGCCATCGTTTTAGTGAGATCGAGACTAAAGAACTGGTTGCTGAGCGCGGTAAACAGCAACGGTGCGGTTTCACCGGCGACACGCGCGGTTGCAAGCAACACGCCGGTGATCAGGCCTGCGCGCGCTGCGCGATAAGCGATACGCTTGATGACCAGCGAGCGCGGAAGCCCGAGCGCGGACGCCGCTTCACGCAAAGGATTTGGAACAAGGCCGAGCATGTCCTCAGTGGTCCGCACCACCACCGGAATGACGATGACCGCAAGCGCCAGTGTGCCTGCGAGTGCCGAGAACCCGCCCATCGGTACGACGATTGCTCCGTAGACAAACAAGCCGATGATGATCGACGGCGCGCTCAGCAGAATATCGTTGATGAATCGGATCACCGACGTCAGCCGGTCGTGCTTGCCGTATTCAGCAAGATAAGTGCCGGCGAACAGTCCGACCGGCGCACCGATGCCGACACCCAGCACCGTCATGATAATCGAACCGACGATGGCATTGAGCAGCCCGCCGTCAGTAGAACCCGGCGGCGGCGTGTTCTCAGTGAAAATACTAAGGTTCAGGCCCGCAAGGCCATTGTAGAACAACGTGAACAGGATCAGCGCAAGCCAGGTGACGCCGAACAGCGCGGCACCGAGACACAGAAATCGAATCACCATGTCCGAGCGGCGGCGGGAGGCATAAATCGGGTTCATGGCTCAGTTCCCCGCCTTCTTCTCAAGACGCATCAGCATCAACCGTGCGGCTGCCAGTACGAAGAACGTCAAAACGAACAGCAGCAGGCCGAGCAGAATGAGACCCGATTGGTGCAAGCCATCGCTTTCGGCAAATTCGCTGGCGATAGCGGCGGAGATTGTCGTACCCGGCGCAAAGACCGATGAGGATATCCTGAACGAGTTTCCGATGATGAAGGTGACGGCCATCGTCTCGCCGAGTGCGCGGCCGAGTGCCAGCATGATGCCGCCGATCACGCCGACCCGCGTGTAGGGAATGACGACGTTACGGACGACTTCCCAGGTGGTGCAACCGACGCCGTAAGCGGCCTCCTTCAGAACTGGCGGGACCGTCTTGAACACGTCCACCGAAATCGAGGTGATGAAAGGCAGAACCATGATCGCGAGGATCAGCGCGGCATTGAACAGGCTGAGATAGGACGGCGGCCCTGCGAAAATGGTGCCGAGAATGGGCACACCATCGAATATCTTGATCATGAAGGGCTGGAAGGTATTCGCCAGGAACGGGCCGAGCACGAAGAAACCCCACATGCCGTAAATGATCGACGGAACGCCGGCGAGCAGTTCGACGGCCATGCCGATCGGTCGGCGCAACCACTGTGGACACAACTCGGTCAGAAAGATCGCGATGCCGATACCTATCGGGATGGCGATCATCATCGCAATTATTGACGTCACCAGCGTGCCGTAGATCGGGCCTAGCGCGCCGAGAACCGGAGGATCGGCGGACGGCGCCCAGCGCTGCGTCCACAGGAATGCAAATCCATATTCCTTCATCGCAGGCCACGCGCCCGCGATCAGGGAAAGAATAATGCCGCCGAGAATGAGAAGGACCGCGAGCGCGCAAGCCCGGGTGGTCCAGTAGAATGCCTTGTCGCCAAACTTGAATGCGCTCAGCGCTTTCGCGCGATCGTAAGGTCCGGCTTCGTCTATCGAGCTGCTCTGAACGGCCATCTCTGCCACGCTCGTCCCCTGTCCCATTCACTCTAGTTGATGTCTGCTGGCCGCACACGTCTTGATCGGGCCGGTCGCCGTCAAAGAAACCGGAGGAGAGGCAGGCCCCTCCTCCGGAATGTTCGCTTAGCTCTTGATGTCGGCTGACCAGGTCTTTTCGATCAGCTTCACCACCGGATCAGGCATCGGGATGTAGTCGAGATCCTCAGCCATCTTGTCGCCCTTCTCGAACGACCACTTGAAGAACTTGATCGCTTCCGCGGACGCGGCCTTGTCGACCGGAACCTTGTGCATCAAGATGAAGGTCGCGGCGGTGATCGGCCACGAGCCTTCGCCCGGCTGGTCGGTCAGGATCACGTAATAGCCAGGCGCCTTCGCCCAGTCGGCGTTAGAGGCCGCAGCCTGGAACGTCGCCACTGTCGGCTGAACGGTCTTGCCGGCCTTGTTGGTCATCGCTGCATAGGTCAACTTGTTCTGCTTGGCGTATGCGTACTCGACGTAACCGATCGAATTCTTGGTCTGGCCGACGTTGCCTGCAACGCCTTCGTTGCCCTTGGCGCCGACGCCGGTGGGCCATTCAACAGCCGTTCCCAGGCCGACCTTGGCCTTCCACTCAGGATTGACCTTGGACAGGTAGTCGGTGAAGTTGAAGGTAGTTCCCGAACCGTCCGAGCGGCGCACAACGGTGATGGCGTCCGACGGCAGGGTGAGCTTTGCATTCAGCTTGGCAATGGCAGGATCGTTCCACTTGGTGATCTTGCCGAGATAGATGTCGCCGAGCAGTTCGCCGGAAAGCACCAGTTCACCGGGCTTGATGCCTTCGAGGTTTACGACAGGCACGATCGCGCCCATCACCATCGGCCACTGAATGAGGCCATCCTTCTCAAGCTGTTCAGCCTTGAGCGGCGCATCGGTCGCGCCGAAGGTCACGGTTTTGGCCTGGATCTGCTTGATGCCGGCGCCGGAACCGATCGACTGGTAGTTCAGGCCATTGCCGGTCTCTTTCTTGTAAGCGTCAGCCCATTTCGAATAGACGGGGAACGGGAACGTTGCGCCCGCGCCTGTGATATCGGCGGCAAATGCCGAGGTCGATGCGGCGACAAGGCCAGCAGCGACGACTGTTTTGATGAAATTCACTGGGTCTCTCCATCGTGTGAGCGGGTGCACAATCATCGGAGATTGCTTCCCGAGGCCGTCTCTTTAGAGGTCCGGCATAGAGCTTTTATGGAGGTTGGATGACAGTCGTGTGACACCCTGTGACAGCACAGGATACCAGTGAATTAATCCACGTATCATCTTGATATATTTTATGAAAATCGACTTCAGCCCGCCCGCTCAAAATGTGAGCGGAAAGGAATTTTTAACAACTGTTTACAGCGCGCAGGCCGCCTCGATGACAGAGTTCCGTGCATCATCGCCGTGCAATTTTCGGCTCGGTTGAAGGGCTGCGGGAGACGGTAACCGCTCAGCACACTGAATAGGCGCGCGATTTAGGTTTTAACCGAGCCATGTTACCCGGCCAACGGCAGCCGGTACGCGAATCCAGACGGCAAGCCAGTCGATGAAGACGCGCACTTGCAGCGAGAGTTGGCGATTCTGCGGACAACCGGCGGCGCCGATGGCGGCGTGTCTGACCGCCACGGCTTTGCGTTCAAATACTACTCTGCCGCAGTGCGAAGCTCGGCGCGCTCCACACGCACAGCACAGAACTTGAATTCAGGAATTTTCCCGAACGGATCAAGCGCCGGGTTAGTCAGCAGGTTTGCTGCCGCTTCGGCGTAACAGAACGGCATGAACACCATGTTCTCGGGTACGTCGCGATCCGAGCGAATCTTGACCTCGATAGCGCCGCGACGTGTTTCCAGCTTTATGAGATCGCCGGGCCATACGTTTATCCGCCGCATATCCTTCGGCGACATGAAAGCAACGGCCTCAGGTTCGATGCTGTCGAGCACCTCCGAACGGCGCGTCATCGAGCCGGTGTGCCAGTGTTCAAGCACGCGGCCCGTCGACAGCACCATCGGGTAGTCGTCGTCGGGAATTTCGTCCGGCGCCGTGACGTTCGCCGGCACGATCTTGCCGCGACCGCTTTCAGTCGGGAAACCTGTGGTGAAAATGATCTCGTTCCCCGGCTTGAAGGGATCATCGACCGGATAGGTCACCGCCCCTTCGCGCTCAAGCCGTTCCCACGTGATATTTTTCAACGACGGCATCACATAGGTCATCTCGGTGAAGACGTCCGCAGGGCCGCTGTAGTTCCAGTCGAGCCCCATTCGCTTGGCAATTTCCTGGATGATCCACAGATCCTGACGAGCGTCGCCCGGCGGCTTGATCACCTGACGTGCAATCTGCACACGCCGATCGGTGTTTGTGAACGAGCCTTCCTTTTCGGCAAATGCAGATGCCGGCAATATCACGTCGGCGTGGAACGCGGTCTCGGTCACAAACAAGTCCTGCACCACCAGATGCTCAAGCATGGCTAGCGCCTGACGGGCGTGCTGCAAATCAGGATCCGACATCGCGGGATTTTCACCCTCAATGTACATGCCGGTAATATCGCCTGCGTGGATTGCGTCCATGATCTCGACAACGGTCAATCCGCGGACCGGATCAATCTCCTGATGCCAGAGCTTCTCGAACGGCTGACGCAGGTCGACACGACCCACCGGCTGATAGTCCGGCAGAAACATCGGAATGAGACCTGCGTCCGATGCGCCCTGCACGTTGTTCTGTCCGCGCAGCGGATGCAGGCCCGTACCGGGACGGCCGATTTGTCCTGTGGTCAGCGCGAGCGCAATCAGGCATCGCGCATTGTCGGTGCCGTGGACGTGCTGGCTGATACCCATGCCCCAGAAGATGAGCGATGACTTTGCCTTCGCATACATGCGAGCGACTTCACGCAACGTCTCGGCGGGGACACCGCAGATCGGCTCCATCTTTTCCGGCGGGAATTCCTTGATCTTCTCCTTGAGGTCGTCAAATCCCTCGGTGTAACCAGCGATATACTGAGCGTCGGTCAAACCCTCGGTGATGATCGTGTGCAGCATCGCGTTCAGCATCGCGACGTCGCTACCGGGTTTGAATTGCAGATGCATGGTGGCGTGACGCGACAGCGATTGTCGGCGCGGATCCATGACGATCAGCTTTGCGCCCTTCTTCGCTGCGTTCTTGATATAGGTCGCCGCGACTGGATGATTGACCGTCGGATTGGCGCCGATGACGATAATCACCTCCGCATCCGCCGCTGCGGAGAACGGTGCCGACACAGCACCGGAATTCAGGCCTTCCATCAGGGCTGCGACCGATGACGCGTGACACAGTCGCGTACAATGATCCACGTTGTTCGAGCCAAAGCCGGTGCGGACCAATTTCTGAAACAGATAGGCTTCCTCGTTCGAGCCTTTGGCCGACCCAAAACCGGCCAGCGCCTTGACGCCCTTGGTGTCGCGAATTTTGGTAAGGCCATTGGCTGCAATATCGAGAGCTTCTTCCCACGACGCTTCGCGGAAATGCGTGAACGGATTGGCCGGATCGACCTGATCTCTGGCGTCCTTTTTGGCATTCGGCAATCGCACTAGCGGTTTCGTTATCCGGTGAGGATGATGAATGTAGTCGAAGCCAAAGCGGCCCTTCACACAAAGGCGATTGTGGTTGGCGGGACCATCCTTCCCTTCCGCATAGACAATCTTCTCGTCCTTGACCTGATACTCGACCTGACAACCGACGCCGCAGAACGGACAGAGTGAATCCACTTTCTTGTCGGGATAAACCGTGCGGGTCTGGTTGGCGTCGAGATACGCGGACGGCATCAGCGCGCCGGTGGGGCACGCCTGCACGCATTCGCCGCATGCAACGCAGGTGGACTCGCCCATTGGGTCGTCGAAGTCGAACACGATCTTGGCGTCATGATTCCGATACGCCATCCCGATGACGTCGTTGACCTGAACTTCGCGACAAGCGCGCACGCACAGCCCGCACTGAATGCAGGCATCGAGATTGACGCTCATCGCCGGATGGCTGCTGTCGCCTTGCCAGCGGTCGTTCGCAGGAAAGCGGCTCTCGGTGACTCCCGTTTTCTCTGCCCAGTTCCAGAATTTTGAATCCGGATCGTGCGAGGTTTCACGCGCGGGCTGATCGGCAACCAAAAGCTCCATCACCATCTTCTGTGCGGAGACGGCGCGTGCACTCGCGGACTTCACCTTCATGCCGACATTGGGCATACGCTTGCAGGACGCAGCCAGCACGCGCTCGCCTTCGATCTCGACCATACAGGCGCGGCAGTTGCCGTCGGCGCGGTAATCCGGTTCCGGCGAATAGCACAGGTGCGGAATTTCCGTCCCCTCGCGCTTCGCAACCTGCCAGATCGACTCGCCCGGCTGGGCCTCGACCATTTTCCCGTCGAGCTCAAATTGGATCTTCGTCATTCTGCGGCTTCCTTGGGCGCGAATTCCTCGGGAAAATATTTGATGACGGTGGTCAGTGGGTTTGAAGCCGCCTGCCCCAAACCGCAAATCGATGCATCACGCATCGCCTGACTCAATTCGTCGAGCAGATCGCGGTTCCAGACGCGTTGTTCCATCAGCGTCGCGGCCTTCTGTGTTCCGACGCGGCATGGCGTGCACTGGCCGCAACTCTCATCTTCAAAGAAGCGCATCAGGTTCAGCGCTGCATCCTTGACCTCATCCTTGTCGGACAGGATCACAACCGCGGCGGAACCAATAAAGCAGCCGTATTTTTCCAGCGTGCCGAAATCGAGCGGGATGTTGTCCATCGACGCCGGCAGAATACCGCCCGAGGCACCGCCCGGGAGATACGCGTGGAACGTATGCCCATCGGCCATGCCGCCACAGAATTCGTCGATCAGCTCACGCACCGTGACACCGGCAGGCGCGAGCTTCATGCCGGGGTTTTTCACGCGGCCGGAGACCGAATAGCTGCGCAGGCCCTGACGATCATTGCGGCCCTGCGATTTCCACCAGTCGCCGCCCTTCTCAACGATGTCGCGTACCCACCACAACGTCTCGATGTTGTTGATCAGCGTCGGCAGACCAAACAGGCCGACCTGGAACGGATATGGCGGCTTGTGGCGCGGCAGTCCGCGCTTACCCTCAATGCTTTCGAGCAGTGCGGATTCTTCACCGCAAATGTATGCGCCTGCACCACGGCGCAGATGCAGTGTCGGACCACCGGGTGGCAGCTTCTTGATTTCGCGTTCGATGATTTCGCGCGATGCCGGATATTCATCGCGCAGGTAGATGTAGACATCGGGAGCTTCGACAATATGCGCGCCGATCAGCATCCCTTCGATAAAGCGATGCGGATCGGTCTCCAGATAGTAACGATCCTTGAAAGTCCCCGGCTCGCCTTCGTCACCATTGATCGCCATGAGGCGCGGACCCGGCTCGCCCAACACGGCGCGCCATTTGCGGCCGGTCGGGAAACCTGCGCCGCCAAGTCCACGCAGCGACGCGTCATCGAGCGCCTTGAGCAAATCCTCCTTCGTCATCGCACCGGAGCGCAGCTTCGTCAGCAGCGCGTAACCGCCTTTAGCAACGTAGGAGTCGTATTCGATATACGTCGGCAGGTGCGCATGCGTGTCGTCGCTTTTCGCGGCAGCCAGAACGCTCTCGACGCTCGCATGATCGACGAAATTATGCCCCACCTCCGCAGCCGGCGCCGTGTCGCAGCGCCCGACGCAGGGCGCGCGCACGACGCGC
Source organism: Pseudomonadota bacterium (assembly GCA_040387615.1). GTDB lineage: Bacteria > Pseudomonadota > Alphaproteobacteria > Rhizobiales > Xanthobacteraceae > Afipia. The sequence continues at coordinate 5,513 of JAZKDK010000016.1, read as the reverse complement.
ACACCGGGCCCGGCACTCTTCTTCAACTCGGCCAACAGCGTTTCCGCGCCGAGCATCGCGCAGGTGAGAGAATCACAAACCCGGATGGTTAGCGGCGGAAGGTCGGGCTGACTTTCTTTGACCACGTCGAAATGCGCGTAAAAGGTCGCGGTTTCAAACACTTCCGAGAAAGCCAGCTTCATCGAGTCGGCGAGGGCTGCCAGATGAGCCGCAGAAATCTGATTGTAAGTGTCCTGAATGAGGTGGAGATGCTCGATCAGGAGATCACGCTGCCGCGATCGGTTTCCGAGCAAAAGCTCAATCTCCTCAGCCGCTTGCGGATCAATTTGACGGCCTTTAGGGGTCGATTTGGCGCGCTTGCGACCCTCGCCCGGGTGCTCGAATGGCTGAACTGTCTGGACGCTATGGCTCATTCGAATGTCTCATTTGCGGGTGCTTCGACCTTCGGACGATAGCTTCTGGCATTTAGTATGCCAAGAATTATTCCAATGTCTTAGCTCAGAACAGCCGATAGCTGTGGTCCCTTGCAATATGAAACGGAGTTCCGATGGCAGGCTGGCCCGCCCGACACGTCAAGCCCTGGATAACGACGGCTAACGGACGCCGGGCTTGTCGCGGCTGAGGCCCTTGGCGGCCAGATCATCGAGATAGTTCTTAAAGCGAAGCTCGGCGTCGATGCCGAGATCGTGCAGGAATGTCCAAGAATAGATGCCGGTGTTGTGCATGTCATCGAAGCCAATCCGCACTGCATAGTTTCCGACGGCATCGACGGAAAGAATGGCAACGTTGCGTTTGCCACCGACGGTTTTCCGCTCCGCCTCGGAGTGCCCCTGCACCTCGGCCGACGGGCTGGTCACACGAAGAAGTTCGGCGGAAAAACTGAAGACCTTGCCATCATCAAAAGTGACGGTCAGAGAGTGCCGGTCTTTCGCAAGCCGGATTTCAACCGGCCACGCCGAAGTTTCCGGGCCGGTCAAGCGAGCGCTCCGTCCGCCTTCTCGATCATGAACACGATTCGTTTTTCGGCGCGTTCGATGATCTCAACACGATCACCGGTTTCCCGGATCAGGTTGGGAATGTCGATGACGGACAAGGGATCGGTGCAATGCACCTCCAGCCGGTCGCCAGCGGTCAACGCTTTCAGCGCTTTTCGCGTCTTCAGCACCGGCAGCGGGCATTTAAGCCCTGTCAGATCGAGCTTGGTCATGGCCATGCCTCTCAATGGCGGAGGCCATGCCCATCGTCAACTGGGCCTTGGCCACCTCTTGCAGTGCATCATTTTGCAAGCATCTTCATCCTTATGGGCCCAAGACATGCGACGAGAGCGCGACAATCGATTGCTTGCTTTGCCCGATTCCGACGCCCAAAATGTATTTGGAACAAATGATTTGCTGGGGAATACCATGAGAATATTTATCGCGGCGTTGCTGTTTGCCGGAATTGCCGCCGCCGGCACGTCGATGATACTCAACGCGTTCCAGGAGCCTGGTTACGTCGCATTCACGACCAGCGGAGCTCGCGTGGGTGACCCCGGCCACAACCTGGTCGGGCCAAGCTGATCGGTTAGACCAGACTTGAATAGTCCAGGAACCCGACGATCTGGCCGGGCTTCACCGAAGTGATGTCTTCGCCGAGTTCGACAAGGCCGTCGGTATCCACCAGGGAAGAAAGAAGCCCCGCACCCTCACGCGGGAATTTCACCGCCTCCAGCACGCCGTCGGCGGCCTTAAGCAGATTCACCCTCACATATTCGCGGCGTCCGATTTTCTTGGTGTATGTGAAAGCCGTGCGCACGGGCACCGGGACCGGATTTCTCTGTGCCGTACCGGCGAGCGCTAGGACTGTCGGACGGACGACGTAGGTAAACGTCACGAAGCTTGCCACCGGATTTCCCGGCAATCCGATGAACGGCGTACCATCGATGACGCCCATCGCCACAGGGCGGCCAGGCTTGATCGCCATGCGCCACAACACCAGTGTGCCGATGCTCTCGACTGCGGCTTTGACGTGATCCTCTTCTCCCGTGGAGACGCCTCCCGATGTGAGGATCAGATCGTGACGGGTTGCAGCGTCTTTCAGACCGGAGGCAAGAGATTCACGATCGTCACGCAGAATGCCGAGATCGCTCACTTTACAGCCCAGCCGCTTCAGCATTGCCGTGAGCATGAAGCGGTTGGAGTCGAAGAGTTGTGCGGCTCCCCGCGGCGTGCCGGGCGGTACCACTTCATTTCCTGTCGAAAACACGGCAACGCGAAGCCGGCGTTTCATCTCGGCGCGGGTCAGCCCCAGTGCAGCCAACAGCGCTATATCCTGAGGGCGTAACAGCCGCCCTGCGGGCAACGCCGGATGACCTTCCGGAATATCCTCGCCGGCCGGACGCACATTGGCGCCGGCTTTGAGACCGGGCGGCAGAATGACCTTGCCTGCCTCGTCGACTCGGACATCTTCTTGCATGAACACCGTGTCGGCACCCGCAGGCATCGGTGCGCCGGTAAAAATGCGAACCGCTTCGCCGGGTACGAGAGTGCTCGAGGTTAACGTCCCCGCCTGAATGCGCCCGGACACCGGAAACGCCTGCTCCTCCTTCATCGGCAGATCGCCGCTGCGCACCGCGTATCCATCAACGGCCGAATTGGTGAACGGCGGCAAAGCCAGCGGCGCCCTGATGTCAAACGCAAGAACGCGACCGTCGGTCTCTACGAGATCGACCCATTCCGTGTCGGTAACTGCGGTGACGCGAGTCGCGATCATCGCAACGGCTTCATCGACCGACATCATCGGTCCGCCAAACGCGAAACAATCATTCGAGAGTTGTGCCATCGGCGATCAGGCTCCGGCGGCCTCGTGGGCAAGCACATCCTCGACCCGCACTGCGGCCGCGCGCATGATGCGCGCGATAGCCGGAATGTCATCGAGATGGGCGACGGGTAATTCCGTGTTCACGGCGATGTCGGCAGCGATGCCGACGATGGTGGTGTCGTTCGGAAACATCAGCGGCTTGCCGTTCGCCGCGCGATGCACCTCGATCTTGGGGTGCCGGTCGGCCTTGAAGCCCTCAACGATCAGCAGGTCCACGCGCGACATCTTCGCCAGCAACTCGGCCAAAGGCGGTTCAGGCGCACCGCGTAGTTCATGCATTAACGCCCAGCGGCGTCCCGAGGAAACAAGCACTTCAGTCGCGCCGGCCTGACGGTGCAACCACGAGTCCTTGCCCGGAATATCGACGTCGAAATTGCTGTGAGCATGCTTCATTGTCGAGACACGCAAGCCATCGGCGATCAAATACGGGATCAGGCGCGCCAGCAGGGTTGTCTTGCCCGCACCGCTCCATCCCGACAGACCAATCACCCTCATGCCCTACTCCAAACTCATAAAGGACCGCCCGGCAGGGCCGGACAGTCCTTTATATAGGTATGCTCTTTATCGATAGATGGAATTATTCGGCCGGCATGGCCCTGGGATTGCCTGTGTCAGGTGCCCGGCCCTTGGTTTGCTCCTCCTCAACCCAGAGCGAGTGATGCTCCTTGGCCCAGTTGAGGTCCACTTCGCCGGTGCCCATCGCGTCGAACGCGCCTTCCATGCCTACCGAGCCGATATAGATGTGGGCGAGCATGACCGCGATGAACAGCATGGCGATCACGGCGTGAATCACGGTCCAGAACTGCAACGCTGTGACATTGGCAGGAATGTAGGGGAACAGCAGGAACCAGCCCGACAACGACATCAGCACGCCGCCAATGATAACGATCCAGAAAATTCCCTTCTGACCCGCGTTGAAGCGTTTGGCCGGCGGGTGCTTACCGTTGTTCAGAATCCCGCCGCCCTGCTTCACCCATTGCAGATCGGCTTTCCCGGGGATGTTATCCTTGATCCAGATCAGGAACATGATCACGAGACCAAGCATGAACGGGAATGCGAGATAGTTGTGCGCGATCTTGCCCCACGCCGTCAGCGTGGAGAACGCCTCGGGGCCGAACAACGGCAGGATCAGCATGCGGCCAAAGCTGATATTCAGGCCCGACAGCGCCAGAATGATAAAGCAACTTGCCGTCAGCCAATGCGTGAAGCGCTCGAAGCTCGCAAAGCGGAGAATCTTGATACCTGAAAAGCCGTGCTCAACGCGAATGCGGCCGCGGATCATCAGGAAGATGGCAAGCAAAGCGACCATACCTATGATGGCAACGCCGCCGATGATCGGAAGCTTGCTGCGCTGGAAATCGCGCCAGTCCTTCCCGGCGGGCTGAATCAGGCTCGACGCCATCGGATCAGGAATCGTGATCCGGCCCGTGATCTTGTCGCCTTCCTTCAGTGCCTTGAGCAACTGGTCTTCATGCACTGCATCGGCGGTCGGCTTGAAGGACAGTTGCGCCGCTGTTGGCTGCGCGAGCACAAACAGCAGCGCGATGGCGGCACACAGGGTCTTGAGGGTTGAGAGCGAGATCGACATCGGCACGACCTTCCAGTTTCCAATCAAGAACAACTTCGCCGAAGGCCCCTGAGGGCCTTCGATAACGCGGCCTAGCCTGTCGGTGAATCGCTGTAGGCGGTCTTCCAGCCCCACATGCCCGAGCCGTAGCCGCGCTTCATCACGCGCTCCTTGTAAATCTCCGCAATGATGGCGCCATCGCCGGCGAGCAGCGACTTGGTCGAGCACATCTCGGCGCAGATCGGCAGCTTGCCTTGGGCAAGTCGGTTGGCACCATATTTGGCGTATTCGGCCGGCGAGTTGTCAGCCTCCGGACCGCCCGCACAGTAGGTGCACTTGTCCATCTTGCCGCGCGAACCGAAGTTTCCGACCTTCGGATACTGAGGTGCGCCGAAGGGACACGCGTAGAAACAATATCCGCACCCGATGCAAAGGTCCTTCGAGTGAAGCACCACACCGTCTGCCGTGGTGTAGAAACACGACACCGGACAAACCGCCGCGCACGGCGCGTCGGTGCAATGCATGCAGGCCATGGACACGGAGCGTTCGCCGGGCTTGCCGTCGTTGATGGTGACGACGCGGCGACGATTGATGCCCCAAGGCACCTCATGTTCGTTCTTGCAGGCCGTCACGCAGGCGTTGCACTCAATGCAACGGTCAGCATCACAAAGGAATTTGACGCGAGCCATCGTTTATTCTCCTCTCACGCCGATTGAATCTGGCACAGGGTCGCCTTGCCCTCGTGCATACCTGTGACCGGGTCGTAGCCGTAGGATGTGATCGTGTTCACGCTTTCGCCGAGCACGATCGGGTCAGCTCCTTTCGGATACTTGGAGCGCTGATCAACACCCTGGAACCAGCCGGAGAAGTGGAATGGCATGAATGCCACGCCCCTGCCGACGCGATCGGTGACGAGCGCCTTCATGCGCGCCTTCGATCCGTTTTCCGGACCAAACACCCAAACCCAACCGCCGTCCTTGATGCCGCGCTCGGCGGCATCGGATGTGTTCACTTCGACGAACATGTCCTGCTGCAATTCGGCAAGCCAGCGGTTCGACCGCGTTTCTTCGCCGCCGCCTTCGTATTC